>CAZMHH010000015.1:0-55642 GCA_964566035.1 uncultured Thermodesulfobacteriota bacterium
ATCAAAGAACCTTAAAATAACTAAAATTTATGCACAACAAACCCAGAAGACCCAACTTTTATTAGTTATGAAGAAGAATCTTGTTTAGTTTTAATCCAGCTTCACTCCATGTATATTTTTGAGCTAATCGAATAGAATCTTCTTTAAAATGGGGTTTTTTTAGTTGAATTTCTATACTATTGGCAAGCTCCACTATGTTCTGAGAGTCCACTACTGAACCCACCTTATCATTAATTATGGATTTAACTAACCCCTTACTTGTCACCACAACTGAGAGTCCAGAAGCAAGAGCTTCTAAAACAACAATACCAAAACCTTCGGACCTACTGGGTAATACAAATAAATCTGCAAACTGGTAATAACTCATTAATTCATCTGGAGACTTGGCATCTAGAATATGTATGTTGGATAAGCCCAATTCGTTGGTCAAGTCCACCAAGGTTTTCTTAAAGCCATCATCTGAGCCAATAAAGTAAACTAAATAATCGTGTTTCAAATAAGTTATTGCTCTTATCAATAAATCTTGACCTTTAACAAACCCATATGTGCCGACATTAAGAATAATTTTATAATTCTTATTTTTTTGGAGATATGGATTTTCATTTAAGGGTAGTTTTTTAAAAAACTTGTCTTCAACGCCCAAAGGAATAGAAAATAACCTCGAATCTTTCACCCCAAACTTTTTAAAAAAAGGAAAGCTTTCTTTTGAGAGACATATTATAGCATCATAGAATCTTAATGTTATAGGTGCAATTAATCTATCATAAAAAAATATAAAAATTTTATTAAACCCCTTTCTTTTATGTACCATTGGGTTGTGTGTCATAAGATAACACTTTTTACCTCTTAGTTTGGCACAAATTAATGCCATATCAGTCTGTGGTTGACGGTATGTGTTAGTGATTATTTTATCATACTTTTTAGTTAGCAAATACCATATTATACCTGGGAAAAATACTGCCGTTGGGCCAAGCATAAAGAATCCTCTGAACAATCTATATTTTATTCCTTCAAAACTACCGCAAAGATTTGCTTTTACCCTTTTACCTCTGCGATCTAAATCAGATGCCAATATTTCAACATTGTGTCCCCTGCTTTCTAATTCTTTACTATAATGTAAAACTGCTTTCTCTTTTCCACCGATTACCGGATAATAATGACCTAGAATTTGTAATACTTTCATGGCTTATTTTTTATTAATGATATGACTATAGACATCAACTACTTTATTTGCAATTAACTCAGATTTTAAATGGCTAATTAGTTCTCTACCATTTGTACGTTTATTTGTTTTTAATGCGGATTTTAAACTTTCTGCTATATTCATGGGATCATAGTCAACAATAAAACATCCATTACAATTTCTAATGTTTTCTTTAACATCTCCAACATCTGTCGATACTATTGGAATATTGCATGCCATAGCTTCTTTGATAACATTTGGAGATCCTTCCCACCGAGAAGTCAGAAGAAGAACATCAGATGCGTTCAAATAATAAGGAATTAACTTATGGTCTGTATTATAGACAATACTGATTTTAGCTTTGACTTCTTTTTCTAAAAGATTGCAAGCCTTATAAGCCAATTCCACATTTTTTTCATAACGAGCAGGGTCACCTATAAATAATATGTTTTTTTCATTCTTAGCAAAATTAACTTTTTTTTGCGCACAACAGTTTTCAATTGGTCTAAAGAAATCCATGTCAACACCATTAGGAATAACGTGTGCTTTTGGTAAGTTGATTCTTTTCTTCATATATTCAGACTTGACAATGGTACATGACCATACATATAAACTGAATATTTTAATTATAGCTATTATAAAATGAGGCTTATTAATATCACTTCCCATAAGAGAAGTTATAATAGGTTTATTGGTTGATAAAGCTGAAATTATACCTGCAAAAGAATAGTGCGCGTGAATAAGGTCAGGTTTATAACTTTTTATCGCCTTTCTTAACTTAGGTATATTTTTCAAGTATCCCAAAATGCCCTTTCCTTTAATAAAATAGTGATAAACCCTAATGTTATGGTGCTTTTCTAAAGATTTAGCTTGGTTGATTATTATAGGATTTTGTTTAAGCCTTAAATTCCCGCTGGATACAAAGAGAACCTTCATAACCTGCCTTTTTCATACAATTCAATAGCAGTTTCCAGACGCAGGTCGTATGATTCATTGGTATTGAAATCCCCTTCTTCAAACACCCACTTCCCATTTTGATAAACATATCTGCCGGGCTTGCCGTCCACCAGCATCTGGTATGGATCGGACTGGCCGAAAATGCACTGCATTTCATTAATCAGCAGGTTTCCGTCTTTAGTTTCAAATGCGTCTATTGCCTGGGAGACAAAATCGAAGCGTCTCATGATCTCTCTTGCAAAATCAAACAGCCTGATTGGGGGATTGTCGTATTGTTTCAAGGTTGAGCCGCTTGCCTTTTCACCAATCTTCAGCTTCTTGTGCGCAAAATAGGAATCTCCAATTGCCACAATACGCCACTCAAAATCATGTGGAATGAATTCCTGAAAGATGACAAAACCTTTCTGCTTATCACACCACACCGCCTTGTACTTGGCAGTTTTTTTTCGTATATCCCCGGGATGAAGCACGTAGTGAAAACCACGTTTGATTAGGTTTCCCTTTGTCAAATTAGGTCCCCAGCGCCTGGGTGCTCCCTTGGAAGAAAAACTCTGCCTGATATATTTCAGTGTCTGCACCTTGTCCTTCAAAATGCTGACACCGCTTCCCGATGCCCCGATATTGACCTTGGCAACCAAGGGGAAAGCAATACGATCTGCGAAATCTTCAGCCTCATCTTTGTCGAAAAACACATAGGTTCTGGGATGGGGTAGATGATTGGCTTCCAGCCAGGAGTAAAAAAAGCGCTTGTTCTCATATATGAATATTTCCTGAGCCGTCGGGTAAAGTGGAGCTTTTAGTACCCGGTCAAGAATATAGATCCGTTCATCGTAGAGCTGTTTGTAAAGAGCTGTCATTCCAGGCGGCTTTGCCAGAAAGAGATGATAATCCTTATTGTTAATCCTTTCTATCCAATTATAGGACGTAAGGTCGATAACATCGTATGATTTCACTTGGGAAGAGTTATCCAAGCTTCGAAGCCAAGGCTCATGGGCATACGGATTTTCATTAGCCAAAAGACAGATATTATACATAATGTTCTTAATCCAGGTTCTATTTTTTAAATGGGTATCTATCCAAATCTTTTCAAGTGAAGGTATAGCATGACTATATTTGAGAACTTGTGCAGTCTGCCTTCAGGTGAGGGAAACTTCACTTTATGCAGGTCCGACAAAGCTTTAGGGATATCATAGAATTCATGCAGGATGTTGTCTTTTTGATTTTTTAAAACCAGCAGATGTTTGTTGAGAAAATCTTTAAACCCGGATTGGTAAACAAAGCTTGGCGGATATTTTCTTCTCTGAAATAAAAACCGCAAAGACTTGACAGCCGACCAGTATAGCTTGCCTCGCAAGAATTCTTCTGTGTTGTATGAACCTCTTTTGGCAAAAGGGATTGTATCCATGGCAGGACAGAGAATATGCTGAATATTCAGGTTGAATTCAAAAAGCTTATAGCGTTGCAATAGATTTAAGGTTTTATTGTTAGTGTGAAAAAAGCTGAAAGGACTGCCGAAAAGGGCTTCAAGAAAGTCAATATCAATAAAAAAAGGATAGGTAAAATCAAAATATTGCGTTGCAAGGAAGATATCCTGAGCATGATGAGGTATTCCATTTTCAAACATGCCAAAGAACTGACACATGTTCTTTGAAAGGCAGGGATCAAAGGATTTCATCTGTGCAAGGCGGTGCAGGACGTCATCATGATGCACAGTAGAAGTTCTGTGCATGTACTTTTTCAGAAAGGGCTCAAAAGGCAGAAGGGTTCTCTTTTCCCAGAAATGGGTAAGAAATTCTGTATGTATAAGATCGTCGTAATATGGGCCCATTAAAAATTCACCCGCCATGTTACCGCAGTAATAGGCAGTTCCTGGTTCTGCTATTTGAGACATCTCCTGAAAGGCATTCAAACGATGGGCTCGGTGAATACTAATCTCGGGGTTTCCGTAAGCAAGGATTTCATCCGCTGTGCGATCAAACCACTCAGAAGAGGAAGGCGGGTCAAAAACATGGTGCTGAAGAGAAAGCTTTCGAGCAAGGTTTGCGGCATAAATGGCATCCCTGGAATTTTTATTGCCATAAGTAAATCCATAAGGGCTGATCCCGAGGGATATCAGAGCAGATAGACCTGTCCTGCTGTCCTTGCCGCCGGTGAGAGTGATTGTGTTGGTGGATGGTTTGAGCTGTGCCTGAAAGTTGCTGAAATTGGATTTAATCAGTTCAGCAAATGGAGCAAAGTTTTTGGAGCTGTATGAATCATGTCTGGTCTCCAAAAGAGCATCGGGAGTCCAGTAGTTGGATATTTTAGAACCTGATTCAGTCAACTCTATGTAAGTAGCCGGAGCTGTCTGGTAAATATTTTTATATGAGGTATATCCCGGCACATTTCTGTGGAGTAAGGATTTCGAAAGCAGGGAAATCTGATCAGGGACTAATGAAATCCCAGCTTCCTTAAGCAGGTTTACAGAATCTGACACTGCTATAATTGTTTTATTTTCCTCGCAATAAAAGCACTGACTCAGCCCGAAATGATCTGTAAAGATTTTGATAATATTATTATCGATAAGTATAATGACAAAATTGCCTTTAATATGATTTATAAATCCATCACCATATTGGGAATAAGATTTGTTGACCAATTCTACACCATTATATTTTTGAAATTGACTGAAGTCATGACTTCGAGCAACAACGTACCCATGAAGCAATATGTGGATTTTACCGTAGCTTTTAAAACATGACTTGTTTGCATAAATACAACAACAGTCAGTTGTGAAAACCATTTGCATCTTGGTTGAATCGATGGGGTAAGGTGTCAACAGAAATTTATTATTCATTTATGATATCCTAAGCCTGAAGCAGGTCAGAGAAAAGCCTTTTTATTTTTTTGATATTAGAAAATTGAAACAAACGCTTAACCGGATTTTTATAGTACCCAAAAAAATACTCATAAATCCTGTCCAATACTTTTTCTTTAAAATCAAACAGAAACGTCATGGGCAGAGAGGTATATTTCAATTTATGCAACAACCATTTTCGTCTGCTCCAGTTTCGAAAGTCTCCCGGAATGATTTTAACAAAATTACCTTTCAGTTCACGGGTGAATGCAACGTTAAGGGCAGATGTTTCAACATCCAGTTCCGCTATGATTCCTTTTTTGGTTTTTCTGAATAATGCCTGAAGCTCTTTTTTCCCCTCTTTAATATAGTCGCCAAAAGTCAGACCACCAAGGCTGTAAAAAACCAATCCACTTTATCTATTACTGTTATATCTTAGTCTTAAAAGTTCAAACTACTTAGAACTTTTTCAGCCCTGTGTGCCCAGGTCAGTTGATGAAAAGCGAATTCCCGAGCCTTTTTTCCAATTTGATCTGCAAAAGGATCCGACAATGCCCCCGTTATTTTTTGCGCCAAGGATTTCGCACAGCCCTTTTTGGCAATATATCCTGATTCACCATCAACGATTAATTCTTGAACACTCAAATAATCCTGTGTTACAACGGGTTTTCCGGTAGCCATATACTCGATAAGTTTCAGCGATGAAAAATATTCAGCAGTGGGCAAATTGGAAGAAAAAATTCCTACCAGTACGTCGGCGGAAAACAAGTATTCCGGCAGAGAGTTTCTATTTACACTGGAAATAATTTTTGTATTCTTGAGTTTTTTTCTCTCCATTTCATCGGCAAGACGGGCTTTAAATCTTCCAGGACCCCCGATCATTATAAATGCTGTATCAGGCATTAATTCGGCAACATCAAGGAACAATTCAACCCCTCTCCCAGGCCAGAAACTGCCCGCATACAATACAATCTTATTTTGCTGAGAAATGGCGAACTTTTTTCTGAATATATCTTTTTTTGTATTATTTTTAAAGGATTCAGGTTCAAAGCCATTATGTGCAACGGTAATATTTTTGGGATTAATACCCCTTTTTACATAATATTCAGAGAGACTTTTACTTAAGGTTATTATTTTCAGCTTGCCCTCCTCGCTGTATTTTTTAAGATAATATCTGGTGATGCTGTCAATGATATAAAATTTTGCCAATTTTGGGGAATGTATGTCTATTATTGTTTTAAATCCGATTGCGGTTGTATAAATGCCCAACTGAACATTTCTGGTAATAATAACGTCCGGATTAACATTCTTGATCGTTTTAATTAATTCCCTGGAAGGGATATATTTATAAAGCTTATTCTTCCGATAATTGGTTTTTTCTAATGATAAAATTCCAAAACCTGGATTCTTTAATAAATTGTTTTGAAACCAATCAAAAAAATCATTGTGGCTATGACTGACTATTGGTAATGCCAGTGTTATGTCCTGCCCCATGTCCGAAAACGCTTGACAAAGTGAAGCAACAGAAAGTACGGAATTTTGCAAATCACCGTCACTATGCATTAAATCAAGAGGCATGGTGTGTATAAATAGAATTTTCATGTAGTTTTTGCTCTACCTTATAAAGCTTTGATTCAGGTAAAAAAAATAATGCCAGGATAGTGTCAGATAAAAACAACTGATCTTTAAAGGATTCTCCGGCAAAGAATTCCAGATTGCTAGTCGTATTGAATTAAGGAGTACGATTATTTAATTTAAGATCAAAAGTATTTGCATAAAAGCAGGAGAAAACAACTAAGATGGCAGATGCATTATTAAACATAACCTGATTGCCATATAAAAAAAGCTCCCAGAAATAGAGAGCAAGCACAACATTTCTTAATCTTTTCTGTTTAATTGTGCTGATAATTAAGATGCAGAATATAAATATAGATATAAAACCCAGATACCCGTGTTTGAAAAGCTCTACTGGAACAGCTCCTAAACTGCCAATTCGATCAACATCAAATATCTCTGTAAACAACTGCCGCTTGTCCGCTCTTGCATAAACGTATAATCCTTTGCCGATAGTTATCTCGTCAATACTTTCCATACCCATCCGTGCGGGCGTAAAAATTGTCACCAGACCTCCAATTCTGCCATCCGGCACATAATCATCCCTGAATATATCAGCCGGCTCATCAACCCTGAAATTGTATTTGACAGCATATTTAAATACATGCGCTATATCAAAACTTCCCCAAATCTGTCCTTCAGGATTTAACGATGGTATAAGCTTCATGCCTATAATAAAAATAGCAATAACCACTGGTGAATATTTAAGAGCAGAGGAAAGTGCTACACCCCCTTTCACATAACTGAATAACAGAAAAATAAAAACAGGATACATGATCATAGGACTTCTTTTACCGCTTGCTACTGCAATTAGCAGAAACGCACATACCATTAGCCAGTCACCTTTTTTTAAACTGCCCTGTCTAATGATCCAGTAAAAAATAAGCCCTACAACAGGCAATGGAACAGCAATTCCGCCACCAGCATGGGCCACAGACCCAACTATAGACTCATACGAAAAACCAAACATAATTAATTTATATATACTTAATACAATTTGCACATACAGTATATGCAGGAGGAGATACTTTAAATATTCCCGTTTTTCCTGGTTGTAGGGAACGTCCTTCAGCAGATGATAAATAAGAAATACCATTCCATATTTGTAACCGTATTGGCTTAATATGGTTATTATATCCCCGCCATATATGATATAAGATAAAAAGAAAATTACCGTGAACAGAATAAAAAAGAGGTTTATGCGCTCCTCATTTTTACTGTACATTTTTGTGACAGTAGTCCCAATGCATAGTACTGTGTAAGCAACGATAAAAATCTTATACAGGTTGAAAATTCCAGTGCCGAAAGAAGCAAACATGCCTGCCCAGAAGATAAGAACCACCATAACGCTCAGTTTATTTATATTGAACTTATAAAAGATATAAACTAACCCTAAAAAAACAATTGGGTAATAAAGAAACTCTTGAGCAGTGTACATTAATGCATCCTGAGATACAGGGTAATAAATATGTGGTTAAAAAATATAATTCCCGCTTTCCATTTATCGGCTCAGAACAAAGAAAGATTTTAACCTGTGAAAAACTGTATAAATTCCATACCAGGCAAAAGATATGGTTATAGGGTCAATAGGTGTTCTGTATCTGTATCTTGTATAGGGGATAAATAATACATGTATTAATACGTGGGTAAAAACAAGAAGAAACATGAAAACCGTCAGGTTTCTGTTTTTAGTGAAAAAATGAAGAAAACCATAGATAAAAAAGGGAAGAAGTACACCATAAGACAGGATTATGGCTAAATTGTGCCTCAAAGACCATCTGTTGTACGACCATCCGTTTAATGAATAATACCCTTTAAAATCAAATGCACGCCAGTAATTGATAAACCTTGTATAATATTTTTCAAAAGTATTGTATTGATACGGAATATGCCCCTTTTTCATGGCTTCGATCTGAACATCCCGTATTATTTTGCCACTGTCAAAGTATGTTTTCCTTCCTGCAATTACCATCTCAATATCTTCTTCAGAAAGGTTTTTACTGTCCAGAAAAAACTCTTCAAAATACCATGCATCCTCATCATATTGTCCCAAAACCCTATCTACGATGTGAGAGGTTCTTTCAGATACGATAACAATTTTGCCATATTCATAAAAGTTGCGTATAGTCCAGGGAACCATCAGCAGAAAAACGGTTATGGAAAATATAATTGAATATTTAAGTTTTTCCTGAAATCTGATGTTTGGGAGCAGGAAAAATGCTGTAAAAAAAACAGGTAACAGAGCAATATATCTTTCGTCAAGGTGGATAAGGACTGCATATATTATTACAGAATAAATAATTAATTTAATTTTGGGTTTTTCAACAAACAACCTAGCAAAAATCAACACTACTGAGAACAGCAAAACAGTTATCCACAAATCCTTACCGCCTGTAGGTATTGTTCTGAGAAAAATAATATATATTGAACTCCACAGGAATGCTGCAATGGTAATAAATCTGTTTTTAAACAGTATATTGCAGAACCAGGCTATCAAAACACTTAAAAAAACGGTGAGTATTGCGTTTAACAGAAAGATTAAAGTCCAGTTTCCGTTGAAAACGAGCAAATAGAAAGAAAACAACCAGATCACAACAGGTCCCACAAAAAACAGATCATAGCGCAAAGTCTGACTGTCATCCCCTAAATATGCCCTTGCATGTCTCATGTAGGTTTGACAATCTTGCAGCGAATCGCTTAGCTTGTCAATATCTAAAACAAATAATACGGCTGCAATTTTTAATGTCAGGATTAATACAATCAAAGCAACCAGCAGATGGCTGTTTTTTCCAGACAATATCTTGTTCATTGCTATCCTTTTGGTATTAACCACTTCTTTAATTTATAAATACAGGTAAAATGTCTCTGCTTATTTAGCCAGCTTTATCAGTTCCGCAACTCTTTCTGAAAGCAAGGTCAAAGATCCTATCAAGACTGCAATTAAAATTATCCCAAAATCAAGAAAAGATAGAAGAAGTGCTTTTTCGGCAGGAACCCCGAATATGCTAAAGAGTGATACATAACTTACTTCCCGGACACCGATTCCGCTTATAGAAACAGGCATAGCAATAAGAAAATTGACAATGATAATAATTGAAATCAGTTCAATTAAAACAATTTCGATTCCTATTGCTTTGGCTAAAAAAACCCTGCTGAAAATTGAAAAAAAATACCAGAATATCTTAATTGAAAGAAATTTGAAAAAATACTGCTTGTTTTTGACCCATTTACCTTTTAGCAAGGCAATATTTGCCTTCAAATCCCTTATTTTTTTGTAAATATATTTTTTAGACACCACCAGAACAGCAATTAAGATTACTACTATTATCATTAATATAAGCAAGTAATCCCTCATGCCTGTAAGCTCTAATGTATAAATATCTAAAATCCTGTTAAACATGAAAAACAGTGTAAAAGTGCTTATCAGAACAAAGATTGCAAAACCGGTAAGTCTGTTTATTATTAATGTAACAACTACTTTTTTTAAGCTGTTACCTTTTTGTGTAAAGTAAGTTGTTAAATAAATATCAGGAGCAGCGAATCCTGGAAAAGCAAGAAAATAGATCGAACTTTTGAAACTGACTTTAATGATTTCTAATTTGTTTTGGTAATTAACTTGTAAAAATTTAAATAAGTTTGCAAAGCCCCAACCCAGAAGAAGTTTTTGAATGAAACATATTATGAATAAAGCAAAGATTAAATTATAAATCGCCCCCCTAAAAACAATAAAAGCGTTATTAAAATCAACCTTGGTTAAGCAGAACACAACAAGTGCTATGCTGAATGCAAGTTTTGCAATATATTTAACATTTTTATTTTTTAGGATTTTCACTGAAGTTTTTTATAGTATTTTCTAAAGACTCAGCTTAAGAATCTTTGTTTACCCCGATTTTATAAGGGAAAAACCCCAACTTTTTGACTCATAAAAAAGTTCAAAAAATTATTTATTGTGCCATCTTACGAGCCACTACCATATTATTTATGGATAAAAAACAAGCCTTGTTCAAAAAACTTTGTTTTATGTAAGCATTTATAGGAAGGAATTTTATAATTGAAAAACTTTGAGATATCAGTTTTTTCAGACCACTCGAAGTAAGTTCGCTAACGTGTCCCGGAGTAGGATTTTTTAACAATTCCAATTTAAATACTCCGTTTTTTATATTACTTATATACATTAACGCCCTATATATCCATTTGTTAGGGGTTACTATTATAACCAAACCTTCCCGCTTCACAACTCGAAATATCTCTTTCAAAAAAACGTCTTGCTCTTTTACATGTTCAATAACTTCTTCGCATACCACAGCATCAAAAGAACTGTCTTTAAATGGCATCTCCAATGCATTACCTTGAATTACTTTTAATCCTTTTGATTTTAAAATATTTGTTAAATTTTCTGATAATTCCAATCCAATTATATTCATTTTATTTTTTGCCTTGTCCAATACACGTCCATACCCAGGTCCTATTTCCAGAACATCTCCTTGAAGATTTAGTACCTCGCTCAAAAACAACTCTCTTTGATGATTCCTGTGTTTCCATTCTGAAACCTCTGTCTTCCAGATTTGGTCTGTTTTTTTTTCCATTTTATTCAAATATTTCATCGAACAGTGTTTTGTATTTTTTCTTCATCATGTCAAAACTATAATTAGCTTCAAAATCAGCTTTTGCTTTTTCCCCTAATTTTCTCCTTACATCAGGATTGTTCTTTAAAAAAAGGATGGCTTCAGCAAGTTTTTCAGGTGTTGGCTCGAATAAATATGAATTGGTATTATTTAAAACTTCTGTATGGATAGGCCTGTTCGTTGCCAAAATACACTTACCCTTGCTTAAATAGTCAAAAAGCTTCATGGGGGTATCATGTCCGTACACCCTTGGAGAAACTACAATGTCTGCCTCAACAAAAAAAGGCATTAACTCTTCCTGAGTTTTTCTTTGAATAAATTCAACCTGACTTGTTCTGTATGAAAGCAATCTGTCTTGTTCCTGCTTAATCTCCGGTTCTGTACCGCCGACTATTAAAAATTTTATCTGGCTATTATTTAATATTTCTGATGCTTTATAAATGAGAGACAGATTCTGAACTTCAACAAATGTGCCGGCATAAAGAATGGTAAAAGGTTTATCTGTTCTTGTATTATCAATTATTGCGTTGTCACTGATGATTGAATTGTGGATTACATAAATTTTCCTGTTTTTAATATTATTTTTCAGGAGCACATTTTTTACACTTTTATGAATACAGATAACAGCATCATATTTACCAACCAGGTAAGATTCTATTCTGCCAACGAGTGCTGTTAAGTTTTTATTTTTAGAAATCCTCCATTTGATAAGCTCCACTTCCAAATTTCCGTGTACATTTGCAATAAATTTTGATTTAAAAAAAATTTTAAAGAAAATTGCAAAGTAAATACACGAGCTGTGTGCAATTACCATATCATATTTATTGGTCAATAATCTTTTGAAAAGCGTAAAAAAAATGAATATATCGTAAATAATCTTTTTTTTATACTCACCAGCCTGATGTTCCTTGAATATATTCTTCTCAGGTGAACGCTTAATCTTTAAGCAGGGAAGGGTCAAATCTTCTCCATGGGGATAGGTAATAACTTCAACATTATTGCCGATTTCAAGTAAAGCCCTGACCCTGAAGTATGAATTAAAAGAACTGCCGCTGGGTCTGTAAAATGCGAACGGCAATAATACAAGTATTGTTTTTGATCTCATTTAATTGTGTTCTTTCGTATTTCACTTAATTGATCTACCATTAACCCGAAGAAAAAAATTATGATACCGCTTAACATGAAAAGCAATGCGCCAGGCAATAGTTTTAAACCTGGATTAAAAATAATACCGTATATTATTTCATAAATCATGCCTATCACAATAAGTGTCAGTGAAACTGGTATAAAAACTTTAAGCGGATTAAAAAGCACTATCAGCCTTAATATCAAAAGCAGGGCGCTTGAACCGTGTCTGATTTGACTTACCGTGCTTTTGCCAACTCTTTTGTTGACAACTATCGGCTCATAACCCACATTGTATCCCATATTTATAAATGCAATGGTTGAGGTTGTGGAGAATGAAAAACCTTCAGGGAAGAGATGCAGCATTTTTGAGATAATATCTCTTTTTATAACTCTAAGCCCTGAGTTCAGGTCGGGTATTTTTTTACCTGTAAGAAAGTTGGCGACTTTTGAAAGAACCCATTTGCCAGGTTTTCTGATCCATTCCTGGTGACTGTTCTCATCCCTTCTGCCGATCAGCATGTCATAGTTTTCCATATTGCCATGAAGCCTGATTAAATCTTCGGGTCTGTGCTGCCCGTCTGCATCATAGAATGCTACCAACCCGGTTTTGGCATGTTGAATACCGGTCTTCAGTGAAGCTCCATAACCTTTATTGTATGGGTGATTTATTATTTCAACCCCCTCAATTCCGCCAAGAACCTCTGCTGTATTATCAGTTGAGCCATCATTTATAACGAGGATATTCCATCCATTATTTTTAACCGCCCCCCTTAATTCAAGCACTGTATTTCGTATGCCTTCCTGCTCATTAAATGCAGGGATGATAATAGTTAAGTCATTCATAATATTAACCTCATAACAGGGTTGAGTTGTTTATATGTTGATGTGTTGAGAGGTTGAGTCTTTAATCCCTTCCTACCTATTTACCCAAACCTTGTTAGCAGCGTAGCTCGTAGCTCATAGTCAAGAAAGATGTTGAGGGGGAATGGGGTGACAAGGTAACAGAGTGACAAAGAGACAATGAAGAGAAGTTGAGTCTTTAATACCTTCTTACCTATTTACCCAAACCTTACCAAGCCTGATTTGGGTAATTAGTGGATTTTTGGGTTTTAGTAAAAGGGATATGATATTTTAATTTAATTAAGTAAGTTTAATTTTATGAGTAAAATCAAGTATTATCAGGTTTATGGATTTGGTGTCAATGGATGACAGCTAAACGAATTTACCCAAATCTTACCAAGCCTGATTTGGGTAAATAGTGTAGCTGATAAGATCTGTTGAGCAGGGGCATTAGAGCAGCTTCAAGTTCCAAGATGCAAGGAACAGGCAAAGGCTCAAAGCTGAAGGTTGTTGTTGTCATTATTAACAGTCAGGTTTGCTGCCAGTCCTATTAAGACAACAAAAACATCACCAAAGTCTTTTCGTCTTTTTTTATGTTTGTTCCAGAGCAGACCAAGATCCAACCATGGCACAACACTATTGTTTTTCAGATAGTCAAAAGCTGTAAAGAGGGTTTCCTGATAATCTTTTCTATTGCGAAACATCTCATCATAATCAAGATAATTCTGGCTTATGTTTGTACGTATTCTTAACCAAGGCGCCTTTCTTTGTATTCTTTTGACAACTCCTCGTTTGATTCTGCAAAAATGATACTTGAGTTTTTCGTCCTGTGAATAACCCAGTCTGTTTTTACATGGTAAAGTATAGAATCCCGGAAATTTATATTTTAGCATTTCCAAATAGAGGTTTTGTTTCAATCTCAATTCTCTGGGTGCTTGAAACCAGTATCCAGCCCAGATTTCATCAACAAAGGGAGCGATAAATTTTAACTCTTTATTGCTTTCTTCAAATAATGCAGACCATCGCTTCCAAACAATTCCAGGCAGATTTATGGGAGTAGTATAATTTGTACAATGAAGCCCGAAAAGCAGTGCATCGTCTAAAAATAATTTAGTATTAATATTGTTTATTGATAAAGCAGAATTAATATTAAATTTAGAATCGCATAAAAATAGACTTTTTGCTCGCTGTTCATGTTGTATAAAAATATATTTTTGAGTGTTAAAATCTAAAGGAAGAGAAGATAAATGCCCCCCTGTAATTGCATCATTTAAAAACCCGCTCCAGATTATTTTATTTTTATCTTCAACCAGATTTATTGCTAACTGATTAAAATAACCATCCGGAACACATGACCACGGTGATTTTTTTACAGACTCTAATATTCTATCCCAGGTAAAATCTACAGTTCTGAGATCCAGGGCATGATATTTTACCCCTGCCCACTTTGCAACTTTTAGCCCGATATCATAATCCAGTTGCCCCGGTGCTCCAAAAGTAACTGTTTCAATTTGGGATTTATCTACGCGTTCTAAGAGTGCTCCCAGAATGGCTCTGCTATCCCAACCGCCGCTTAAGGGGAGTATATGTTTTCCTTCATGCTTCTCTGCAAGCAGAGCATCAAAAACCTTATCAAAAACAATAACTGCTTCCCTGGCTGTATAGCTTGCACCTTTAAATTCCGGTTTAATACATTCATCCAGCCAGGTTGGCATCTCTTTGGGCGGGAGATAGGAAAACCAGAGGTAGGTATTTATCAGGTCTTGTTTAGGGTTCATTATCAGTGCAAAATTTCGGGGTATCTTTTCTTTAAAAGCTTAAAAACAGGAACCATCCTATCTTTGTCGTTGAACTTTTCGACTATAGTTTTGCGCGCTTCCTTGCCCATGCTAATCCTCAATTCCTCATCAGAAATCAGCTTTATAATATGAACAGCAATATCTTTAGCATTTTGCTTAACCAAATATCCATTGACACCATGATTAATTATTTTATCAGCATCTTCCACATCCGCAGCAACTGCAGGAACCCCTCTCTCCATACACTCAATCAGGCTGAAATTACAAAAAACATAATCAGCCGGAAAAACAAAAACGGAAGCATTTTCATAGTAAGGGGTTGGATCGTTTGTCCAGTATTTAACTTTTACATAACCCTCAACAGCAGTTTCCTTAACAAGGTTTTGAACATAGTTGTATTCTTTCTCATTTCTACAACCAACTATTGTAAATACAACATCTGGATATTTTTGTACCACAGCAGGTACTGATTTTATCAACAGATCAACTCTTCTATTTTTTATAATAGAATTAAGATATAAAACCATTTTGTTTATTCTGTCGTAGCTTGGATTGGGTTTTATTTTTACTTTATTGCAGTCGTGGAATATCTTATTGCAAATAGATTTTTCCTCTCCTAAAAAATCTTTCATCTTGATATCTCTGTAATAAACAGCATCACTCATTTGGTATGCTTTTAATCTAATTCTGTTCCGAACTTTCTTTCTCCTGTATTCTCCTGCAATACCTCGGTGTATTGATATAATTAAAATGTTCATAAGAGAAGTTAACGAATAAAAAATTTGATTAATACCGGATTTTTCAAAATATAATTCTATATATACAGGTCTGGTTTTTAATATTAATAAGAAAAAGGCAATAATATCCAAAGCAATAAAGTTTTTTGCCTTTATAATACTGTTTTTGCTTACTGCATTTGAACGGTTTCCTGATGTCTCAAATGAATAGTATAAAACCTTAAACCCTTTATCTTCAAAAAACCTGCCTCTTACAACCGTTTTATCAATAACATGTTCCAAACCGGCAAAAATAACTGCTTTTTGTTTTCTCATAACCCTTCCGCATAAAAGAGCAGTTGGGATCAGGAGCAGTAAAATTGGAGAGAATAGAAGAAAAAGGAATATATCTATAGAAAGGATTACAAGTTTCTTAATATATCTTGGTCTTATGGAAAGAATCTTTTTAGTTACCATGGGTTTAAACAGTATCTCTTTTTATGATATTTATACGACTATACACCGTGGCAATAATATGTTTGCTTCTTAACAACACTTTCGAACTTCCGGCAACCTTATCCAGCAGTTCAAAATCATAAGCATTAAAAGGATGGAAAATCATAAAAATTATTATTGAATAAACTGCAAACAGCAGTGACAGAAGAATTAAGGTATAGATATTTAAGTCTATATTCTGGAGGAAAATAAAAGGAGCCAGGCATAAAGCCATAAAAAGAAAGTTTCGATAGTCTCTTATGCGGTATTTTATTTCTCCATAACTGCGCATTAAAAACAGGATAAAAAGATTTTTGAAAAGGTTGCCCAACACAGAAGCAAAGGCAACCCCAATCACCCCGAAAACTTTCATGCCGTATATACCTGCTGCAATGCTGAAGATAACAACAATTTTACTGTATAGCATAACATCCATCCGTTCTTTAAGCTGAGTGGTTAAAGAAACGGGATAGAAAAAGGCGGAAAAAAGATTGCCAGACAGTATAACAACTGTAACCCAGTAAGCTTCTAAGTATTTTGTGTCAAAAACAGTGCTGATAATGCTTTTTCCAAAAAAGAGAAAATATAATGCAGGGAACACATACACAGGCAGCAGCATTTTTATCATAAATGCACACATTTGTTTGAATTCTTCAATATCATATTTTTGACTAAACTTCTGAAAGAAAAGAGGCCTTACAACAGTTAAAAAATCCTGAAACGGAAGGATTTTATACACAAGACCATATATTCTATGGGCAAAAGCAAATAAACCCACCTGATATGGATTGGATAATGCTGCGACAATAAAGTAATCGGATGTTCTGCCGACAAATCCCACCCCCAGTTCGTCTAACAAAGAGAACAGACCATAGCGTTTTACGCGTTGAAAGGTTACCGGTGATTCTGTTTCTGCTGTTTGTGAACAATCAACACCTGCCGTGTGTTTGATATATATATAAATTCCGCATACTAAAAATATTAAACCAATTAAAGCCTCTATGTATAATAGAAGTTTGACATCAAGGGAGGTAAGAAAATAGAGATATAACCCCAGTCTCAATGCTGAGGTAAAAATTGTAATTATTGCGGTTTTTTTATGAAGCAGTAATGCTTTTAATACTGTGGTAATTACGATTTGAATAAAGTGTGCATAATTATAAATAAAGAAAGCAAGCAGGTATTTATCAAAATGCTCAATGTTGAAAAATGAGGCAAAATTGCCTTTATTCAGGTATAAAATTGCAATTAGAAAGGAAAAAAGAATAAATGAGAAGCCAAATCCCTTCCTGATGAATTTTTTAAACTTTTTGTATTCCTTATTTGCAATAAGCTCGGGGACATACCTGTTTAATACATTTACTACCGCAGATAATGCGAAAATTTCAAAAACCACAAAGGATGTCAACAGCAGGTTATATGTCCCGAAAACATCAACAGCCAATTGCCTTATAACCAGAATAGTTGCAACGAGACTGAACAACTGGCTAAATATCTTGGAGATATATATCCACTTTGTGTTTTTTACTAATATTTTAGCTTTACTTTCGGACATTTTTTTTGGGGAGTTCTATTTACTCAAAACTATGTTAGCAGCGTAGCTGCCCTGTTAAATAACCTTCGGTTGCTTCGCATTTAACAGGGTAAATAGCTCGTAGTAAAAAAACATGTTTAGAAGTGGAGAAGTTGAAAAGTTGAGCCTTTCTTACCTTTTTACCCAAATCTTACCAAGTCTGAATTGGGTGATTTGGTATTGGTGACAGGCAGAAGGAATGTAAATAATTATATAACTGGCAAAGCCTTCATCCAGTATCAAACTTGCATTGTCAGGTGCTATTGTCACAACCCTGTCATTCAATCTCAAGGACTGTGGCTGCCGATGATGGTGGCGATTTTTATGGCAACCTTGCCCATCTGCAGTAATTTATCAGCCGCCATGCCCTATTATTGAACGGTTTATGTCCATTGATTATTTGCTCCACCTCATTATAACAACTGTCACCGTATAGAAATGGCAGATCATCAGCCGCAGACAACCAGTTCTTGATTGCGTATTGCTGGCGTAGGAGCCAAGCTTGTGCAGGCGTCCGAAAACCGATCTTGTCACCGCGGTCAAGTATCTCGTCAGGCACAATCCCGCGCATTGCTGCCCGGAAGATGTGTTTGGTTTCACCCTTAGGCGACACAAGATACTTCTCAGGCAAGCGCAACAAAAACTCTGCCATTTCGATGGTCAGAAAGGGAACCCGGCTTTCGATGGACCAGCGCATTGAATTCCGATCGCCGTGTCGGAGTAATGATGGCAAGCCGTTACCGGTCAACTCATTTCGCAGTTGCTCAATCAGTCGACGACCGCGAGATAGAGATTCACCCTCTTTTGGTCCTGAAAAGCTGAAATTTACATGTCGTTGTGCCAGCCAAGTCTGATTTATCCACTCTGGTGGAGAATGACTGCGACCCAAAAGCCTGCGCACCAGTCTTCGACTGCGCTGGGACATCACCAGCCAAGCGAAATTACGTAATGCAATAATTTGGCTCCGCCCAGGCCACCTTGCCCATGCGTTCAAGAATGATGGAATCTCCAGATAACGATGCCTTTCCTGTAAACTTCGCAAATAAAACTGGGGGTAGCCGTGATAGCCTGCCAATAGCTCATCTGCCCCCTGGCCGTCGAGTGTGACGATAATTCCCGCCTCACGTGCCGCTTTGTAAACCCGGTACTGGGCATAGATACTGGTGCCGCCAAAGGGCTCGCCCTGGGCACGGATCATGTCGTCAAGATCTTGCGCTAACTCTGCAGGTTCCACCACCACCTTGTGCGCAATTGCCCCAACATGCGCGTTGACAATGTCTGCCCAGCGTTCCTCATTCATATCCGAGTCACGGGCGACAAAGCTAAAGGTGTGGATGGGCATATCCGGCTCCAGGTGGCGCATGGCGCAGACCAATGCCGAGGAGTCGATCCCTCCGGACAAAGCAGCGCCTAAAGGCACGTCGCTGCGCAGTTGCAGTCGGACATTGTTCAGGAAAATATCCCTGAGCTGTGCCGTGGCATCCTCGAAGCTAAGATCCGTGCGTTCCTCGATGGATGGCCACCACCAGCGCACGGGCTGTTTCAGGCTATGGTCATTAAAATCAAATGTGAGCCAGTGCCCAGGCAGCAGATGTTTAGCGCCTTTAAAAAACGTGTCGCTTCCGTTGTCATATACGCCGGAGACCAGATACTCATACACGCGTTGCAAGTTGAGTTCCGGGTCCCGCGGCATGAGCTTGAGCAGTGCGGGGATCTCCGAGGCAAAGAGGATGCCCTCCGGTGTGCAAGCGTAAAACAAGGGCTTGATGCCAAAGGCATCGCGCACCATGGTGAGAGTCTGGGCAATACTGTCAAACACCGCAAAGGCAAACATTCCTACCAACCGGCGCAAGCCGTCCACGCCCCACTGTGCCCAGGCAGCCAACAATACCTCGGTGTCGGAATTGGTCCGGAAGTTGTGCCCCAGTGTCCGTAATTCCTTGCGCAGTTCGAGGTAGTTGTAGATCTCGCCATTGTACACAATGGTGTAGCGTCTGTCCGGGCTGTGCATGGGCTGATGCCCGCCGGGGGATAGGTCTATGATGGATAGCCGGGTGTGCCCCAGGACAAGCTTGCCGCTAATCATGGAAAAGGTTTCAAGCCCCTGATTGTCCGGACCTCTATGACGCAGAGCTTCAAGCGCACCAGCGAGCCTCTGATTCAGGTCAGGAGAAGGGTTTGTGGTAGAAATGCCGAGTATGCCGCACATGTTTTACTTCACTTCTGATTGTTATTGATTGAAAATCATTCTAAGCGTGACAAGGAAAAGCGTTATCTGGTCCGTAGCAATCCGTGGAAAGAACAGCTCTCCTCAGGGTCGCATCTTGTTTAAAGCCTCTTCAATGTCCCGTTTTATCCATCCGGCTATGTTTATTCTTAGAGTCCAAATCACTTTTCTGCCTCAATGTTAGAAGTTTGAGGGCAGGTTAATTGTATGTTAACTCGTAGTAAAAAAAACTGTTGAGCTGAAGCAGGGGGCAGAAGTTGGCTGTCAGGGATCTTTCTTCTAACACCTGAAATATACTTTATGTGAAATTATAAGCGTAATAACCCTGATAAATGAGGAATATCTCATGGTTTGGTCCCACCTGATTACTTATCCGAAACTGTCTCTCGGTTCAGTCTGCATGTTGATAATAGCTGCTCAGGGTCGTTTGGTTTAAATAGCAGTTGAACGCAGAATTTTATATGCCTGTCTGCGCCTTTAGCTGTTTCCCATCTGCCTGCTTTATGGTAGTGGTGGGACAAATTAACACCAAAACTGTCAAGGACTTCAACTGAAATGCTTCGTCGCCCATCCTCTTCTAAGAGTACCCAGGCATTGGAAAGCTCTCGGCAACTCACTTGTTTAAGTAAAGCTCTGGATAGATTATTACTGCCCTTATATCCACCCAATATCCATGCTGAGCCTGTATTTTTTGCTCCAAGGACGAAAAGCAATCCGGGTGAGCGCCCTGTAAGGTCTATGATGCCATCACCGGCTTTAAAACCTGCTTCAAAAGCTTTCGTCTTTGCTTTATCTATATAATTGGCAAAGCCTTCATCCAGTATCAAACTTGCATTATCCGGTCCTACTGTTACAACCCTGTCATTTAATCTCAAGGACTGTGGCTGGCGATAGGGATTGTCTATTCCGTTACTAACCACAATCGCCGCAACCAATTGGATAACCAGAACAAAGGGCAAAAGGCAGACCGCACAACTTAACAAAGCATGAGGAATGCCAGGTTGTTTGCCGGCTGAATCTGCACGGACATTTTCTCGCATTAAAGCCACAAGCAAAATAACTGAAGCAGAAATCCAAAATACGGCTGAATAGGTTCCGCGAAGAAAATAGCTATTATTTGTGCCAAAGGCATAGATATAGGGCATTATGAGAAAGAGCATCAGGAGCATCCATTCCTTCATGCATAGGCAGGAAATAATTTTTCTCCTGAGCATATAAACACAGAACAATATGCCACCCAACACAACACCAAATAAAAGCCATCGCTCATAACGAATTCCCGGCTCGACAGTAACCCAGCCCATACTGATCCCCACTACAAAAAAAACAATGATAAGCTGAATGAGGAAGCCTGATAATCGTAAAGCTCTAACTTTAGTAACCATCAGCATAGCAAGTAAAAAGGTTAATGCTGCCACACCGGTGATTAAACATAGCTCGTAATTATTGATACGTATTAAACCAAGTCGCAGAATTGATTTGAAGCCATGGCCGGATTCAAGAAGTGATTGGAAGTATAGTGCTGATTTCATTCTTTCTATAAATGAGAAAACAGAGCCATCAATCATCATAGCAACAAAAATCACGCCGGCACAGGCTATTACTGCAGATAAAAAGACTTTCCAGAAGGATATGCTTTTAGCCAGCAGAAAATACACCGGTAAAACAAGGGCAAGGGCAAGGGCTGAACTGGGTTTCGCCATAAACAGCAGGCATCCGCTTATTCCGACAAGAAAGACTCCTATGAGGCTTAGAAGGGGTTCTGATTTTTCTGCCAGCAGTATTCCGATAGAAACAGATAAGAGGGATTGAAGTGTTAAAGTATTATAGTTTGGTGTAGTTATATCGACGCAGAATCCGCACAATGAAACCATTGCAAAACCGGCAGCAATCAGATAGCAATTGGCAATGCTATCTGAGAATTTAAACCTTTGCGAATGGAAAAGAAGCGCGAACAAACACCATGCCAGCAAGTAAGTAACAATAATATTGACTATACGAAGATTTGCTATATTTCCAGATAATGCATTATACAATGGGTGATAGATGAAACCAAATTGGCTGAGCGATACCTCATACAAATATGGGTTGGAAATACACACCAGATAAAAACCTTCGTCGGTAAAATCCAATCCATAAGCTGAAAATTTGAGCAGGATAAAAAGAATTGATCCACCGCTTAGCAGCGATAAGAGCAACATCATTCTGGCAAGCAGAGTCTCCCGGTAAAGAGGATAATTTATCGATCTCATAGCATGTGTCTGTCAGGTATATTGGTTAAGTCAACATTATTCCGGAGTTTTTATCCGCCTTGTTTCATAGCCACACAAAGCAATGACCCGCCAACAGGCAGTGAAAACTTCCTTCTTATCAACGCCAGCTCAATTTCGCATACTCTGGTGAAGAAAGAGTTGATGGTGTCGGGCAGGCAAAGCCCTGCTCTGGACTGAGTTGGCGAATTTTTGCTGAAATTAGAAATCATGCGGGAAGCAAGCATAAACGGCAGCAGAAGTGTTATAAAAGATGTAACATTAATAAGCTTAAAACCTGCTTTTTCTAACTTTTCCTTGAGAACTTTTTTGCAATATCGTCTTTTATGTTCAGATACAACATCAATATTGCTCCAAAGCCAATTATGTTGCGGAACTGTAAGGATTAGCCCCCCATCGGGCTTTATTGACCTGTATATTTGAGCTAATGCCAGACCATCATTATCAATATGTTCAAGAACATCAAATGCCCCTATCACATCAAACTCATCAACAAAGGGCATTCGGCAGGCATCCATCTGAGCAAATTCTGCAGCGGGTAATCGTCTTTTTGCATATTTTAACCCTGACAAGTAGGCTTCTGCCCCAAAAAATTTTATCTCGGGTCTGTTTTCTGCCATAAAAGATAGTACAAACCCTGTTCCACAGCCTATCTCCAGCATGCTTTTAGCCCCAGAAAAATAGTGGTTGAGCATATGAAGCAAAAGCTTGTTTCTGCTGACAAACCAGAAACTATGTGCTTCTAACTGAAATAACTTTTCATGTGCATCCTGAGGAAAATGTTTCCCCCCCTCATCAGAAATGTCCGGGGCAAAAACCGGAAAACCATCCTGCATTTTTGGCTCCCATCCGCAAAGCGGACAAAGCCAGCCATATTGTGTAAACGGCTTTTGACATTTAAGACATACCTTCATGGATTAATGCGGTGGTGTGATAAGTTTTACGGTATATAAAAAAATTTAAAATAAGGTTCCCATAGGCAGGTGGAAAACAGTGATTCCTGCAACAATAATTAAAGTGCCTGCAATGGTTTGCTTTGGGATCTGCTCTTTGAGAAAAATACGCGCAAAAAGAGGAACCAAAACATAAACTGCGGGCAGTATAAATGCCATATCTCTCAGGGGCACTATGCTTAATGCCCGCACGCTTAAAAGCATAGATACCAGCATTGCAACAAATCCAGTTGCAACAAAGATGTTTAATCTCAAAAGCTTAAAATCAATCCCCCCGCGCCCAGATCCAATTTTCAGCATTATTTGCCCAATAGCAGCCATAAGCACTGCAATATACATTAAACAGTAGTATCTCAGCATTTGCCGCTGCCAATTACTGCTATGCCAGCCATAATAACTATGGATCCTATAAGATTGCCTGTGGTAATGGTTTCACCATAAACAACAACGGCACTTATTAAAAGGGTTATAACAGTTAGACTTGTAATCGGATATGCTGTTGACAGCGGCATCCGTCTCAACACAGCCAGCCAGACAACTGCCTGAAGCCCAAAAAGACACCCCCCGACATACAGCATGGGATCAAAGGCAAGTGCTAAATAACTTTTGCCACTGGGGCTGAGGGCAATGCCTTTAAAAAGAATCTGAAGCAGTGTAGCTATAATGAGAAAGAGGACAATGAGAATATAGCCGATGAGTTTGGACTGGTTCGGAGAAGTTGTTTTTTGTTCAGAAGACATGTTATTGTGTTCTATCACCTTTCAAGCACAGCCAGCCCGAACCCGGTTTTGCCATAGCCATTGCCGTTATACAGCATATAACGCTCACCCTTATGATCGAAAACAAAAGGATAACAGATCATTTCCGAATCCCAGCCGGTAGGTGATACATCTATCCCGGCTTGATCCAATGCTAATACCCATCTTCTTTTATCATAGCTAAAGGCATAGCCTATACGATATTTTTCCCCGGTTCCACTACGATAGGAAAACCACATCTGATATTTATCATGAGGATCAAGAATAACCGTAGGTCTTGAAAATGCTTGTGCAATGCCGATCTGATAAGGGATTGAAAGTCCTTTCCGAGTCCAAAGGTGGCCGTCAATAGAAGAAGCATGGTTTATCACATGCAGCATTTCCCCCTTTCCAGTATCCCAGGTTATTGTCGAACCATACCACATATCGTATGAACCATCCTGGTTTTCCATTACCCAAGGGTAGGAGAGGCTGATTGGATCAACCGAATTAAATGACATAAATGGTTTTTCGTCATCTAATTCAAGTGACAGATCGGGGTTTAAAACAATCCGACCTATATCACCCCTCCAATGTCCCGACTGGGGGACCTGCCAACCCATAAAAAGCATATACTGTTTTCCGCTACACCGGTAGCAGTTACCTATGCTCACCCCTTCAGCGTAAAAACTACCTGCCGGACCATGTTCAAAAAAAGGCTGATTATGTGTTTGAACAACATGTCTTTTAACAATATCAATATCAACAGCTCCTATTGACGATCTGTTATTGGCATCTCTGCCACTGAAGAAAACCCTATAAAGATCATCCTTAATCAGAACTGGTAAAGGATTTGCTGCATGTGATAAGAGTTTGGGGTGTTTTGAGTTTTCTGATGGGCAATAAAACATCCCAAGTTTTTTCCATTTCATTGTCAAACTCAAATCCTTTTCAATAGCCCACTTGGAGTAGAGGATCTCTTCGTTGATTTAACAGAGTACACCCCTTCCGGTTCAGCATCCCTCAGCAACAAAGATCCGGCTCCAATCACGCATTTTTCACCTATTTTGATATGGTCTCTTAGTGTGGCATTAACCCCAATAAAGCATGCTTCGCCGATCTCACATCCCCCGGAAATAACAACATGTGACGAAATAAAACAATGGTCATGTATGACAGAGTGGTGACCAATATGATTTCCGCTCCACAGTGTGACATTGTTGCCAATTCTTACGAAAGGCTGAATGGTATTGTCTTCGAGGATGAAACAATTTTCACCGAATGTAAAGTTGCTATGCACGGTCGCCTTTGAGCTGACATAATTTGCAAAATTATAGCCCAAAGATTTTGCGGAAAGATATTTTTCCTTTCTGATCTGATTCAGGCTTGAATAACCCAGTGCAACAAACATGTCATGTTTTTGAGGTGAATACTGTTTTGTAACTTCTTCAAACGGTACTACCTGAAGGCCGCAGAAAATATCTGAATCCATATAGTCAGTATCTACAGTAAATGCGGCTACTTGGTAGTCTGAGTCTTTTGTAAAGTAGTAATTCGCAATTTCAGCTGCTTCAGTAGTTCCAAAAATTATAAGTGATTTCATAAAACCTTTCTTACAAGCATTGTAAATTCACAAAGCCCATAATCATGAAGCAAGGGCTACCGCCCGTGAATATCGTCGTTTGCATGTATCAAACATTTCACAGGGGTTGGCATAGTAAAGATAACCTTTCATCAGTTCTACATCCGATATCATCATGAGGAAAAAAGTTTTTTCAAATTATTGAGGTAAGCTAAAAAAGCGAAGATACTGGCTCTCGATACCATTCCAATCAACGCCCTGTGGGGTTTTGCCCGTGGCGGTGCAGTTTTTTAGAATAGTAGTCTGCAACCTCTTTTAACATTTTATTTTTTACCTTCATTACGGCAATAAATCTTTCGAATTATAGAGTTGGGTCTTTGTTTGGTCTCGGAAAAAATTTTAGAGAGATATATTCCTATAATTCCAAGAAAGGAAATTATCATTCCTCCTATAAACCAGATGGATGCCATTACCGATGTCCATCCACTAAGAGGTGCTGCTGAAAAAAACCGGTTATAGAGAATATACACAATATAAATAAATGAGATGATGGAAATAACAATCCCTGTATAAAAAATTCCAATCAATGGTGCACTGCTAAAAGAAGTAATTGAATTGACAAGCAAAGAAAGTTTCCGGCGCAAAGTATAAGTTGTTTCGGAAGTATTCAATTTTAAGACAGTTTGTGATTGCTGTTTAAACCCGGTTATCATCCAAATCCCGCCTATCATGAACTCCCTTTCTTTATGCAGTAAAAGTGCATTAACATAATTACGGGACATAAGACGGGCTGTGACAATATTTTTTGGCAGGTTGAGTTTGGTTGCCATATTAAAGATTTTATAAAACCACTCTCCTGTCCATTGCTCTATAAAACCACCCTTGCGGGTTTCCTGAATGCCAAAAACCACATCGCAATCCTCTTTATCCATTTGCTCTGCAAAGGGAATCAGCCACTCGGGTTGCTCCTCAAGGTCGCTGTCAAGCAGGAAAACCAACTCTCCTGTAGTATGAGCTAACCCTGTCATCATTGCTTTGTGATGCCCAAAATTGCGTGACAGATCGATAACCCTGAGACGGGAGTCTGTTTTTGTAAGGCTAACTGCAATATCAAGACTGTTATCCGGGGAGCCATCATTTACAAGCACAATTTCATAGGATTCTCCTGCCAGTTGTTCGGCAACTGCTGCAGCACGGCGGCAAAATTCCTCTATATAGGGAGCGGACTGGTAAAGGGTTGCAATAATTGATAATTTCATAAGTTTAGATGTTTCATATACATTGGTGCGTCAGAACCGCAGTTGAAAATTAAATCAAGGATGCTAACTGCATGCTCAAATGGTGGATTGAGTTGAGGGTATTCCGGGTAGTTTGAATAATCCATCCAGGTTAAGGTAATGTCTTCTTTTTTAAACATTAATTCGTCAATATAGCCTTTGGCAGATGGCCCAGAGATATATTCTGATGCACAGCTCTGTTTGCAAAGACTTATTAGGCGCTCGGTTTTGCCTTCAAGGATGGTATAGTCTGAGCTCCAGCTTATTTTAGTTTTAATGTTGAGAATTGTGTTTATGCCGGTTATAAAACGGTAGTTAATCATGCTAAGCATGATTTCACTGTCATTGAGGTAAAGTCCTTCAATAAAAGGCTTATATGTTTTGAAGAATGATGTCCGGGAATAATTGCTGCAAAGGGTTTCAAAATGTGTTTTTCGCCATTTTCCATCTGCTACTTTTGTTTCATTAATTTTCTGGTCATATTTATTCTTTACTTCTACAGGAATTGTGAGCCATTTTAATCCATCATGCGTTTTTATGATATTTCGGTTTCGCCAGTCACGACGGGTATATTGCATGTCATCAAAAAGGATAAACTCATCCACTCCTGCAATCAAGTCAAAATATCCTTTCCAGGGAATATAATTGGATTGAACAATGGCTATTTTTTTCATGATTAATAAAATCTTAAAAAAATATGGCTTATGACATGGTTTGACAATAAAATAGCATCATGATTTTATATTTGCAATAGATTTTCTTGCTCAAAAACTTTATTAACTGTTTATTCCTTGATGGTTCTGTTAAAAGCCCCCTATGTTATTTATAGCAAAGCAAAAGGTCCCATAACTCAAATGAAACGATAAGCTTTCTCCTTTCGGTCGAAATAACAATAGCTGGTTTGTTGGCTCTTTAAGGGCAAATCATTCTTTGATAACCATATTTTTTATACAGCAACGCTAAGTGCTTTGATAAAAACTTGTGATTGCTGCAACCACCCTTTCTACTTCCTCCCCTCCCATCTCATAATATAGCGGCAGGCGCAGAAGGCAGTCGCTTATGCGGTTTGTCACCTCCATGCTTCCGCTGGTTCTGCAAAGACGCATGCCTGCAGGGGATGAATGCAGGGGGATATAATGAAAAACTGCATTAATACCCTGGCTCAGCAGATGATCTGTCAACCGGGCGCGATCATCAAGTGATTGTGTCAAAATATAGCATAAATGACCATTTACATTACCTTCATCTGAAATCTTCGGAATTCGGATATGTCCTGCCAGAGAAAGAGGTTTTAAAAGTTCGAGGTATAATGCATGCAATTTACGGCGTTTGTCTATAATTTTTCCGGCTTCTTCAAGCTGTGCCCACAGAAAAGCTGCTGTCAGTTCACTGGGCAGGTATGATGATCCGATACCCTGCCAGGTGTATTTATCAACTTCACCCCGAAAGAACCGGCTTCTGTCGGTTCCTTTTTCTCTGATAATTTCTGCACGTTTTATAAAACAAGTATCATTAATAAGCAATGCCCCGCCCTCTCCGCTGATAATGTTTTTTGTTTCATGAAAAGAGAGGCACCCCAGATGGCCTACAGTGCCAAGGTATTTTTTATGATAGGTGGAAAGAAGCGCCTGGGCAGAATCTTCAATAACGTAGAGGTTGTGTTTACTGGCAATCTGCATGATCCTGTCCATGGCACATGCCTGACCTGCATAGTGCACAGGGACAATGGCTTTGGTGCGCTCTGTAATGGCATCTTCTATCAAATTTTCATTAATATTGAGCGACTCCTGACAGATATCCACAAAAACAGGCACTGCACCTCTCAGAGCAAAGGCGTTTGCTGTGGAAACAAAGGTAAAAGAGGGCATAATGACCTCATCGCCATTACCGATATCACAAAGAAGAGCACTCATCTCAAGAGCGGCAGTGCAGGAATGGGTCAGCAATGCCTTGTGGCATTTCAAGCGCTGTTCCAGCCATGCGTGGCATTTCCTTGAAAAAGGACCATCCCCTGCAGTGCGGGAGTTTACCAAGACAGCCTGGGCAATATAGGAAAGTTCCTTCCCGACAATAAAGGGTTTGTTAAATGGAATTTGGTGTTGGGACATATTTATGTTTTTCGGATAAATGTTATATCTTTTACCCAAACCTCGTTAGCAGCGTAGCTCGTAGCTCATAGTAAAGAAAGATGTTGAGGGGGAATGGGGTGACAAGGTAACAGAGTGACAAAGAGACAATGAAGAGAAGTTGAGTCTTTCTTACCTATTTACCCAAACCTTACCAAGCCTGGTTTGGGTAAATAAGAGCAGAGGCATTAGAGCTGTTTCCGGTCTTAAAGATGAGGCTTCAATTTAAACCTTTCAGCCATCTGTTTTTCTCTGTATTCCAGTAATCGGCAAATGTGAGTATTCGCTCTTTCTGTTCCGACAAAAAGAGAAAGGGCTCTACATCCTGTGCCAGAAAATTAAGATCAAGCTCCTGTATTCTTTCACTAAATAGTTGCAAAAATTGCTTTTGACTAATATTCATACATTTGGAAATATAATCAAAATCCGGATCTGTCAATCCCATCAGGCAGGATACATCAAAGAGGTCTCGTCCCTTTTCGCGTTTTCGTTCCAGAACAGTCATCATTTTTTGGGATAGCAGAACAGATGCAGGTGCAGTGCATATTTGCCGATATAGGGCGAATCTGTTTAGGATATAGCGCTGCGGTTCGTAATGCTTTTCCTTTGCCTCGGTATCTATGCAAATCAGAATTTTTCTCGCGCTTTCGGCACTTATGCCTGATTTATACAGGATATGGGGAAATTTTATATAACAATGGTATGCTCCCCGCTCTACAAGGCGATATTCTATCACAAAACCTTTCTTTTCCATATCCTTGCAGGCGGTTTTCAATAATGTTTCGAATTGACTAAAGGATAAACCAAAGTTATCAAAATCCAGGTCTTCTGAAAACCGTGGATTCTGGTAGAGAATACGAATTGCAGTGCCGCCGATGAAACTTAGCAAAGCCGATGATTTATCCTTAAACATTGAATCCAGTATCTCATGCTGTAAATACTCAACAAGAATGCCTTGAGGATTTTTCCGACGCACTGATAAAGGAAAATAATCATAAAGTTGGTCTATCGTAAGCATCGCAATGCCCATGGTTTCATTTTCTTTACTCCAAAACCCGAAAGATATTTGAGAAATTTATCAGCATCGACTTTTTCTTTAATCCCATCCATGTTGAATCTTATATTAGCAAAATCGTCTTCGTTTCTGATCCTGGATAGATTTAAATAAAGGTAGTCCAACAGGGCTTTTTCAGGTTCAGCAATCAGATAGTGTCCGTATTCTGTTTTAGTTTCTGTATATCCCCAGAAAAGCTCCGGTTTGATATGCCGATATATAAATGTTCCAAAATCATTGGTAAACTTCCGGTTAATTTTTGCCGTAACGCTGACATAGGCATAGACCATTTCAGGAATGAAACCGTATCGGGAGAGCGCACTCTCCATGCTTAAGTAACTGGGCTCGTAGAGAAAAGCAGCTATTTCTTCTCCTTTAATTTTTTCTTTGTCTCTTGCAAAAGCATACATTCCATTTTTTAAACGCAGAAGGTTACCTTTCCTGACCCATAAACTGATCTGATAATCTAAAAGTTTCTGGTCTTGCAGCAAGACATCGTTTCGTGAGAAATAAGGCGCCCTGATTGTTTTTGTCAAATTATCATATTTCATAATCTTATTATATTCAATAATATAATGAAATGTCAATAGGCGATAGAGAACAGAGGATATAGAGATGTTGAGCAAAATAGTTGAAAGCTTAAAGTGGCAAGATACAAGGAAAAGAAGTTAGCAGCGTAGCTCATGGCTCATAGCTCGTAGTCAAGAAAGATGTTGAACTGAAGCAGGTGTCAGCTATCGGCTGTCAGGTATCAGGGAAACATAAATAGAAGTTGAGTCTTTAATACCTTCATACCTTCCTACCTTTATACTTTCATCCCATTTTACCCAAACCTTACCAAGCCTGAAATGGGTAATTTGGCTATAACTAAATGATTTATCTTGTTATATTTATGCTCTGCCTGTGGCTTTTGCTGCACTTATTGCAATCAGGGCTAACAAAGCGCCAGACCCTACTCCTGCAATATTAAAAAGAGCATCAACGGGGTTAAAGGTTCTGTAGGGCAGAACATAGTGAAGTCCTTCCATCAATGCCGCAAAAACAATTCCAAGTCCCAGCCAGGAGAGAAAATAACCTGTGCCGACATTTTTTATCTGTATATTCTGCCTGTTTGCTATGCTTCTTACAGACCTCCTTTTTGTAACAGTTAAGCAGGGCAGTAGCATCCACGGTATAAAAACTGCAGTGTGCAGAAGGTAATCTACACGATAGGTTATCTTTCCCATTTCCACAAAAGTGTCTGCCTGGGAACTGCTGAAAGGAACAACATGGAGAAAGAAAATAATAAGGGTATATAAATAGATGGATCGGTTCATAGGGAGTAGCTCGTAGCTGGTAGTCAAGAAAGCTGTTGAAGTCCCGCTCTTCGCGGGATTAAGCAAAGTTAACCTGTGCTACTGTTGTGAACCACTTAAGGAATAAAAGAGTTTAACTGATCCCTGCCAAGAGTGCCCGACTGACTTTCCGTACCTCATCCTCCGTAAGATACGGCGACATAGGAAGACTCAGACACCGGGATGCTATTTTCTCAGTTACCGGAAAATCACCTTTTTTATATCCAAGAGCTGCAAAAGCACCCTGAAGGTGAAGCGGGGCTGTGTAGTAGGCAACCGAAGGTATTGCCTGTTTCTGAAGTGATTCTGACAACTCATCCCTGTTTTCAGATAGAACCGTGTACTGGGCATAAACAGATGTGTTGCCCTGTGCGATTACAGGGGTCTGAACTTCCTCTGTTTCTGATAAAAGCATGTCATAGAGTTTTCCAACCCGGGCCCTGAGCTCGCACTCCTGCGGAAACAATTTGAATTTTTCAAGAAGTATAGCAGCCTGAATGGTGTCAAACCTTCCGTTTATACCTACAAGGGGGTGCTGATGTTTTACCTTCTGGCCATGAACCCTGATCTGGCGCAGCTTCTGGGCAAACCCGTCATCATCGGTAAATATTGCGCCCCCGTCCCCATAACATCCAAGCGGCTTGGAAGGAAAAAACGAAGTACATCCCACAAGTGAAAGAGCACATGATTTTCTGCCACAATGCGTTGCGCCAAAGCTTTGAGCTCCGTCTTCTATGACCGGAATGGCGTGTTTCCGGGCTATGGCATTTATACGGGTCATGTCTGCACACTGACCGTAAATGCCAACTGGCATTATTGCACGGGTTTTTGGTGTAACAGCGGCTTCTATAAGATCAGGGTCCATATTGAAAGTATCGGGAAGTATATCCACAAATACAGGTTTTGCATGAATAAGGGCTATTACCTCTGCTGTTGAAATCCATGTGTAGGGTACTGTGATTACCTCATCACCCGGGGCTACGTCAAGAGCCATGAGCGCCATGAGAAGCGCATCTGTGCCTGAAGAGCAGGTAATACAGTTTTTTGAACCGGTAAAGGAAGTCAGTTTTTCTTCAAGCTGGTTTATCTCAGGACCCAGTACGTATTGGCCATGATCCAGCACGCGGGCAATAGCACTGTCAATTTGAGGGCGGATATGTTTTTGCTGTGTTTCAAGATCGATAAATTTCATTATAAGTCCTTTTTTGGTTGTCAGTTATCTGGCAAAGGGAATAAACCCCTCGCCCCTTTAACAGCGCAGCCATCTGCTCTTCCTGTAACCCGTAGCCTGTTACAGTTTTTACTGATACCGGATAACTAACCACTGTTCTCTTTTAATTCAACTGTTGTACCTTTTAGAATGTAAAGCTCTCCTGTACCCGGACACCGTGCCTCCATAGGCTCATCTATTGGAAAATCAAGCCGTTCACCGTGACGGCTTACCCAGCCGATCTGCCTGGCAGGGTTTCCTGCCACAAGGGCATAACCGGGCACATCCTTTGTAACCACGGCTCCTGCTCCAATAAAAGCATATTCTCCTATTGTCACACCGCATACTAAGGTGCAGTTTGCTCCGAGTGTTGCATGTTTTTTTACCAGTGTGGGTTTGACCATATCCATCTTGGGTATGGCAGACCTGGGACTGAAAATATTGGTAAATACCATTGAAGGTCCGCAAAAAACATAATCTTCCAGTGTTACCCCTTCATAAACACTTACATTGTTCTGAATCTTGCAGCCTCTGCCTATATTAACTTTAGGGCCTATAACAACATTCTGTCCGATATTGCAGTTCTCTCCAATGCTGCTCTGTTTTAAGATATGCGAAAAATGCCATATCTTTGTCCCTGTTCCAATCTCAACCTGGCTGTCAATTACCGCACTGTGATGAATAAAAGAACCTGTTATCTCCGGTCGGCGGTCATGGATCGGTTCGCTGCTTTCCGGCAACCGGGTACCGGTATCAAGAGATCTCTGTGCTTTGTTTAGAATTTTAAGCACCTCAAGTCCTTCCTTACCATCGGTTCTGGGTGTACAGCCTGTTTTTATACATTCAAGGAAATGAATGCACTCCTGCCTGAGCGGCTCAGCCTCTGGAATTTCAATACGTTCGGCCTGAGCTTTTTCAGGCACAGGCATTCCCTGCTGCCATTTTATTTCATGCGGGTAGATCAGAAGCTTATCCTGCCAGGGCAGGGTGTCATCAAACACAGCCATTTTCTTCTCCCCCACCACTACCAGCTTCTGTTCCTTGAACGGATGAAGCCAGGAGACAAAAATATGCGCCTGAAGACCCGAGGGAAATTCCAGATGCGTAACGGTGACATCGGCAATTTTTTTATGAAGAAAATATCCGCCTGAAGCATGGATTTTTTCGGGCTTTTCACCGGCAAGGCAAAGAATCATCGAAATATCATGTGGGGCAAAAGACCATAATATATTTTCCTCCCTTCTGATCTTACCCAGATTAAGACGATTGGAATAAATATAGTTAATCCTGCCCAGCACTCCAGAAGCTGCCAGTTCGCGCAGACGGATAAACACAGGATGGTACTGCAGCAGATGACCAACCATTAGGGTAAGACCCTTTTCCTGTGCTGTATCAATAAGCTCTGCGCCCTGAGCTTCATCCAGAACCAGGGGTTTTTCAACATACACATGCTTGCCGGCATGCAGAGCCTCAATTGCAAGAAGATAGTGGGTTTCTGCAGGTGTTGCTATTACAACACCCTTTATATCATCCCTTGCCAGAACATCTGCATAGGCAAAACAGATATCAGTATCAGGATACTGCTTTTTAAATTGTTCAAGCACAGCCTCGTTCTTGTCGCAGACAACAGACAGAGCTCCTATGTCATAGTAATTGCGAACAAGATTCCTGCCCCAGTATCCTGAGCCTATTACAGCAATCTGAGGGTTGTTTTGGTTTGCCATATAAAAGTTACCCTTTCAGTGTGTATAAGGGTATGTTGGGCATATTCCCTTATACCATATTTCCAAATCTTTATAAGTTTTTATCAGGCTCATACTTATTTGTGGGTAAATGTGTATGTGTGTGTACCTTACTACCCCCCTGTCTTGAGATGGTGCTCCGCCCCTTCGGGGTCATTTACTGAAAAGATGATGGCATAAACCTATTTTCTTCTCAAAAAACACCTATTTTTTATTATTAAAATCCAGGGGCATAATCCCCTTAAAGGCTTGTTCCAGAAATTCCATGATAGCATCCGGCATATTGAACTGAAAGAGTTTTTCAACAATATCATGGCAGTAATTTTGATCTAATGTTCTCAAAACCCTCTTGATTTTTAAAAGAGCTACCGGATTCATGCTCAACTCATCAATTCCAAGCCCGAGCAGTATTGGAAGATACGCCGGCTCTCCTGCCATTTCACCACACATGGCAACATATATGCCGTTATCATGAGCTGAATCAATTACTTGTTTAAGGAGTTTTAAAACAGCAGGATGAAGGGGTTCGTAGAGATATGATACCTGCTCGTTTACTCTGTCAATTGCAATAAGATATTGTATAAGATCGTTTGTTCCTATGCTGAAAAAATCAACTTCCTTTGCAAGCATGTCTGCTATTATTGCCGAGGAGGGGACTTCTATCATAATTCCTGTTTCAATATGCTTATCAAAACTCTTTTTTTCACGCCTCAGCTCTTTTTTTACCTCTGAAAGAATATGTTTTGTCTGCAGCACTTCCTGGATTCCGGAGATCATGGGTAAAAGTATTTTTACAGTTCCAAAAGCGCTTGCTCTGAGTATTGCTCTGAGTTGGGTCTTAAAAACCGGAATATCTTTCAGACAGAACCTTATAGCCCTCAACCCCATCACCGGATTCATTTCATCGGCAACATCTATATGAGACATGAACTTGTCTCCGCCGATATCAATTGTTCTTATTGTAACATGTTTAGGGGCAACACGCTCTACAACACCTTTAAATATCTCAAACAGCTCATCCTCGCCTGGAAGCTCCTTTCTGTTAAGGTAGAGAAACTCTGTTCGAAAAAGTCCTATCCCTTCTGCCCCGTAATCGATCACAGAGTCAACTTCTTCAACAATTTCAATATTGGCAGTAAGTCTTATGCTGAATCCGTCAGTTGATTCTGAAGGCAGATCTCTCAAAGCAAAAAGGCTGCGCTGAAACTCTTCATATTCTTCCTGTTTCCTGGAATATTTTAAAACCGCTTCCGGATCCGGATTAACTATTACAACACCGTGAACCCCATCAAGAATAACCGTATCGCCGCTCTTTATTCTTTCTATTACATCCTTTAAACCCACCACAGAAGGTATTTTCAAAGCCCTTGAAATTATGGCTGTATGAGAGGTTTTGCCTCCGCATGCGGTTATAAAACCAAGCACATTATTAACATTCATATTTACAGTATCTGCCGGCGAAAGATCGTTTGCAACAAGGATCACTTTTTCCCTTATATTATCTGAAATCTCCAGCCTGTTTCCGGATAGATTTTCAAGGATCCGTTTTTCTATATAATCAACATCACTTCCTCTTTCCTTCATATATTCATCTTCTACTGCCTCCATCTTTTTCCTTAAATCATCCATGGTTTTTTTCAGAGCAAGAGCTGAATCTATCTTTTCATTCCTGATCCTCTGAACCGCGCCTTCGATTAAAACCCTGTCCTGAAGTATGAGTATATGGGTGTCAATAATATACTGTGCCTCTTGTATTTTTCTTTTTGAGACTTCAGTTTTTGCTTTTTGAAGTTGCTCCCTGGAAAGATTTACTGCTTTTTTAAATCTTCTTATCTCTTTTTCAATCTGTTTATCATCAAGAAGACAGTAATGCTCATTAATTGAGTCATTTTGTTCAAAAACAAGGGCTCTTCCAGTAACAATCCCCTGGGATGCCCCGATACCTTTGAGCAATATGTTTCTGTTTAAATTCATAACCGGTTCTTTTTTATTGGTTAAGTTAATAGCAGCCTTAATTGTAAACTGATTAACAGGTTTTAGTTTTTAGACCTGTCCACCTCCGGGTTCTGCACAACTCTGGGAACCTAAAACCTACTTCCTGCGCAGCACCTCTGAAATTTCATCAATAACAGGTTTTGAACCCACATAAAGAGCGGTACGCTGGTGATGATGTTCGGGAACAATATCCAGTATGGGGGTGCCTGTCTCATCTATTGCATGACCGCCCGCTTCTCTGCACATAAATGCAACCACTGATGCCTCATACATAAGACGCAGTTTACCCTTTGGTCTGTTTTTTTTTGGATCAGGGTGATTAACAATTGCAGGATACATAAACATTCCTCCATTTGATATAAGTCTGTGGAAATCTCCTGCAAGGGCTCCAATATAGCGGAAGTTGAACCTCGAGTCATTGTCATGTGTCCATTTTTGAACAGGTTCGCAGAATGTGTCCCTGTTTGCTTCATTAAAAGAGAGCTCCCATGTTTTGCTTGATTCAGGTAGAACCATACGTACTGGTTTTACATAGCTTTGAGTTTCATCAAGATGAAACCGCCATGTGCCTGCCTCGCGCAGGGCAAGGGTAAACATTCCTGTTGGAATTACAAACATTCCTGCTGCAATATACTCTCTGCCGGCTCTGAGATGATAGTCCTCAGGCCCTTCAAGATTTCTTTTTGCAATCCCGAACATAAAACCAACCGGCAGCCCATGGGAAACATTGGATGATCCGTCAAGCGGATCAAAATATATAAAATACCTCCCCCCTTTCTTATTTAAATCAATTATATCTTCACTTTCCTCACTCACAGCCTGGATTACCCTTCCTGTTCCGCTCAGATAGTGGATCACAATCTCATGGGCAATTTCATCCATCTGCATAACACTTTCACCGTGAATATTTTTAGTTCCGGAAAAACCGAGTTTTTCATTAAGCGCACCTGTTCTGTAATACATCTCAATCCGTTTTGCCGCAGTAATCAGGCCGTCCATCAGAATAAGGTAATGATATGTTCTGTTGTATCTTTCCTGGTGTTTCAATAAAAAATTCATAAATGTCTGATCAAACTGCATTAGAATCCCTCCTGAATTTGTTTTTATAAAATTTAATCATCTTTATATATTTTATAAATTATATAATTCTGCAAGTCAAGAAAGAAAAATTGATTTACCCGCCTCTGCTTTTTTTTAGAACGTACATGGTGTGTCGATAAAAACAGAGGGAATATCAAACTTTTGCTCAAGGTGCCTGCCAAGTTCTTTTAATCCGAATGTTTCTGTTGTATAATGTCCGCCAAAGAAAACATTAAGTCCGAACTCCTGGGCAAGATGGTATGCCCCGTGCTTTGGCTCCCCTGTAATAAAAAGATCTATTGACTGAAGCTTCAGCTCTTTATAGAGTTCAGGGTCTGTAGCCGAACCTGCAAGCACTGCAACAGAACTTACAACTTCAGAGCCAAATTCAAGAATACCGGTATATCCGCCTACTTTTTCCTCTACCTTTTCAACCGCATGGTTAAGCGAAAGGGGGTTTGCAAACCTCGCCTTTATTCCTATCGGTTTTCCGTTATAAAAAAAGAGATTTTCAAAATTTTGAAGCGATAAACTGCGGGCAATTACGATATTGTGCCCAACCTCCGTGTGGCAGTCAAGCGGCAGATGAACGGCATACAATGCCATATCAGCCATTATAAGTGACCTTATTCGCTGGAAAATATGGTCTCTAACAGGAAGTGGTTTTCCCCAGAACAGCCCGTGGTGAACAATCAAAAGACTGCATCTGTTTTCAGCAGCCCCTATTATTGCTTCGTGACAGGCATCAACGGCAAGTCCTATTTTTTCAACGTTTTCACTGTTTTCAACCTGCAGCCCGTTCATTGAATCGTCTTTAAAACCGTTGATATCAAAGTATGTGTCAAGATAACCTGTGATTTCCTTCAAGTGCATAAGATAGCTCCTTTTTTAATAATGATGGTTCCGTAAAAAGTCCCCTGATGTCATCTCGAACGAAGTGAAAGATCTCGTAACATACTAAAATAAGGAGATTTCTCCCTGCGGTCGAAATGATAATATGGTTGTTTTTAGACTTTTTACATGACCATCAATAATGAAATGGTTTCAAAACCTCTAAATACAGTATATACATTTTACGCTGTTACCCGCAATCAGCTTAACAGCTAAGCTGATGGTTTTTTTATCATCCTTGCCTGTATGTCAATTCCCCCAAGCACCAGTCCAATAAAGGACTTTTCCTGGAATTCATGATATCCTGAAACTTCAAGGTTGTTCAAAACTGACAGCCTTTCAACTATCTCCTTAAAACGCTGCCTGTCAAGGTCCCAGATAATTCCATCTGCAAAGTGATTTATTATCTCATTGCGTCCTTTTGTCTTATTGACAATGTCAAAGATTATAAACTCCCCGCCCGATTTCAAAACCCTGCTGCATTCACTGAAAAGTTTTTCATGATAAAGAACATGGTGAAACGCATCAGGCATAACAACTGTATCAAAAACACCATCGCAAAAACTGAGGCTGTATGCATTTCCAGCTATGGGATTGGCAAATCGTTTCCTTTTATGACCGTATCGAACAAATCCCTGATTGATATCCATGTTTACAACAAAGCCCTGAGCGTTCTTAAATATATGCGAACTCTGCCCCGTACCACAGCAAAGCTCAAGTATGTTTCCGCCATGCTGAGAAATGTTTATTTTAAAAAACCTCTTTCTCTTGAAATCAGGGAAGTGAACTATCGAATTCAGAAAATCATAGGCAAAAGCGGATGTATAAAATAGTTTGGCAAGAATGCTTTCTTTCATTTTCCCCCTGTCAATAAAGTTGAAAATAAAACAGTAACAGAGTCTCAACAACTCGACATCTTGACCGACTTTTGTACTTCTGATTAACAGCCGTCAGCTGAGTTGCCGATTTTCCCCGGCGTCATTGGCTGCTCTTTTACCCTTGTCACCTCAAAGCTGCTGTCCGCCTCAAGCTCAAGAAGACTTTTAAAGCCTTTACTCAATTTTATTGCCCAGTTCCTGGCAATTTCGAGGTTCTCTTCAACAACCCGGTGATATCCCTGTTTCTTTGCATGAAGCAGATGCTCCAGGGCTTTCCTGTAATCTCCTCTCAACGCTGAGATACATGCAAGATAATTATAGCATATACCGGGCAGCGGGTAACCCATAGAAAGAGCTTTTTCAATAAAAGCCCGGGTTTGATCATAATTTCCTTCCCTGTAATTAGCAGCGGCAAGCTCAACATAAACAGAGGAGAGGTCTGGAAAAATTTTGGCTGTCTCCTCAAGTTCCGAGACACTGTAATCCCAGATTTTCCGCATCCCGGAATTCTGACTTATCCATTGATAAATTTCTAAACGGTTCTTTTGTGCAAGCACGGGGGTAAATTCCAGAAAATCTTCAGAGAAATAATCCTTTTTTCTTATTAATCCATTGCTTTCTGCTATTTCAAACTCTTTTGTGCCCGGAAAAACAGTAAACGGATTAAACAATACCTGGTTCGGTTTTACGGTTTCTATAAAATCAAGGCTTTCCTGAAGTGTTTCAAGGGTCTCTCCTCTGCTTCCCACAATCATGTAAAAACGAACCTGGAATCCAAACCTTTTCGCAAGAAGGGTTGCGTCTTTAACTTTTCCAGGATCTGTTTTCTTGTTTAAATTTTTCAGAATTTTTTTAGAGGCGGACTCAATCCCGAAACTTATTCTCAAACATCCTGCCTTTCTCATGATATAAAGAGTCTCTTCATCCAGACTGTCAGCCCTCGTGTCACAACTCCAGAGAAAATTAAGCCTCCTTGTTAATATTTTGTTACATATTTCAGCAACATAGTCCTTATCGGAGGTAAAGGTTTCATCTTTTATTGCAACACGTTTCTGCCTGTTCCTGTTTACAATTGTCTCAAGCATCTCTGCAACAAACTCCGGGGAATGGCTCCTTGTCTTTCTGCCCCACATCTGTGCCGAACCGCAGAAAGTGCAGTCCCAGTGACAACCCCTTGTTGTGAGAAGTATATATTCATTGAAATAGTGGAAAATGTTAGCAAGACTGTCAAGCTGTTTAATAGGTTTGCGGGGACCGCCCTTTACAGGTTTATCTGCCTCTCTCCAGAATGAGCCGGGAATTCCAACCGGTTTTTCTCCCTGCTTCAATTTTTCTACAATCTCAAGAAATGTCTCTTCACCCTCTCCTGTCACAACAATATCAATGGAACGACAATTTTCAAGCATCTCGGCCGGAACAGCTGTTGGATGAGGACCTCCTGTGACTATACAGGCTTCAGGATGAAAACCACGTATGAGATCAGCCATTAATACAGCTCCCTTTCTGTTCGACGTAAAACAGGATATACCGTAAAGGTCAGCTTTTCTGCTCTGGACAATAGCAGATATTTCATCCCACGCAAAAGTAAAAAGATTCAACACATCAACACAGCAGCCCTTTCTTTTTGCCTCTGCAGCAAGGCTTAACAGCCCGTATGGTATATTCTGTATATCACCTGAAGGAGCACTTGCCGCGGTACTTGCGTTTGGAGGCGGATAAATAAGCAGAATCTTAAAACTTTGCTGTTTCATTTTGACAAAACCGAAATAATGACTTATAATTTTTCTGATTTAAATTTTGTTTGATGGACCCGTAAAAATTCAATTTTTTCTTAAAATGCTAAAAGAGACTGCGGAGGGTAATAGTTGTAACGTACTGTAATTGCTTTCTAATCACCCTCACCCCAACCCTCTCCCGTCAAGGTAGAGGGAGCTTTTTAGACTTTTTACCGGTTTGTCTTGTTTGACGGATCCGTAAAAAAGTTATGAAAAGCATTTTTTGCCATTTCGAACAAAGAGAAAAATTCCGTTCTTGCAACAACTTACAAGACCTCTGAGGTCGTTCGGGGTTGAATTGAAGAACTTTTTACGGTTTTATATTATTTCAAAAACCCCTAACCCGGGTTCTGTTTTCTTGTAAACCCTTCCCCCTTGTCAACACCGTTCTTAAAGATCAAAACAGGGGGAAAAGTATTTTTATATAATAGAATAAAAGGCAGGTCTTAACAAACATAAAATGAAACATATCAGAAATTTCAGCATAATAGCACATATAGACCACGGCAAATCAACCCTCGCAGACAGACTCATTGAACATGCAGGCAGTATTGACAAAAGACTTTATCGAGATCAGCTGCTTGACAGCATGGATCTTGAACGTGAACGCGGGATAACAATAAAGAGCCACACCATAACACTTCCATACAGAAATAAAGAGGGGGTTGATTTCGAACTTAACCTTATAGACACACCGGGTCATGTTGATTTTTCCTATGAAGTATCAAGAGCTCTTGCCTCATGCGAAGGTGTGCTTCTTTTAGTCGATGCTTCACAGGGTGTTGAAGCCCAGACTCTTGCAAACCTTTATGCCGCCCTTGAACATGATCTTGAGATAATTCCGGTGATTAACAAAATAGACCTTCCTTCCGCTGACATCGAGAGGGTTAAAGAAGAGATTGAAATAGAGCTTGGTCTTGATTCAGAAAATGCACTTTTATGCTCGGCAAAAGACGGCATTGCAATAGATGCTATTTTTGAGGCTGTTACGGCAAGAATCCCTCCCCCCAAAGGGGATATGGCAGGTCCTCTTACAGCTCTTATCTTTGATGCACAGTATGATTCATTCAGGGGAACCGTTGTAAGCGCACGCATTTTTGACGGAATACTAAAACAGGGTGATACCATAAAATTCATGTCAAACGAAGCTGAATACAAGGTTGAGGAGGTGGGGGTTTTTCGCATCAGGCTTGAGCCCAGGAAGGCTCTATCAGCCGGGAATGTCGGTTATATAATTGCAGGCATAAAGACTTTGAGCGACACCAAGGTGGGAGACACCATAACACTTGAGAACTGCCCGGCCGCAAAACAGGTTCCGGGATTCAAAGAACCAAAACCTATGGTTTTTTCATCAATTTATCCTGTATCATCTGAAGACTATCCTGCTCTTTCCGAAGCTCTGGAAAAATACAAACTAAACGATTCCTCTCTTGTTTATCAGAAGGACTCCTCTGCTGCTCTCGGTCAGGGGTTCCGGTGCGGCTTTCTCGGACTCCTTCATCTTGAAATAGTTCAGGAAAGACTTGAAAGGGAACACAACCAGTCTATTATAATGACAGCCCCGAGCGTGCAATACCGTTTTGTGCTCAAAAACGGGAAAAGGCTCGAGATAGACAATCCGCACTACTACCCCGACCCTACAGAAATTGAAATAGCTGAAGAACCCTATGTGCGCATCAACATAATTATCCCTGAAAGATATATGGGCTCTGTCATGAGTCTGTGCACAGAAAGAAGGGGTATTAATTCAAGGTTTAACTATCCAACACCCGGCAGGATTGAAATCAATTTTGATATGCCTCTTGCAGAAATCATTTACGACTTTTATGACAGACTTAAAACCGTCACTCAGGGATACGGTTCTTTTGACTATGAATTAATTGACTTCAGACAGAGTGAACTTGTCAAAGTGGACATACTTGTAAATCATGAAAAGGTAGACGCACTTTCAATAATTTCTCATAAAGACAATGCACGGAAAAGGGCTCTTAATATCTGCGAAAGGCTCAAAGATGAAATTCCAAAACAGATGTTCAAGATCATAGTCCAGGGAGCCATAGGGGGCAACATTATAGCACGTTCAACAATATCTGCTTTCAGAAAGGATGTTACCTCAAAATGCTATGGCGGCGATATTACCAGAAAAAGGAAATTGCTCGAAAAGCAGAAAGAGGGAAAGAAGCGGATGAAGATGGTAGGGGCCGTTGAAATACCCCAGAGAGCTTTTGTCTCTGTATTAAAGGCTGAAAATGATTAATCCGGGTCTATACATCCACATTCCTTTCTGCAGGGCAAAATGCCCTTACTGTGATTTTTATTCTGTTTCTGATCTGCGGCTTAAAGATCAATTTTTAACAGCGCTTGCAACGGAAGCCGGGATATATGAACAGGGTTGCGGGGTTTTTGATTCCCTCTATGTTGGGGGGGGAACCCCTACTGTGTTGAGCACATCCGGTCTTTCAAAACTCATCAAGACAGTACAAAAGAGGTTTGTTTTTAAAGCTTCTGCTGAAACAACAATCGAGGCAAACCCGGCAGACATAACAGAGAAAACAGCTGAAACTCTCCTTGAACTTGGTTTCAACAGGGTAAGCCTTGGAATTCAGTCCTTCAGCAACAAAGACCTCTACATCCTCGGCAGGAAACATACAAAGGAACAAGCCTTAAAATCAATCAATATTTTAAGGAGAAAGGGTTTTAAAAATTTAAGTCTGGATCTTATCTATGCTGTGCCGGGTCAAACCGTCAAATCCTGGAATGAAACCCTTGCAACAGCCCTCGGTTTTGAATCAGAACATATTTCATGCTATCAACTGACTGTTAAGGAAAATACCCCTTTTTTTAATCTTTATAACAATTCAGACAAGAAACTGCCCGGTGAATATACTCAGAAAAAATTTTTTTTATCAGCAGTTGAAATGCTCTCTGAAAAAGGATATGTTCACTATGAAATTTCAAACTATGCAAAAAAGGAGAATCTGAAAGCCTGTCATAATGAAAAATACTGGAACCACTCTCCCTATCTGGGCTTGGGTCCTTCTGCTCATTCTATGCTTGATAAAAAGAGATGGTGGAACAGCTCCTGTGTTTTATCATACATAAAATCTTTAAAAAAAGGTTTGCCCCCTGTTGCAGGGCAGGAGGTTTTAGAAAAAGAACAGATAGCCCTTGAATCGCTCTTTCTCGGGTTCAGAACAAAAAATGGTTTTGATTTAAGCATTCTTGATGCTTTTACGGACTGCGGCAAAGCCCTTAATAAAATCGTGAATGAAGGTTTTGCAGAAATCCGGCATAACAGGGTTCTTCCCACATTAAAGGGAATGCTTTTTGCCGACGCAATACCCAAACTGCTAATTTAAAAGGAAAGATTAACAATGATACAATTCAATACTATTGTCAGCATACTCGGCGGATTGAGCATCTTTCTTTTCGGAATGAAGATTATGAGCGAGGGACTCCAGAATGTTGCAGGATACAGGCTCAGAAGCGTTCTAAGAGGGCTGACCAACAACCGTTTTTCCGGGATCTTGACAGGTTTTTTAATAACAACTGCTGTTCAGTCATCAAGCGCTTCAACAGTGATGCTTGTGAGTTTTGTAAATGCAGGACTTATAAATCTGACTCAATCTCTCGGGGTTGTACTTGGAGCAAACATAGGAACAACAGTCACAGGATGGCTGATTGCAATAATCGGTTTTAAATTCAACATCAGCCTCTTTGCTTTTCCTGCGATTACAGCCGGTTTTTTCCTAAGGTTCTTTGGCAAACAGAAACTAACCGACTGGGGTGAGGTACTGCTTGGGTTCGGACTTCTTTTTTTTGGTCTTTCAATCATGAGAGAAACCATGGGGGATTTGAGACACTCCCAGGAGGTTATAGAATTCATGAGCCGCTACCATGCACACGATTTCCTGTCAATACTTGCGGTGGTGGGCGTAGGAACGGCGATAACAATAATAATTCAGTCATCAAGCGCGACAATGGCTCTCACACTAAGCCTTGCAAGCCTGCAGCTTATTGATTTTCCAACCTGTGCGGCACTTATACTGGGAGAGAACATAGGAACAACAATCACGGCAAATCTTGCCGCTGTGGGCGCTTCAACAGCTGCTAAACAGACAGCACGGGCACACCTTGTCTTTAACCTTATAGGTGTTTTCTGGGTGCTTATGATATTTCCATTTTTCTTGAATATTGTAAATTTTATTGTCCCGGGAGATGTATATGCAACAGGCCAGCCGCAACTTTTGACTGTTCTTCCCGAGCACCTGGCAGCATTTCATACAATTTTCAACATAATAAACACCCTTATTTTTCTACCCCTTATCAACGTGCTCGCATGGCTTGCAAGATTAATGGTAAAAGATGTTGCAATTAAACAGGAGAGCAAACTTATTTATCTGCGTGCAGGACTTATAAACACACTTCCTCTTGCTGTTGAAGAATCAAAGCGTGAACTGTCAAGGATGTCTGATTTGACTTTTAAAATGTTTAATACCTTTTTGGAGTTTTTCAATAAGCAGGAAAAAACAGTTAAAGAAAAGAATGAATACAACAATGAAATAAATGAAATGGAAAACCTTGTTGACAGCCTTGAAATAGAAATAACGGATTTTCTGGTCAAAGTAATAAGGAACACATCTTCTACGGCAATCAGTCTTGAAATAGAGCAGACATTAAACTGTGTGAACAACCTTGAAAGGGTGGGCGACCATTGTCAAAACCTTATGAAATTTATGAATCGTCTGGATGAAAACAACCTTGCATTCACAGAACATGCCAGCCGGGACATCAACTTAATTGCAGATAAGGTTCAGAAAATGCTCACCCTTGTAAACAGCAACATATCAAAACACGGCAAAAACATAATGTATGAAGCCGACCGGCTCGAAAATGAAATTGACGAGCTCAGACACGATCTCAGAAAAGCCCATATTGAACGTCTCAATGCAGGCTCGTGCAATGTTAATCAGGGGTTGATATTCATAGACATGCTAAACTGTTTTGAAAAAATAGGCGATCATCTTCATAATATTGCCCAGGCGATTTCAGGGGAACGATGAATCAGCAATTTAGCCTGTTAAACTGTTTTGTCTGATAAGCTAAAGGAATGATGGGTCAAACCGTGCTGCCCTGCTTACTTATTAAACGGTTCTTGAAGCATATACAAAATCAAATTTACTGCGGTTTGACTTTAAAAATTCTGATAGAGCTTCTGCGGTTTCAGACACCGGATGGCCTATTCCTACAGAATAGCCTAATCTGAGAGCATACTTCTTCACCTTTTCAAGCTGAAGAAGTATATCCGTGGTTCTGTGGGAATTGTCAAGAAAAACATTTCTAAATCCAGCCCTCATTTTCAGCCTTTTCGCCGTAAAAAAAGCCTGAGAGTTTGACGATGTATAACTGTCTATAAAGAAAAAATCTTTTTCCTTGAACACCCTTAGCGCCTGCCTTATTTTATCCTTAGATTCGGTAAACATTGAGCCCATGTGGTTGTTAACACCTGAAACAAGAGGGGTCAGCTCAATATTTTCCTTTATTATGTTTTCAATTTCCATTCCTGTATGTTTCATATAAACAGCCCCTGGTCCCGGGTCAATACATGGGTTGTACGGCTCCATCGGCTGATGAAGCATGACCTCATGTCCCTGTTCAGTTATTTTTAAGGCAAGCTGATGAGAATAGGTAAGCCTGGGAAGGATTGAAAAAGTAACCGGAACACCGAGTTCAAGAAAGGGTTTTACCCTTGCAATGCTGTAGCCCACATCATCAATTATAAGCGCAATTTTAGGTCTGCTATGATCTTTTGCAAATACAGCTCTAAAGGGTTTAAAAACAGCCAAAGCACCTGCTGAAAAAAAGGCTGCCTTTAATATAAACTCACGCCTTGAAACCGTTTTGTTATCCTGCATCTTTAACCCGTTAACAGTAAGCATATGAGAAGAAAAATACAACAAATTGTAGGTAATGTCAAGCTGTAATACTAAATAATGTATTATTTAATAAATCTTTTGAACCGATGTGTTTTTGAAATAATGTGAAAGGATTTCTCTGTAATTATACCCCTTTAATGCCATTGAGGCAGCCCCGATCTGACAGAGCCCGACACCATGCCCCCAGCCGGCGCCTATAAGATTAAAGCCCTCAGCAGTATCTCCGCCTCCCCACGGTTCAACAATAAAGGCAGAGCTGTAGAGATGAGTCTTTGAAAGTATTCTTCGTATTTCCAGTTCCTTGCCGAAAAGTTTTTCTTCTTTTTCTCCTTCAATTCTCAACCTGAATATCCTGCCTGAGGGACCCCTTTCAAGGGGTGTGATTTTTTTTATAAACCCAAAATCAATGCCTGTTTTTTGAAGCAGAATATTTTTAAGCTCTTCCTGTGAAAAACTTATTTCCCATCTGAAAAAGTTTTCCGTCTCAAAATCAAAACCGGGAAGAATTTTTTCCAGCAGATATCTGTCTGAAACATTGCAGAAAACATCAGGTGTTGAACGGATAAAACTTTCTGCATCCTTTTCATTATAAACCGGCAAAACCCCTTCAGGAGCGTCACCGACTGGTTGAAGGTATTCAAAATCAATTTCCTGCCATGCTGTTGAAAACTTTTCGGTTATACCACCGCAGCATTTTGAAAATCTTGTATCACATATACTTCCCCTGCTTGTCAAAATCTCACCGAATGTTGACTCAAGTGCTTTTCTAACGGATAGATTAACAGCCCCTGTTCCATGATATCTCTGGCAATGATCATCAGCGCACAGATCAAATTCTGTATGGACTTTTGCATCTGTCCAAACAGTACCCCCGGAGCTGCTCTCACTCCCCCAGCTTTTTTTGCGTATCTGAGCAAGGGTCCAGCTTCGTGATATGACACAGTGGGCTTTCAGAAATTCAAACGGACTATCAGAGCTCATCTCCGAGCAGATAACAGATTTAAGATAATTCTCCATGCTTAATCTGTTGACAAAAGTAATCCCCCGTGTTTTGCCTTTTTTTAATAAAAAAGCGCCCTCAAAAGTCTGTTTCTGTTCTCTTTCCCAGTGAAACTGCTTTCCGATAATGATGTTATGAATTGTAAAACAGGGGTTTTCAGAAGACTGCGGAATAAATTCCAGTTGCTCTGATTGCAGGACAGGGTTTTTATTTTTATCAAGGATAAAGACACCGCTTCTCAAACCCTTTGCCGTATAAAAACCCTTATCGAGCCTGGAAGAACCTGTAACATAATCTCCGCTCAGCTCAAAGCTTATTTCATCTGTTTCCTCAACAAGCCCCACATCAATCAAGGGCTCTTTTTCATATAATGACATGGTATGGTTAATTACCCTGCTGGAAATATGCTGAGACATGGTCGCCCATGCAGTGTTATGGTTTTTTTAGCTTTTTTACTTATTGATGGCCCTGAAAAAAGTCCAAAAACAACCATATTGTCATTTCAAACCTTGCGACAGCAGGGTGAGAAATCTGGTTGTTTCAGTGTGTTACGAGATCTCTCACTTCGTTCGAGATGACAGATGTGGACTTTTTACTGCTCCATCACTTATTCAAAAAGCCGGATATTTAAAGCTTTCCGCCTCTCAGGATCGACCACAGCAGCCAGAATCCCATAATACCGGCAATAATATATCCAACAATTCCTATAACAGGAATACCCAGCCACTTTGGCGGCACCCCTGAGAGTACAATCAATGATGATCCTATAATAAGTGATGCCAGAACAATTGCAAATGCTATGCGGTTGCTTACATGGTCAAGCGTTGAGAGCATAGGCTCCATGCCCCGATGTTGAAATTCGATCTTCACCCGCCCCTGCCTCAGCTGAGCCAACAGCCTTCTCAGTTCAAGGGGAAGCACCTTCATCAGTCGAATCACATCTTTGGTGTAGGTAGACATTTCATCATAGATACGTCGCGGATCAAGACGCGCCATCTGAACACTGCTTACAAATGATTCTGTTTTTTTTGAAATATCAAATTCAGGATCAAGTTTCCTGCCAAGACTGTCGATAGTGCCTATAACCTTAAGCATTAGGTAGAGTTCAGGCTTAAGACGCAATCTGTGTTTAGCGGTAATTTCAAGAAGCTGGTAGAGAAGTTTTCCGAACTCAACCTCCTTAAGCGGTCGAAAGACAAAATTTTCAATCAGCAGGGCAATATCAGCATCAAGTTTCCCGGGCTCAGGCTCCACATCCCAGAGTGTCAGGTTCAGCAATGCTCTTGCGACCTTTGGCCTGTCCTGTTTTACAATTCCTGCAAGCATTTCAGCAAACTCCTCACGGGTCTCAATATCTGATCTGCCCATCATTCCATAATCCAGATAGCAGATAACATTTTCAGGTAAGATAACTATATTACCGGGATGTGGGTCGGCATGAAACAAAGAATGTTCAAAAATCTGCTTCAGTGTAAGCACAGCTCCGCGTTCAGCTATTATTTTAGAATCAAGTCCCTGCATGCTCAGACTTTCAATATCAGATACTTTTATACCTTCAATATACTGCATTATCAAAACCCGGCTTGTAGTCATATCACGCATAACTTCGGGTACGCATATTGTATCATCTTCTCTGAACTGGGCGGCAAAGCGCTCCATGTGAACTGCCTCTATGCGGTAATCCAGTTCCTGGTCAATAACACGGCTAAACTCCTCAACAATCCGGCTTGGCTGGTAGTATTGTGCCCCTTCAAGATGTTTTTCCATAATTAAGGCAAGATGCAGCATGATTTCCAGATCGGTTTCAATGATTTTATGGACACCCGGACGCTGTATCTTCACAGCAACCACTTTACCATCTGCCAATTCTCCTCTGTGCACCTGGCCTATCGAGGCAGAAGCCAGTGGTTTTTCTTCCAGCCCGGCAAATATCTCTGTATAAGGTTTTCCAAACTCACTGTTGAGAATACTGCATACTTCATCAAAGCCAAAAGGCGAAACATGGTCATGCAGTTTTGAAAACTCCAATAAAAACTCAGGCGGAATTAAGTCAGGGCGGGATGATAGAATCTGCCCGAGCTTTACAAACGCAGGCCCAAGCTCTTCCATACTCATCCTTAGACGCTCTGCACGTGAAAGAGAGGCTACACGTTGCTGAGTGTCACGTGGAATAAGTTTAAGACCTATTTTTAAATGTTTTTCCAGATTCAGGGTATTGATCAGCTCATCAAATCCGTATTTAAAAAGCACTCCAAGAATCTGGCGGTAACGATCAAGATGACGGTAGGTACGGCCAATAGAGCTGATCCTGTTTATATTGAACATTTTTATCCTTCTTGGATTTTTTTGATATCCTGTTTCAGTTTAGTGATATCTTTCTGCAGCTTTTGATAATCTTTCCTGTTGGGAACATCAAATCTTTTCATTGTATCCTGAACTATTTTCTCAACCTGTTTTTCAAAATCCTTGCGTGCCTTATCTGATTTTTTGATAAGCTCATCAACTAATTTTCTGCCTTCTTCTTCGGAAATGTTTCCGGCTTTTGAAAACTCATGAATCAGATCTTCTGCCTTTTCTTTGGTAAGGGTTGCAAACCCTATCCCTGCCAGCATTGTTTTTTTTATTAGGTCAATCATGGTCATCCTCCTTCTTTTGGTTTATAAAAAAACAGAGAAAAAAACCGGGCTCTTTCCCTTTAAAACAGACACTCTTGGGAGGGGGCCTGTGTAATAAAAACTATATATTAAGGACATTTTTGTCAAGTTTTTTTTAAAAAATCAGGGCAAAACAATTTTAAAAAACTCATATCCCCCCTTTTTTTCTGGTCGTGCTATTAGAACATTTTTCCAGATACAACAGCCGGAACAAGTTTCAATATACAGAGTTAAAAATTCAGTCTATGGGCAAATCAGTATTCGGGATATAGGGTTACAACCCGTCCATTCCTTTATTCATCTGCCCTTCTACTTTTTACTTATTAATGCAAGGATACTAAGAAATTAATTATCATAATTGCAGTCGTAAACCTGGCGCTGTCTGCTCTCTAAAGCAACAAAAAAAAGCATCTAACCTTAAAAAGTTAAATGCTTTTTTATAATATCTTGGTGCCGAAGGGGGGATTCGAACCCCCACAGGTCTCCCCGCCACCCCCTCAAGATGGTGTGTCTACCAGTTCCACCACTTCGGCAGTAGATTTTTATTCAGCCCCGGGAACAGCATCCTCTGCGGGCATCTTGTCTGTTTCATGCGGCATTTGCTCAACAGGCTCCTGAGTTTGCACACCCTTCATTATTGAACCCACAGTAGGTTTTGCTGATATATATGCAAGGCTCAGGGATGTAAGCATGAATATAACCGCCCCTGCTGTTGTTATTTTAGTAAGAAATTGTGCAGGACCTGCTCCTCCGAAAAGAGCCTGCGAGGAACCTCCAAACGCAGCACCCATATCAGCCCCTCTTCCTTTCTGCAAAAGCACTATAAGGATAAGGGTTATACAGACAATAACATGGATAAAAACTATAAAAGTCGTCATTATGGCCTAATCTCCGGAAATAACTAAAATTAAATATATCAGTATAATTTATTTAAAACTAAATTTCAATAACTATATTTTAAAACCGACTATTTTTGAAAAAGATCCGGGATCAAGGCTTGCACCTCCGACAAGGGCTCCGTCTATATCTGTCTGCCTCATCAGCTCATTAACATTGTCTGGTTTAACGCTGCCCCCATAGAGTATTCTCATGTTTTCAGCGGTATCATTTCCAAACATAGTCAATAAAATGTTTCTGATAAATGCATGCACTTCCTGAGCTTGGTCCGGGGTTGCTGTTTTCCCTGTTCCTATTGCCCATACAGGCTCATAGGCAATTATTGTTTTTTCTGCATGAAATGCCTCAAAACCGGCATACCCGCCCTTTATCTGAGATTCAATTACACTGAAGGTTATATTATTTTCTCTCTGCTCAAGAGTCTCTCCTATACAGATTACAGGGGTAAGGGTATTTTTAAGGGCAGTATCAATACGTTTATTTACGGTTTCATCTGTTTCAGAGAAATATTGTCTTCTTTCAGAATGTCCGATAATGACATGCGTGCACCCGGCCTCTTTTAGCATAGGCGCTGACACCTCTCCTGTATAGGCTCCTTTTTCTTCCCAGAACACGTTCTGCGCTGAAACCTTTATATTAGAACCTTTAAGCTCTGATGCAACCGGATAAAGAGCGGTAAAAGCAGGCGCTACAACTATTTCCCTGTCATTAAAACCAGAGACCTCCGGTATAAGCTGCCTTACAAGCTTTAAAGCCTCGGCAACTGTATTGTGCATCTTCCAGTTGCCTGCAATAACAGGTATTCTCATTTAACCTCCTGAAATAAAAGATTAGACGGTTTTTCCAATAAACTCAACCAAATCAAGGATCCTGGCTGAATAGCCTATCTCATTGTCATACCATGAGAGTACTTTAACAAGATTTTTATCTATCAATGCAGTGGTCTGGCCATCAACCACTGATGAAAACCGGTTGCCGTTAAAATCAATTGAAACAAGTGGTTCTTCGCAGAACTCCAGTACTCCCTTCAATTCATTCATAGAAGCTTTTTTAAGGGCATTGTTGACCTCTTCAGCTGTTGTATCCTTACCAAGAAGGGCAACAAAGTCAACAACTGATACATTAGGGGTGGGAACCCTTATAGCCATTCCATCAAGTCTGCCTTTGAGCTCCGGCAGAACAAGAGCAACCGCTGAGGCGGCTCCTGTTGTGGTCGGTATCATGCTGAGTGCTGCAGCCCTTGCTCTTCTTAAATCCTTGTGAGGAAGGTCCAGCAGACTCTGGTCATTCGTATATGAATGTATTGTCGTCATAAGTCCCTTTTGAATTGAAAAGTTCTCATGCAGAACCTTTGCAACAGGGGCAAGGCAGTTTGTGGTACAGGAAGCATTTGAGATAACGTCATGTTTTGAAGCATCATAAATATTATCATTTACACCCATTACAATTGTTGCATCAGGACCCTTCATAGGCGCTGTTACTACAACCTTTTTTGAGCCTGCTTCAATGTGCATGGCCGCAGCTGCCCTGTCTCTGAAAACCCCTGTGCCCTCCACAACGATCTGAACCCCTAAGTCTTTCCATGGCAGAGATTTGGCATCTTTTATGGAAAACACCTTTATCGGCTTTCCATCAACAACTATTTCACCATCCTTTGCTTCAACCGTGCCGTTGTATTTGCCGTGAACAGAGTCATATTTAAAAAGATGGGCAAGCGTTTTGGAATCAGTTAAATCGTTGATGCCTACAAACTCCAGATCACTTCTGTCTTTGGCTAATCTTAAGACAGCTCTTCCAATCCTTCCAAAACCGTTTATAGCAATTTTTAACGCCATACTGAAATTCCTCCTTTAAAAAGATTATTAATTTCTTCACTGTTTCCAATATAATCAGAGGGGTCAACCCTTAAAATATATCAACCAAACAGCAAGTATTTAAGAAAATGTGTTACTCAATTACAATATCTGAAGTCACTTTACACTCAAAAATCCCCTCCATACTTTTATTATATATATACCATATTTTATAATAAGATAGCTGTTTATGTCGAGGGTTTTTCACTCGATTATCCAAGTAAATTTATAAAACCCCTGAGTTAAGAAATTTTCTCTATAACAAGGGTTCTGACTTTTTCATAAATAAGAGGTCTTGTCACAGGCTTTGCAATAAAAGCTTTTATGCCCGAAACAGAAGACAGGGGTTCAACATTTTTCTCTTCTGTAACCAATACAACAGGTATATCAAAGTGTTCTGCCTCTTTTAATACTGTCTCATAATCTGGACATTGATGATCTAAAAAAATTATTTCAAAACCGACCTGTTTTTCCTTAAGGGATTTAAGGGAATCGGAAACATCTGTTTTGATTTCAGCTGAATAACCGCTGTTGTTGAACATTGTTTTTAACACTTCTGCTTCTGCATGATGGGTATCTGAACAGACATAAAGCACGGATATGGACTGTTTCAGGCTTTCTTTAATTGAGTACTGGGTAATAAAATCATTTTTCCTGTTCTCCCTCCTGCTGCATGCAAGAGATTTAAGCATATTATATAGGGTTTTCCTGTTTGTGGGTTTAGGAATAAACCCGTTAAAACCCGCATTCCTGCAGGAAGCAACCACATCTGTTACAGAGTTGGAAAGAGCAAGCATAAAAGGGTGAAAGATGTTGAGCTTTTTTATGCCTGATACAATTTCAAAAGGGTCTTTATCAGACAGCTCAAGGTCGATAATGCATAATTCAAACGGCTCTTTATCCTGTACCGCTTCTTCTATAATTTTTAAAACCTCTGCTCCGTTTGTCATGGCTGTAACAACCATGCCGAAAGACTCTGCCATCTGTTTTAAGACCTCAAGGGTATGTTTATTGTTTTCAAGTATTAGAATTTTTCTCCCCTCAAGCGAAATACCCCTGCACTTAAAATGCTCCTGTTTAGCATTTTTTTTAAACCATGTATGGAAATTAAAAACACTTCCCTCCTTGAACTTGCTTTCCACACTTATTTGCCCCCCCAGCAGCAGAACAATCTTCTGACAGATGGATAGCCCGATCCCCAACCCTCCGAATTTTTTTGTGGTAACATCGTCTGTGCTTTTAAAGGCTTCAAATATTTTGGGAAGCTTCTTCTTCTTAATGCCGATACCCGTATCCTTGACCATAAAGTTTACCTTGACCTTATCCTCTGTTTCTTCAGCCACATCAAGGATTAACTCAATTCTGCCTTCATTTGTAAATACGGCAGAGTTTTCAAGCATATTCATTAATACCTGCCTGATGCGCTGGGGGTCTCCTTTCAACACCGCAGGCAGATCCGGGGCTATCCTGCACATAACTTCAATGTTCTTATCTTCAATAAACTCAATTGTTCTGTTTATTAAATCATAAACCAGCAGTTCCAGGTCAAATTCAATCTCTTTAATGTTTACCTGACCGGCTTCAATTTTACAAAAATCAACAATTATATTGAGTTCGGCCAAAAGCCTTTCCGCTCCGTATTTTATTTTTTGAGCAAAAGAGGAAAAAGAATTTCCACAGGATGTCTCTACAAGCAGGTCGGCATAACCTATTATGCTGTTCATTGGAATTCTGATTTTCTGACTCATCCTTACAAGAAAATCCGATTTGGCCATGTTTTCAAGCTCTGCTTCCATAGCAATGGACTGGGCTTTTTCGATTGCATTATTAATTTCGATATTTGTTTTTTCCAGATCCTGATTATCTGTTCTGAGCTGTCCGAGAGTTTTTTTTAATTCATGCATTTCTGCAAAACTGTTGTCCAGATCACTTTTCAGCTTCCGCAGCAAAGCTTCCTTTTCACAAGCCGCAAAAAGAATTCTAACGGCTTCCGGCAGAAGCTTTATATAGTTTTTATTACTGTCTTTAATAATCCTGAACTGAGTAGCGAAGAGTTGCTGACATGATCCTTCTTCATCTTCTTTTTCTGAAAGCATTATACAGGGCACATATGAAAAACCGCTCAATTTATCAGATTCCCCGTCACAGACGCTGCAGTCCAATATTATAAGCCCGAAATTTTCCGATGAAAGACATTCAAGCGCTTCTTCAATAGACCCTGCTAATAAGGTTTTTCCCGGATTCAGGTTCTGCAGAATCAACTGTGCCGCTGAATCCGGTTTTGAACAGTTACTGTCAATTATCAGAGTCTTTAAGTTGTTCAATATTTTCATAGACTATCTGTATTGAGGATTAATTAGTGTCCGAACGGAAACCCTGTTTTTTTCCAGTCGACGGCATGTAGT
>CAZMHH010000016.1:0-31791 GCA_964566035.1 uncultured Thermodesulfobacteriota bacterium
CATCACACTGCAAAATCTGCTCAAAATGCTTTTCCGTTCACGCACTAATTATAAGTCAAGTTTTGATATCTCCGTAAAAGTCAAAAAACAACCATATTGTCATTTCGAACCTTGCTACATCAGGGCGAGAAATGTCGTTGTTTCATTATGTTACGAGATCTCTCACTTCGTTCGAGATAACAGCGGGGGACTTTTTACGGAACCATCAAGTTTTATATAATTAATATGTTTACCATGCTGGTGTTTAAACCTTTTCACCACTGTACATGAATTTAATAAAAAAATATATCATCTATACTTTTTTTTCAACATTTATTTATTAAATATCGTTTTATTCTGTTGACAAAACAGTATTTGATGCTTATAAATAAAAAATAAGTTTTTAAGAATCTACGGAGGATTTAAGAGTGCCTATTTACGAATATTCATGCAATGAATGCGGAAAAGTTTTTGAAGTTTTCCTTGGCATAAAAGATAAGGGGCCTGAAAAATGCCTGCACTGCAAAAGTGCAAATATAAAAAAACTTGTTTCAAACTGTTCTTTTCAACTCAAAGGCACAGGCTGGTATTTAACAGACTATGCAAGAAAAGATTCAAACAGCGGAAACGGCAAGAAGAAACCCGATCAGAAAAAGGATGCAACTGAAACAAGTAAAACAACTGAAAGCAAAACCGCTGAAACCACACAAAAAGAGTCCAAAACAACACAGGAAGCTGCCTAAAAAGCTCCTTTTTGCTTCTATTGTTCAATACATCCCCGCCATATTTTTATAAAAACCATTACAATAATTATAATTTTTTCTTGAATAATAGATTATAACATGCTATTTTTTCAAAAAAGAGTATTTTTCAGGATTCAAAAATGCAGTCAACAATACAATCAACAGAACTATTGCAGGCATGTTTAACCCTTTTTGGTCCCCAGATAGACACCACTCATAGCTTTCTCGAATACCTTCAGCCAACCGGACTTAAATCAGCCTACAGGAGGAGGGCTCTTGAAACACATCCGGACAGGGCAAAAGCAGTTGGAAAAATTGAGGTTGTTCTTAATGAAGAATTTAAGAATGTGAAAAGGGCTTATGAAATACTCTCCTTGTTTGTTGAAAACGGCAGAACAAAAACAGTATTTAAAGAAAACCGGGAAGATACAAAAAGAAGCCGGCAGACTGAAACCGGTTACAGACCCCCCGCTGATCACATTTTTACAGGCAATATTCCAAAACGGAAACTGATGTTTGGACAGTTTCTTTACTACTCGGGAATTATCTCCTGGAATAAACTTATCGAAGCAATAATATGGCAGAGGAGACAACGGCCTAAGATAGGAGAAATTGCGATACAGTGGAGACTTTTATCCACAAAAGATATAATTAAAATTCTTGTCTGTAAAAACTATGATGAAAAATTTGCCGAGTGTGCAATGCGGATGGGATTTTTGACAAATTTCCAAAAATTTGCCCTTATAGCCAAGCAGAAAAGAATTCAGCAGCCAATAGGAAAGTTTTTTGTTGAAAACAACATAATTACCCCTGAAGATGCCCTTGTTTACTATTTAAACAAACACAAAGAGCATAATAGAAAAATATTCCGGTGCAGATAGCCCCTGTTTTAACTGTTTCTTATATATCCTCGATAATTTTAGGCTCATCCTCCACTCTTGAAGCAATGGAAGAGGTTAAAAATTTTGCTGAAACTATTGTCCCGGAAATACCAAGTAACGCAGAAAAATAGAATATTGTTTCAAGACTTAAAATATCATAGATAATTCCTGAGAGAAGTGGTCCTACACCAAGTCCAAGACTCATGGCAACATTAAATATTGCCATTGTAGAGCCCATGCCATACTTTTTGCCCTCCTCCACCACAACTGCCGTGCAGGCAGGAAGAGAAACAGCTCCGAAAAGCCCGAGAAGGAGGTTTACCATAAGAACTTCCATAAAACTATCGGTTAGAGGGAAAAGAAGAATCGAACAGGAATATAATATATTTCCTGAAACGATCATGAACCTTCTGTCCACATAATCGGCAAGTCTGCCGAAGGGAATCTGAAGAAATGTTGTTAGAAGAATACTGCTGGATATTATCAACCCTATTTCAAATCCGCCAAGTTTAATATTCCTGCTTGCAAAAAGGGGAAGAAATACAAACACACTTGCTCTGGCAAAAGAGCTAACGAACCTGTAACAGATAATCCCCTTAATCTGACGCGAGGCAAACATTGAACGGAAAGAGGGAAGTTCTGTTTTTGTTGAAATAGACTCTGATGACGACAAAGGGAGATATAAAAGCACAAACAGAAAAGACAGACCGCATAAACAACCCATAACCAAAAATGCGGCATCTATACTGAAAAAATCCTGTATAAAACCTCCTATTAGGGGACCACATCCAAACCCGAGAAGAAGAGAAACAGTAAAATACCCCATATATGTACCTTCTCTGTTTTTAGGACATATATCCCCGATATATGCCATTGCAATAGGCACTATCATAGCTGAACAGGCTCCCTGCACAACCCTGACAAAAAAAAGGAACAAAGCGCTCTCTGCATAAATATACCCTGCCGAAGACAGAGCATAAACAAAAAGCCCCGATGCAATAAACCTTTTTCGTCCTCTTCTGTCAGAGAGTCTGCCAATAAGAGGCATAAACCCTGAACGGGAAATGGAAAACCCGGCAAATATTGCACCAAGCCAGAAACCGCTCGCTCCCAGGGTTTCAGCATAAACAGGAAGAATAGGTATTATTATCCCGAGCCCCAGCATTGCCGTAAAGATAGAAAAAAACAGGACTGAAAATATTTTAATCCTTAATGGTTTGTCCAAAACCAGGTTCCTTTTCAGCTTTTTACATTGTTTAACAGTAAACGGTTTAATGGATTAAACCACGTGCACAGATGCACTCACCCACCCGTTCTTCTCTGCCTCATGACTTCAAACAATACAACCGAAGCAGCGGTGGATGCATTTAACGAATCCACTGGACCTTCCATTGGTATTGAGAGAAGTTTATCACATCTGTCCTTAACAAGGGCTCTTATTCCCTTCTCTTCATTGCCGATAACAACAGCTATATCGACATTAAGATCAAATCCGTATATGCACTCCGAAGCAGTAGAATCAAGACCAATCGTCCATATTCCCTTTTCTTTAAATTTTTCTATTGTGGAGGCAATATTTACAACCTGGCACAGCTTTATATGCTCAACACCTCCGGCTGATGCTTTTGCAACCGTTGCTGACAAGGGGCTTGCTCTGTCCTTTGCAAAGATTACTGCATCAGCACCGCTGCAGACAGCGCTTCTGATCATTGCTCCAAAATTTTGCGGGTCTTGAACCGAGTCAGCCACAAGAAAGAAAACTTTCTTATCGCCTCCAGGTATCTCATTTATAAGATCATGAAGATCGACAAGCCGAAAGTCTCCGACCTCTGCAGCAACTGACTGATGATTTAGACTCCGGGTAAGCCTGTTGAGCCTTTCGTTTGTTTCATCAACAACAGGTATGTTGTTCAATCTGGCTTTATCTATAATGGCATGAACAAAATTATCTGTTTTTTTACGGGATAAGAGTATTGTTTTGAATTCATGAGGGCGGGTTTTAAGCGCTTCAAGGACAGGATGTATTCCGTAAATAATCATCATAGTCAGCTTTTAAATTGTTGGATGTTAACTCCCGTGCAGGGTTTGGTTTTTCATGTTGCTTGCAGTCTCTGACGTTGCATTCTAATCCTTCAGCAGTTTATCTATCAAATCCCCTCTGTTCCTGCACCGTTCAGCATATATTAAAGAAGAGAATTTATTCACTGCAATATCAAAACTATCATTTTCAATTACATATTTATACCACTTCATTTTTTCGATCTCTTCTTTTGCCCTTTGAAGCCTTTTTTTAACAGATTCTTCATCATCTGTGCCCCTTTCAATGAGGCGCTTTCGTAAAACATCAAGCCCGGGGGGCAGAATAAGAACAGTTATTATTTCAGGGTAGATCTTTATAAGCTGCTCTGCTCCTCTTTCATCAATATCAAAAAGAATATCCCGCCCGACACCAATTGTTTTTTCTATTGTTTCTTTTGCGGTTCCATAACGGTTTCCGTATATCTCAGTCCATTCAGCCATACAACCTTCCCTGACAAGCCGGTCAAACTCTTCGCTGGAAACAAAATAGTAGTTTATACCGTGCTGTTCTCCTGTTCTTGGCTTACGGGTTGTATGGGATACGCAAAAAGTGATATCTGAAAGGTTTTGAAGAACCTTATTGCAGATAGAGGTCTTCCCCGCTCCGGATGGGGCAGACACCGCAAATAAAAGACCCTTTGTTTTTCTGATAGCCTCAGTTTTCATAGTCAGCTGCAATTGTTCTTATTGCTTAAACCAGTTTACTTTCAGTTTTTTTCTTAACAGCTCTAATCACATAATATTTTGAATCTGTTCCCGAACCCTTTCAAGCTCATTCTTGATTATAACCACTTTGTGGGATATCTCTGCATTTGAGGCTTTTGCACCTACTGTATTTATTTCTCTGTTCAACTCCTGTACAAGAAAATCAAATTTTCTTCCTGAAGGGTCCGAGGTTTCAAAGAAACTTAAAAACTGTTTTATATGAGCTTTTATTCTGACAATTTCTTCTGTGATATCACTTTTATCAGCCATAACGGCAATTTCCAGATATAGACGGTTTTCATCTATTTCAATATCTCTGCAAAGGGTTTTGACCCTCTGAACAAGGTTGTTCTGACGCAACTTAAGAGCTGACGGGTATATGTCTTCAATCTCTTCAACTGTTCTTTTTATGATATCAAGTCTTTGCAATATATCCTTTTCTATTTCAGAACCTTCAGCCCTCTGCATTTCCTCAAGGTTTTCAAGTGCCGAGTCTATGGCCGTTTTAATTGATTCCCAGAACCTGGATAAATCAGAGCATGAGTCCTTATATTCAAAAATAAAATCCTTAAGAGCCATAATATCCTGAAGAGATATTTCCCCTGGCACAGAAAGCATGTTTTTTATCTGTTCAAGCATTTCATAAACATTTTTAAGAGCCTCTTTGTTCAATGCTATACATGAAACACTGTTTTCAGAAGAATTAACTTTTATTGATATCTCAACCTTTCCTCTTGCAAGACTCGCTGCAACAGTTCTTTTTATCTCTGTTTCAAGCGGAACAAGGAATTTTGGGGTCTTTACAGCTACATCAAGAAACCTGTGGTTTACAGATTTTATGTCAACCGATGATGTTTGCCCGAACAAATTAAATTCGCAGGAACCGTAACCTGTCATGCTTCTTATCATAAAAAAATCCTTAAAAAATTATTTTTTCTCAGCCGTTCTTCAACTGATTATAGTATATATCCCTTATATTGTTAAGCATTGATATAATCGGCTCAGATCCATAGTCAGGGAAAGTCCACGGAAGAGGTGTAAAGGCTTTGCCTCTGAACATAAGGGTCAAATCCGCATAAATGCCTTTTTGAAGATACGGTCTGTGAGCAAACGATTTACATGTTGCAAGTATCATGTGAGGAAGGGCTATGTAACCAGGGTCAATATTTACCCTTCTGTTTTTTTTGCTGTCTAAAAAACTCTCTTCCCGGGCAACTGTGTAAAGCTTAATACCGGGCAGTTCATCTGGGGAGATTAATTTTTCAAAACTCACGATCTGTCTGACAAGCCCTGGTCCCATCTCCTTTTCATAGTAATCGGTAAAATTAAAATCAAGTACACTGCTTGTAAAATCGGTTTTTCCAAACCTCTGCACCAGTATTTCCAGAACAGAGACAATTAATAAAACATCACCTGTTAGTATGCTGCATATAAGCTTAACCGGCTTTGGATTGTAAGGCAGACTCATGATTTGATCTGTTTGTTTGCGAGCGCGCTTTTAAGCTGCTCTATTGTAATTATAGTTGTGCCAAGGTAGTGTATCACAACCCCTGCTGCGATGTTTGCTATAAGCGATGCCTCCCTCCATGAAGCCCCTGAAAGTCTTGACAGAACAAGAGCACTGATAACCGTATCACCCGCTCCCGTAACATCATAGACCTGTTCTGCAGCTGTATCTATAAAAAAGTTTAGACCTTTCCTGTCCACAAATGCCATTCCCCTTTCACCAAGTTTGATAAGAACACACTCGCATTCAAGACTCTCAAGTATCTGGTTTGCCGCTGAAACAGCCTTGCCGTTATCTGATATGTCATAATGAACAAAACCGGCTGCTTCTTTTCTGTTTGGCACAATAATTGTGGTATTTTTAAAAAACCTGAAATTGCTGAATTTAGGATCAACCGCGGTAAGTATGTTTTTTGATTTTGCAAGCGGAAGCACAGCCTCAAGGATTTCCGGCGACACAACGCCTTTTTCATAATCTGAAATCACAATCGCATCAATATCATCTATTCTGCTTTTTATGAATGATATTACAGTATCCATGGTTTTTCTGCTAAGCGGGGCACTTTCTTCTCTGTCAAGCCTTATGACCTGCTGATTATGTGATACAATACGGGTTTTAAGGGTTGTTGGTCTGTTTTTATCTGCAATCACCCCTGCTGTATCACAACCTGCCGCCTTCAGCCTGTTTAGGATATGTTTTCCTTCAGGGTCACTGCCTGCCACTCCGCAGAGATAGAGTTTCCTGCATCCAAGAGATAAGATGTTGTTGAATACATTTGCCGCACCGCCGAGACGTATATCGCGTTTCCCGGAATTATTGATATTAACAACCGGTATAGGGGCTTCAGGGGATATCCTTTCCACACTGCCCTGGATATATTCATCAAGCATTATGTCGCCCAGCACCAGAATCCTGGCTCTTCCAAACTTTTCAAGTATGCCTGGGATTTTCTTTTTATCCATCAATAAAGGCTCCCGATAAGATTAATCAAACTGCAGCAAAGAATAGTATTTATAACCTTCAAGTTTTGTCTCTCCATTTAAACCGGTAAGGTGTATAATAAAAGCGCATTCCGCCACCTCCCCCCCTGCTCTTTCAACCAGAGAACAGGCAGCCTGCATTGTTCCTCCTGTTGCAAGCAGATCATCAATTATAAGCACCTTGCATCCCTTTGAAATTGCATCTGCATGCATCTCGATTTTATCCATTCCGTATTCCAGACTGTATTCAGCCGAGATAACCGCTGCAGGAAGCTTGCCTGGTTTTCGTATCGGAACAAACCCTTTTCCCAGTTCAATTGCAAGAGCAGCTCCGAATATAAAACCCCTGGACTCTATTCCTGCAACTATGTCTATTTCAGTGTCCTGATAATGCTCTGCAAGCTTCTTTACTGTATAATTCAAGCCTTCACTGTCTTTCAGAAGGGTTGTAATATCACGGAATATAATACCTGGTTTTGGAAAATCGGGGATATTCCGAATTTTTTTCTTTAAATCCATACTGTCTTTCTCCTTTGAATGTATAACAAATTAAAGTGTGGATACATCTGCAGCATCCCGGCATGAACACTTATTAAAATCAATCCTGCTGACAACAGACATAAGAAGAACCTGCACTCTTTTCACATTGCTCCCCATGGTCTTTTGGATAAGCTCCCAGCTTACAGGCTCCTGCGTTTCATGCCAGCAGTCATAATCGGTACTCATGGCAATTGTTGCATAACAAAGACCCGCTTCCCTTGCCAGCACAACCTCAGGCACAGTGCTCATATTGATAATATCTGCACCCCACATCCTGAACATCCTGCTTTCTGCCTTCGTTGAAAAGCGGGGACCCTCTATGGTTATTACAGTGCCTTGAGGGTGATACTTTATGCCGCACTCATCCGCAGCCGCTGACAGTCTCTGTCTCAGACCCGGGCAAAAAGGCTCTGCCATGGGTATGTGACAGACCTTAGGCCCTTCAAAAAAAGTGGAAATTCTTTTTGTGGTTCTGTCAATAAACTGGTCAGGGAAAACAATATGACCGGGTTCTATCTCCTCACGAAGGGATCCAACAGCCGTGACCGCGAGTATATGCGTTACACCTAATTCCTTGAGCGCCCAGATATTTGCCCTGAAATTAACCCAGCCCGGAGGTATGCTGTGATTTTCACCATGCCTTGCAATTGCTACAATATCATGATTATTAAGCTTTCCTGAAGATATGTGTGATGAAGGAGGACCGTAAGGGGTGTGCTGCTTGAACTGTTTGTAACCCTTCAATACTTCAGGACTTCCCATTCCTGTTCCGCCGATCAGACCTATGGTTGCCATAAATAATACTCCCAAATATTTTTTAGAACAAAAAAGTTTAATATAAGCCTTCAGAAAAAATATTTCAAGGAATAAGTTTGTAGTTGTGGGGTCAGGTACTGAAATATAAGGTTTTATGCTTTTTATTTTACTTAGCGCCCAAAGGGCGTGAGCCAAAGTGAAGTTCACCAAGAGCCATGCGACAAAGATCTGTAATAAATATTGAAGGCATACCAAGGTCTTCACATTTAGGGCTCATAAACCAATAGCAGGTTGGACAGAGAAAAACCATTGCATCTGCACCATACGTCCTTGCATCTTCAACGTTTTTCACAATAAAAGAGCTGGCTTTCTCAGGATCCTTCCTGGCAAACCCTACTGTGCAGCACAGAGCATCCCTTCGATCATATCCTCTGTCAAGACGCTCTACCCCGGTCAGACTGAAGAACTCATCTATCCACTGCTCTTCCTCCGGAATATATCTTGAAATACAGGGGCGCTGAAAAGCAATTTTTTTCCCTAAAGGCTTGATTCTGTCTTTATTCTGTTTGAGATAGCCTGCCATGTATTCTACAATGCTTACAGCTGTAAAGGGTATTGGTATTCCATATTCAGAAGCTTTTTTTGCAGCAAGCACGTAACAGTCATTGTGTATAAAAACTATTTCTCTATGATTAATTCGAGAAAGGTTATCAACAAACTGCTGCGCCCGCTCTCTCACCCTGCCTTCAAAACCGGCATGCAGGCACACAATACTTGAATAATAATCGCCTCCCTTAACAACAGTAAGGTTTTCAAACATACTGCTTTCTGTTATTCCTGCGGGACATGCTGACTCCATTACACACAGGCAGAGCGCAGGCTTGTCAGGGTTTCCAGTAATAATCAGGTTAGGTGTGCCGGCAGCGGTTTTATCTATAAAGTCAACCATTTCATCCGATATAATCCTTACGCCATGCTTCTCCTGCATGGCGCATATAAGATCGTAGGGGTTTGCTTCCTGACTGCAAAACTCGTTGCACGCCATACATGTAATACACTGCGAAAGGATATCAGCAGAATCACCCTTCTTTAGCATGCGCATCATTTCAATTGCCTGATCACGGTTATAATCAGTATAGAAACACTGTATAAAACAGTCTCCGCATTCATTACACAAGGATGCATTGAACAATTTTAATTTCCTCCATAAATTGATAAGCAAAAGCCTTTTTATGAGAATAATATAAGAGGCATAATTTTCTGTCAATCAAAAATACTTTTTCAGCATATTAACGTTAATAAGCTGCTGAGCTGTTAAGCAAAATTCTAACAGAGCATAGAAAAGACAAAAAGCAACAACAGGCATGGTAAACAGTAAAACATCTTCATGGTCATAATCAAAACAGTAATGACAATAAAGGTTACTTTTTTATGTTTAACAATATATGATGGACCGGTAAAAAGTCCACATCTGTCATCTCGAATCCCGCGAAGCGCGGGAAGAGATCTCCTAACATACTGAAACAACGAGATTTCTCACCCTGCTGCCTCAAGGTTCGAAATGACAATATGGTTGTTTTTGGACTTTTTACGGAACCATCAATATATAACCACAAGAAAAAATAACTTACTATGTCACCGGAGAGTAATTTCATGGCCTCAGCTTGGCAGTATAGGAGAATTAAAATACTTGATTGAACAGGTATAAAAGGGATGTTTTTTAAATATCTTAGTTCTTTTTTAGCTTTATGTTTCTTGGAAAATATGGTATTCATTTTTAATTTAGTGGTTAAAAAACAATTTTGATAAGTGCCGAGAAAGCAATGGATACAGCAGCAGAGCTCCAGATTACAGCAAAAAATAAAAATTTATTAAATTGAAGGTCGAAATTGATGGAACTTGAAAAGGAGATTGAGGGAATAAAAAAGTTTGCAGACAGCAGTTCTTATTATGGATTATGAACACAATTTAAGCATAAATTTTATCTTTATGCATCCCCCAAAAGAACCCTAATACCATTCTTAACAAAGAGAGAGATGTCATAAACTATTGAAGTAACGAAATTTCAAACCTGCAATAAGTGAATTCGTGACCGTTATTTCTATTTTTTGATTCGTGAAGCTATGTGCTCAGATCCCCATAAGTCATATATGCATATTATGCATGGGAATTAAGGTGTTGAATTTGGCAAATAACTACGAACAAGTTTTGAACATTTTTATAGGGAGATTATATTGAGACTAAAAGACAAAATAGCCGTGATAACCGGCGCTGCGGGAGATATCGGCAGAGCCACGGCAAAAAGGTTTGCCACTGAAGGCGCTTCAGTTGTACTAAGCGATATCAATCAGCATGGATGTGAAAGGGTGCTTTATGAGATATTGTCAACTGGCAGGGCAGAGGTAATACCTGCAGATGTAACCCGGGAAGAAGACATTATCGGACTTTTTCAGAATATAAAGGAAAAATTTGGCAGATTGGATATTGCAGCCAATATCGCTGGAGGAGATTTTGAAAGTCCCATTGCATTTGAAGAAATATCTTATGAGAAAATGAGTTACAACATAGATGTCAATCTCAAATCCACCATTTTATGCTGCCGCGAGGCTTCAAAAATCATGACCCAGCAAAACTATGGCAGAATCATAAACATGAGTTCGCTTGTGTATAGAGGAAGTCCCATTCATTATTCATATTCTGCTTCAAAGGGCGGCATTGCCGCCTTTACGCGCAGCGCTGCTTTGATTCTGGGAATCTATAATATTACCGTTAATGCCCTGGCCCCCGCTTTAATCGAAGTGGACACTCTTAAGAATGCCCTTGGGCCCGAAGAATGGGAGGCAGTCAAGCAGGAGTGTATATCCCGCTATCCCCTGGGGAGAATCGGGCAGCCTATTGACGTTGCAAACTGTGCCCTGTTTTTAGCCTCTGACGAATCCTCTTTCATTACCGGCCAGATTGTTGAAATTTCAGGCGGGGCAAGGCTTTAAGAATACAATTTGGCATAGAAGGCAGACAGCTCTATATTACTAATAAAACCAGAACAAAGGGGATTAGCAGCACTTACGGTTATTGAATCAGTTGAATAACTATGGAATGATTTCTAAAAAAGCTTCAAGCTGGAAGAGACAAGAGGTAATCAGCTCGTAGAACAAAAATTAAACGGGATTTCTCACCCTGCTGTCGCAAGGTTCGAAATGACAATATGGTTGATAATAAAGGCTATTTCTCTGGGCTCAAATATTTTTTGCCAGCAAATGCAAAAAAAAACAACACCTAAAACACTAAGATAATTAAAGGCGGTTTAATGATGGCCGTGCAATATAACCTCTTTAGATAAAAAATCAGATGAAAATACTTCACTGCTCCGACATTCATCTTGGAAGGCGCCCTGTTGGCGGCTTAGGCGAATTTTCAAATAAGCGCTATAATGATTATTTTAATGCCTTTGCATGGATTATTGAAACAGCTGTTTCCCTGAAGGTTAATGTTGTTTTAATAACAGGAGACCTGTTTGACAGAAAAGAGCTTATGCCCGAGGTTCTTGAAAGAACAGAAAAAAAATTTCAGAGTCTAAAAGATAACAATATCCATTGTCTGCTTGTTGAGGGGAACCATGACAATATTACCTTTGGCAAGGAGGAGGATTCATGGATTATTTATCTTCAGAATCGAGGTTTTCTAAAACGCCTGACATACACGGTTAATGAACAGGGTTATCGATTTAAACCTGTTGTAATTGATGACTGTAATTTTTATGGCATTGGTTATCCCGGGGGATTTGTTAATGAAACCCTTCAAAGCCTGTCAGACCAGCTTCCTCATAATCCTGATAATAAAAATATAATACTGGTACATACCGCCATTGCAGCAACAGATTTCCTGCCGGGTACGGTTGAAAGCAAAACCATTGACCTGTTTAAGGATAAAGCCCTCTACATTGCAGGTGGTCATTTTCATTCTTTTTCAGTATATCCAAAAAATGAACCCCTGTTCTTCATTCCCGGTTCTGCTGAATACTGGGATCTGGCCGAACCGATGGATAGAAAAGGTGTTTTTATATTTGACACAGAAAACAGGAAGTATCAGTTCCTGCCCTCAAAACCCCGAAAAAAAAGCACAATAGAAGTAAATATTAAAAGTGACAACTACGACGATTTTATAAAAGAGTTTAAAGCAGCAATTGATGACAAAGAGTTTGAAACAGATGAGGAACTGGTATTTGTTGAGATTAAACTAAGCAAGCCGTTTTATATTGATTATCAGACATGTGAAGAGATGCTGCTAAATAAAGGGGTTCTAAAAGTATTTATAAGAACCAGCTATCCGGGACAGAAGATCAGCGGCGAGGCTTTCCGGCAGATTATCAGTGTTGAGGATATAGAGAAGGAAATCATCTCAAACTGGGAACTGTTCTCACTGAAAAACGATGCGACAACACAAGCTCTTCAGAAACTTAAAGAACATCAGAAATCAGGAAATACGGAACAGTTTTTTGAAACATTTGATGCTTTTCTGCAGGCGATGATTAACCAAAAAAGTGATTGAATATGCAGATAATACGGGTTGAGCTCAACAACTATCGCTCTCATATAAATGGAGATTTCTCCTTTGACAGGGGCATTAACCTGCTTATTGGCAGAAATGGCGCAGGCAAATCCTCTATCCTTGAGGCCGCGGGGCTTGCTCTGTTTGATGCCGATGTGCGCTCCACCATTTCAGATGCCGTTGCAAGGGGGTATTCAACAGCAACTATCAGGGTTCATTTTCTGGCAAATGAAGGCAATGAATATATTGTTGAAAGGAGAATCGGAACCGGCGCCCGGTTCAGACTATTTGTTTCCGGTGAGAAAACCCCGCGCACGGAAGGAAAAGATGCTGTTCTTAATAAAATTAAAGAGCTATCCGGAATTGAGATTAATGAAAAAAATATTTTTCAGAATGTTATAACAGCATATCAGAACAGAATTGTTGATATCTTCAGTGACAGACCTGCCGAGCGGGAAAAAACATTTAACCAGATATTTGACACAGCAGTCTACCGGCAGATGTTCGATGGTTTTACAAAAGAGGCTGTTGAAAGATACAAAAAAGATATCGATATTCAGAAAAACCTGTTAAACCATATTTCTGCTCAGATTAAAGACCCTGCAATTATTAAAGAGGATCTTAATCAGAGGATAACCCTGCAAAAACAGACCGATGAAAAACTTGAGGGCTGCAATGAAAAACTGAAAAAAGCGGATGCCCTGAGAAAAGAGCAGGAGAAGGTAAAGAAGGATATTGAGTCTGCCCAAAACCAGATGGGCTATACTCTCAGGATCAAGCAAACCAGACAAAGGGCAAAAACAGATGCAGAAGCAAACCTTGGCCGGGCACAAGATGCAGCAAAGATTGTTGCTGAGAATATGGCCACTCACACCACATATACCGAGACCGAGGAAAAAGCTCAGGCAGTTTCAGCACAGATAGAGACTTTGGAAAAAAAACAGACAGAACTTGATTCCTGCAAAGAGAAAAAAGGCGTCATCATTATTGAATTAAAGACTTCGGAACAGAAAATACAGAATATCTCCTCCATAAATTCTGATAAAAAAAAAGAGGCAGAAAAGTTCAGCATTGAGGCTCAAGACCTGAAGAAGGAGTTTGAAGATATATCAAAACGTTTAGATGCTCTGGAGGAAGCCCATAATCAGAAAACAGTAATTCAGAAAAGCTTTAATGAAGAACTTGGCAACCTTAAAGCAAATCAGGACAGAATTAAACTGCTTAAAAACAGTCTTTCAGGATTGCAGAACCAAAGGGTTGATTTAAATGTTCTGCATGAACAGAAAAAAATTAAAGAGGAAGAAAGAAAGCGTCTGATTAAGAACAGATCTGAGAGACAGAACCTTGAAAACCGGTTAAACCAGAGCCTTACAAGGCTTTCTGAACTGAAAAAAGCTCAAAAATCTCTCTCTGACGGGTTGTGTCCTCTTCTGCAGGAAGAGTGTTTAAACCTGAAACACGGTACAACACCCGGAATCTATTTCGACTCAAGAAAACAGCAACTTGATGCGGAGATTAAACAGATTAAAAATGCCATGGCAGCATTTAAGGATATTGATCGGCAGATATCGCAGATAGACGGCATTATGGCAAATATTCATCAGGAGATTGAAAAAGACGCAAGTGCAGAAAAAGAGATATCCTCTCTATCAAACCAGATAGCTCTTTTGGATAAGGAGATTAAACTTTCTGTTTCAGCTCTCCGACAGAAAGCTCAGCCTGCTGCTGCAGAGGACGAATCAATGAATGCAGCGCTTGCCATTGATGATTTTGAGCTTGTTCAGATAAAACTCAGTGATAGTACAACCGCCCTTCGCGAGCAGGTTAATCATCAGAAAATCCTCCTTGATGCAGCAGATAAAAAACTTACTAAAAACAGCAGGGAGTCGGATGCGATCACAAAACAGATTACCGGTAATGAGACAAAACAGAAACAGATTGAAGAAAAGATCAAAGACAATGAAATCCGGCTGGAAAGGCTTGAAGAAAAAACCAGGCTTATAACAGAAGAGATTAAACATCTTGAGCTTTTTCGGCAAAACAGAAAGGAGCTGACCGCAGCCCTTGCAGGGCTTCGTCCTGGATATGAGCTTTATATGGGCAATCTGAAAAAATCAAAAGAGCTTGATGCTTGTAAAAAAAACCTGCTTGAGGTAGAAAATGAACTTAAAAAAATATCCAATGAAGAAGATGTTTTAAAGGATAGGCTTGAGAAATTAATACCGCAGTTTTCAGATGATACCTACAACAGAACCATTGAAGAGACTGAGAAACAAGCCGGAGAAAAAGAACAGCTTCAGGAGAGGCTCTCAGGGATTCAGACAGAGATTAAACTGCTTAAGCATGAACTGGAAGAGAACAGGAAAAAGCAGAAACAGACCGAGGAGATAAACTCCCGTTTAAACCTTCTGAACAAAAAATGTGAGCTTGCCAAAAAATTCCGTGAAAACCTTTCAAGCATGGGAAGGTTTGTTGCTGCCCGTCTGATGCAGGCAATTGAAACAGCGGCAACAGATAATTTCAGAAAAATAACCGGCAGAGCCGAACAGATCCGCTGGATAAACAATGAGAAGGAGTCTTATTCAATTTTTCTTACTGCCGGGCAGGATATAGAAAAGCAGAAACGCTTTGAAATGCTCTCCGGAGGCGAGCAGGTAGCAGTAGCATTATCTGTGAGAGCTGCAATGGCATCGGCTCTGACAAGAGCAAATTTTGCAATATTTGATGAGCCGACCATCAACCTTGATTCGGAGAAAAAGATTGCTCTGGCAGAATCATTAAAGGAGATGCTTAAAAACTTAAATCAGGCAATTATAGTAACCCATGATGAGACGTTCACGGAAATGGCGCAAAAAATTATCTGCCTTGACTGAAAAACCAAGCAGCAATTTGGGGGCATGAAAAAGGATATCCCCAACTCCTTTGAAAAACCGTAAAAAAGGTAGCACACTGTTGACATAAATGCAAATATTTGAACAAAATAAAAAAAGCTACCTGAGATACTATTACTGAGTGGAGAAAATTATTTACTCTTGGCTAATTTCATGCACTGTTGAATTAAATCCTTTGGCGGGAGATGATCAAGGGCTGACAGACAGGTGTCAAGCTGATAAAAATTTCTCATGCCGCACAGGGCTGTACTTACCTGTCTGTGCTGTAGCACAAAACCAAGAGCAAGCTCAAGTCCGCTGTATCCATGTCTGTTAATCAGAGGTAGCATTTTATCCATCGCCTTTATTCTCGGCTCTTTATACTGTTTTTTAAGCCACGGCGCCCATGAACGGACATCCTTCTTCTCAAAAGCTCTCTCCCCTGTGACACTTCCTGTTAGTATTCCCTTGTCAAGTGTGCCCCACGACATGAACCCGATATTTTTTTCTTCAACAGCAGGAAACACTTCCTTCACAGCCCCGGCATTAAAAAGATTGAGCTCATTCTGGACAAGATCCACACTTTCAACCTCCGATGCTTTATTTACATCATCAGAAGCAACATTGCACAATCCTGTGTATCGGATCTTTTTTTCTCTTTTTGCCTTTGCAAGAACCTGCATTGTAACTCTGATATCAACCTTCGGGTCAGGTGAGTGAATCATGTAGATATCAATATAGTCTGTATTAAGGTTTGTAAGCGACATTTCAAGCATCTTCTCAACAACAGCAGGACTGCAGTCAAGATATATTCTTCTGTTTTGAGACCATGTCACCCCTGCCTTTGAAGCTATCAGAACCCTTTCTCTTGTTTTTGAAAAAGCCCTTCCTATTCTTTTTTCAGACAGCCCGAAACCATACACCGGCGCTGTATCAAACAGGGTTATTCCCTTTTCAAAAGCTCGGACAAGAAGAGCGAGTGCTTCTGACTCAGATATGCTTCCAAAGCCATACCCTCCTCCTTCCCCGCTTATGGAAGCACCGCCAAAGGATATCACGGGAACTTTAAGTCCGGTCTGTCCAAGTATTCTTGATGGAATCATAATCAGTTCTTAAAAGGTTCTGTTTTTAAAATTATAACTATTATCACAAGCGCAAGAAGTACCGAGCAAGAACCTAGGAAATAAAAGACCGACTCTATACCGAATGCTCTTTTAAAATAGGAGACCATTTCAACAGCAAAAGCGCCTATGCCGAAGGTAAATATAAATTTTGTACCATAAGCAGAATGACGATATCTGTCCGGAGTCATTCCGGCAACAAGCGTGTTTTCAATCGGCTGAATACCAAGAAGGAAAAAGAAATAGAACATGCCAGCCATCACAAGGACTAAACCCGAGCCTACGCTTATAAAAAATGCAAAAGGAATTGTCATGGAATAGAAAAAAAGATAACAGCTTCTTATTTCATAATGTTTTGCAGACCATCCGCCTGCATACTGCCCAAGTATTCCTACGCAGAGAATAAATGATGCAGCTGCTGTTGCAACAAGATTTTGTGAAAAAAGCTCCGGCAATAATGAATCAATCCACAGGAATAGACCTGTATTTTTTATTTCAAGATATGCCGGGAAAACAACTGTTGAACCGGTGTAGATTACACCTCCTATTGTCATGGCAATAAGAAGCAGTGTAAAGGGCAATGTCATTACAGCCCGGCAAAAAGAGGCTATAGTTGCCGCCTGCTGATCTGTTTTAACCTTATCAGGGAACTTTTTCCCCGAAGAGGACAAGGGGGAAAAAAAGATCATAATTACCACTGACAGATTAAGAAAAGCCGTAAGCAGATATCCTGCCTTCAACCCCCAGAGCCATACACTAAGCCCTGTAACAACAGGGGCAAGACAGATACCGATTGAGCCGAATATACCGTTTACAGCAAGGGCTGAGCTTACCTCTTTAATCTCTTTTGAAACAATCCCTGTGCCTGCAGGATGATAGATTCCTGAAAAAGATCCGAGAAAAGCAAGACTGAATGCAAGCTTAAATGGACTTGATATAAAAATGGCTGCTGCAATTGAGCTTAAAGCCGCTCCTGCATGAAACAGCAGAAGAAGTGGTGCTGCTCCCCACCTGTCAGCAGCCATACCCCACGGCAGAGCACTTACGCCAAAAAGAAAATACATCCAGAAAGAGAGCTTCAGAACCTGGGCAACATCAGTGTCTAAAAAATGTGCCAGAGGAAGTGCAATTGCAGGAAACACAAGCATGTTGTAGTGACTCAGACTGTGAGACAGACTGGTTATAATAAGCAGTTTTTTTTCCTTAGAAGAATATTTTCTCATATTACTGCAATTATAGCAGAAAAACAGAAAATATTTATGTAAAACTGATATTGCTAAAAACAGAGATAAGTGATAGTATTTTAAGAATATTAAATCATAAATTAAAACCTTTTATGAAAATAGGCGTTTTATCCGATACCCACATACCTGTTGCAGCAAAACAGCTCCCATCAGATGTAGCAGATATTCTTTACACCACCGATGCAATAATCCATGCAGGGGATTATCAGAATGAGACCTTTGTTTATGAGCTACAGTCTATGGGAGAGTTTCACGGTGTCTGCGGCAACATGGATTGCCCTGCCATAAAAGACATGCTTCCCGGAAAAAAAGTTATCACGCTACAAGGATTTAAAATCGGCATTATTCACGGATGGGGAGCTCCGGACGGCATTGAACAGCGAATTGAATCAGAATTTCAAGATGAAAAACCCGATGTTATTATTTTCGGGCATTCCCACAGACCTTCAAATCATATAAGACACAACACTCTTTTTTTCAACCCGGGAAGCCCGACAGACAAGAGATATTCTCCCTTCTGTTCAATGGGCATATTACACATTGAGGATACAGTAAAAGGGGAGATAATAAAAGTAGGCTCACAGCATAAACTGTAAAAGCATAGATTTTTTCGCTTTTCCTATATCCTGTTGTTTTTTTTATTAACTTAGCAATTTAGCAATACATTTTTGGTTAATTAGCCATTTGTAGCTTATCTTCTTATTAAAAAACAGACAAAAAGATATATTATTTATAAAATTTATATATGTTTAATAATGGCATTTGTTTTGTAATAAAGACTGTAAAATGCAGACAGTCTTCAGATATATAGATTTCTGTTTCTTTATTTTACTTGACCCCTGCAGGGGTAATATATTGCTGTTTTAACCTAAAAAACCAATAAGACTAAGCAGACGGAGGTAACAATGCTTGCTAAAAAGGCAGACGTTGATTTTTTTGATTCAGAAGAGTTCTCAGAAGAAGAACTGCAGAAGGCAGATGAAATAATCTCAAGCTACAGAGGAAAACCCGGCTGTCTAATACCTGTGCTTGAACATTTGCAGGAACTGCTTGGCTACCTTCCTCCGGTGATGCAGCAAAGAGTTGCAAAGGCTCTTGATATTCCGGTTGCAAAGGTTTACGGTGTTGTTACTTTTTACTCCTTCTTCACAATGGTGCCAAGAGGACGGCACAACATAAGGGTATGTCTTGGCACAGCATGCTATGTAAGAGGCGGCAAAAAAATACTTGAAAGGCTTGTTGAGCTTCTTGGAATTGAGCCGGGAGGCTGCACAGAAGACAGGCGTTTTTCACTTGAAACAGTACGGTGTCTTGGAGCATGCGGGCTTGCTCCGGTTATTGTAATAGATGAAGACACACACGGACAGATAAAAACCGCAAAGATAGAGACAGTTCTTGCCCAATATCAATAGGAGGTTTAATCAATATGGCAAAGCTTACCATAGAAGACCTGAAAAAGATAAAAGAGAAGGTCTTAAAAGAGGATTTGTTCCGAACAGGGAGTAAAAGAATAAAGATAAATGTTCACATGGGCACTTGCGGAATTGCCTCAGGGGCAAAGGAGATTTTTGATACCGTGATAAGTGAGATAACTGAAAACAATATTGATGATGTGCTTGTCACCACTTCCGGTTGTATAGGAATATGCAGCAGGGAACCCCTTGTGACAATTGAAGAGCAGGGAAAAGAGCCTGTTATATATGAATATCTAACTCCAAACAAGATGAGACAGATTTTCAAGCGCCATATCATGTCAGGGGAGATTCAGACCTCTTTTGTTATGGCTCTTGGCAAAGAACAGGACGAGAGGAGGCAGTTGTAAATGAAAATTTTTCGAGCTCACATCCTTCTGTGCGGAGGCACAGCCTGCAGGGCATCAGGAAGCGAAGCAATTCACAAAGCCCTGATAGACGAACTGACGAAGAAAAAACTTTCTGAGGAGGTAAGGGTTGTTGAAACAGGCTGCAATGGATTCTGTGCAGCAGGTCCTATAATGGTCATATATCCGGAAGGCACTTTTTACCAGCATGTAACATGCCAGGATATCCCTGAGATTATAAACGAACATATAATCAAAGGAAGAATAGTTGAAAGGCTCCTTTACCGTGAACCTGATACATTGCAGGCAATCCCCCACATTCAGGATATTGCTTTTTTCGGCAAACAGAGGCTTATAGCTCTTAAAAACAGAGGCATGATTGATGCTGAGAAAATTGATGAATACATTTCTCGCGACGGATATATGGGGGCAGGCAAAGCCCTGACAGAAATGACCCCTGACAAGGTTATTGAGGAAATTACAAAATCTGGTTTGAGAGGAAGAGGCGGCGGCGGTTTTCCTACCGGCATGAAGTGGTCATTTGCCAGAAAAGCAGAAGGTCCTCAGAAATATATTCTCTGCAATGCTGATGAAGGCGACCCGGGAGCTTTTATGGACAGATCCATCCTTGAATCTGACCCTCATTCAGTTCTTGAAGGGATGATAATAGCAGGGTATGCAATAGGAGCAGATAAGGGCTATATATACTGCAGAGCAGAATATCCCCTTGCGGTAAAACGTCTTAATCTTGCAATTAAGCAGGCAAATGACTACGGTCTTCTGGGCTCTAATATTCTAGGCTCTGACTACAGCCTTGAGATAGATGTCTATCAGGGCGCAGGCGCTTTTGTCTGCGGGGAGGAGACAGCCCTTATGGCTTCCATAGAGGGAAAACGAGGAATGCCAAGACCAAGACCTCCGTTTCCTGCACAAAAAGGGCTTTTCGGCAAACCGTCTGTTCTGAACAATGTTGAAACATTTGCAAACGTTTCCCAAATAATTCTTAAAGGCGGAGAGTGGTATTCATCAATAGGAACTAAAAATTCAAAAGGAACAAAGGTTTTTGCCCTTACCGGCGCTGTAAACAATGTAGGTCTTGTTGAGGTGCCGATGGGCACTCCCATAGGGGATATTATATTTGATATAGGCGGCGGCATTCCAAACGGAAAGAAGTTCAAGGCAGCACAGCTTGGAGGACCATCAGGAGGATGCATCCCTGCCTCTGCCCTCAATGTTCCAACAGATTATGAGGAAATTATAAAGGTCGGAGCCATAATGGGTTCAGGTGGCCTGATTGTAATGGATGAGGACACCTGCATGGTTGACACCGCAAGATTCTTCATGGAGTTCTGTCAGGAAGAGTCCTGCGGTAAATGCACCCCTTGCAGAGAAGGCACAAAAAGAATGCTTGAAATCCTTGAAAGAATCTGCAATGGTCAGGGCAGAAAAGGAGATATTGAACTGCTTGAAGACCTTGCCGATTCAATTAAAGACTCTGCGCTCTGCGGTCTCGGACAGACTGCTCCAAATCCTGTTCTGTCAACACTTAGATATTTCAGGAATGAATATGAATCTCACATCTTTGAGAAAAAGTGCTTTGCTGCAGTATGTTCCGGGCTTTTTAAATCACCCTGTCAGCATACCTGTCCGATCGGGATGGATGTGCCTGCCTATATTGCGCTTGTCAGAGCAGGCAGGCTTTCAGATGCATATAAAGTACTCAAGAGGACAAACCCCTTCCCTGCAGTATGCGGAAGGGTCTGCCCGCAGTTTTGCGCTTCCAAATGCAGAAGAAGCCAGCTTGATGAACCAATGGCTATTGCAGGGCTTAAAAGATATATAACCGATAATGCAGAACCTCCCAAAGCTGAAAAAGTCCCTGTCACAAGAAAAGAAAAGATAGCTGTAATAGGCGCTGGTCCCTGTGGTCTTACAGCAGCTCAGGATCTTGCAAAACGCGGATATGCTGTAACAGTTTTTGAAGAGCTGCCCCTTGCAGGAGGTATGATGAGATACGGCATTCCTGAATACAGGCTCCCGAGGGAGGTGATCGAAAAAGAGGTTCGGGATATTATCTCGCTTGGCGTTGAGCTTAAGACAAACACAAGAGCAGGAAAAGACATAACCCATGATGAACTTAGAAAATCTTTTGATATAACTGTAATCGCAACCGGGGCTCACAAAAGCTGGAACCTCGGAATAGAAGGAGAAGATTTGAAAGGTGTTTACGGAGCAGTTGAGTTTTTAAGGGATGTCAATCTTGGTAAAAAAACAGACGTTGGAAGACAGTCTGTTGTTATCGGCGGAGGCAACACAGCAATTGATGCTGCACGAACGGCTTTAAGACTCGGCGCCGAGGTAACAATTCTCTACCGAAGGCAGAGAAAGGACATGCCTGCCTGGGAGTTTGAGATAGAGGCGGCTGAGGAGGAAGGAATAAAAATAGAGTACCTTAAAGCACCTGTAAGGGTTATAGGAGAAAAAGCCAGTGTTGTTGGAATAGAGGTTGAAACAATGGCTCTGGCTGAATTTGACAACTCTGGCAGAAGAAGAGCAAAACCCCTTGAAGGCAGCAGGTATGTTTTAAGCACAGACTCTGTTATTGCAGCTATTTCTCAGTCTTCAGACAACTCGTGGATTCCGGCTGATTCCGATATATCAATATCAAAATCCGGCAGTTTCAAATTAAATCCTGTTACAAAGACATCAACAACCGCTGAAGGTGTGTTTGCAGGCGGAGATGCTGTGCTTGGTCCTGCAACAGTAGTTGAGGCAATCGAGGCCGGTCATAACATTGCAATGGAAGCAGACAGCTATATTCGATTAAAAAACAGTGAACCACCTTACAAAGCAGCTTCTGAAGAGGAAATAGAGGTACCTTTTGAAGTGGATGAGGATACTGAGGAGCAGGCAAGAGCAAAGCTGCCTGAAGCAGATGTAGGTTCAAGAATTGTTGACTTTAGAGAGGTTGAACTCTGTTTCTCTGCTGAGCAGGCTTTCAAAGAGGCATGCAGATGCATGAGATGTGATGGGGAAAACAGCTGATAAACTATAAAGCAACAGCTCATATTTTCGGGATATTTATCCGGTAAAGCCGACAGCAAGCCATAGAGAACAAGAGGAGAAACTAATTATGAAAATGATAAATGTTACAATTGATAACATACCTGTTAGCGTTTCAGAGGGCAGCACAATTCTTGATGCCGCAAAAAAAGCAGGTATTAATATCCCCACACTGTGTGCATGGACAGAGGTTAACCATACACCGGGGGCATGCAGAGTATGTCTTGTTGAGGTTGCAAATTCAAGATCGCTCGTCGCATCATGTGTGTTTCCTGTAACAGAAGGAATGGTTGTCAGGACAACAACTGAACGTGTACAGAAAGCAAGAAAACTTAATGTGGAACTTCTGCTTGCAAACCACCCGACTGAGTGCAACGTGTGTATCAGAAACGGAAACTGCGACCTTCAGAAGGTTGCCGAGCAGGTTGGATTGCGTGAGGTAAGGTTTGAATATCCAAAACATGCTGAAAAGGATTTTATTGATGACTCGAGCCCTTCAGTAGTGAGAGATCCAAGAAAATGCATAAAGTGTTACAGATGTGTAACGGTGTGTGAAGAAGTCCAGACAGCATCTGTTCTTGCCCCTTCTTTCAGAGGCAATAATGTTCATATTACAACAGCTTTTAACCTGCCCTTGAACCAGACAAACTGCACAAACTGCGGTCAGTGCATAATGGCATGCCCCGTGGGAGCGCTCTATGAAAAGGACGACACAGCAAAGGTATGGAAAGAGCTGCATAATCCAGAGAAACATGTAATTGTTCAGGAAGCCCCTGCTATAAGAGCAGCCCTTGGAGAAGAGTTTGGAATGCCACCTGGAAGCCTTGTAACCGGCAAAATGATAGAAGCGCTCAGAAGACTCGGATTTGACAAGGTTTTTGACACAAATTTTGCTGCAGACCTTACAATAATAGAAGAGGGCAACGAACTTTTGAAACGTGTAAAAGAGGGTGGAAAACTTCCGCTGATAACATCCTGTTCACCGGGGTGGATTAAGTTCTGCGAGAATTTCTATCCCGACCTTCTCGATAATCTTTCCACATGCAAGTCCCCCCAGCAGATGTTTGGAGCACTTGCAAAAACATATTATCCTGAAACAGAGGGATTGAATCCTGAAAACATTGTAGTTGTATCTATTATGCCCTGCACAGCAAAAAAATATGAATGCAGCAGGGATGAGATGAACAGCAGCAAATTCAGGGATGTTGATTATGTGCTCACCACAAGGGAGCTTGCCAGGATGATAAAACAGGCTGGAATCGATTTTGCGAATCTACCCGATGGCAGATATGATGAACCTATGGGGCAATACACAGGAGCAGGCACAATTTTTGGCGCCACAGGCGGAGTGATGGAAGCTGCAATACGAACCGTTTATGCCGTTGTTACAGGAGACAACCTGCCTGATTTAAATGTTACGCCTGTAAGAGGCTTGGATGGTGTAAAGGAGGCGTCACTTAAAGTGGGGGCTCTTGGAGAGGTGAAGGTTGCTGTTGCCCACGGTCTTGGCAATGCAAGAAAACTGCTCGACAGAATCCGCACAGGTGAGGCTGATTATCATTTTATTGAAATAATGGCTTGTCCGGGAGGATGTATTGCAGGCGGAGGTCAGCCTGTTCCAACAACTAATCAGGTGCGGGAACTTCGCTCAAACGCATTATATCAGGACGACACAGAAATTCAAGGTTTAAGGCAGTCGCATGAAAACCCATCGATAACAAAGCTTTATAAACTGTTTCTGAAAGAGCCTTTAGGGCATAAATCCCATGAACTGCTGCATACCCATTATGTTGAACGGGGAACAGAACTGCCGCATAAATAATATAGCTCATGGCTGAACCTCGTAAAGGTGTCATTATTTCGTGGCCGTGATAGTAGTCGTAATCGCAGCTATCAGTTGTCAGGTATCTGGGAAAGACGATTTTAACTTTGCTTGTTTTTCCCCCCCTCCAGGGAAGGGGAAATGGAGCCGCGGCAGGGATGGATGAAATATGAGGAGATTTTATTGTTTTTAAGAGGCTAAATGATAAGCTGAATAGTTTCGTGGCTGGTAGCAAATGCCAGTCATACTCGTGGGCGTTTGCTGATACAGAATAGTTGTCTTTGCTTAACAGCTAACCCCTGGAGACTGACTTGACACTTGGAGAAATAAAAGACCTGCTGAATGCTGAGGTCATCTTTGGTGATGAATATCACATGAGAATGGAGATACAGACAGCGTTTGGAGCAGATCTGTTAAGCGATGTGCTTGCTTTTGCGCGACCAAAATGCCTTCTGTTAACAGGATTGACAAATACTGTATCACTTAGAACTGCTTTTACTCTTGATATTGCAGCTAGTTTGATAGTAAGGGGGAAAAAAACATCTACCCAGTATGCCAGAATCGCCAGGGAACTTGATATCCCGGTGCTTGCGACGAAATATATTCTTTTTGAAGCAAGCGGCCGACTTTATCAGAATGGAGTTGTCGGATGTCTTAAGGAAGGCTATGAAAAATCCAGACATTCAATTTACTGTCAGGAGGATTTTGAAGGCAGTTTTTCTATTCAAGGAAACCATTTTTCAGAAGCTGGAAAAGCTGCAAGCGAGGTAAAAAAGGTTTTAAGGGATAAAGGTCTTCCGGAAGAAGCTGTCAGAAAAGCATCAGTTGTTACTTTTGAAGCAGAGGTAAATATTATATGTTATGCAGAACAGGGAACCATATATTACCGGGTAAGCCCTGTAACAATACTTGTAGAGGCAATTGACAAAGGTCCGGGGATAGAGGATATTGACCGTGCAATGCAGGAGGGTTATTCAACCGCTGATGCCAGAATCAGAGAGCTTGGTTTCGGAGCGGGAATGGGACTTGCAAATATGAAAAAAATTTCAGATGTTTTTCAGGTTGTCTCGGATGTCGGACAGGGAACCCATGTGAAAAGCATTATAAAGATTCAGGACCCAAAATCTGATTGAGGCTTGAGAAAATGATAAAGCTGAAAGATATTGCAGAAGCTTTAAATCTAAAGGTTAATTGCTGCAGCAGCAAACTTGATATTGTTGTAAAATGTGGATATTCAGGAGACCTTTTAAGCGATGTGATTGCAAACAGCGCTGCGGGAAGTGTATGGATAACACGTCAGGTTCATATGAACATTATCGCTGTTGCATTGATAAAGGATATTGCAGGCATAATAATTGTCCAGGGAGCAGAACCTGATACAGATACAATTAACAAAGCTGCAGAGGAGTCAATCCCGGTTTTTACAACACAGATGTCTGCTTTTGAGACTGCAGGAACGATATTCAATTTGCTTCAAAATAAAAGGGAAGAAAACATTTAAAAATGCTAAAGCAATATGTATGTGACCTGCATATACATACATGTCTTTCACCGTGTGCTGGTTTGGAGATGAGTCCTTGTGCCCTGGTAAAGAGAGCTCTTGAAAAAAAGCTTGATATTATTGCTGTATGCGACCATAATTCATCAGAAAACACACATTACGTAATGAAAGCAGCGGCAGGAACAGCGCTCAGGGTACTGCCGGGGATGGAAATAACAACACAGGAAGAGGCTCATCTGATAGCAATATTCGATGAAATTGAAAAACTCTATGCCCTTCAAAAAACAGTATATGATAACCTGCAGGGCATAAGTAATGAAAAGATCTTTGGATGTCAGGTTATTGCAAATGAATTTGACGAGGTGGAGGGTTTTAATAAAAGACTTCTCTTTAGCTCAGTGCAGATTGGCATAAAGGATTTGGTGACAGCCATACACAACCTTAATGGTATTGCAATAGCAGCGCACATTGACAGACCATGTTTCAGTGTTATCAGCCAGCTTGGATTTATTTCTGAGGATATACAGTTTGACGCTGTTGAAATATCATCATTTGACAGGGTGTCTGAAACATGCAGGTTTTTTCCCGCTCTAAGGGAAAAGATTTTTCTTGCAAGCTCAGATGCCCATTTTTTAAAGGATATCGGCAAAACTACAACAAGAATGCATCTGGCGTCTCCAACAAAAGAAGAGATTTTATTGGCGTTTTCGGAAACCATGGGAAGAGGGGTAAATAACAGTTTAACTCGTAGCTGATAGCCTGCAGTAAACGAAACAGGGGAAAATTGTAGTGCTTGAGATTGCAAAACATGTTCTTGACGTTACAGAAAACTCAATCAGGGCAGGAGCAGATATCATTGAAATAGATATTACAGAGAACACAGCAAAAGATTTGCTCTCTGTTGAAATAAGAGACAATGGAGGCGGAATGACAGAAGATGTTGCAAAAACAGCTACAGATCCTTTCTTTACAACAAAGGATTGTAAATCCGTAGGGCTTGGAATAGCTCTCCTTAAGCAGGCTGTTGAGGCATCAGGGGGGAGTTTTATTCTTGAGTCACAGAAAGACAGGGGAACAAAGCTTTGCGCATGTTTTAAACACAGCCATATCGACAGGCAGCCTCTTGGCGACATGTCCGGTGTTATAACTGCTGTGATTGCATCAAACCCGGAAGTTGACATTGTTTATACACACAGCAAAAACTCCGGTTCTTTTACCTGGAACTCAAGCTGTTTAAGAAAAGATATAGAGGATATTGCTTTAAACAATGCAAAGGTTCTTGCCTTTATAAAACAGAGCATAAATGATGAATTAAAAAATTTAAAATAATACCTTGACAGTAAATGTATGTTTAATATAATTTGACTATGCTTAAAAATTTGAAGGAGTTATTGAAATGCCGGACACAAAAAAAATACTTGTCATAGATGATGATCAGGATCTTCTTTATATGCTTGATACTGTTCTTTCTAAAGAAGGTTTTAATGTTACAACAGCTTTGAGCGGAAGGGAAGGTGTTGAAGCAATAAGAAACAATAAACCTGACCTTATTCTTTGCGATATGATGATGGAATCTATTGATGCAGGACTTAAAACCGCACAGGAAATAAGAGGAATCGATTCCGACATCCCTATTTTCCTTATCAGCAGTATCGCGGAGGCCACTGCTGCGAGTATTGAGACAACAGAAATAGGTTTCAACGGAATATTTCAGAAACCACTTGATCCGGCATATATTGTAAACACAGTTAAAAACTTCTTAAAGTTGTAATCGTTCAGAATAATTTCTATCCTGTTTCTAAATTTATCTGTTCTTGCCATCAAAACAGACATCGGCTTTTACATTACTTGTAAGAGGATGCTTTTGCGTCTTGGTAACGCAAACAAATGGTCACGAAAACCGGATTTAAATTTTATTTATTCTTATTATTCTTCTTCATAAGCGATTCTTTCAATATATATTCCTTTAATCCCTGAATATCCCGGATAGATTATTCCTTCTACCTCCACAACTTCTCCTGTTAAAGGAACAAGGCTTGTAAACCATTCAAGTTTTTTGCCCCCCTCTATCATCTCTTCCTGTTCAGGTGTATATTTTCTTAGAATCCTCGGGGCATTCATGCTTTCAGAAACCCCTGTCCCCTGTTTTGGACAAGGGTAATAAAGAACACCTTGTTCATCTAAAAGAAAGAGCTTTCCATTCCTTTCAGCTGTGAATTTAACATTTAACAACTCTTCCTCATCAGGATAAGGATCTCCAAATGGTCTGTCCTGGGGTGAATATGTCCCGCTAAACAGAGTGTTGCCTTCAACAATAACCGCTCTAAGCGTTTCTGTTTCTGCAAATATCCTTTGATTACTAAAATTAATTAAAAGAAAAACTGCAAAAAAACATATCATATACTTCATGGATTAACCCTTTTTGTAAATGTTTTAATTTTTGTTATCCTGATGCCCTACAGCTTCTTCGGTTTTCTTTCCCATAAGGTCTCTGACTATTAGAAAGGTGGAAATCAAAAAACCTGCTATTATAACAGTCATTATGGGCCAGTTGATATGAACCCAGGGCTCTTGCAGCATATCCCATTTTGCAAGTATCTCAATGGTGCACCATCCGATCATAACCGTTGGTATTGCATACCTGAGATTTGCGCCAAACTTGTCATAGCCAAGCAGCTTGTAGATTAAGAACAGGCAAACCGCCCATGCACCGAAAAAGATGATATAGGTAAAGGTGGAATGGGCTCCAAACAACTGTTCATCATAAGCAAGCAGAAGCAGTATATAAAAGAACCATGTAACCATGACATATTCAAAAGCTGTCCGAGGACCATGGTTATCGATTTTTCCCGTTGCCGTAGCCCCGCGCATCAATTTCAGCTTTCTTCTCAGGTAAACCATCAGGTTGCATCGTACGCTTTCCTGATACAACAGGTAGGTACATACAATCAAAAGAAGCACCACGCTCCATTCCATCATTCTGTATTCAGGATAACTTCCATTCCACGCATAAGTTACCCCGAGCCTGTGACCGCCATACATAAGGGAATATTCATAAGCAAACCAGAGCCCCAGCCCCCCAAAAGTGCCCCAAAAACTTTGCCAACCATCTGTTTTGCAAAATCTGGTTAGATATATGACAACAAAACCGATGATTCCGCAACTCCATCCGAACGTCCATTTCATCCCCGGTGAATATTTTTCAATTAGAACCATTGATATATGGGCAATTGCAATGCCACCAAATATCCATACACACGAAACTGCTGTATAAAAAACCGATTTTAGTGTCATTGGTTTTTTTAGTGCCATAATTTTTCTCCCCTGTAGTTTTTAAATTGATCCTGCCCTTTGGTATTAATGTAAACCTACAGAATATATTACACCAATGTTCTCTTATTTAATTTTGCTGTAATACATGTACTCAGCAAGCCCTTACAAGAAAACTGTTGCGGTTTACCTAACCTGTAGAGTAATGTTTTCAAAAATCGAGTCAATTGCTTCTTCCAGCTCCCTATCTGTCTTTTTAGCCACCCCTCCAATACAGAAAACCTGCTTAACATCAACTCCCGTCAACTTCACAGATTCCAGTATATCCTGAAGCTTTTTTTCGGGAAGCTGTCTCATGGCAGTGGTTATTATATAAACCTCTCCTATTGATTCAGAATTGTTTTTCAAAAAAGTCCTTGCAGGCGAGGAGAGTCTCATCATCCATACGGGAGCCAAAAGAACTAAAGACAGCTCTTTTTTTATCGAAGCAGATGGGATTTCCTGCTCATCACTCCTGTTAGAATACTGGTCAATAATACAGTTTGCAATGCCCCAAAATTCCTGCCTGTTTACCTTTGACTTAATTTCTGCAGGCTTAACTGAAATTTTTTTACAAACAATATCTGCAACCCTTTCTGTATTGCCTGACCTTGAATAGAAAAAAACCTGAGGGTTTGTTTTTTCATATATCTCATTATTATGGTTGTCTGATAAACAGGGGGAGCATATAATAAGTAAAACAGACAGATAGAATAATAATGATTTGACAATCAGCTTCTTCATTTCACTTATTATCACCTCTTTTTATTGCATCCTTAAGCTTTTCACCCAAACCAAAAAGCTCCTTATAAATGTCCGGCTGGTCATCCTTTGTTACAATAACTCCCCCCATTGGTTCAACAAACTCTCCAATTATGCTGTATTCATAATATTCAAGCACAAGCCTTATATTTGCGGCTGTTTTTTCATGGTCTCCTCCTCCGGAAACAGCAAGTATAAGCGCAGGCACCCCCTTCAGAGGTCTTGTTCCGTGATTTGGTGCTCCCTGCCAGGGCTCTCCTTTGCCTGTATAACAGGTAACGATTGACCTGTCGATAAAATTCTTTAAGGGTCCCGGAACATTGCCAAAATAGGTAGGAGAGGCGATTATAATAGCCTTTGCCTGCAACATTTTTTCTACCGCCTCTTGCATATCATCTTCCTGCCAGCATTTTCCAGGGTGCTTGTTTTTGCAGGCAAGACACCCTGTGCAGTGTTTTATCTCCATAAAAGCTGGAAAACATATTTCGCTCTGCATCCCGGTTCCTTCAAGAACAGCATTGAGAGCAGTGTGAGTTGTCATTCTTTTACGCGGACTTCCGCAAACAGCAAGTATATCCATTTAAGTTTTCCCTTCCTTTTGTTTATATTTCAGTCTTTCCATTCCCTGATACGGAACTGACACTCTTTCTCCCCGTCCCCCATCCTTGATAAAATCTCCCACCTGCCGCGTTTATCTCGTATTGCCACCTCAACATCATAGGAACAGATAAAATCACAGGGTTTTTCTTCAAATCCGATTTTTTTTGCCGTGTCCAGAAAAGGGCACCTGCTTATATGTTCATAATATACATCCTCTCCATCCTCAACCTCATGGTCAATGTAGAGATCAAAGCCTATCATCGGAAAACTTATCAACTCTCTTTTCATCAGTTCACCAACAGAAAGTTTTCCACCCGGGAAATTTTGCCTGATCCTTTTCATGCCTTCATCATAGAGTTTTTTAAACAGTTCCACGCCTTCTTTTTCTCCCAAAATCTTTTTGAGATCCTGATACAGATGCAACCTGTCACTTATAAGCATTGATATAATTTTATTCTTCTGCTCTTCAAGAGGAATTTGTTTATCCGGTTTTTCTACTCTCATGTTTTTATCTCCTTGATACTGTTTTTATTTCACAACAATTTTTCCTTCAAACCTGAACCCTTCAGACTTTGCTGTTTGGGCTGAAGGAAAACGCTCAATAATATAATTAAAAGAGCCCTGTTCCACAAAACAGAGACTTGCAACACCTCCAAAATCAACAGTATTGGAAACAAAATAGCCTTCATCAGTAAGGTTAAAATTAACAGGACTTTTGCATGCAAGTGAAATCTTTTTGTCTGGAAATGTTACCTTTATCTGCCCTCTGTATTGATTTAACCATATCACAACTGTTCCCGGTGTAATAAACAGGTTTAGCGGACTGACTCCCTCATAGCCTTGAATCCTTACAATCTCATTTTTAATTTCAACACTACTTTGATCATAATACTTTTTTCTCAATTTTTCAGTTTTATCTTTAAAATCATCAATGAAATGCTCTTTATCTTTTAGAGATTTTG
>CAZMHH010000016.1:31801-55330 GCA_964566035.1 uncultured Thermodesulfobacteriota bacterium
TCAACCACCCCCTCTTCAATCTTCTGCTCTTCAGCAATCAACAGAGCAGGAAAAACAAATATTAGACAGAACAGGCTTGACAAAAATAATAATTTGGTCTTCATAAGTCCCCCTTAATAAATTTAGCAATTTAGCCCGTAGCTGATAGCTCGGAGCGAAAATTGGGATCGGCAAAACCCTGCACACTGCAAGTAGCTTTTCCCTGTTGCCGTATAGCCTTTATTATGTCCTGCTGTCACCTGTATCCTGATATCCGACAGCTTCTTTAAGCCATGGTTCTACCCTCTTAAATTCAATATTAAAGATTGATTTCAACTCCCTCATCTCTTCATCAGAACAGACACTGTCTCTGGACATCCTGTAAAGAAAATCTTTTCCTCCTCTGCTTCCTGTCATAAATGTCATAGCTGAAAAAACAATATTCATCAGCCAGAACGGCAACCTTTTTACCTTTACCTCCCTTCCGGCAACACGCGCGGCAATTTCAACTATCTCATTAAGTGTATATACCTCAGGTCCGGCTATCTTTATTACTTTGTTTAGAGCAGCAGGGTTATCAATAGACTGAATAAATGCCTCTGCAAGATCCTCCGGAGCAAGGGGCTGAAGTGTGATATTTCCATCCCCTATTATGGTAAATTTTCCTCTGTCTCTGATTGTGGGAACAAAGAATTCTGCAAAGTCCACAAAATATCCAGAGGGTCTGAAGATAGTGTATGGAATCCCGGAATTTATAAGGCTCTGCTCAGTGTTCCACTTTGCTGAAAGGGAACTTGCAGGAACCCCGCTGCCTGCTCCAAGCGCACTTATATACATTATCCTTTCAACCCCTTTTTTCTTAGCAGCCTCTATCAAGTTTTTCATGCCGGCATGTTCAATCCGCTCATGGGTAAGGTTTTTCGTCTGTTTTTTAAGCCCTATCACAAACATTACAGTTTTTATCCCATGAAGAGCCCCGCTGACTGTCTCAGGATCCGTAATGCTTCCGGTCATTACTTCCATGTTTGATATGTCAATGTCAGGAATATCCGGAGGCTGTAGATCAAAACATCTGCTTTTGACCTTTTTTAATGAGAGTTTTTTTACAATCTCTCTTCCTACATGTCCATTACTTCCTGCAACAAGAATCATATAATTTTGACCCCCGGATAATTAGAGTTATTTATGATGAATCGATAAAAAGTCAGTCTTTCATCTCTTTAATGAATGGGCTGATCGGATGCTTTTTATAACTTATTGTCATTGCTTTTATATCACCATCACCCACAGCCCTGAATTAGCTGTTAAGCTGTTCTCCTGGCCTACCAGCTATTTCCCCAACATCTTATTGAGTTCCTCCTGGGATAGAACATCCGGTGTTGTTGCATAACCGGGGTTTGACAGATTATTAGGGTCAAATTCCCTTTTCATCGCTTTAGCTATTAGATGAATGTTGAAAAGCATTGGTCCGAAAATATCAAAAGCAGGCCCGATAACATGAATGGCAGCAGAAGAAGACCTTCTCTCAAACTGGCTCTTTGTCACCCTCATGATAATCTGTATCGCTTCGTTGCACTGGGCAGGGTCCTGCTCAGGGAACACATCTGTTGTATGCAGACACCAGTAACCGTATTCCTGCGGACTTATCCAGCCGCCGTTAACGCTCAGGGGCTGCACGAAATCCTTTCCAAGTCCTTCCTCTTCAAGCATCTTTCTGCCATAGGTGTTTGACTCCATTATCTCGTAAACAATCTTGTCTATCGAGTCAACATTGGATGATCCTATGCTGAAACAGTCTGAGGAGCGGGAAAGCCTCTGAGCATTTCCAAAACGTATCCATTCATTTGCAGCCCGCTTTATCCAGACCTGATATGCGGGCTCATCTTCATCAACAAAAATACCCCCTACTTTTTCAACAATTCCTTTTAGAACCTTTTCCTCATATTCAAGCTGTTTTCTTGATGTTTTTCCATGAAGAGCAACAACACAGAACCCTGAAGGGAACACATTCTTTTCCATATTATCAAACAGATCCTGTTTTGTTACAGAGGAATAGGTGTAGAGAAACTGCTGGGCAAGATGGGTTGCAACTTCGCCGATTTCGGCTTTCCCCATCTCATATAAAAGTTCAGCGGATTTTTTCAGCTCCATCTCCTCTTCTTCAGGATATTTGAATGGAAATTTTATCATATACCATTTCCAGAGATCACCAAGGGAACTTGAGAACTTCATATTGGCATTGCCTTCAGTAGGTAAAACATCAGGTCCTGCAAACTGCCATAGCTTGCATGAAATTTTTGTAACCATTCCCATACCACCGGCATGCCCAAACATGCCTGCTCTTAAAAACCCTCTTAAATCAGGTCCGGGACCATCATTCCAGAAATCGCCTGCATTGGGACACGCCATTGATCCGCTTCTAACCACTTCTCCTCCCGGCAGAACAAGCTCAAACCCCAGCAGATTTTGAGCTCCAATCCCTGTAATCCAACTGTTTCCATAAGCACCGTGCCATGCATAATTTGCAAGACAGGACACCTGACTGCCTGCCAGCGGTGTAGGAGTATAAAGCCCGTATTTCATCGCCTCTGCCTGCAGACTGACAAACGGAACATAGGGCTCTATAACTGCATACATATCCTTTTCATTGAGTTCAATTATCCTGTCCATCCTTTTAGGGTCAATCACAACCGTGCCTGCATGTAAGGGAAAAGCACTGAATGTAAAACCTGAACCCCTTGGAATAAAAGGGAATTTGTATCGGTTTGCTGCCTTTATAATACCCTGAACCTCCTCAAGTGAACCGGGCAGAACCACACACTCGGGTCTCATGTTAAGACCGCATTTTTCCCTCTGCATGACCCCTGAGGGTAGCCACTGCACACGGGAATATGACTGACATACCACAGGGTCGTTTGAAACATTATCCTCTCCCACAATATCCTGCAATACTTTATAGGCAATCTCTGTGAATGCCATTGTTAGCCTCCAATCTATAAGTTTAATTGCTGTTTTATTTTTCCAATGACTTAACTACTATATTTAAAATATCATCGATCTTCAGCCCTGAGCCTGAGGCATCAATTCCGTCGCTTAAGTTTGCCTCACACCATGGGCAGGCTGTTACAATCTTTTCAGCGCCTGTTGTTTCCGCCTCTTCAATCCGTTCTTTTGCTGTTGCAAGAGCAAAATCAGGGTAGGCTGATTTTGCGCCCCCTCCGCTTCCGCAGCACCACGAATACTCCCGGATTCTCTCCATTTCAACAAGTTTCAGTCCTGGAATTGCCTTCAGTATGTTCCTTGGTGGTTCATATACACCGTTTTCCCCTCTGTTCATCTCCCTCGGGGGGTCTGTAAGACCAAATTTTATCCGCTTTCCTTCCCAGTGTTTATAAGGCTCTCCTCTTCTTCCCAGATGACATGGATCATGCCATGTGACAGTCATATTCTGAGGCTTATTAAACTTCAGCTTCCCGTCCTGTAAAAGTTCTTCAATAAACTGGGTCGAATGTTTTACAACATAGGGAAGCTCTTCTGTGTTCTTCTTCAAAAATCTGGCATATTTTTCTGAGAATGTCATAAAACAGCCCGGACAGTTTGTTACTATCATCTTTGCTCCGGTCTCTTCAAACATTTTAAGGTTTTTAACAGCAATCTCTTCAAAGCTCTTTTTATCACCCACATTGTCTGCTATTCCGCCGCAGCAGATCTCCTTTGCTCCCAGTATTCCGAAGTCTATGCCTGCTGATTTTAAAATTTTTGCCGTGTTCTGAGGAATTGTCTCCATTCCCGGTTTATAAGCATATGTACAACCAACATAATAAAGAACATCTGCTTTCTCACCTGTTTTTGACAAGTCCTTTATGTTGAGTTTCTTTGCCCAGCCTGCTCTTCTTGTTCTTGGCTGTTTCCATACATTGTCATAGTTCATAATACTCTGTATAAACTCTTTATGAGCCGGAAGAGGACCATAACCTCTTTCACATGCCTCCTCACGTAAGGCATCAAGGACTCCTATAATGTCAAGGTCCATCACCCTTTTGCAGTTTGTATCACATGCCGCACATACAGGACACCTGTATATAATTTCAAGCAGTTTTTCTTTGCTCTGTTCCCATGTAAGCTCCCCTTTCAGAAGACCTGTTACGATATCATTTTTTCCCTGCGCCGCATAGGCGTCAAACTTGCCGTAGAAAACAGAGGGGCAATTACGGACAAATCTGTGAGACTGCACAGCCCAGAGATGTGACCACTTGCAGGTTGAACATCTCTGGCAATGAGTTGCATCATACTCTATTTTTTCAAGCGCCATTTTGTTTTCTCCTTTTATTAATTAAAATCCTAATTTTCCGGGATTTAGAATGTTTTCAGGATCAAGATTCTTTTTTATTCTCTTTAGGGTTTGATGAAGTTCCCCTGTTGATGAGTAAACCATATCAGCCCACTGCCCGTATATTCTGTAGAAAAAAGCTCCCTTGTTGTGAAGCGCCCTGCTTGCTGAAGAGAAAATTGTTTCAGCTTTCAGTTTTTCTTCCAGATCGTCAGGGTTAAATGCAAAACCTGCCTCCATATGAAAAGCCCTGCCGTTTTGTTTGGGTTGTATATAGATTCCCATGTCTGATAGCGGATAATTGTTGGCAGAAAGGCACTGTTTAATAATATTTAAAAATTCCGGCGCCCTTTGAAGCTGGGTTAGAAAGAAAATGTCTTTTGATGCTCCTTTTTCTCTGCATTTCCAGTAATCACCGTTGTCCCATGATTTATATAAATTTTCTGAAAGAGCTGATTCAAGCCCCTTGATATTTGGAAGATGGTCAAGGGGTTTTAAATAAAATGTTTTGGATATATCATGCAAGGCTTCTTCCTGGTACTCCATCTTCTCATCAGGCATCCATTCACCTGCTTTAATGTTTAAAATCAGAACAAATGGGGGCAGGGATTTCTGAATCTCTTTTATTGAACCTGCGTCCGGAGAAATTATTGAAGCAAGATACCGGCTGTTGACAAGAAAGCATTCATCACCTATAAGCTTTCTTAGAATTTTATAAAAAGGCTCCACTGCCTCCTCAAGGGAGTCAAAACAGATGAAGACAAGCTTTTGTTTAACAGGTATAAACCCGGCCTTGACATTCATTGCAGTCACAATTCCGTAAGTTCCAAGACTTCCAGGTATAAGCCTGTACCAGTCAAGACCTGGTCCCATTGCATTACAAAGATCTGTCCTGGCATCCTTGTGAGCATTTTCGGGCTTTCCAGGGGCTACTGCCATAGAGCCGGTATGCATAATTTCACCTGTTGGCAAAATAATTTCCATGGTCTGTATTGTCTCGTCAAGGTGATGTTTGGGCGTAAGTCGTGGTTCTCTTTCAAGGAGACCCGTCATAAAAGACTTCTCTTTGTGGGGCAGAAGAGAGTTGAATGCACTCATGCCCTGTTTTGCAAGCTCTGCCTGCAGATCGTTTAATGTGACACCCGGTTCAACCATTGCCCATTTGTTTCGCTTGTCAATCCTCAGAACCCTTTTCATGTCGCTCATATCAAGTACAATTCCGCCCTGTTCAGCAATCGCAGCGCCATAAAAACCCGTTGATGAACTTTTCGGAGTAACCGGTATTCTAAATCTGTTGGCAAATTTTACAATTTTCTGAATCTCTTCCGTGTTTAGTACCTTCACAACCGCATCAGGTTTTCTTGGTGTTCCAAAACTTGTATCAATGCTGTATTTTTCCAAAAAATCATCGTCCGTAAAAACCTTTTCTGAACCGGCAATATCATCAAGCCCTGTTCTTAATTCTTTCAGGGTAGATAACTCTTCAGCCATAATACCTCCTTTTTTCTTTTTGAATGTTTAAAAAGTTAAGAGCATGTTTGCAAAAAGGCTTCAGTCCTCTTTAATATATGGAGCCCCGACAGGACAAACCTGAACACATATTTTGCATTCCACACATTTTTCATTATCAATCTCTATAGTGTCATCCTTCATACGAATGGCAATTTTCGGGCATAATTCTATGCAGCCTCCGCAAACAACACATAGTTCTCTGTTGACATTTACCATTATTTTTCTCCATATTTTATAGCTAAAATATCCTTTTGCTCTGTTTTCTTAACCGGGTTCCTGCTTTCAGCTGTTTTTGGCTTTCTTAAGATACTTTTCCCTGACAGACCTGATACAACCGGCGACCTTTTCAATAGAATCAATAAATTCTTTTCTCTCTTTTGGCTGAAGCTCTATAAGAAATTTTTCAAGCCCCTGCTTCCTAAGTTTCATAAGCTCTTTTACGGTCTTTTTTCCCCGTTGAGTAAGGGTAACAAATACTATTCTCCTGTCCTTATTATCATTTCTCCTTGATACATAGTCTCCGTTTATCAGCCGGTCTATCATGCTTGTCATGGTTGAAACCGATACATTGTGTGTTTTAGCAAGCTCGGTCATCTTGAAATTTTCCTTTTCAGAAAAACTTGCAAGTACTTTTATCTGCGAAGCAGTTAAATCAAGTTTGACAAGCTGTGAAGGATTGATGCTTTTTGATATTTCATTATAAGCATTTAGTATACGTGATATTTTTTCATCCCAGTTTGGTTCTGTTTTTTTTTCTTGTTCCATTTTTTTCTCCGGTATTTTATGTTTCAAGCTTTTCTGTTTATGTCAGTAATTTTGTTATCAAACTAACAGCAAATCGTTTTTCTACCGCTCAAGAGTCTTTGAAAGCAGATCAGAGGGAAAAACCGCCATATTGGCAGCGATGTTTTGAAGAATATCAGGTCTCTGAGTCATCATTTGCGGAACCAGCCCCTGAAGCCTTGCTCCAAGCAGTCCTACAGCGGTGTAGGGATTGAATGTTGGGGCAAATGGTTCGTCTTTAAGCTGGCTGAATATATAGTCAATAATATCCGGCTTCGGGAAAAGATAAGCTATCCCGAATATTGAGAGATAATCCTGATAATCATATTTTTTGATATAGGTATTGAGCCACCAGTCCTCATAATCTGAAATTGCTCTTGCCGGGATTCCAAGCTCCATTGCTTTAAGCTGACCTGCTACAGCAAGGCCGCTTCTCCACCCTGACATCATGGCGCCAAGACATTCAAGTTCCTGGCATGATCCTGCATCACCTGTTATAAGAACATTGTTTCTGAAAGGTTTTATAATCGGCGACATTATTGCCTCTACAGCTGCAAACTCTTTTGTTATTTCAGCACCCTCAAACCACTGCTTATAACGCATATCACCTGCTACCCTTTTGTACATATCCGCAAGATCAAGACTTGGCTCAAGTGTGAGAAGAATTAAGTTCCACTCCCCTCCTGAGGGTCTGGGAAGGAGAAACATATAAAGTGGTTTATCATCTATGAAATTAACAGCGGTTATTATACTTTCACTATGAGGAGGATTAAGATTTTTAATAAAGTATGAAACCGCATAGAGATTTGCTATATGCTTTCTATTGGTGTTATATCCAAGCTTTTCAACCGCCCTTGAATTTGTTCCATCTGCAGCTATTACAAAACTGGCCTGAAACTGCTTGTTTCCTGCCTCTACAAGCACACTTCCTGCACCCCACTGAAAACCTGTAAATTCGGTTTCCGGAAAAAAATCAATATTCTCGGATCTAATATCATCAACTATTCCCTTCAGCATCAATTCCTTATCATAGGAAAGAGCAATTGAGGCGCTTTTGCCGGGTTCGGAAAACCCAAACTGCATCTTCTCCATTCCTGGTGAATACATGTGCCAGGTGTAGAGTTCCTTTGACTCTCCTTTGTATGGAAAACTGAGTCCAGTGGTTGTAAAGCAGAAAAGACCGTCTTTTTTGTTGTGATTAAAAAGATCTCCAAAAAAATACTCATTCGGGGGCAGAAGAGACTGCCCGCAGGAGCGTGTCACAGAAGCAAAATCTTTCTTTCGGTCAATAATAGCAGTACTGTATCCGTTCTGTCCAAGAGCTTTGGCTGCAAGCAGACCTGCTGGTCCTGCACCGATTATAACCACGTCGTATTTTTCTCTCATTTTTACCTCCTTTGCAGTAAGTTATCGGGGCTATAAACAGATGAGTAAACAGTGATGTAGGCTAACCCCATAATACCATTACTAATTGTTATTTCTTCCTTAAAAGCTTATCAGCCATCAGCTTAACAGCTATTCCAACTCCTTAACCGGCATACACCTTTGTGTTGCCTCTTGCAGTATGTCAATCATAGGCTGAGACATTCTGCCAAGCTTTGGCATAATCTCAGGTCTTGCTTTTTGAATTTCAGGAACAAGCCCCTGAATAAGCCCTCCCATGAGCCTAACAGCTTCATAAGGGTTCCAGCAGGCAGGCAGCGGTTTTTTTACAAGGCTGAAAATATAGTTCAAATCCGGCTCTTTGTCTATAACATAAGGAAGAACAAAATTCATGAGATAATCCTCATGGCTGCACCCTTTAATATAGGTTCTGTCCCACCAGTCAAGATATCGTTTGATCGCCTTTGCCTCAATTCCAAACCTGTTCTCGTGAAGGGTTGCTGCAATTGCAGCTCCCGCTTTCCACCCCGATATCATTGCCCCTGTGTTTTCAAGTTCCTGGCACGAACCTGAATCACCGGCAAGGAGAACCCTGTCTTTATAAGGAGCTTCAACAGGGGAATAGATATATTGGGATGAGGCAAACTCTTTAATCTTTTCAGAACCCTGGAACCAGCCGGCGAAAAACCTGTTTTCATTCATGAAGTAATTTGCAACCAAATCAAGATTAACACCAGGCTCGAGGGCAAGAAAGGCAACGGTTGCTTCTCCCTGATAAGCCCTTGGAAAAATGAACATGAATCCAGGAGCTTTTTGTGAGTATGATATTGCCGAAATCAGAATATCATCTGCAGGAAGTTTTAAATCCCTGATATAAAAACCTTTGCAGAGAAGATAGCAGTAGAATGTTCTGTGTTCATTAAAACCAAGCATCCTGGCAACCCTTGAATTTGTACCGTCTGCTGCTATTGTATATTTGCAATGAAATTCAGTATTGCTTCCATGAACCCTTAAACCGCCGTTTCTTTTCTCAATGTTTACAACATCAATGCCTGAAAAGATCTCTGCTCCGGCCATCCTTATATCATCAATAAGGTTTCTGAACAGAATCTCTTTGTCACAGGATATTGCCACAGCTCCGCAATCTCCCATAGTCCTTCTCTCAACTGGATCTCCGAACATAATAGGATTTCCATCAGGGCTGTAGATATGCCAAGCATAGCTGTGCTTAACCGAACCGGTATAGGGAAAAGATATTCCTTCGTTTATGAAACCTATGGTTTTTGAGTCAGGTCTGTAATAAACAAGATCATCAAAGTAGTAGTCATTTACAGATACCAGAGTTTGACCGCAAAGCCTGTTAAGACGATCTATTTCCGCCTTTCTTTCAAGCACTGCCACACTTGCTCCGGATAAAGCAGCTGACTTGGCTGCAAGCAGCCCTGCAGGACCTGCTCCTACAATAACAATATCATAGTCTCTGACCATCTGTTTTTCCTCTTTTTATTAATAATTCGGATATCCTGTTGAAATAATTCCCTTCATCTGCTGCTCTATCGGTGTTGAGGCAAGATACTGCATTTTTGATATTATCTCAGGTTTTTCATTCTGAATCTTTTCCATGTTCTTCATAATGCAGGTATTTACACTTTTAAAAAGATTGTATGGATTCAAAGAACATGGAAGTGTTTCATTAACAAGCTTGTAGAGGTATGTTGCATTGTCTTCTCCTACAAAACCTGAGCTCATAATAGTAAGGAACTCCCTGTAGTCGGTAGAGCACGGGAAATGTTTTGTCCACCATTGAATATACTCCTCTACTCCTTCTCTGTCTGCTTTTCCATCCCTTAGGGCTTTGGAAACAGCATGAGCAGCCTTTAAGCCACACATCATGGAGCCCGTACACTCAGCCTCAACTGTCCAGCCTGCATCTCCCGCTATGAGAACATTATCCTTAAATGCAACAGGGGATGGAGACCAGATATTTGCAACATGGGCATTATATCTCTTTAGCTCGGCACCGGCAAACCAGGGTGAAAACGGACCTTCTGAAACACACCTGTCAAGCTCCTTCTTATAGTCAATGTCAGTATGTGAAGGTCCCCCCATATATACCCAGTATTCATCATTGCCGTAAGGACTTGGTTCTATCCATATCATAAGCGGATACCCGGTCTTTTTATGGAAAACCTGCGGAAATATTATTGCCTCGGGGTGTGGATGGGAAAGACCCGTCATGTAGTAGCTGACGCCCTGAAGTGTACCGTAAAAACTCCGGTATCTGTTCAGATCAAGAAGTTTCATCATCCTTGAATTTATACCGTCTGCTGCTAAGGTAAAAAGACTGCGAAAAGTTCTTCCTTCGGCAGTTACAGTTTCATTAACGTCTTTTTTTCTGGTGTGTGAAACAACATTCGCTCCTGTATGAATTTCAACATTGCTTGCAACAGCATCTTTTAAAAGAGTATTAAGAAGCTCTACCTTGCTATAGGTAACAGAGAGTCTGCCTTTGCTCCCAAGACTTCTGTTTTTATCATAATCTCCAAGCCTTATATAGTGTTTTGCATCTGATGTGTAAACATGCCAGGAATAGAAATTTTTATACGGTCCGTTATAAGGAAGTGAGAAACCGGTTACAGGAAATACAAGTCTTTTCTGTTTTTCATTAAAATACATACGTTCGCCAAAGTAATAGTCATCCTCTATGGCAAACATGGTGGCACAGCTTCTCTGCACAGCCGAAATGCTTTCCTTCCTTTCCAGGAGCGCTGTTTTAAGCCCGTTTTCTCCTGCAACCTTTGCTGCCATAAGTCCCGCAGGTCCTCCTCCCACAATCACCAAATCATAAACAGTTGACATTTTTCTTCTTCTCCTTTAATTATATTTTTGATATTTTTATCCTCTTTATATTTTTTCAATTTCAGTTATAACATATCACCTTTACTTTCATAACTAAAAACGGTTAGGATAACGACAATAAAGAGGTTTTCCTACAGCCTCTTTTATTTTATCCTGAACCCTGACTTTACTCTCTTTTCCATATCCTCATCCATGTTCTCTCTGACCTTTATCATTGCATCCATAACATCCGGTCTTTCTTCATAAATATGGGTCATAAGCTCTGAATAGTGTCTGCCTATCTGGTTTACAACCTTGAATATGTCGAGGGTCCGGGGAAATCTCTCCTGTACAAGAGATACTAGATAGTCAATCTGTTCTGGCGATAAATAACCTGTAAAATCTCTTCCCCCCTGTTTTCTTCTGCCAAGCGGTTCAAAAAAGTTTTCACTATACCACTGCAGATACTCCTCAACTGCTTCCTGCCCCTGCTTGCCGATGTTCAGAGCATCTGCCAGTGACACCGCAGCTCTATAACCTGTGCACATGGCACCGACATTACTTATCTCTCTTCGCCAGCACGCATCACCGATAAAAAGCACATTATCCCTAAAAGGAATTTCAAGCGGTTCCATAAGCGTTACAACACAGGCTGTTCTGTGGGGAAGGATTTGCGAATCTCTATACCATAAAGAAAAAGTTGGATCTTCTTTAATAAAATAATTTAGAAGCTCCGGGGGTTTTTCATTACGCGTAAATGTAGTTGCATAAATATGGTAACAGTCCTTTTCTGCCACCGGGATCATAGAAAAAATTCCCCTTGGCGATACCATAAAAAGAAAACCGTCGGGGTCAGGACATTTAGTTCCCCGTATCTCAATTGACGCATCTCTGCTGGTTCCGTAAAACTCCCTCTCTTTATTAAACCCCATAAGCCTTGCAATTCTTGAATTTATACCGTCTGCAGCTATGCAGAAGGTTGCTGAAACTTTTTTTCCGTCATCACATTCAACAACAACCCCTTCGCCTCTTTTTTCAATATTGCATACATTGGTATTTGCAAATATCGTTACACCTGAGTTTTCAGCTCCCTCAAGAAGGATCCTCAAAATCTGCTCTTTGCTGAATGATGCACCGAGTCTGTTTTTTACAGGATTTTTTCTCAGTTCTTCAAAGTTTCCAAACTCTATCCTCTTTCCGCCAGGAGAGTATATGTGAAAACCAAAAATATTCTGAAAAGGACCATCATATAAAATCTCGCATCCAAGTTTTGTAAATTTTATCTTTTTTTCATTTTCACAGAATTCCACTACCTCTCCGAAGGTAGGTTCGTTAAGGTTCAGAACCCCTCCGCATGAACGGTGAATCTTTGGAATCTCTTTTTTCCTTTCAATAAGGGCGACTCTGAGTCCCCTTTCTCCTGCAGTCCTGGCTGCCATAAGACCGGCAGGTCCTGCGCCGACAATTACCAAATCATATCTACTGTTCATGATATTACCCCGATTTAAATTAGCTGTTTACTGATAAGCTTTTAAGCAAATTCAAAAAGCTTTCCTCCGGCAGGTTAAATCTTTTTTCCTGCAGTTAAACTAAAAGGCAGATAATCTTTTGCTAATTTTTTAAATCCTCTTCTGCAAATGCTTTTTCAAAAATGTCACAGGCTTTCTGCAATGCCCAGCTAAGCTCCTCTTTATCTTTTCTATCCAGTCTGGAAAAGATATTGTTTGCAATTATATGCCTGTTCATTAAAAATTCCTCTCTTACAGTCTGCCCATAAGAAGTAAGTTTTACGATCACCTTTCGTCTGTCATCTTCAGCCCTGTCTCTTTCAACAAGCCCTTCCTTTATAAGCCCATCAACTATCAAAGTCATGTTTGGAAGCTTCACCCTGATGTTATCGGCAAGCTCCTTCATTGTTAAACTATCCCTGTCTCTGAAAGCATACAGTCCCCGTATCATTGACATTTTTGAATCTATTTTGCTCTTGGCACTTCCGTTTATAATCATCCTTGTATAAATACTGCCAAAGTTTCTCAAAGCATTCAAATATTCTATCAAATCCTGTTCCATATCTTTATTCTCAGTAAGCCGGGAACCCAAATCTTGAAGCAGGTTTTATCATTGGAACCGCCCTTTCCGGAGTAAACCGTTCAAGTTTTTCAGCAAGAAGGGGTTTTTCTTTTCTTATAACCGGCATCTTTGGCTTTACAGCCCCCATAATATGTCCGTATAAATTAAAAGGATTGATTGACCAGAAAAGCTTCCCGTCTACTATTTTGTGCAGATAATTAAGATCATCTTCATTAAATATACGCCAGAATACCGCATAGCAGAGAAAATCCCTGTAGTCGTGTGTATCAGCCCAGTTTTGCTTCCACCATGAAATATACTTCATAACACCTTCACGATCGGGCATTCCTCTGTGCAGAGCTTCACATACAGCGTTTGCAGCCTTGTGACCGGACAGCAGAGCTCCTGTGTTCTCTGCCTCAGCAAACCAGCAACTGTCTCCGACAAAAATTATATTATCCCTAAAAGGTTCCCTCGCCGGTCCCCAGATATTTATAACCGCACAGCGTTTATGTGTAATTTCAGTCTGTTTAAACCATTTGCTGAACGGGCTCTTTTTTGAAAAAAACTCCAGTTTCTCATCTCCTCCAATATAGAGCCAATACTCATCATCCCTGTAAACACTTGGCAGCATACAGTAATGAACCATACCTAAGCCTTTATTATCATAAGTATTTCCCATACAGATCATTTCAGAGCGATCAAAAGACACCCCCCTCACATAGTAACTCACAGAACCTGAGGTAAGAAGAAAAACCCTCTCTTTGTTAAGACCGGTAACACGTGCAAGACGTGAGTTAATGCCGTCAGCTGCAATACAGAATGTGCCTTTCAGCCTGTCTCCTTCAGCCGTTATGACCTCAACACCTTTTTTTGTTTTTCCTGCTCCTGTTACATTTCTCTCAAGAAAATAGTCAACCCCTGCTGTAAGTCCTTCTTCATATAAACCCTCCAGCAGTACTTTTTTGTCAAACACCACTGCTGCTCTCCCACTTCCTGAGGAGTTTGCCTCATAATCGCCTATTTCAATCCTGTCCTCAGTATTGGGGGCAATAAAATGACATGCATAGAATTCACGATAGTTTCCTCTGTAATTTACAGAGAAATTGTTTACAGGAAAAACCCATTTCTTTTTTTCCCTTGAAAAATACATGTGCTCATTGTAAAAACTGTCCATGTTCAAAAGAAACATCTGGGCACATGACCTCTGGATCTTTGCAGGATTGCTCTTCCTCTCCACCAGCGCCACTTTTAACCCGTTCTCAGCTGCTGTCTTTGCAGCCTGAAGCCCTGATGTTCCTCCACCTGCCACAATCAAATCATAATGAACAGCCATGACAAGTAAAATTCCTTTCTAACACAGCCTTTTATCCCCCGCCCGGAGGGATTAAGCTGTTAACTAAATCAAAAATATACCGGATATCAGCAATAAGGGTTCATCAAAACTAAACCCCTGGCAATCATTAATCTTTTTAAGTCAATTGGTTTTTCTATGGCCTTTTATTTTTTTAATAAAAAACTGTATTGTTACTTCAGAAATCAGCAATTCCAAACTCTTCTATGTCATAGCTGAAGCCTGATATTATTTCCCAGGTCAGACCACCATCCTCTGTTACAGCCACGGTCCCCATTGCGCCAACTATCACACCATTTTTTTCATCACAAAAGGATACTTCTCTAAGCCAGAACTTTGTCTTGATCGCATCCTGCATCTGCTGCCAGGTTTTTCCTCCGTCATTTGACATTATATATACGCCTTTGTTTCCTACCGCCCAGGCTTTGGAACCTATTATCTCTAGTGAGTATAGTGGATTATCAGTTCCAGACTCTATTTTTCTCCAGTTTCTGCCCTGATCTTCTGTTTTAAGGATTACACCGTCCATACCTGTTATCCAGCCTGTAAGTTTATCCTGAAAATAAAGTCCATATAGAGCAGGCGGAGGTCTGTCCCATAATTCATCGTCTGATGTTTCAATTTCCTTACAGATCTGTTTTTCCCATGTTACACCCCCATCACCCGTAAAAAGTATGGTCCCGAATTCCCCCACAACCCAGCCTCTGTTCTTATCAACAAAATAAACATCATTGTATGTTGTATCCTCCTTTTCTTTTAGCTCCTGCCAATGCCTGCCTCCGTCTGAGGTTCCAATTATGGTTCCCCATTCCCCGACAGCCCAACCGTGCTCTTCATCAAGAAAGAAAATATCCAGCAGGTCACTGCCTTCTGCCCCTGTGTCCTGGATTTTCCAGGTCTTTCCTCCGTTGTCGGTATGGACAACTGTCCCTGCAACTCCTGCTACCCAGCCTGTTGTTGAGCTTATGAAAACAATTTTTCCAAGTAGAACTTCAACCCCTGTTTCCTGAATTTCCCAGTTTTTGCCGCCATCAGAACTGTGGGCTACTGCTCCATAGTTGCCGCTTATCCAGATTTTATCACACCCCCAGCGGGCTACACTGTGAAGGTTCTCCGAGATAATGAAATTAAATTCAGGCATCTTAATAGCAGACCTGTCAAACCTTCCGCAAGAACAGATGGAGAACAGCAATAAAAAGAAGAAAATTATTATTGATGCTTGATTTGGGTTTTTATTCACAATTACAATATTCTCCTCTATATCTAATATGTTGTCTTCTGAAGGTTTCTTACCTCAAACATCGAGGCAGGCAGCTCTATCCCTACACCCCTTAACTCTGTATTGCCCGGACTTCCATGTCTTCGTATCAGATCAACAATATGTTCCGAGCTTTTCGATGCTGTTTTACTGTCTCCGTAAGATGGCTCCTCAATGTACCCCAGTTCATAGAGTTTCCACAGTTCGCCCTGCCTGTTATACATGACTTTGAAATTCATCTGCCAAGTCTCTGGATCAAGATACCATATCTGTCTGCTGTAAACATAGTTTGGATCCTTGTTTACCACCTCAATTACCCAGTGATTGACACGTTCACGCTGAAATCCGTTCCAGAAACCCTGCCCCTTTATTCTCTCAACATTTGCCTGCTGCTGATGTCTTGCAACAAGAAGATCCTCTCTGCCGGTAAACGTATACGTGTTTCGGGTGGGAATTGTGTACCAGCCTTCCTGGTCATCATATATCATGTCTGTTCCGTCTATGGTGTCTGTTCTCTGACTTGTGGCATATCGTCTTATTCTCCTGAACATTGAGGTATATACCCATAAATCCTCCTCCTTTTTCGGGTCCTGGTACCTCAGTTCAAGCATGGTCGTGTCCATAAAATCAGTAGGTTCGGTATGTCTTTGAAAATATGAGCGTGCAACTCCACGAGGGTTTTCTGCATCAGGTATCCTTGGAAGCGGGGGAACATCATAGCGCCCGACCCAGTACATTTCCCACCTCAGGTGAGCGGCTCTTCGCTCATGCTTGGTTCTGCAGTCAACAATAGTACCTGTATGAAAAAGGTGGTGTGTATCGCCCCTTGTATTTGCATCAAAGTTCCATGCCATCTGTATCCCTGTTTCAGGCTCTGGAAAGGGTATTCCTGCAACCTGCCCGTATCCAACAAGGTTTTCATCTTTGTCAAGCGCCGCATCCGGAGCATATTTCCTGGTTGCCTCTATCATACCAGTTGATACACTGTACTGCGTATATGGAACTATCTCAAACCATATCTTTTCAGCTCCCAACAACTCAGGGTTTTTCATAATCATATAAACTGATTCATGGAGATAGTCTTTCACCTCGTCAACCGTCTCCGTTGTTATCCTTTTACCTGCCCACTGCTCTTCCCATTTGCGAACCTCTGCAAGCCCTTCACCTCCATAGCTTGGGGTGGGAAATTTTATCTCTGTACTGTCTGCTACCGAAAATCCAAACAGAGCCAAAATAACAGATAAAAATAAAACTTTCATTTGTTCCTCCTTTTTAAAATTCAAAACCTATTCTTAAATATAGTAAATCCTTTTGGTGTGCATTTGCCTCTGGTGAATCCCATGGATCACTTGCAAAAAAGTGAAGGTATCCAATCTCATATTTCCAGTACTGTCCAGGGGTATATCTGAGTGAAAAGGAGTTATAACCCCACCTTCTTGTATTAATCTGAGACCTGATGACAGGCCATATGGTATTATTCATCAACCTGTATCTTATAAGCAGAGTAAAGTTTGTCTCTGTTCTTGCATTATACCCGAATGTCCGTCTTATACGGCTGATGTTTCCCATCCTTCTCTGACCAAAATATCCGAATGTTGTATCAAACACCCCGCTTCCCCCCAGTTTGCCTACTAGAGGAGTGATCAATATAGGCACATCATAGGTGAAACCCCAATTGAGAACATCCCTGTTGGTTACGCCCGTTATGAGCTTCTGATATCCGTCACTGGGGTCTATTCGGTCAGGAAAACATTTAATTTCAGGAAGTCCTATTTCATAGGCAATCTCGCCCCGTACCACACCCTTAAGTTTTGGAATATATGTCTGAAAACTTCCCCCCACTGCATCAAAAAAATCAAATCTCCAAAGCCCCCTGGGTGTAACCGGCAGCGGCTGACCAAACACCCGGCTGACCGCAAGGTTGTTCATATATCCGTTTACTGTGGTTGGGTCCATATTAAGAATACTTGGATCTCCGATCCCTCTTCTCTTTGGAACTGCAGTTGTATTCATGCCCCGATAATATGTAAGCGTCCAGTCGATAATATACATGTCTCCAAGAAAATCTAAAGCCGAGTTTGCCCTGAGCCTTAATCCAATCGTGGAATTGCTCAATTTAAATGCAGGATAGGAACTTCTCCACATCGATTCAATTGCAGCAGCTTGACCAAACCTGCGGGGTCTTAAATTTTTTGGACCTTGTGGTGCAGGACTTGACCCCATGCTTGTCCCTTCCATGGGTGTTCGCACCTGCTCAAAGTCACCGGGTATCCATATCCATTCAAACTGAAGCTGTCCCGGAAGTTCAGTACGGTAGTTGCCTCTCATCATCCAGAGTCCGATTTTCATTTGGTCCCACGGATCTATTCCCGGTGTGGTGTAGCGCAGATCAAGTGGATTTATCCTGTCAATTGTTCTTACCATCTCTGTTTCACTCCAGAATACTATCTGCTTGCCGAGACGGATGTTCCACTTACCTACATAAAAGTCAGTGTAGAGCTCATTTATCCAGTCATCCCTTGAAAAAAAAGGTCCCTGATATCTCTTAACATTGCGTCTGGGTATGCTTTTCCTGTATTCTGTATCAAAATCAGGAACAGCCTCATGCCAGTATTGAAAATATCCAAAGAAATTAAGTATCATATTCTCATCTTCATAAGCACTATAGAGAAGCTCGGCCGTTGCCTTTGTCCTCATCAGACCAAATCTTGTGTCCCTGTACTGCTTTTCTTCACTATGGATGTTTGTCCTCAAGATTGCAAACTGATAGAGAGTGCCTTTGAGCCTCAGTTTGTCATTTAAAAAATATACAGCAGCCAGACAATCACCAGGTATAAAAATAACCGTCATATATGCGAGCAAACATAAACCTGCCGTTAATAGCTTTGTTTTCATATTCCCCCCGTTTTTTGTTGATGTTTTTTGTTCATAAGAATTGTTTTAAGCCCCCGGCTGTTTTTTTTGTGCAATAAATTTTGGCTTAAAAAGACACAGTATTGTAGGTATGAACAGTATTGCGCCAAGCATATTTAAAAGAAGAAGTATCGCTAGCAGCACCCCCATTTCAGCATGAAATTTCAGGGGCGAAAACACCCATATGAGAAGTCCGACTGTTATAGTGGTTGCTATCTGAAAAATAGCCCTGCCATTGGTAAGAAGCGCGGTTCTGATTGCAGCAAAAAGGTCGCTTCCATTTTTTGTCTCTTCCGTGCAACGGCTCATAAGGTATATGCCGTAATCAACCCCGAGACCTATTCCTATTGAAGAAACAGGATAGGTGTTTACAGTAAGACCTATATGATATGCGCCCATAAGGGCAAAGGTTATTATGTTTGAAATAATAAGCGGAATGATAAGAATCAGACCTGCGAAGAAAGATCTGAAGTAAAGGGAGCAGAACAGAAATATCCCTGCAAGAGCATATACAAGATTCCAGACCTGCGAGTCGGCAATAACATCACGTACGGCAGCCTGTACTCCAACAGCACCTCCTGCAAGCAGGTACCTTCCTCCAGGAGGACCAGGGGTTTCCTCCAAATAATTGTTGATATGCTCCACAATACTTTCCACTGTTTTTGGCATCTTGTCGCGACAGTAGATTATTATATTTGCATACCTGTCCTGCATATCAATATACCTGTCCCATGTTCCTGGTTCCCCTGCATAGGTAAGACGTCTTGCTATGAAGCTCAATATTCTGTCCTCCTTGGGGAGATGATTCCACTGAGGATCATCTTCATAGGACGACATCAGAAAACCTGGCAGAGCATTTACTATTGAATATGTAAACATCACCCTGTCATGTTCTGCCATGTATCTCTGGAATCTGTTCATTTCACGCAGCGTCGGACCGCTTGAAATAAACCCGCCTTCATCACCTTCAACTATAACATACAGCGGGTTCAAAAGAGGAACGCTGAATGTTATTCTGAAGGCATCAAGGTTATATCTGTGAAAGGGCCAAAGAATTGATGAACCGGGCAGAAAGTCTCCCACCTTTATCTGTCTTGCGTAATTCATACCCACTGCAACAATCAAAACTGCAAACACCATAACATACCACTTACCTCTTTGGGGGATCCATCTGCCTATTGCGCTAAGGATTTTGACACGATAGTCCCTGCTGTGTCTTTCCCACTGCGTGTCAAAAAGTTTTTTGACACGCTCTGTTTCGGGGATAAATGAAAGAAGAAGCGGGGTCATAATAAGAGAGAGAACTATAATTGTTATCACACACCAGAATACTGAAACAACCGATATGTTTACAAGAACAGGGATTGTGGCTATTCCCACAAGTGCTATTCCAAGGGCATCTGTTACCACACCGGTTACTCCGGGCATAAACATGTTTTCAACTGTTTTTACAGCAGCCTGTTCCGTATTCCTGAGTTTTGAGTATTCTTCAAGAAAACGGCTGATATTCTGCAATGAATGCGGAAGGGTCATAAGAGAAAGAAGAAAAGGAAGAACAAGTATAAGTGGATCAAGGTTGTAATTCAACAAAGACATAATCCCTATTCCCCATACTGCACTCATAACAATTGCAAGCATTGGAACAACAACTGCTCTTATGCTCCTGTAATACAGAAAAAGCATTATGGAAATAGCAAACAAGGACATGAAGATTATGAACAGAACCTGTTTTGAATGATCATATATGTAACCCATATGCATGGGTTCTCCTGCTATGCTTACAATATGGTTGTCATCTTCTATTTTTTCCCGTATTTCTGAAAACCAGCGGAAAATTTCCCTGTAGTTTAGTTCCTGCTCAAAAAAATCAACCATTATAAGGGTCTTCATACTGTCATATGAGACATACTGTCCGTAATAACGAGGATTGCTGTAAACCTTATCCATCAACTCCTGCATCTGTTTATCATCAGCCGGCACATTTGGAAACATCAGTGGAGTAATTGACATTGTCCCTGATGAAAATTTAAAGTCTTTCATCTTTGAGGAAGCAATAGACCTTATTTTATAGGGGTCTACTCCCGGTATCTTTTCAACTTCATTGTGTATCCACTGAACTTTTGAGAGGGTTTCCCTGTTGAAAATATCGCCTTTTCTTACCTGTACCATTATTATTATCTGGTTTGCACCGCCGAAAATATCCCTGACTTTGTTGTGAACCTGAATAAAGGGATGTTTTTGAGGAAGGAGGTCATCGAAGTTTGTCTTAAATGTTAATTTTGTACCCTGGTATAAGAAGAAAGCTGTTATCAATGCCATACACAGAAGGACAGTAACCCTGTTTTTTACCATGAATTGAGCAAATTTCTTCAATCGATTCTCCTTTTATGGTATGATTTCAATTTGGTGAAATATTGCTTTTGCAGGTGTATTAATCAGTTCATAAGCTTTTGCTTGCCCTCGCCTGAAGTATATCAAGCTTTTCCGAATATTTGCATATCAAAAAGTTTGATATAGAAATTAATATATTTTAAATACTTTGTCAAGCTCTTTTTTATAGGTTTAAAACTTCTTGTTTTTGCTGAGGTTTTACTACGGATTGACCAAACTGCAAAAAGTTTTTAGCTAAAAATAGATTCTACAAGACCGAATTAATATCATCAAGTGATGTCTGCAGAAGCTGCATGACATAATCAATGTTATGTATATGAGCTCCTTTGTCTTTCTTTGACATATGAAAATTAAATGCAGCTTTCAGCATGCGCGGTGTCCATTTATTATATTGCACATCACTTTCTCCGTCACCGCTAATATCAGCAAAAAAGTAAGGATAGGTGTTTTCATCATAAACCAGGGCTACCCCCGTGTAGTCAACCGCATAAACCTGTATTGCCTGGTAAAGTTGAGCCTGAAGTTCTGCCAGTTCCGGTTTTCTTCCGTCAATTTCAAAACCACTCCGATGACAGGTATTGCAATCCAGCTCTACCTCTACCTCAAGGGAATGCGGGTTGTGACAGGCTATGCAGGTGTTTAGATTGGTATTACCGTGTCCGAATTTACCAGAATACGTTTCACCTGGATATTCATAACCACCTTTTACATCAGAGCCATAGAGTATTGCGCCTGCAACAGAATAGTGACTGTTAATAAACGCAAGGTTCTCACTTATCTCATCTTCACCGGCTCCGGAATCCGCAACAGCGGTTTCAACACTTGAACCCGAACGGGTTCCCTGATGACAATTTAGGCAGGTAGCATCATTGCCTGTATTATCAATTTCAGTACCTGATGGAAATTTAACCATTGATATGGCTCTTACCGAACCATCATCTTCATCCTCATGACAGGCAAGGCAGTTTATATTGTTTGTCCCATCTCCTACTGAAACAGGATTGTCAACAATACCTTCTGTTGAACCGTCCCCTCCGAGGAAATCAATAAACCCTTCTGTGCTGTGGCATTTTGCACAGTTTACAGGGATTTCAGGGGGTTCATACTTGTCCCAGTGGGTAAATGCCTCTGCGGTTTTATCAGCATGGGCTGATTTTTTCCAAAGGTCTGTCTCCAGAGAATCGTTATCATCCGGAACGGGGTCACACCCTGTAAGGACTAAAAATGCAATAGCTGCAAATAAAACCATCACTGTTGACAATTTGCTTTTTACCATATTCATCTCCTTGTAAATTATAGCAATACATCAATTAAAGCTCTGACAACAACTTGCCTGGCGTCAGCACTTTATATCAATACAATTTAGGATAATTGACTTTTAGCTGCACCCTAATGCTCTAATATATTCATATAACTATTTATACAGGAATCTTCAATCCTTTAACAAGCTCTATCTTATCCTGTCTTGAAAGTTTTTTCCCTTTTTTAATGATATTACCCGCATTAGAAGCCCTGGCAGTTCTGCTGCTATAGCTATATGATGGCACAGCACGTTTGCCGCGGCCTGGACCATAGCCCGGGGTTTCATTAAACTGTTCTACAATAAAGAACAGATTAAGTGCAATATCTATAGCACCTCCATGGTAGCGGGCATGAGCATCATTAACATATTTTGCCATTTTATTTTCATATTCACTGTTTTCGGGGTTATAGAATGCAACAAGTTTGCAGAAACCTTTAAATGTCCAGGTAGGGGTCAGCCCTGATCCTCCATCAAAATATGGTTCGCCCCCTTTGGTATTATACAGTGACATATAAGTCACGGTTGCCATTGGATTTGTAATAAGGTTCTGAAATGTTTTGGTCTCTTCAATACCGGAAACAGTTGGGGCAAAACCGTAAGGCCCCTGATCATCTTTTTCATTTATCGGGCGACCGGAATAGAGTTCAAGGGTTGTAAATCTATCCTTTAACCATAAGCTTTTATCCTTGTAAAGATCCCTGCGCAGTCTGAACAGATCCTCAGGAATTTTACCTGTTTCATAGACCTTATCAACCTCTCTGTTAATATACTCAATCATATCTTCTTTTGGGCAGATTGTCATTCCCTTGGGAGCACAGTTAAGATGAAAATCTGTGTTGTCACCGCGTCTGAAGAAATGCCTGCCGTAGGTTGCAAGCATGGGGTGATGATGCCCTCCGTTTGGAATTTCATGAGCTTCTTTTTCATCTTCAAAGAAAGCAAGCAACTGCTCATAATACCAGCTTTTTTCCTCAATCCACCAGTCATGAAATTCCTCATCAAATTCATTAAGTGTATACCGTTTCCACCACCAGTCCATTTTTGCAGCAATATTACCGCCTGTGCCGTCATGTTTGACATTGTCGGCGTTGATAGTATTGTGAAGGAAATATGTATTGCCATCCCCGTCTGTGTTCCATCTTGCCTGAATAAGGTCTGATGATTTTTTTTCAGAAGTTTTTCCCCATGCAGCAAATGTCGGACAGAGCATTGCACCAACAGAGGACAGACCTGCTGCCTTTAACAATGAACGTCTGTTAATTCCTGCTTTAAAGATATCTCGTAACTTCATACCTTACCTCCTTCTATTCAATTAGTTTTAATGCGAACCGGCTTATAAAATAACTTAGAGCAGGATATAAATAACCGGTATTATCGCCTCAAGCATTGCTTTGAATGACCATTTTGCAACAGGA
>CAZMHH010000017.1:0-52961 GCA_964566035.1 uncultured Thermodesulfobacteriota bacterium
AGTTTTTACAGGGGGTTAGTTTTGTTTCGCTGTACAAAAAAGTCAGTTGATCCTTAATATTTAACACAATATCGGTATGAAAAGTCAATGGGAAAAAAATATTTCAGGTTATTAGGGTTTAAAAATGAAAGAAAACGCAACCGCTCGTCCTGTCCATAATCGCTTACGCCGGTTGTGTTGAGCCAACAATAAAGCTGGATTTATCAGCCGCTTCGCTCCTTCGAAATGACACACGGGGGGTTGAGTACTTACCAGCATAAGGCTTTTTATATGGTTTGATGCCTGCCGCACCGGGGGAGGAGAGCTGTTAAGCTGATAAGTAAAAGCATTAAAACAGATGCAGGATAGAAATAAGCTCGCAGCTCGCAGAAAAAATAAAGGCAGGGGGCAAATATATTTGGCACGGGTGTTCCCGATTATTTTATATATTGTTCCAGATACTGATCTCTGTTAAGATGAATAAATTCTATTGCAGCGCTTGCCGCAAGTTTGCCGTTAACAGTAAGCTTTGAGTTAAAAAGGCTTGCTTCTTCATTCAACTCTTTTACCTGAGTCTCAACAAACAACTGATCCCCCGGTGAAATAAATTTCCTGAATTTTATTTTATTACAACGTATCAAAACAGGTTTTTTTCTGACAACTCCATAATCATCAAGCAAAGTCTTGGCAAGCATTCTTGAGAGACTGATCATTGACTCCATTATCATAACACCGGGAAACACGGGTTTTAAAGGGAAATGGTCGTTAAAATAATCAGATGTTGCGCTTATGTTTTTAATTCCCGTAAGCCTTGACCTTTCAGCCGGCTCAAATACCCTGTCTATCCATACCCTCTCCTTTATTGCAATATCCTCTCTCTGGATATTGCCCGATCCCGGACTTTCTTTGTCAGCATTTAAATCATATCCCTTCTCATACATGTTATTAAACTGTATTCTTGTATTTTCAGGATCTTCCAGATCTGTTATTGGATAGAGGTAACATACAGCATGACTTATCCTTAGTATCTCTCTGCCTTCATTAAGTATAAACGCTTCACCGAGAGCACTCTGCTCATTGATATCATTAATGCTGCCAAAAAGTTCAAGACGATCCCCCGGAACCGCATGACCTGATGACTGATACGAGTCAACAACTGTTATTACGGGTTTGACTGTAAAATCCATAGCCTCTACAATTATCCAGGACACAAGCTGAGCAACGGATTCAGCTAATATTACCGGTGAATAGACCGTTACATTTGTGAAATACTGACACAGAAAATCACTGTCCCAGGATATATTCTTAATTCCTCTTGCATTTTGAGCTTTTTTAAGCTCAACTATCTTATCAACCATTATAAATCTCATTTTTTATCCTCTTTTATAACTGTTTTGGCATAAGTTTCAAATAACTTTCCCGAAGCTTTTCCTTCTCATTTTCTGGAACTTTATATAAAACATAGGTAAGGCCAGCTATTGAAACTACCTTTCTGTCCTGAACATATGCGTAACCTGAAATTTTTGCACCATATTCATTTATACCCTGAATTTTAACATCAAGCAGAACCTGGTCTCCCGGTACCGCATCGCCATAAACCTCAAAACCCCTTATCATAACCATAACTGCAAGGTACTGGTAATCAGTAGAGACAGTTATACCCCAGCCTCCAAGCTGCGCTATTGATTCAATAAGAATAGTTGACGGGGTAACAGGGAACCGGTCAAAATGTTCAATCAGGAACTCCTCCTGACTTGTTATGTTTTTAATACCCGAGACACTCTCTTTGGGAGTAAAACCCGTTATTGAATCAAAAAGATAAAACCTCATCTCATATCACCGTTTTTACAATTAGTAACTAAACTGCTGTTTTTATTAAAATACCATTTTGCAAGCTCTTCCACTCCTTTTTCAAATGTTGTCCCCTGCTTATATCCAAGCTGGCTTTTTGCTTTTGAACTGTCAATGCTGTAATTTCCGCCAAGAAGGTATAACCCGTATCTTGTAAGAACAGGAGTTTTTTTTATATGAAAGAGTTTTCCGGTAAACTCAAAGAAGTAAGCTGCCGCCAATAAGACTGAGAATGGTATTGAAAAAGAAGGCTTTTTAAAGCCGAGAGCAGTTGAAATGGCAGAAAAAAACTGTTTTGATGTTACTTCCTGATCATCTTTGATATTGTAAACCTCCCCATTTGCCCTGCTTGATTCAGCTCCGAGTATCATAGCATCGCATACATTATAAATATATGAAAGACACATGATATTCTGCCCGTTTCCAATATTAAATACCAGGCCTTTTTCAGAAAACCGTTCAAGTCTTGGCAATATGGTTGTGTCGCCAGGTCCCCAGATCAGACCTGGTCTTATAACACAGATATCAATTCTGTTCTTCCTCTGATAATCCATTACTAGTTTTTCCGCCTCTATCTTTGTTTCGGTGTAGGGCTCAAAAAAATTATCTGTATAGGGAGCGGTTTCATCAAGTCTGTCTTCTCCTTTGGGTATTCCAAGAACTGTTAGCGAGCTTGCATGAACAAATTTTTTGACACCCCCCTCAATGCAGCAATCGAGAAGATTTTTTGTGGCTTCCACGTTTGCTTTAAAAAAATCCTCTCTTTTCCCCCAATCTACCACCATGCCTGCGGTGTGAAAAACCACATCCTGATCCGAGGAGGCTCTTTTTAGAGAATCACGGTCCAGAAGATCTCCCTTAATTATTCTGTCTGCGGGAATTGCAAGTTCTTCAAACTTTTTAGTGTCTCTTATAAATGTGGTTACAGTATATCCTCTTGATTTAAGGGTCTTAACAAGCGAGCTTCCAAGAAACCCTGTTGCCCCTGTTACCATCGCTCTCATTTGCAACTCCTTGTTTCCATATAGGTTTCAAGCGCCTCTCTGGTTGAGTACTTCGGAAAACCGGGATTGATTCCTGTGAACTTATCAGAGGTTGCGATACAGGAATATCTGAAAAAACTCAGCCATTCGGGACCGAAAGAGACTGAAGGCATTCTTAATGTCCAGAGTATTTTATGAATTGTGCGAAGGATGTGGAAGTTTAAGGGCAGGAAGGGTTTTTTGAATATCCGGCAGAAATCTTTCATTGTAATTGTGCCTTTCCCTGTCAGGTTATAAATTCCATCCAGTCTGTTTTTAATGCCGTAAATAAAAGCTTCCAACACGTCCTTCTCATGAACAAACTGTATTTCAGGATTATGTCCGGCAATTGTAGGGATAAAAGGCGATTTTCCGGCAAATTCGCAGCTGAAATTATCAATACGGGCACCAAGAATCATGCATGGCCTGAAAATGGTAAAATCAAAATCTTTTTTGTCGTTGAAAAACTCTTTAAAGATCTCTTCAACCTCAGCGTTGTGCACTGCATAGGTGTTTTCATTATTGGGATTTACAGGCACGCTTTCATCAAAGGGCAGTGTGCTGTGCGGATAGAAGCCGTAAACAGAAGTGCTACTTGAATAGATTACCTTTCTTATGGCCGTTTCATGTATGCAGGAGATTATATTTTTTGAGCCGTTTATATCAATATCACGGTGAAGGACTTTATCCCTTATCGGGGCTACAATAAAAGCAAGATGTAAAAGAGTGTCAACCTGCTCATTTGCAAAAATATTCCGAATTGATTTCTCTCTTATGTCTGTTTTGTAAAATTTAAGTTTGCTGCTCGTGATAGCCGGTTCTTTTAGATCTATTCCGACTATTTTTTTAATGCCTGCATCGCGATCAAGTCTGGCAAGTATAGCTGAACCTAAATTTCCTGAAACTCCTGTAACCGCAACAACAGTTATAACACACCTCCTGTTTATAGAAATTTTTTGACAATCAGAGTTGCGTTCTGTCCACCAAATGCAAGCGAGTTTGAAAGCCCAACATCTGTCTTATGTTCTCTGGCAGAATTTGGTACGTAATCAAGATCGCACAGCGGGTCCGGTGTATAAAGATTTATTGTGGGGGGTACAATATCGTTTTTTACAGCCATGACTGTTATTATCAACTCCACAGCCGATGAACTGCATACAAGATGCCCAAACATAGATTTACTTGAACTTACAGGAATTTTATATGCCCTATCTTTGAAAACATTTTTTATTGAAAGGGTTTCGCTTCTGTCATTAAGAAGCGTACCAGTACCATGTGCATTGATATAGTCTATCCGGGATGGATCCAGCTCTGCATCAGCGATAGCTCTTTTCATGGCAAGGTCACCGCCTCTTCCATCAGGGGGTGTATCTGTCAGCCGGTAAGCATTTGAAGATGAACCATATCCTGCAAGTTCCGCATATATACGGGCTCCTCTTTTTTTTGCCCGTTCAAGTTCTTCAAGTATTATAATACCCGAACCCTCACCCATTATAAAACCATCCCTGTTGAGATCAAAAGGCCTGCTTGCTTTTTCAGGTTCCCGGTTTTGAGTGGAAAGGGTGCCAAGCAGATGAAAACCTGCGATTGAAAACTCTGAAATCATTGAGCAGTGCCCGCCTGTTATGACTATATCACAGTCATCGTTTTCTATCAGCCTTTTTGCTTTTCCTATTGCATGACCGCTTGAAGAACATGAAGTATGCGATGTCTCAACAGGACCTCTTATATTGTAGTTGAGGGAAATAAGCTTTGAACCGAGATCGGTTTTTTTTCTCAGTGGCCATATCTTTGCAAGAAGGGTTGAATGGTGGAGAAGTTCAACGTATGCATCCGGTCCTTCGGTGTATGCACTGTAAATATAATCCTTTGCAAATGCAATTTCAGTCTGTTTGAATATCATGTATTCTTCATCAGCGCCGAATGATATTCCAATCCGTGTTGTATCCTCAACATTCATGTCCAGTCCAGAATCATCTAAAGCCATTGCGCAGGCTTTAAACCCAAGCTGTGCGCTTCTTCCTGAAAGAAGTTTCATGTTCTGGGGAATATTATCCGGAGTTTCAAACCCTTTGACCTCTCCTGCGATATTTACGGGAAATGTGCTGGAATCAAACAGCGTTATATGATCAATTCCTGATAAGCCTTGAACAGCTCCTTTCCACGTTGACTGTAAATCATTTCCAAGGGGGGTTATTGCCCCCAAACCTGTAATAGCTATTCTTCTTTTCATCTTTAAGTTTTCAACTCCATTTTTTTACAATTACAGAAGCGTTTTGACCTCCAAGCCCAAAAGAGTTTGAAAGAGAACTGTTTACCTGCACGGAGCGTGGTCTGTTTGGAACATAGTCAAGATCGCAATCAGGATCAGGCACCTCATAATTGATTGATGGATGTATAAAACCATATTCCATGCAGAGAACCATCGCAATAAACTCTAAAGCCCCTGCAGCAGCCATTAGATGACCTATCATTGACTTTGTACTTGAGACAGGCATGTTGTATGAGTGTTTTCCAAAAACCTTTTTTATTGCCATTGTCTCGATTTTATCATTCTTCTGGGTTGCTGTTCCATGAGCATTTATATAATCGATATCAGTAGGGCTCATGCCTGCATCATTGATTGCGTCTTCCATAGAAATCACCGCTCCCTGACCTGAGGGATGAGGGTCTGTAACCTTGAACGCATCAACAGATGAACCGTAACCTGCAACCTTTCCATAAATATAGGCACCTCGTTTTAGTGCATGTTCTCTATCCTCAAGCACAATTATTCCCGCGCCTTCACCAAGAGCAAAACCATCCCGTGTTTTATCAAAAGGTCTCATCGCCTTAACAGGGTCATCGTTTCTGGAACTCATTATACCCAAAAGAGAGAAAGCATATAATCCGAAACTAAATACCATTGAATCGTATCCGCCTGTAATTACTATATCTGCTCCACCTCTCTGTATCAGACGGTAGGACTCACCAATCGCCTGAGTCGAAGCAGCACAGGCTGACACTGTGCTTTGACATAAACCTGTTATACCATACTGTCTTGCAATTGAAACAGCCCCCTGATTTGTTCTGTTAAATATAGGATAATTCTTATTTTCATATCCCTCCGACTGATTTGTTGATGAGCTGAATTTTTCAGGGCAGGGATCAGGGTCGTCAAACATGCCGGTATATACCCCTGAAGATATGAGCTGATTAATCTCGGGAATAACAGGATGAACACCTGAGCCTAAAATCACTGCACAGTTTTCACCATCAAGTGTTTTGCCTTCTAAACCCGCATCAATCATTGCAAGTTTAGCTGCTGAGTTTGCAAGAAGAATCCTTCTTTCTTTTGTTAAACTGAGAATTTCGGAACCTGCAAGAATTTTTTCCGGATTAAAGCCCTTCACCTCACCGGCAAACCTCGTGGAAAGATGTGTAGCATCAAAAAGAGTTATAAAATCTATTCCGGATACTCCATCATACAATGCCTGGACATAATCCTTTTTACCAGTGCCAATAGGCGATACAACCCCAAGTCCTGTTATAACAACATCGTGTTTCATATTTTATAATCTTGCCTGTCCTCTTGAGGGATAAATCCCGCAAAGTATGTCAAAGTGCTGCTTCGCCTTGACATGATCGGTCAGTTTGTCTAAATCAGTAAACGATGCCCTGCATTCTGCTATATCTGTTCTTAAGCTGCCTTCAACAAAAATTTTTGCATTAAACATTGCTTCCTCATCATTAAATGAAACCACATCTATATCAACCAGCATCTGTTCTCCCGGCACAATGAAACCTTTAAATTTAACTGCTTTAAAAGAGGAGAGCCTTGAGGTTTTTCTGAAATCAGTAGATGAAAATACCAGCCAGGAAAAAAGCTGAACACATGACTCAATCTGCAGAACTCCCGGCATCACAGGAAAACCCGGAAAATGATCTGCAAGAAAATCTTCGCTCATGGTAACATTTTTTATGCCCTTAATGGCCTTTCTGCTGTCTATAAACAGAATCTTGTCAACAAGAAGACATCTCATTTTTCTGCTCTCATGTTTTCAAAATCGCAAATTTTGTCCAAATGCGTTAATGGGCATATGGGTTTTGATCTCTTATAAATTTATGCATCCATCAGCTTTCCGCAAGCTGTTTCTTTACAATGTTGACAAAGGTCTGAACTGTAAAAAGCGTTGGAATATCGTCAATCCTGAACCCTTCATGGATTTTCTCAGGAGAAATCTCTGACATTTTTTCCCTCAGCATTTCTGCACCAAGCTTTGTCAAAGCTCCGTCAACAATAACATCTTCTTCTTTTACTCCCTCTGCGGCAAGCACATCCTGCTGAACACCCCCTCTCGGTATCTTGATTCCAAAGGTCTTTTCAAGACGGAATACAATGTCAAGGAGATCAAGGGACTCTGCACCAAGATCATCGAAAAGACATGAATTTGCATCCACCTCATCTGCATCGACACCAAGAGCTTCTACTATTGCATCCTGCACCTTTTCAAAAATTTCTTTGTCTTCCATTTTTTAAACTCCTTTTTTGTGAAAGTTAATATATTATCAAAACAGCAAATTAGTTAGCAGTTTGTTAACTAACAGTAAAAACCATCGAACAAACCTTTATATTTCTATCCACGGAACCCACCGTCAACGCATATAACCTGACCTGTAATATATGATGCATCATCTGATGCAAGAAACACCACTGTTTTTGCTATTTCTTCTGATTTTCCAAGACGTTTAAGGGGGATATGGTTCATGACCATCTCTTTTGCCCTCCGCATCACCTCTGCACTCATATCTGTCTCAATGACACCGGGGGCTACCGCATTTACTGTAATTTTTTTAGGAGCAAATTCAACAGCAGCTGCTCGGGTAAAAGCATTAAGAGCACCCTTGGAAGCTGCATAGTTTGCCTGGCCTCTTCCAGGTTTTTGCCCTGCAACAGAGGAAATATTTATAATCCTTCCGCTTTTTTGAAACATCATCTGCTGGGTTACACTCTTTACTGCATTGAAAGCCCCAAACAGATTTGTCTCAAGAACTTCTCTCCACTCCTGTTCTGTCATGGAAAGAATGAGATTGTCTCTGTTAATACCGGCATTGTTTACAAGGATATCAATTCTTTCATATTTTTCAACAACATATGAAGCCATTTTTTCCATTTCCGACAATGACTTCACATCAGCCTTATAACTCTCAGCAGAGCCTCCCTCATTTCTAATTCGTGAAACTGCTTCTTCAGCCTTTTCACGATTTTTGGAATAATTGCATAACACATGAGCACCTTCTGCGGCAAGCGCTCTTGAAAGAGCCTGTCCAATTCCACCCGATGCCCCTGTCACAATTGCGGTTTTATTTACAAGTTTCATATTTAATTCTTTCCTTTCATTCTTCTGTTACATCCATTTATCTGGTTCTTATAATTGTAATAGCAGATTGGTTATAATGTTCATAGATTTTGTCTTCATTAAAAAAGTCCGGGGTTTTGCAGCTATATTGCTTTCTTAATTGCTTTTCTGGTTATATCAATATTTTCTTCTTTGATCGGCTTCTGATAACTCCTAAAACTGTCAAATATAAAACCGTGAGATGCGCTCAGATTTCCAATCTCAAACACTTTATCTGGCAAAAGCTCTCTTCCCATAGAAAATTGTTCCCATCTCTTTTCAAGCGTAAGCGTCATTGTTTCTCCAAGACATGACGGAATGTCATTTACACCAAGCCCTGAATAATAATATTTATCAGTTGTAGATCCGGGAAGAGATATTAACCCTGCATCAATAATAAGAACATCTTTCCTGCAGTCTTTTTTGTAAATAACATCCTTTGGCTGAGCAATGTCAAAGACAACTGTTCCGGGAAGAAGCCTGTCAGGATCAATTATATTTCCTGCTGATGTTGCAGAAAAGATTACTCTGCTTTTTTTCAGAGCCTCGTCAAGATCTTTTGCAACCTCTATTGACGATGGCATGTTTTCAAGAAACCTGTTTAGGAAACGGGTATTCTGACGGCTGACCACAACAAGATTAAACCCCCTGCTGCTCAAAATCCTTGTTATTGCAAGTCCGATACTTCCGGGAAAACCAACTATCACAATCTTATGCGAATGAGGATCTGTTTGAAGCTGCTCCATTATCTTTTCAAAACATACAATGGTCGCATAAACTGTAAGAGAGTTTCCTGTGGTAACAGCGGCAGAACAGCTCTGAGCAGCTTCAACACCCCTTGCCCCGACAACTGCACAGAGCGCACCAAGTCCAATCATCTCGGCTCCCCAGTCCTGAGCCATCCGGCAGGCTCTCTTTACAAGCTCTGTTGACATGGTCTGATCCTCAAGGAGCTGCTCCGGGGACTGAACAATACAGAACGCCTTTCCCATACATTCTGCGCCCTTATCTGAAACCACTTTCCTGAATGTGAATATATCCTCAATATAGGGACTGCCCAGACAGCGCTTTTTTAAAAGCTTTTCAGGAAAAAGAGCAAAAGGAGACAGGCTGTATTTTGCAAGAACATACCGAAGCTCACTGGTTTTACGGCAGTGCACAATAAAACCAAACTTACTGATCTTTTTTTTATCCATCGTTAAACTTCTTTATTACAAGAGCAACTGCCTGACCGCCGATACCCTGATTGACAGATAAAACAGTATTAACTTCTTTTTCCAGTGCCCTGCCCTGCACAACATTCATTGAGAAAGAAGTATCAATATCCTTCAAAAACAGAGTGGGGGGAATAATGGCGTTGTTTATCGCCATGACAGAAAAAGCCGCTTCAGCAGCTCCTGATGCGCTTCCCATATTACCTGTATATGATTTAAGTCCGCTTACAGGTATAGATAAAAGATCTCCTTTGAAAACTTTTATCAGGGCTTCTGCCTCTCCGCTATCAGATTCCTGAGTCGCGAAGCCATCAGCACATATCCAGTCAATGGAACCTGTTGAGATTTTGGCATCTTCCAGAGCTCTTCTAACAGCCCTTTCAACCCCTCCTCCCTCAGGATCAGGCTTGCATATATGATAGGCGCTTGATGCATTTCCATATCCTGCAATCTCCCCATAAATTGTGGCACCTCTTTTTTTTGCATGTTCAAGCTCTTCAATAATTAAAAATCCTGCTCCCTCTCCTGCAACTGTTCCATCCCTGTTTGCATCAAAAGGACGACAGGATTCTTCAGGTTTTTTACCTTTTGAAAGAAGCCCGAACGAATCAAGTGAAAATACAGTATTGGGGGTTACAAGCGAATCATAGCCTCCTGCAATAAAAACATCTGCAAGCCCTCTTCTGACTGAACGGAATGCATCACCTACTGCCTGCGCGCCTCCGGTAAATGATGAAACGATATTATCGTTTTCACCCTGAATATTGTATTGAAGAGATATGTAATAGAATGCATTATTTGGAAGAGCCTTGAGGAGAAACAGAGGGTAGGCAACAGGAACACCCTTTTCGCCAAAAAGAGCAGAATCAAATCTTTTACTATTCTCATCCCATGCTCGAAGTATTGGCTCATTCAAGTCTTCGATTCCAGGACCATCATCAAATCCCCCGCCTCCTGAACCTATTATAGCTCCAAACCGTGCAGGATCTACTGTACCGGGCTGAATGCCTGAATCATCCATTGCAAACCCTGCCGCTGCCAGAGCAAGATGAACACTGTGGAATGTAAGCCTTATGGTCTTTCTTTCCTTTAAAAAAAGCTTGGGGTTAAAATCTTTTACCTGTGCAGCCATTTTAACAGGCAGATGCTCTGAGCTTAAACCTGCAAAAGGTGCAATTCCTGAACTGCCCGTTACCAAACTTTCCCAGTTTAATTTGTTTCCTATACCAATAGGGGTCACAATCCCCAAACCGGTTATTACCGCTCTTTTTCCCATAATAAAATTCTACTTTTCTAAATATTTTTTAAAAACCAGGACTGTGTTCTCACCCATAAACCCGAAATTATTTGAAATAGCATATGTCAACTCTTTTTTCAACGGTTTTTCTGAAACAATATTCAGCCCAAGACTTTCATCCGATTCCATCTCTTTTAAAACAGGTGGTATTTCTCCTCTATACAAAGACATGACGGTAGAAAAAGCTTCAAAAGCACCCGATGCGGGCAACATGTGACCGGTCATCGGTTTTGAAGAGCTGACAGGTATTTTCTTAGCATCTGTTTTAAATATCTTTCTTATTGCATCTGCCTCTGCAATATCTGATTCAATGGTTGCTTTTCCATCGGCATTTATATAATCAATGTCCGATGGAAAAATACCGGCATTTGTTAAAGCCTTCTCAATACATTTAGAAAAAGAGGCGGCTGTAAACGAATCATTTTTTACAACCCCGGACTTTGCATTGCAGTTGAAAGAGCTCCCGTATCCGGTAATTTCAGCATAAATGCGGGCTCCGCGCTTTGCTGCATGAGACTCTTCCTCAAGCACAAGCATTGCCGCTCCCTCTCCCGGAGCAGAACCATCACGATCAATAGAAAAGGATCTGCACATTCTGTTTTTACTGCTCAGAATGTTTAAAAATGACATGGACATTAGATGAAGAGAATTAAGGCCATAAGCTCCACCGGCAGCAAACATATTGCAGTTTCCGTATTTTATTGCATTAAACGCTTCGCCTATTGCCTGAGAACCTGCGGTATCGACCGAACTGAATGTCATGTTATGGCCCTGGAAATTCTGAGATATAGATACGTGACACAGACTCATGTTACACAGTACAGACAAAGACCAGAGAGGATTAATGCACCTTTCAGGGTCTTTTAATCTTATCGGCATTTCAGAAAATTCATGTTCAGGGGATATATAGTTGTTCATGTCTTTTCCCACAGCCTCATAACTTGCAAGAAGAAGCTCCTCGGCTGAAAATTGAATCCCGTCAATGCCAAGCGAAACCCCCATCTCTCTTGGCTGATAAAAGCCTTTATCTATACCGGCATCGCTTACTGCAAGTTGTGATGCGGCAAGACAATACTGTATAGTTTTATTCATAACCTTAAGAGACTTTGGCTTGATATTATAGGCTGCAGGCTCAAAGTTTCTGACTTTCCCTGCTGCCGTTGAAGAAAAAAAGGGGTTTTTTAAAGAATCATTTTCTACGGGCTTTGAGGCGCCCCGAAGAAGAGAATCCCAGTTCTCTTGAACACCATTTCCCAGGGCAGAGACAGCTCCGATTCCGGTAACAACAACACGCCGGTTCATCATCAATGCCTTCTGATTAGAATCGAGGCATTCTGTCCTCCGAAAGCAAAAGAATTTGAAAGAACTCTGTCTACATTCCTTTTTCTTGCTTCATTTGGAACATAGTCAAGATCACACTCGGGGTCGGGATGTTCATAGTTTATAGTCGGGGGTATTATATTATCCCTTATTGTTAAAATACTTGTAATAAGCTCTATTGATGCTGCACTTGCGATAAGATGACCAAGCATTGATTTATTTGAACTTACAGGTACTGAATATGCCATATCATGAAAAATGCTTTTAACAGCACCTGTTTCGCTCTTATCGTTTAGATAGGTTGAAGTTCCATGAGCATTGATATAGTCAACATCTTCAAAAGAGCAGTCTCCATCCTCCAGAGCGGCTTTCATTGATATATCAGCACCTGCTCCGTTTTCGGGAGATGCTGTTATTTTATATGCATTTGATGAAGAACCGTATCCCGAAACCTCTGCAAGTATATTTGCGTTTCGCCTTTTTGCATGTGATAACTCCTCAAATATTAAAATGCCTGAGCCTTCACCAATTATAAAACCATCTCTTCTGAGATCAAAGGGTCTTGAGGCTTTTTCAGGTTCAACATTGTGTTTTGAAAGAGCACCAAGCCTGTAAAATCCTGTAATAGTCTGCTCATTAATCATTGAATCACAGCCTCCTGTAACAACAATATCAGCATCCCCGTCCTGAATCATTCTGAGAGCTTTACCCATTGACTGGCCTGATGAAGCACATGCACTTGATGTTGTGTTAACAGGCCCTTTAATGTTGAAAAGTATTGAGAGAATTGTGGCAGCCATATATGCCCCTCTCCTTACAGGCCAAAGAGAACCAAGGGTCTTTGCCGACTTAAGATGTGGATAATCATAATAAAGCTCTTTTAAGTCTTTTCTAAGCTGGAGGAGTTCAAGAATCTTTTCAGATTCAAACAGTTTATCAAACATTGAGATGCCTGCATACTCTTCGTTTGCACCAAGTGAAATACCAACCCTTGTCAGATCTGTCTGTTCCAGAGATAAACCTGCTCTTGCAAATGCTTCATTTGCAGCCTGAATACAGAACTGTGTTCCTCTGCCAAGGTATTGCTGAAGTTCTTTTGGATAGGTTTTGCTTAAATCAAAATCCTTTACTTCCGCAGCTATTTTTACAGGGTATGTTGAAGGATTAAAAAGAGTTATGGGTCCTATGCCTGAAACTCCTTCAACAAGTTTTTTCCAGGTTTCCTCAACATTGTTGCCAAGAGGAGTAACAGCACCAATACCTGTTATAACTACTCTTTTATTTTTTTCTCTTTTTTCATAATCCATTTTGTCATTATAGTAAGCAGTCATCTTTTTCCTGTCCTGATAAATAAAATAACTATTGAAGATTTTAACAAATAATGTTTATAATTCCTTAAACTTGTCTGATTTACATCGCAATGTTTATACCATTGAGGCAATTTTATTTTATTAATGTTATAATTAAGTTAAATCAATATGTTAAGACTATATTGGTAATTATTTAATTTAAGCTTAAACATTTTTTTGGTTGATTATAACCAATGGACAATAAAAAACTGGCTCATTTGAGCCAAAACAGTTATATTAAGTAAATAATAATATCTGCGCTTAAAAAAACAGAGGCTAACCGATTGATCATTACAGGTTTGAAAGTCCATTTAAAACAATGAGCTTTTCAGAAAAAGTATATTTTCTAACCATTCTTATCTTATTCAATCACATCTCTGTCTTTGGCTTTGATGTTTTAATCATTAACTCTAAAGATATAATTCCCTATAACGAGTCTATTGAAGGAATAAAGCAAAGCCTTGATACATACTCAATTGAGGTTTTCAACATGGAAGAAGACATGGAAAAGGGAAAAAACTTTATTTCTAAAAACATTCATAAAACAGAAAAACTTTTTGTGGGCATAGGTCCCCAGGCAGCTTTTCTTCTATCCAGGGAAAAAGAACTGCCTAATCGAATATTTTCAATGGTTCTTAACCCTGAAAACCTTTTTGGTGTGCAAAATATATATTACGGTATATCATTAAATCTTCCTGTGGAGTTTCAGCTTGCAAAAATTAAAAAAGCTTTCCCTGACAGGACAACTTTGGGGGTTTTCTACTGCCCAGAGTTTAACCAGAAAAATTTTGACAATATTCTTATAGAAGCTGAAGCACTCAATTTAAAGATCAGGCCATTTAAAATATCTTCAGCCAGTGAAATACCTAAAATAGTTCAATCAGAAAAGTTTCTGATAGATGCACTCTTTGTAATTCCTGATATACAACTTGAAGACACCAGGATTATTGAATTTGTTATAAGGGAATGTCTGAAGAGAAAAATCCCTGTTATAGGCTATAACAAATGGTTTTCAAAAAATGGAGCAGTTCTCTCGTTTTTTATTGATTATAAGGATATCGGCATCCAGACTGGAGATCTCTCAATAAAAATTATGGATAATGATAATGTAAACAATACTCAAAAAATTTACCCTCCGGCAAAGATTGACATTTCAGTCAACCTTAAGACAGCCCGAAGACTTGGCGTGGAGGTATCCCCGCATATAATTGAAACCGCAGGAGAGGTAACAAGATGAAACTCGGTCTAAATTTCAAATTTATAAGTTATACAGTCTTTATAATTGTCTTTATATCACTTGTTTTCAGCTTGGTTTTTATATATCAGTCCCGCAATGCTATTCTGGATGAGTTTACAAAAAGAGCCCATTCACTTGTAAATAACCTTGCTCTTAATGCGGAAATCCCTCTTTTTCTTGATAACAAGGCTGCTCTTTACTCTCTTGCTGAAAACCTTTTACAGGAAACGGATGTTCAGAGCGTAAAGATACTCAACCATGAGAATACAGAACTTGTCAATATTGAAAAACCTGCTAAGCTTCTTCCCTGGCAGAAAGAGCTTATAGTATCTCCTGTATATTTTTCTGCACAAAAAGAGAAAGAGTTAACAGAGCCGCAGCTTTTTTTCACAGACAAGGACGGTCAAAAAAATTTAGAAGACCAGAAACTTGGAATAATCGAGGTAGTATTTTCAAGAGAGTCAATCATAAAGACCCTCAATACCATGCGCTGGTGGATTTTTACTTCCGCTGCTTTTGCCGCAATTATCGGGGGTATTGCGGGATTGTATTTTTCAAGAACCCTTATCCTGCCTATTCAGCGTCTTGCAAAGGCAGCTTATTCCATTGCAAGAGGCAAATGGGATGAACATCTTGAAGGAGCAGGATCAGACGAGCTCGGACAGTTAACTGAATCATTCAACATAATGGCGGCATCGCTGGTTACAAAAAAACAGGAACTTGAAAAAACGTTTAAGGAGCTTGCGCAGAAGGAAAAAATGGCAGAAATTGGAAAGTTCTCCATGATCATAGCACATGAATTGAAAAATCCACTGGGCATTATCAAAGGTTCTATAGATATTCTCTCAAAACCATCCTGTAAAGATAAAATGAAAAATACCATGATTGATTATATAAAGGATGAGGTAAAAAGGCTCAACAAAATCATTGAGGACTTTCTTGCTTTTTCAAAACCAGCACCACCCAACAAAACACCTGCTAACATCAACAAGATAATTGAAAACATTTCAAACCGTTTTGTTGTGCCTGAAGAAGAAAAAAAAGAAATTTATATCAGGACATCCCTTGAAAAACTGCCCTCTGTAAATATTGATGAACATCAGTTTTACCATGCACTTCTAAATCTTATTAACAACTCAATTAATGCTATTGAACAAAAAGGCGAAATTTTTATTCAAACAACCCACATTGATTCAAATATTGTTATAACTGTTGAAGATACCGGTACAGGTATACCTTTCGAACTGAAAGACAGGATATTTGACCCTTTTTATACAACAAAGGCAAAAGGCACAGGTCTTGGACTTTCCATTGTGAAAAAAATAATTGAAAATCATGATGGCTTAATAAACCTTGCCAAAACAGGTACAGGCAAAACAGCCTTTGAAATTATAATTCCATGTAAACAGAATAATCGGACATAACTTATTTGAAGGTATAAAAATGAATAAAATTCTTATTGTCGATGATGAACAAAAAATGAGGCATATCCTTGAGATAATCCTTGAACAGAACGGGTACAAAACAGACCAGGCTTCCAACGGACAGGAAGCTTTGGAACTGATAAAAAAAAACCACTATTCAATAGTCATAACAGATCTTAAGATGCCTGTTATGGACGGAATGACGCTGCTTAAAGAAATAAAAAAAATAGATCCTGATTATCCGGTTGTTGTTCTTACCGCATATGGCTCCATTGATTCTGCAGTAGATGCCATCAAACAGGGAGCAATAGATTACATCACAAAACCCTTTGAAGAAGAAAAGATTATCATTACAGTTGAACGTTCCAAAAGGTTTTCTCAGCTTGTAGAGGAAAAAAGAATACATCGCGACGAACTTGCAGAACTTTTTGATTTTTCAAACATAGTGGCGGAATCCCAGGAAATGTTAAACATCCTTAAACAGGCCTCTATGGTTTCCAAAAGCCCGGGTACCACAGTTCTTATTCTCGGCGAGAGCGGAACCGGTAAAGAACTTCTTGCAAAGGCAATCCACTACAACAGCAGCAGATCAGCAAAAAGATTTATTGCAATAAATTGTGCTGCAATATCCCCGACTCTGATAGAAAGCGAGCTATTCGGTCATGAAAAAGGGGCTTTTACAGGTGCGGATAAAACCAAACAGGGCAAGTTTGAACTGGCTGACGGAGGAACTGTTTTTCTTGATGAAATAGGGGATTTAAGCCTTGAAGCCCAGGCAAAACTTCTCAGGTGCCTCCAGGAAAAAGAGTTCGAAAGAGTGGGAGGAACAACAACAATTAAATCCGACATCAGAGTAATAGGCGCTACAAACAAAGATATTAAACAACTTGTTGAAACAAACCTTTTCCGGGAGGATTTATATTACAGGATTAATGTTTTTCCTATTCAACTTCCCCCATTAAAAGATAGAAGGGTTGACATAATCCCCCTTGCTTCTCATTTTCTTGAAAGGTTCTGCCGTGTAATGGGAAAACAAAATCCTGTTTTAACAGAAGATGCAAAGCGTTTTCTGTTAAAATATTCCTGGCCCGGCAATATCAGAGAACTTGAAAATGCAATAGAAAGGGCTGTAATTATTTCTCCGGATGGCAGCATCACACCTGATTTTCTGGGTTTTATCCAGTATAAAGAAGACCCGGTTTCAGGAAGTTTAAATGGATTTTCACTTCCCGAAACCGGTCTAAACCTTGAAGAATTTGAGCTGCAGCTTCTGAATAAAGCGCTTGAAATATCAGGCAACAATCAGTCCGAAGCAGCAAGACTCCTCGGGCTTACAAGAGGGAAATTCAGGATTCTTTATAAAAACCTAAAGGATGCAGAAAAATGATTACAAAATTAAAACTATATATTCTGTTTTTTATTTTGGCCTTTATTTTAAACCCGTTAATCCTTGAGGCAGCAGAAACCGACAGAGAAGAGCTTTTTAAACAGACTGAACTTATGTTTATAGGGGAGGAATTATACACTGTTTCTATTGCCTCACGCAAGGCTGAACCATTAAGAAGGGCACCTGGTGCAGTAACCGTAATCAGTTCTGCGGAGCTAAAAAAATACAGAACACTTGCAGAAGCTCTTAGAAGAGTGCCCGGCTTTTTCATTGACCGAAATGAATTAAAGGAAAGGATTTTCCTGAGGGGAATTCCCGATTCTTTTCTGGTCATGATGGACGGAGTTCCGTTTTTAAATGATGCTTCCACAATTGACTATCCAAGAGGCCTTGACCTGAGCCTTGACTATATTGATAAGATTGAAATTATCAGAGGCCCGGGATCATCGCTCTGGGGACCTGATGCTTTTTCCGGGATTATAAACCTTGTTACCAAAAAAGGGGCTGATATCAAAGGATTTGAGATAAACGCAGAGACAGGTTCTCACAACATGCGAGGCATCAGCGGTATGTCAGGATTCTCACACAAAGGTTGGGACGGTTCCCTTTTTGGCTCATACAGAACAGAAAAAGGTTTTGAAAAAGACCTTGGAGGCAACCAGAGACGCAGATATGATTTTTTTACTGAACTCTACGGAAGACTGAGCTATAAGGATTTTCTTGAAATTTCAGGAAGGTTTTCGAAATATCGTGATTTTTATACTGTGCCTTCTTTTCTTTTTCAGGGCTCTGAACACAAACCGGTCTCTTTTCTGCAAACCAGTCTTAATAAATCATTTGAAAAAACATCCCTGTCTCTCCAGGCATGGGTTCAGTACTACGACGGACTTGATGATTACCAGGACACACGTTTCAGGCAGAAAAACTGGCAGTACGCACTGGAAGGCAAAATAGACCATGAACTGTTTAACAACAACGTTGCTACAGTTGGAGGATCTTTTCGTTATAATAACGGCAGCCGCACAAAAATGTTCTATGAAGAGGAAAGATATGATTATTTTCCAAAATACGATAACAAGCTCTATTCCTTCTATTTTCAGGACAAGTGGATGCTGTTCAGGGATATTGAAGCAACATTTGGCATAAGGTACGATGACCATAGTCAGTACAACGACTTTGTAAGCCCAAGAGCAGGTATTAGTTATGGTTTCCTTGATTTCTTCAACATAAAACTTCTCTATGGCAGGGCTTTCCGCACACCAAGCCTGTCAGTTATTATGGAAAAGCCGGGGCTTAAACCCGAGAAGATAGACAGTTATGAGGCAGAAATTGGTTTTACATATAAAAACATATTTTCTGCCGAGTTAAATTATTTTTATAATGAACTCGAAAATATAATTGAGAGGGATGCCCTTGGAGAAATAACAAACAAGGCAAAGGACAATATTAAAGGGTTGGAGTTTAATTTCACCTTCAGACCACACCGTTCTGTCTCATTCTACGGGACATATACTCATCTTCTCGGAAACCGGCAGAAAGGTGCAAGAACTCTTTATGAAGATGATACAGATCCTGATAAGCCTGTTACCGACACTATAGATGGTTTTCAGAATGTCGCGCCTGATAATGTTATCACACTTGGAGTTGACTACAGGTTTTTAAAATATTTCCGGCTTAACCTTGAGGCAGGTTATGCTGACAAGAGAAAAATTGCAAGCGGTTCAACTTTTCTCTATGATGAAAAGACTGAGTTATCATCATACTTTCTCTTGGACTTAAATTTCTTCATTAAAGACCTGCCTGTTAAGAACATGGAAATGCACTTAAAGCTTAAAAACCTTGCAGACAGGTCATACCACACGAGAGGGGTGTTCGGCCGTGTTGACGGTGCACCAAGAGCAGCTTATTTCAAATTAAAATACAGGTTTTAAATAAATCTTCAACATGTATAAACCTTAATTAAAACGAGAACACAGCTGCTGTACAATATACAAAGGCTGAGTAACTACTCGATAAAAAGTTACAGCAAAATACTCTGGGGAAAAAGATGAAAAAAGTAAAATTTTCAAACATCAGAGGCGGTATTTCACAATACGCCAGACTTGCAAGCAGGATAAATTTTGTTTCAATGGAGACGGAAATTGTTGTAGATAATCTGAAAACCTTCTGCACTGAACACAATATTTCATATACAGCAGTTCTTATGAAAATAATCGCTGCTGCTAAACAACAAAATCCTGTTATCAATGCTGTGGCACCGGACAGGGTATTTGGGAAAAAGACATTTATACCTGAAAGTGTTGATATAGCCCTTGCCATTGAGAAGACTTACGGAACAGAAACATTTGTCACTACACCTGTTGTCAGGTCTGTAGAAAAAAAAACAATAACAGAGATCACATCTGAAATAGCGCTTCTTGTGTCAACACCTTTTAATAAACTACCCGGAATGAGGGAAATGTCTGTATTCTATCTTTTGCCTGATTTTTTCAAATATTTAGTTCTGAAATGTATTTTAAAATCATCTTTTCTTTGCAGAACATATTTCGGAACCATCGGGGTAAGCAGCCTGGGAAAATTTGAAGTGACAGGCTTCTATCCGACAGTATGGGTTACAAGCATGGTTCTGGGTATAAGCAGAATTCACAAAAAGGCGGTTGTTGAAGATAATAAAATTATAAACAGAGATGTCATTTGCGTAGATGTCTGTTTCAATCCCTCTGTCATAGACTATATAACCGCAGGCAAAACTGCTAAGTTTATTAAAAATACCACAGAACAACAGAACTACTACCAATTGCTGTGAAACACCACCAACTATTGCCTGTTTAAAAGTTTTTTTATTGCCTCAAGTTTTTCCTGAAAATCAACTGAAACCGCTTCTACAGCATCCACTGTATTTACAACATGCGGTGTAATTGATATTAAAAGCTCTGTTTTTTCCTGTGTATCTCTTGTGCTGCCGAAAAGATACCCGAAAACAGGTATTTTTGAAACAAAGGGCACCCCTGTCCTGCTCTGGGAACTCTGGTTCTTTATAAGTCCTCCTATTACTATGGTCTGCCCATCTGAAACAACAAGAGATGTCTCAGCCCTTCTCTGGCTTATTACAGGGGACTGAATACCGTCCTTTTGAACCTCCTGCGCCTCACTTACCTCCTGCATAATATCCATGGCAACAAGACCTTTATCACTGATGCGGGGTGTCACCCTAAGAATAACTCCTGTTGAACGGTATTCTATAGACCTTGATGTTGAAGTTGTGTCCTGTCTGTCAAGAGGTGAATAGTCACTTGTAACAATAGGAACCTCCTTACCTACCTCTATCCTTGCCTCTTTATTCTCGGCAGCAAGGATATGAGGGGAGGAGAGAATATTTAATTTGTTCTGACTTGCCTGAGCCATGAGAAAAGCCTGAAGCTGCCTTGAGTCAAAACGATAGGTCAGCCCCTTGCCCAGGTTTTCTGCAAGCTCAGCACCAAGCCCTCCAAGACCGTAGCTTGCCTCAGTCTTTTCCATACCCTTGTAACCGCCTATACGTGCAGAATCACCCCTTAAAGCCCATTCCACACCAAACTGGGTATCTCCGCTCAAGGTAACCTCTGCAATAAAAACCTCTATCAAAACCTGCCTTGGCATGATATCAAGCCTTTGAATTGTGTCTTTAATAATCGAATAATCATGCGGGGTAGACCTGACAATTATTGAATTCGTTGAACTGTCAGTTACGATCTTGAGTTTGCCTTCAAGAAGCACTGCAGGAGAAGCAGCCTGTTCCTTCCCCTCGGCAGGCTTTCTCGTCCTTGTTGTCTCACCTTCTTTTACCCCTTCTCCGTATATTTTTTGAAGAACATCTGCCAGTTCGGAAGCTTTTCCGTTCTCAACAAAATAGATAAATATCTGCTCAGATGCTTCCACATCGACCCTGTCAAGAACCTGCACCCAGTGTTCAACCCTCTCAAAAATACCTGGTATTGAACTTATTGCAAGCACGCAGCCTACACGCTCAATTGGTATAAATTTTAATCCTATTCCTTTTTCCGTGGTCTTCTGAATACCGAGAGAGGAAAAAATATCATCCAGCTCTTTTGCAATATCATTAACATCTGCAAATGATATCTTTAAAAACCTTATATCGGTATTCTGAAAAACATCAGTATCAATTATCCTGATAAGGCCCAGAAGTTTTCTGACATTTGCTGCAGCATCAATAATTATAACAAAATTTCCTCTGTCATAATTAATAATATCGCCGCCTCTTCTCAGAAACCTTTTCAGCAGATTTGCTACCTCTGCCGCTGCAACATGCTGAAGAGGAACAATCTGAATCAGCACCTGGTCATATGAATCAAAATCAGGAGGATCTGTGCCTATTGAGAAATCCATCATCTGTGTATAGGCCTCTTTTACAGGGACTATCTTGTATAGATCACCATAAGGAACCATTGCTATATTGTTGATTTCAAAGATTGTTTCAAGAATAGGAAGAAGCTGGCTCTTATCAATTTCACCACTGGTATTGATATTTACCTTGCCCTTGACTGCAGGGTCAATAATATAGTTTATTCCCATGATATCGGAAAGAGCATTTATCACCTCATAGATATCAGCATCATCAAAATTCAACGATATTTTACCTGAATCAACCGGTCTTTCCGCTTTTTGGGGCTCTTCCTCTTTTACTGCTTCCTCTGTCTCGTAAAGCGTTTCGTCCGGTATTTGCATTTGAGGAGGGGGGGGTTCCTCTTTTACTTTTTCAGGCTCAGACAGAACCGGCTCTGCCTCTTCCTGTTCTTCTTCCTGCATATTCTGCTGCCCGGTTTCAGCGGTATACACATCAACATCAGGAGCAACACCGCTTTTTGCTGTTTTAGATGAGGCACATCCGCTAATAACAAACAACACCAACACAAAAAACATATAAACTTTTTTATTCATCATAATAGTCCCTAAATCCTTATATCCTCGTTTTTCATAATTCCTGCTATTTGAACAGTAACCAGTATTTCTTCTGGTTTTCTAATATTTCTGACTCTGATTCTAAGTTCTGGAATTGTAAGAAGTTTTTGGCTTGCTTCAACTCCCTTAATAAATCTGCTGAGCCTTTCAAGGTCTGCAATAAATATTATCTGTATGGGAATCTCTATATATTCTTCCCTGTTGTCAGGATCCATTACCCTCACACTCTGAACTTCAACATCGCTCTGCAGCACTACAGAATCAAGTATTCTCTGAAGATCAGAGGCTGCAAGAGACGCAGTATTACCTCTGAGAAAATTGGAATCTATCCTGCCGGATTCAGATGTCAGCTCTGTAAGTCTTTTCTGAAGATGTTCTTCCTCCTCTACAAAATTTTTATATCTTTCAAGAGTTTCCTGCATAAAGGCTATTTCTTTTTTTTTCTCACTATAGGTATCATAAAAAGTGAAGAAACCAAACCTTATGACTATAAAAAGAAATACTGCAATACCCCCTGCTATTAAAAACTTTTTGTCCCTCGAAGATATTTTGATCATTTTTATGATTAACCCCTTATTGCTGCTTTTAAAGAACGTGCAGCATCCTTTTTCAAACTGCTTATCCTTGTCTCTATTCTAAATCTCTCCATGTTTCCCTGCCTTCTGTCGGTTGTTATGGGCGAGGTAAATTTTGCTTCTTCAAACATTGGAGACTCTTCTATATAGGGAATAAGCTTTGACGCGGAAACCGAAAAACCTGAAATTGTAATCCTGCCTCCGTCTGTTTTGTATTCAAATTCGGTAAGCCAACTGTCATCAGGAATAACCCTTGTCAGTTCCTCAAGTATTTTAAGCTTGCTGACATCATCCTGTCTGAGCTTTTCTATTGTTGAGGAAAAAAGCTCTATTGATTCAGCCTGTTCCTTCAGCCTGCTTATCTGATCGGCTTTGGCTTTCATCTCCTCAAGTTCAGAGGCTGTCCTATTATAGCGCTGCTCCATTCTTTCCATTGTCAGTACCCCCGCGCCTGCTGTTAAAAAAACAAATAAAACCGCTGAAGCAATAGCTGAGAGCTTTTCCCTGCTTATCTTTTTTTTGGGTCTGAGCCCAGGAGGGATAAAGTTTAAATCAACAGGAGGTTTTCTGAAACCCTTTAATGCAAGACCTGTGGGAACAGAAAGAAGTGGAAGCACATGTTGCTCTGACTGATTCAGTCCAAAACTGAAAGGTAAATCACTTACAATACTAAGGCTGCTTCGTATCTCCTCAGGCGCACTATCAAGGATTTCCCTCTCTATCTGGAAACCTGAAAGACTAATTTTTATTGAACGGTCAGTCTGAACCTCATTATAGGGTATATGAATGAGGGCTTTAATACTGTTTGAAAAAATTTCTGCAAGGAATTCTCCGTTGGGAAAATTTCTGTTTTCCTCAACTTGCCAAGTAAATACTCCTGAATAGCATAGCATGGAATCTTTTATAAGGTTTAATTCATAGCAGTGATTTAAATTTTCTACAAATATCTCAATTGGTGGGTGAGTTGTTTTAGGCTTTACAGGTTTTCTTTGTGGTCTCTTTTTGAAAATCTTCTGTATGTAGGGATTATTTAAAAAATCTTCTTTTATCAGTTCCGGGTTAAAAGGACTTGTAACATCTTGAAATTTTAAAGCATTAAAAAGTGCTGTTGTTGTAACCTCTATGCTCATTGGTCTGAGTTTTGCTTTATTTAAAAAATCTATATAATTATCTATGATCTCCTTTTTTATGCATACAAGCATGAGGCTCAATAGTCCGCTCTCTGGAAGCCTGCCAACTATATGATAATCAAAATAAACATTTTCAGGAGAAAAAGGGGTATATCTGTCCAGTTCATATCCAAGTGCGGATCTAAGATTATCCTCAACCGCCACAGGCAGATTAATAAAAAAGACAAAAGCCTCATCCCTTGGAATGGCTATAAAAAAATTATCCCTCCCACCCTTATATTTGCTGAAAAATCTTTCAAGATTGTTTGTAACCGCAGCCGGCTTATCCTCTTCTTTAACATTAATAAAAGGATCGATGCTGTAACCCTCGAGGCTAACCCTGCCAAACATGTCCTTGAGAGACACCATTACCATCTCATCTTTTTTTATTACTACACCGCAGCTTTGCATAACTATCTATATTTTAATTAACTGATTGATTTATTTTTAATATCTGTTAACTGCCAATTGTCCGTATTGCTAAATGATTATAATAAATTTTTTAGCCAATTTAATCAACCCATTTCAGGAATCAATTTTCCATGAAAGAAAAACACAGCTCCGCTTGGTTAGCATTACATTTGCTGAAATCGTCCTTGAAACCCTCCTGTCAGGGGAAAACCCTTGGGCTTTAATCTTGTAAAAACCTGCTGCTGAAGGACCTCTTATCTGTATTTGATCTTTCCATACATCAAAAAGCTTGAAACCGGGCAGACGATCATTAACCGACATAAAGGCTCTTTTGTTTCTTTCCTCAATTATTTCCTTTGCTGTTTGAACATCCATACCCTCAAGAAACAAAAGCTGGTTCAGAGAAGCTGTATTAATATTAATTTTAGGGGTCTGAGACTTTGTATAAACAGAGAAAATATTAATAAGCCCCGGGTTAGGAACAGACTCCTCATCGCCATAATCATCAAAAGTCTTTTTCATCTGAAAAGAAGAACGTCCGCTTAACATATTTTCAAGCTCATCCGCTGTAATACTTACTTTCTCCCCCGGTATGCTCATATCTCCATAATACAGTTCTTCATCTATTCCTTTTATAAGCAGAAGTTCCTCAATCACAGGTATACTTCCATTTCTGCTTGTATAGGCTGGATCCAGGGATTCATAGTATTCACGTTCAGCTCCATGAACCCCTGTGATATTGTGGTCTTTATCTTTCCAGTCAATCATAGCTGCTGCCACTGTATCAAGTTCTTCTCCCTCAAGATCTGTTCTTTTTCTTAACAGATCCTTAAGTGTTTCCGGATTTTGCTTTGCTCTGTCAAGGAACTGATTCAATCCAACTTTGTTCTCTTCATCCTCTATTGTAACCTCACAACTTCCCCCTTCAAAAACAAATTCATAAACACCTCTGCCCGGAAACCAGAATTCACTTTCTTCTTCATCATCGTCCTCTTCATTCTGTTTTTGTGTCAGCATTTTTGTCTGTTGATCAAAAGACCTTATCAGCTCAATAACAGCTTTGTTAATTCCCGCCTCAGCCGAGTAATATGCCTGTGTTCCTTCTCTGAAATTAGAAACAACAACAGTCTCCGTGCGCATTGTACCTGACAGATCCGCACAGATAAAACCAAGAAGGGTTATTATCCATAAAACAAGAAGCAGAGCAATGCCTTTCTCATCAGAATGTGGGTTGTGTAAAATCATTAAATATTCCTGTTCAAGGGAACTATTAAGGTTTTTTCAAATTCTTCTTCATTGGAGTTAACAAATGTAATTGTTGCCTCAACAAAAAGGGGCAGTCTGAGATCACGTCCTGACCTTACTTCAGGATCCCATCTCTGTTCCCAGCTTCCTTCTTCATCTCTATTCTTGCGTTCGAAATATCTGAAGTTTATCCGCTTCACATCAGAAGAGAGAATAACTGAGTTATCCCTGTTTCTGAGTATTATATCCCTCATTTCACGGTGGTTTGAAAAAAGTGCAGGAGCATAACCTGCCATAAGTCCCTTATCATCCTCGACCCAGTATTCCAGAAAGCTCAGCCCCGGCATATTTCTGTAGATATCTGTATAGGATACAAACTGCAGACTGTCTGATTCTCCAAAAAAAGCATAGAACTCTTTATGTGTATCAAGCTCTCCGGGGGTTATTTTGTATGAATAGGTCGAGCTGATATCACGGTAGACAAGCTCAGTAACCGACCGCATTCTTTGGTAAAAATCAATGTCTGCTCCCCCCTTTTCCCATGCCCCTGCACCTATGCGAAGGGAGGGGAAAATGATTACAACAATCATGGATAGAATTGCCAGAGCAAGAATCATCTCAATAAGTGTAAAACCTCCTTGAAACAGACTTTTTTTCATTTCCATTCCCTTTGTCGAACACTGTAGAGTGTTATCAGTTCAACCATCCTTTCCCTTTCTCCTTCTCGCCATTTTACAACTGATTTCAACTTGAAAGTTTCAAACCTTAAGCCATCGTATGTGTCTGGATCAGAGTCATACTCTGGATGGACATACTCAGTCACAATTGTTTCCCACTCGAAACCGTCATCAAAACTGCCGCTTGATGAAGATTCTGCAATCTCTCTTGCAGACTTTAGTTCTTCTATTTTCTGCTTTGCGTATATAACAGCCTGAGTGTTTTCCTGAGAAATACTTCCCGCTCTCAGAGCAGCCGAAAACTGATGAAGTATGGCTGTTATTGAAAGCCCTAAAATCATCATTGCAATAAGCACCTCAAGAAGGGTAAACCCTGCAATGGTAGCTGATTTATATCTCATCATAATCGGAAATTGAAATTCCTCCTGTTATATAATCAACAGCAACAATCATCCTGCTCTCTTTTTCATCTGTCAGTATGACACTTCCTCCTGATGATGTTCCATTTGGATAAAACGGCATGATCAGAATATGTGTATCATTTACGCAAAAAAACTTCTGCTCTCCTACAGTTATTTCATAAAAACCAACCTCTTTGGGAAGAGTGTAAATTTTTGACTCAGGGGGTTTTGGGTCTTCAAAATCCTCGACCACGGAACCAGTAGCACCAATACCTGTATCAGACAAATCAAGTGACATGATTTTTTCAGGTGTCATCTCCTCTGTTTTAATCACAATAGCCCTTCTGTTTTCAGTATCAAAAATCACATTGTGTCTGGAACTTGTATTTACAGACTGACTTCTGGCATAACGCATGGTTGCAGCAACCTGCTTTGCTGAACTTACAAGACTCAGACGCCCGAAATCCCTCGCAACCCTCGGCCCCACCATTGCAAAGAGAAATGTCATGATCACCATTACAATGATGAGTTCAATGAAAGTAAAACCCTTTAAGTTTAACATTCAGAATACCATCTCAACAAATCAACTCTCTTCCTGTCCCAGAGCCCGCCAGCTTACCACATCCTCATTCTCACCCTCTCCGCCCGGAACACCATCCGCACCATAGGATATAATATCATAGTCCCGTCCATCTTCTCCCGGTACTCTATAAATATACTGATTGCCCCATGGGTCAAGTGGTATCTGTTGAGGAAGATATGGTCCTTTCCATTTTTTATCATCAACCTTTTTGACAAGCTCTTCCAGAGTCTGGGGATATCTGCCCATATCAAGACGGAAAGTGTCTACCGCTGTAGATAAGAGAGAAATCTGAGCCTTGGCAGTTGTAAGTTTTGCGGTACCTACCCTTCCGAACATCCTCGGACCTACAAGCCCCACAAGAAGGCCTAAAATAACTATTACAATGAGGAGTTCTATAAGAGTAAAACCTCTTTGTCCAATTCTTTTATTTTTTAAGAATCTTTTCATTTGTATCTCCTTTTTGTTAAAATGCTATCTGGTTTATGCTGAAAATTGCCCATATAATTGACAATACTACAAATCCAACCACAAGAGACATTAGCAATATCAGAACAGGTTCGAGTATAGCAATAAACCTCTTAACCGCATTCTGAACCTCCCTGTCATATGTATCTGCAACCCTTATGAGCATATCTTCCATTCTTCCTGTCTCTTCTCCAACCCTTATCATGTGAATGGCAAGACTTGGAAATACAGCGCTGTTTCTAAGAGGTATTGACATTGCTTTTCCCTCCTTTACAGATTTATGCAATGTTGTTATCGAATTTGCAACCACTGAATTTCCAATCACCTCTTTTACTATTGTTATTGCCTGAAGCAAAGGTACACCGCTTGTTATTAAAGTTCCAAGTGTTCTTGAAAACCTTGCCACCTCTATTCTAAGTATAAGGTTTTTAAGAAGCCCGACCTTCAGTTTAAAGGTGTCCCATTTGAGTCTGCCTTTTTCCGTTTTTGTATAGTTCTTAAACAGGGCATAAAGTCCTGCCATACCTAACAATATAAGCCACCAGTAGTGTTTAAGGGTCATGCTCAATGTAAGCAGTATCTGCGTGGGCAGTGGAAGCGTCTGCCCTACAGTGTCAAAGATAGTAACAAAACGGGGAACTACAAAAACAAGCATGACTGATACAACTATAGTCATTACAACTACAAGTACTATTGGATACATCAAAGCATTGATAACTGTGCTTTTAAGCTCCTGGGATCTTTCCAGAAAATCACAAAGTCTCTCAAGAACAATATCAAGCACACCTCCTGCTTCACCTGCTTTTACCATATTGACGTAAAGCCTGTTGAAAACCCTGGGATGTTTTGCCAGGGCATCTGAAAGGGATTTCCCACCTCTTATGTCTTTTAGTATCTCCTGAGCAATGGTTCTAAGACTTTCATTCTCCGTAACCTCTGCAACAACAGAAAGACTTCTGTCAAGCGGAAGCCCTGCCTTTATCATGGTAGACAGCTCCTGAGTGAAGGCAAGCAGGTCCTTCCCTGTGATCATGGTAAAGGTCGTCGGTATTTTTATATTGAGAGAAAAAGACCTTGGTGCAGAAGACGTCCCTATTTTTACAGGAATATAACCTGTGCTTCGAAGCTTTGCAACTACTGCTGCTTCATCCGGAGCATCCATGCTTCCTTCGATGATTTTACCTGAGCTGTCACTTGCCTTATAAAAAAAAGGTGCCATTTTTTATCTATATAAATCTCTTAAACTTATTTGTAGTTGGTAAGCAGTCACACAGTTAATGAAAGGTATGAACGGAACAAAATCCCTGATCCATCGCTAAATCAACTGATGAGAAAACGGGTTATAAATTTAGCATTCACAATTCCAAAACCTATTCCATCTGTGTCACCCTTATTACCTCTGATACAGTAGTTACTTTTTCCACTACCTTTGCCCATCCGGACTCCCTAAGAGTTCTCATCCCCAGTGATCTGGCTTTTTCCTTTATTGCATTTGCATCTGCCTGGGATAAAATCAGTCTCCTTATATCATCATTTATGCTCATCAGTTCATAAATTCCGGTTCTGCCCCTGTATCCTGTATTAGCACAGTTTTCACAGCCCTTTCCCTTTACAAACTTAATGTTGTTTTTCGTCTCTGCAGCCAGTCCCATTTCATGCAGCATATCAATGCTTGGTTCAAACTCCTCTGAACATTGGGAACACACCACCCTGACAAGCCGCTGTGCCATTATACCAATAACACTTGAGGAGACAAGAAAATTTTCAAGTCCCATGTCAAGCAGTCTTGTTACCGCCCCTGCAGCATCATTGGTATGAAGTGTGCTAAAAACAAGATGCCCTGTAAGAGCAGCATTGATTGCGATTTCAGCTGTCTCAGAATCACGAATTTCTCCAATCATTATTACATCAGGGTCCTGCCTCAAAATAGATCTCAAACTGTGGGCAAAAGTCAGTCCTATTGATGATTTTACATGGATCTGGTTGACCCCCATCAGTTGATATTCAACAGGGTCTTCTACTGTGATTATTTTCTTGTCAGGTGAATTTATTTTGTTAAGCGCACTATATAGAGTTGTTGTCTTGCCGCTTCCGGTCGGACCTGTTACAAGAATAATTCCATAGGGCTGAAGAATCATATCCTCAAACTGTTTAAGATTTTTTACTGGAAAACCAAGACTGTCAAGGTCCAAAACTATACTCTCACTGTCCAGAATTCTCATTACTACGCTCTCCCCGTAAAGGGTTGGAAGCGTTGAAACCCTGAAATCAATCTCTTTTCCCAAAACCCTCAGTTTTATTCTACCGTCCTGGGGCAGCCTTCTCTCGGCAATATTAAGTTTTGACATTATCTTTACCCTTGATATCACCGCTGCCTGAAGATTTTTGGGGGGGGATTCCATATCATGGAGCACCCCGTCAATTCTGTATCTGATATGAAAATTCTTTTCAAAGGGCTCAAGATGTATATCGCTTGCCTGAAGTTCAACTGCCCTTGAAATTATAAGGTTTACAAGGCGAATTACAGGAGCCTCTGAAGCAAGATCCTTAAGATGATCAACATCCCCGTCTTCTGCAGAAATATCGGTACTGTCATCCTTAATGTTTTCTATTATTTTATCCATTGAGGATGATTCTGTGCTGAAAAGCTTGTCTATAAAATCTGAAATTTCATTATCCCTTGCGAGGCATATTTCAACACTATAACCCGTAATTGAACATATTGCCTCCAAAATAGAGCTGTTAAAAGGAGTTGATACAGCTATCAGTAAACTGTTGTCCTTTTTTTCAAGGGGCACAAAACGAGCCTGCCTCATAAAGCTTTCAGAAAGTTCTTCTATAAACAGATTCTTGAGTTGATATTTTTTTAAGGAGACCACCCCGTAGCCGAAATAATTTCCAAGTATTTTCAGAAGTTCATCTTCTGCAATAAAACCCAGATCCATAAGCCTCTGACAAGCCTGCTGCGGAAGCATTCCTTTCTCACCACAAACAGACCGAAGCGTGTCCTTTGGAATTTTGCCTGAAGCTGACAGAACATCCGAAAGTGTATTGTTGATACTTATTGAACCGTTCATATACATCCTTAAAAAACCCTTATTTTTTCACCAGCTTTAAGAACTGATTTTTCATTCATGTTGTTAAGCTGCCGGAGGGTTTCAACTGTGGTATTGTTTTTTCTTGCAATAGAAAAAAGGGTATCACCCTTTTTCACAACGTGAAACCGGGTACTCCGCCTCTCCATGTTGAGAGAAGGGATAAATCCTTCAACAGCGGAGGTTATGTGGGTTGCAACCTTTTGTTGAAAAGAAGCTGTCTTCATATTGCTCTCGCTTTGAGTGTTGCTGATAAAGTCAACCTCGACAAGTATAGACGGAATATCCGGGGCTCTAAGAACAGCAAAATTAGCCTGCTGTGGCGAAGATGTATGGAGCCTGTTGAACTTTGACATTTCCTGCAGCGTCCGTCCAGCAAGTTGAAGACTTGAATTTATGCTGCTTGTTTGAACAAGGTCAAGTATTATGCTGTTCAAGGCACTGTCCTGTTTTTCAATAGGAACACCGCCGATAAGGTTTGAAATATTCTCCTTCTTTGCGGCAAGCTTTGCTGTATTGCTTGATGCCCCTGCAAATGAAAGACAGTAGACAGAACTTCCTCTGACGCTGCTGCTAAAGCTTGAATCTGCATGGATACTTATAAAAATATCAGCACCATACTGTTTTGCTATCTCAATCCTTTTTTCAAGAGATATAAAATAATCCCCTGTTCTTGTTAAGTAAGCTTTAATCCCCTTTCTCCGGTTAAGCTCAGACTGAAGCCTTTTTGCAATTGATAGCACTATATCCTTCTCCATTGTTTTATTCCTGCTTACAGCCCCAGGATCTTCACCTCCATGCCCCGGATCAACAACCACAACAACATAGTCATATTTTTGCTTAAGCTGTCTTGTTTCTTCTCTTTTTGTTTGTAAGGCTTTCTCTAAATCGGGGCGATTTACATCTATTACCAGGCGAGGGGACTTGCCCTCTATTGCCTTAAGTGGAAATACCGTATACCTGGATTTTTTTTCAAGATCAACAACAACTCTTATTACCCCTTTTCTGTTTTCAGTCGCCCTTATTGTCTTTACTATTCCATCATTTACATCAATTCTCTTTCTCGGCACTTTACCGTCAGCACCTTTTAAGTCTAGGACAATTCGATCAGGGTTTTTGAGAACAAAATAATCATAATCCGCCTCCTTTTTCAGATCAAGCACTACACGGGTAAATGTAGGAGATGTCCAGTTGCGAATTTCATATAAACTATTCAAAGCCTGAGCATTTGAAACACCTGCTGTAAACCAGTAAAAAAATAAAAGATGAAAAGCTAAAAATATTTTATATGTTTTTAAATTCATTGTTCGCCATTTTGCTTTAAAGTATAACCCATGGTATTCAGTTAAATCGGCGGTTTTAAATCGCTCCCCCCAATCGCCTGTTCACAGCAATAAGCGGCCTTAAAAATCTTATCCTCCTCAAAAAAATTACCAATAATATGCAACCCAAGGGGCAGTCTATCCTTTGATAACCCGCATGGAATCGATATGGCAGGAAGACCTGCGAGATTAACAGGAATTGTAAAAACATCAGACAGATACATGCTTAAAGGATCATTAAGCTTTTCTCCCAGCCTGAATGCAGGATTGGGTGATGTGGGGGTTACAATAAGATCACATTGTTTAAAACTCTCTTCAAAATCCTTTCGGATCAGGGTTCTTACCTGTGAAGCCTTTTTGTAATACGCATCATAATATCCTGCAGAAAGAGCATATGTACCTAACATTATGCGTCTTTTCACCTCTTCTCCAAACCCCTCAGATCGGGTCATTTCATACATGTTTTTTAAATCCTTTGCTTCTTCACTTCTGTAACCGTATTTAACTCCGTCATATCTGGCAAGATTTGAAGATGCCTCTGCGGTTGCTATCAGATAGTAAACTGACACTGAATAATCAGTATGGGCAAGTGATATCTCTTTGAGATGTGCCCCTTGCTTTTCCATCTCTTTTAATGACTGCCAAACAGAGTTTTCAACCTCGCTGTCAAGCCCTTCAACAAAGTATTCCTTCGGGATGCCTATGGTAAAGCCTTTAACTCCTTCTCTAATGGCTTGTCTGAAATCAGGAACCTCCATATTTACAGAAGTTGTGTCATTTCTGTCAAAACCGCTTAAACATTTAAGAAGTATGGCTGCATCCTCAACATCCTTTGCAAAAGGCCCTATCTGGTCAAGCGATGATGCAAAAGCAATAAGACCAAACCTTGATACCCTTCCATAGGTGGGTTTCATGCCGACAACCCCGCAATAGCTTGCAGGCTGTCTTATTGACCCCCCAGTATCACTTCCAAGTGAGGCAATGCAGGCATCTGCTGCAACAGATGCTGCTGAACCACCGCTTGATCCACCAGGCACCCTGTTTAGATCCCACGGGTTCTTGACCGGACCGAAAAACGATGTCTCATTTGATGAACCCATTGCAAACTCATCCATATTGGTTTTGCCGGTAAAAACGGCGTCCTGAACTTTTAACCTTTTTACAACCGTGGCATCGTAGGGTGGAACAAAATTTTTCAGTATTTTTGAGCCGCAGGTAGTTTTTACTGCTTCAGTACACAGCAGGTCTTTAAGCGCAATCGGGATTCCTGTGAGAGGTTTCTGTCTGTTTTCAGATATTGCCCTGTCTGCAGCATCAGCCTGCATGAATGCCTGCTCTCTTGTCTGGGTTATATAACTGTTTATCTTAGGCTCAACCTCATCTATTCTTTTATATACACTCTCAAGTATCTCTCTTGCACTTGTCTCTTTTCTCTTAAGAAGATCCTGAAGCTCATGTATGGTCATTTGATAGAGCTGCTGTTTCATTTCTTCAACCCCCGATTATTTTTGGAACTTTGAAAAAACCATCTTTCCGTTCAGGGCTGTTCTCAATAACAGCATCCAATGCAAGAGATTGCCCTGTTCTGTCATCCCGGAATACATTGTTTATATTTATTGCATGAGTCGATGGTTCAACAGCAGATGTATCAAGTTTTTTGATCTTTTCAAAATAGTCAAGAATATTGTTTAGCTGTTGAGTGAAAACTTCCAGCTCGTTTTCATTAATTGAAAGACGGGCGAGCATAGCAACATGCTCAACATCCTTTTGGGTTATTTTCATCATATGCCCCTTTTATAGCTATCTGCTAACCAGTCAAACAAATGCAAAACCCTAAAATAATTGTGTTTGCTTTAACAGCCGGACATTATTAACAAAAAGGTTAATATAGAAAGCCAAAAAACTAATAAGAAATACAAAACGAAGGCTTGCCAGACTTGCTGTAACCGTTAGAAATTCTGCTTTTTGTCATTGTTTCAAATCTATAATTAATAATATGGCACGGGGAGGAGGATTCGAACCTCCATAGCGGGATCCAAATTCCCGAGTCCTGCCGTTGGACGATCCCCGTGCAGACAATTTGATTTATTATTATTACTTTACAGAAAAAAATATTCAACACTTTTTTGAGTTGACAAAAAAAGACCTGCACAGGCATTGTCTCCCCCGCAGGTCTCTGTATAACGTGCATTTAACATATTAATCTAACACAATCAACTGCTATTAGTTTTCACCTCAACCATTTTTAATTGTTTTATCGTCTTTGCCTATTATATAAGCTAACGGGCGCTCAGAATTTTCAGCTCTCTCACCCTATGCAGTCTCTGGAACTTTAATTGCCGAACGGACACAGTAAATAGTACATGTTCCGCACCCGCAACAATGGTTATGCATAATTGTTGAACGGATCACCTTATCTTCAAGCTCTTTCAGGGTTATAGCCCCCACAGGGCATTCATCCACACAGGCTCCGCATCCAAGGCAAAGCTCTTCATCTACAACAGGATATTCCCTGTAACTCGGAGATGTATCAAAAAACTGGGGGGAGAGAAGCATTGTTTTTTTGAACTTATCAAGCATCTGCTTTGGAGCATAAGGGTTGTCAGACTTTTTACATTTCTGAAGTTCAAGGATTCTGTTCCAGTTCTCAATTATTCTTTCAGGACCAATCTCAATTTCGCCTGAGGGCATAACCTCAACACCGCTTTTAACATCCCGAACCTTGACAATGCCTGTAGGACAGACAAAAGCACACGACCCGCACCCGATACAATCTTCCGCTTCTCCTCCAAAGGGGCTTTCAACCTTCTTTTCCTTGCCATTTCCGCTGAAACCGATAGCACCGGCTTGCACAACCTCATGACATGCCCTTACACACAGACCGCATAATATACAGTAATCGTTTTCCTTCTTCATATAGTCCGGAACGGTTCCGACACCATATTCTGCTGCAAGAAGTTGAACTTCCTTGACATTAGGACATCTTGCAAGATGAAGTTCAAGCACCGTCTTTCTTGCTTTTATTACCTCTTCAGAAGCTGTACTTATCTCCAACCCCTCTGATACAGGATAGGTGCAGGATGATTCAATTGACACAAAACCGTTGTTTTTTACCTCAACAACACACAGTCTGCAAGCACCATAAGGTTCCAGTGCTTCATTTGAACACAAAGCAGGAATATGCACACCATTTTCCCGTGCTGTCTGAAGTATTGTATCACCTTTTTTAGCTGTTACCTTTTTCCCATCAATAGTCAGATGTACCATAGCATTATTTCCTTTTAATACATTTATTTTCAAAGCTGATTATGTTAATAAAAGTATTTTATATCACATAAAAAAAATCAAATCAATAAATAACATGAATAAAAAAAAATTAGCTGTTAGGGCAGTATTTGAAACCTTACCGATTAATTATTTGAGGAATAGGTAAAAAGTCCACACCCTACCTAAAAAGAGCTGATAAGATAAGCTGATGGCTTTTGGTAAAACCTAAATGAAAGATGTTGCTTAACAGCTCAATAGCAAACAGCTCTTAACAGCTAATTCAGGGCTGGGGGAGGGTAATGTAAAAGTAATTATAATTACAAAAAGTCATCCGGTTGATTATTTCGGTATGCAGTTCAAAATCCGACTTTCTACGGAACCATCAACAAAACTGCAACAGGAAAAAATCAATCCGATAGAATAAACAATATAGTGTTGATTTGCTGTATTTTCGGTTAAAAAATACAAACTAAAAACAATATTATTTATTATATTTAACTTTTAATATATCATATATGGCAATATTAATTAATATTTTCCATTATTATCATTTTATTAAATTAATTTTTTAAGAAAATTCTTTGACATCCTGTTCTTAAAAGTTAAAATACTATTAGCTGTAAAATAAAAAGAAGGAGAAAAGGTTAGCTGATCAGAACAATTTGATATTTTTTTGAAATGCTTTATCAATATGACTATAATAAGCCATTTTATGGAGAGACAATATGAAAACAGATAAGATGCACTCTTACAATAGAGATGATAATGTAATTTCCTATCTGAAAAATCTCACGCCATTTGATAATGATCCTTTGTTTTTAAGTATAATAAACAGACTTCCTTCTGAAGACAAGGATTATTTATTTAAAAAATATAATGAATTGTTAGATGCAGCTCATGAAGATACTTTAACAGGAGCTTATAATCGTTCCAAATTTGAGAAAGATCTTGGACTGGTTGTTTCCATGGCAAAAAGGCTACAGGAAAAGGGAACATGTTTTGGTTATGTTGATGTTGATAATTTAAAATTTATAAATGATTCTATAGGACACGATGAAGGTGATAGACTACTGGTAAATATTGCAGACAGCGTAAAAAAATCTTTAAGGGACTATGATGGAATGTTTTTTTATAGAATTGGCGGAGATGAATTTGCCTTCATTTTACTAAATGCTTCTTTAGAAGAGGGCAGGCATGTTTCTGAAAGGATAAGAAAAAGTGTTGAAGAAAAATGCACAAGCACTATAAGCATAGGGCTTTCTCATTATACTCAAATAACCGATAACATTAATGCTTTGGTTAAAACTGCTGATATTGCTTTATATGAATCCAAAAAATCCAGAAATATTGTAACTGCCTATACAAAAAATCCCTGATTATTCTATAACAGACAAACCTAAAAAAGCACGCCCTCCTTTTAACTGAAACTGTTATTTAACCAGACACAACACAGGGAAAAAATTAAAGTATTAGCAATCCGGGGACAATACCATTATGAACAGTCTTACAGACAGGCTTGCAAATAAAATTTCACAAGGCATAAGAATAGACAGAAAAGACGGCCTTAGTCTTTTAATGTGCAATGATATAACAGCCTTGGGATGTCTTGCTGACGGACTAAATATCCGTAAAAACAGGAAAAAGGTCTTATTTAATGTCAACTGCCATATAAATCTTACAAATGTCTGTTCTGCAAGGTGTGATTTCTGCGCATTCAGCTGTTCACCCAGGTCAAAAAGAGCCTATATAATGTCTATAGAAGAGGTTGTGGATTATGTCAAATCCTGGCTGCCTTCAGGGATTACTGAAGTCCATATTGTAAGCGGGCTTCACCCGGACATCACTTTTTCATACTATCTTGATATTATTAAATCAATTAAAAAAGCGGCTCCATCTTTGCACATAAAAGCTTTTACCCCTGTGGAAATATCATATTTTTCAAAAATATCGGGCTTTTCCACTCAAAAAGTTCTAATACTTCTCCGGGATGCAGGTCTCGGCTCAATGCCCGGAGGAGGAGCGGAGATTTTAAGCCAGAGAGTCAGAAAAATTTTATGCCCTAAAAAAGCAACTTCAGCAGAGTGGTTAAATATTATGAAACAGGCTCATAATATGGGTATAAAATCAAATGCCACAATGCTTTACGGACATATTGAAAAGCCAACCGAAATCGTTGACCATATCCTTAAAATCAGGAAACTCCAGGATAAGACAGGAGGTTTTCAGGCTTTTATTCCTCTTGCATTTCACCCTGAAAATACAAAATTGAAATTTTTTTCCAGGCCCACTGCATTTGAACAGCTCAAGATACTCAGCATTTCAAGGATAATGCTTGATAACATCACCAATATAAAAGCATACTGGATAATGTCCGGCCTTAAAACAGCTCAGATGTCGCTTTTTTATGGATCAAATGACATTGACGGTACTGTCATGGATGAAAAAATCACCCATGCAGCAGGCGCTAAAACTTCAAGAGGTATGGGATTAGAGAAGTTAACAAATCTTATAAAGGAAGCCGGGTATATTCCTGTTCAGAGAGATTCACTATACAATGCACTTAAAATATATGGATAAAAGATTACATCCGAGAGTGGGACATATTCAGTTCCTGAACTGTCTCCCCCTTTACTATATGCTTGTAAAAAACAATATTGTTTCTGATATCAGACTTTTTAAAGACTCACCCACCGGACTGTGCAGAAAACTTGTTTCCGGAGAGCTTGATATAAGCCCTATACCTGCAATAGAATATGCCAGACATTTTGAAGAACTCCTGCTTCTTCCCGACATTACAGTATCATCAAATGGACGGGTTATGAGCATTCTTATTGTAAGCAAATGTCCTTTGGAAGAACTTGATGGAAAACCCTTTGCGCTTACAAATACTTCACGAACTTCCCAGGCACTTACAAAAATAATATTAAGAGAAAAATACAATGTAAACCCTATATTTTTCGAGTCTGTCCCATATCTACCGGATATGCTGAATCAGGCAGAAGCAGCGCTGTTAATTGGTGATGATGCTCTGATGGTTTATGCAGAACCCGCAAATTTTTATCTATTTGATCTTGGAGAAATGTGGAAAGAGCTAACCGGAAAATGTATGGTTTATGCTGTTTGGGCTGTGCGAAGAAAATTTGCAGAAAAGAATATTGAAAACACAAGAAAAGTATTTAGAGCATTTAAACATTCAATGGATATGAGCATAAAGGAGATAGATGAAATATGCATGGATATTGCAGACAAGCATCCATTCAGTCATGAATTTCTTAAACACTATTTTCTAAACCTAAAGTTTTCTTTTGACAGCAATTACAGGGAGGGCCTGTTGCTCTTTTTACAAAAAGCAGGGCAGACAGGCGATATTACAAAAGTTCCGGAACTTTTATTTGTTGATATATAAGGGAGCAGGAATACCTTAAAAACCATGAAAGTATTAATTAAAAGAACAGGAAACGGACTCAGGATAAACAAAAAGCAGGCGCTAAGGCTTTTTTACAAAGCTCCTTTTCATACCCTCTCAGAGCTTGCATCTAAGAGGATGGCTCTTTTTCACAAGCCCAATAAGGCAACCTTCCTCATAGACAGAAACATAAACTACACAAATATTTGCCTGAGCAGATGCAGGTTCTGTTCCTTTTTCCGGAGCAAGCACTCACCTGATGCTTATGTTCTGACCAAAACCGAAATTCTAAAAAAGGTCTCTCAGGCTGTCTCAAAAGGTGCAACACAGATCATGCTTCAGGGCGGACTAAATCCCGGACTTTCAATTGATTATTTTGAACATATACTACGGGCAATAAAAGCAAAACATCATGTCTCTCTACACAGCTTCTCCCCCCCTGAGATTTTTCACCTTTCATCAAATTCCGGTTTGGGCATAAAGGACGTTCTTTACAGATTAAGAGACGCGGGGCTTGATTCATTGCCCGGCGGAGGAGCCGAGATACTCTCAGACAGGGTAAGAAAAATAGTAAGCCCAAAAAAAATATCCTCAAAAACATGGCTTGATATCATGCGACAGGCACATGAAACAGGCATAAAAACAACAGCAACCATGATGATGGGCAGCATCGAAACCATTGAAGAAAGAGTCGAACATATAGACCTTATCCGAAAATTGCAGGATAAAACAGGTGGATTCAGAGCATTTATTCCCTGGACATTTGTTCCCGGAAACTCAGGCATTGAATCTAATGCCTCAAGTATTGACTATCTGCGCACACTTGCCCTTTGCCGCATATATCTTGACAATATTGAAAACATACATGGCTCATGGGTAACCCAGGGAAAAGACGTAGGGCAGATGAGTCTTTTTTTTGGTGCAAATGATCTGGGAAGCATTATGCTTGAAGAAAACGTTGTTAAAGCAGCAGGCGCTGAAAACAGAATCACGGAAATGGAAATGGTTTATCTTATACAGAAAGCAGGCAAAACAGCCTGTCAAAGAAACACGGAATACAAGGTTATAAAAAAATACCAGCAATGATTGTTATTTCTTTTTCCCATGTGCTATATTGACAGCCTACTCTTTTATCTGTCTGCAAACTATCTTTTTCTCCCTTTTTCTGTCATAGCTACCCTTGCCTTTGCGAGGTTTTATGATTCTGCCGGGTTTTCCAACCGGAATCCTGCCAATCATTTTTTTTGTCGTTATTCTATTCATAATTAACTAAAGTGACAAGTTTCAAGCCCTAAGGGGCAAGTTTTTTGCTTTTGCTCAGGAGTTTATCAGGTGTTATTCTTCCATTGTCTAAGTATGGCAAATTTTTCGCTCCCTTTTAATTCAGCCCTGCCTGCACGCACTGAAAGCACCGGGGCTAATTCAGCCTTGTCAAACCGCAGAAACGGATTGGTTAATTTCTCATCAAACAGAGTTGATGGAACACAGGGCTGTTTTCTCAAACTGTTCTGTTTTACAAGTTCATACCTCTTTTTGGTTTCATTATTATCAGGTTCTACCATCCTGGCAAACACCATGTTATCAAGTGTATATTCATGTGCGCAATATAGTTTTATTGAATCATCCATTGCCCTAAGTTTAAGAAGCGAGCTGCTCATCTGCTCCGGGCTTCCCTCAAAAACCCGTCCACATCCGGCTGTAAAGAGTGTATCACCGGAAAAAAGAATTTTGTCACTGCAAAAGCAGATATGATCCAGTGTATGACCAGGGGTTTCTAAAATTTTAAAACAATTTTTGCCAAGCATCAACTGATCCCCTTCTTTAAGATAATGAGTAACATAAGCATTGCGGCTTTCTCTGCCTGCATAAACTGAAGCACCCGGAAAATGTTCAGTCAGTTCTTTTATCCCTGCTGTATGGTCAAAATGGTGATGGGTAATCAATATACCCTTGAGTTTTAACCCCTGCCTGTTAATAAACTCAATTACCTGAAAGCACTCACCTGGATCAACCACCCAGAGATCATCCGCCTCTGTCAGCATCCATATGTAATTATCTCTCAGTGCTTTTAAATAACCTATTTCCATAGTTGTAGAGTTACTTCATTATCATGGCTTAACAACTATTGAAGCTTTTAGTTTTTGCCTTTGCTTAAGAGCTGTGTTGCTGTTCTCACCACCCCATACTCCCCGTCATACCCTGGTTTTATACTGACCCTGCCCTGACGCATGTTTTCAACGGCCGGGGCAAGCAAACCGCCACATTCATTTTGAAGACGTGAGACCGGACATTCCTTGAGTATAAAAAGCTCATTGCCATAACATGAAAGCAGTCTCATATATTGATTCTGGACTGTTTTAGTGTTTACCCCCTTAGAACATATATCTGAGAGTATTCCACCAAGTGAAACAAGGCTTGTAAACCCGAAGGAGGATGGGGGCGAAAAACCGTCTTTTCTGTCAGCAAGTTCTACAATCCTGTGCATAACCCCTTTTGTTGTTTTTCTGCCGCACACGGGACATAGACCATAGGCTCCAAGCGTCTCCTCCGGATTCATGCACTGTTTGCAGGACCTGTGTCCGTCATAATGATATTTGCCCTCCTGTGGAAACATCTCTATTGTTCCCTTAAACCTTTTCTTATCCTTCTGCTTTAATGCTTCAATCATTTCAAAATAGGAAAGGCGGCATGAAAAAATATTTGCCTCCCTTCCAAGTCGGGAAGGCGAGTGAGCATCAGAGTTTGAAACAAGAACAAATCTGTCAAGACTGCTGAGCCTCCAGTTCATGGGAGGGTCTGATGAAAGCCCTGTTTCAATTGCAAATACAGAAGAGGTAAGGTCTTCAAAACATTCTTCTATAGAGTCAAAACCGCTTGCTGCTCCAAGAACCGAAAAGTGAGGTGTCCATACATGGGCTGGAATCAGCACATTATCAGGGGAAGCATCTATAACATGCTGCAGTAAAATCTTTGTATCCAACCCGAGTATCGGTCTTCCGTCGGAAACAATGTTTCCAGTATTACCAAGAATTTTATTTAATCTGCCGGCACTTTTAAAACATGGGGCAAGGATAACACTGTGCACCTTTCTTACCCTTCCCCACTTTTTATAGATTGTACTTATCTCGGCAGTGAGCACAAATCTTACTTCCGCCCTGCATGTATCAGGAACTTCTCCATGAAGGGTTTTTGCATATCTGGTTTTAAGCCTGAAGAGCCCCGGTTCTGCAGGTTCAAGTTTACTTTTCAACTCCTTAAACCAGGATGGTTGTGTAAAATCACCTGTACCTACAACTGTTATTCCTTTGAGCTGAGCCCATTTATTCATGTTCTCAAGGTTCATCTGACCGCTTGTAGCCCTCGAATAACTTGAATGAACATGAAAATCTGCAATAAAATCCATAAATTCACCTTTCTTCCACCCGCTTTCTTTATAGTCTTGCTATCTAATGGTCGGTTTTCCGCAAACAGCCAGTTACATTGCTAAAGGGGTCACTTTTTATTTTTCAGGCAGACGGATTAAAAAAGATGTCCCCACCCCCTTCTTGCTTTTTACAGAGATGTTTCCACCGTGTTCTTCTATAATTTTATGTACTATTGAAAGCCCAAGCCCTGTGCCGTGCTGTTTTGTTGTAAAAAAGGGGTCAAAAATCTTACCAATACACTCCTGTGAAATTCCACCGCCTGAATCTCTGAACTCAATTTCAACGGAAGAACCCCCAACACCGTGCACAGACTGAAGAACCGCAGGATAAGAACCGGTTTTATATGCCGATATTGTAATATCACCCCCTGTTGCAGGCATTGCCTGTGCTGCATTAAGCATAAGATTCCAGACAACCTGTCTCAACTGCTGATAATTGGCACATATATAAAGAGTATCAGGGATTTCAGAAGATATGCTTTTGATTTTTTTTCTCTCAGGGCTGTTTCTAAAAATACCAGTCACATCATCTATTAATGCTTTAATATTAAAAGACTCCTTGTTTTTTTTATCAGGTCTTGCAAATTCATTAAAATCCGAAATCAGCATGCTAAGACTATCGCTCTCCCTGACAACTATGTCCATAAGCTGTTTATCGGCATCATCAAGAGAAAGGTTTTTCTTTAATACCTGCACAGATCCGCTTATTGATGCAAGCGGATTTCTTACCTCATGCGCAATGCCTGAGGCAAGTCTTCCCACTGCTGCAAGCTTGTCCATCCGCCTTATATCCTCCTGCATTTTTTTTACATCTGTGAGGTCCTGAAATACCATAATATTTCCAATCTGATCTCCGTCCTTGTCTTTGAGGGTTGAAAAAGAGTATCCGACACAGACAGTTCTTCCGTCTTTGGCCGAATATTTCATTTCTGCAGGAATTTCACTGCCAACAACTACACCCTCATCATTTAAATCAGGAAATATTGCTTTTATGTCTTCCATATAAACCTCGTCTACAGAATAACCTGTTATCTTTTGAGCAGCAGGATTAAAAAGAACGATTCTTCCTCTTCTGTCAAGGGTTATAAGACCGCTGTTGATGCTCTGGATAATAATTTCATTAAGAGCCTCCAGGTTCTCAATATCTATCTCTTTTTCCTTCAGACTTTTTCTTGATTTCTCTGCTTGCACTGCAAGGAAACTGCTGAAAAAAGCAACGAGATAAAAAGCCGTTACATTTACAACGATAGGATAAAAAAGACCAAATTCGGAGTAACCTGCAGAAACAAATGAACCTGTTTGCATTGGAACTATTATATTAAAATGCTGCAAGCCCACAAGGGAACTGTAAAGAATGCTTGAAAGGGTTGCAATAACAATACTTCCCGGAAGGTACAAAAAGATGCTTGCAGAGATTATTGAAATGCTATAGATAAATGAAAAAATACTGTTAACGCCCCCTGTAATAAAAATAAGCGCTGTTATTAAAATCTGATCAAGAATTATTTGAAAAAAGGCAAACCTCCTGTAAGACTCTATGAAAAACCTTAAAAGCAGTAGATATATTATTGTTATACTGTAAACTGAGCCTGTAAGGATGTATATGCAGATAAGGGAAGGGGTAAAATATGAATCTGCTCTGTGGATCTGGGTAACGGCTGCAAGACTCAGAAAAAAAGAGGCAATGGCAATCCTGAAAAACATCATCCAGTGAACCCGTTTTCTGAAAACCAGGGCTTCCTCTGAAAGAGCCTTATTATCTGATAATTTTTTCATTTATTTTAAGCTTTTCAATTCTGTATCTAATAGACCTGAGGGAAATTCCAAGAAGCTTTGCAGCCCCGGTTAATGATCCCCCTGAAAGATTCAAAGCCTCCGTTATATATCCCTTCTCATTTGCTGCCATAACCTCATCAAGTTTAATACCCTCTGGCTGTATGGAAAAATCAAGAGAACCATCCTGATACCCATGCAATCCGTGAGAAGGTATGGAAATACTGTCCGGAAGCATTATGCTGGTCTCAGAAAGGGCAATTCCACGCTCAATTATGTTCTCAAGCTCTCTTATGTTTCCGGGAAAATTATGTTTAATAAGACATTCCATACCATAGGAGGAAATCTCTGTTACTTTTTTCCCCATTTCACGTGAATATTTTTTTAAAAAATGATTTACAAGAACGGGTATATCTTCTCTTCGTTCACGAAGAGCAGGCAGTGTAATATTTATTACATTTAGCCGGTAGTATAGATCTTCTCTGAACCTTCTTTCAGCAACCATGGTTTCAAGACTCTTGTTTGTTGCACATATAAAATGAACATCAACCTTAACCTCATCATTTCCGCCTACAGGCATAAAAGTCTTATCCTGAACCACCCTTAGAAACTTCACCTGAAGAGAAAGCGGAAGCTCACCAACTTCATCCAGAAAGAGAACCCCTCCGTCTGCAGACTCCATAAGCCCTTTTTTATCTTTCAACGCACCGGTAAAAGCCCCCTTTTTGTATCCGAAAAGCTCACTTTCAAGAAGATTTTCAGGAATCCCTCCGCAGTTGATTGTCACAAAGGGGCTGTTTTTTCTGGGACTGCTTCTGTGGATAGCCCTTGCTACAAGCTCTTTTCCCGTACCGCTTTCTCCAACAATCAGGACAGTGCTTTTTGATGACGCTGCCTTTGGTATTATGGAGAAAACTTTTCTCATCTGCGGGCTGTTTCCTGCCATTCCCAGAGATAAATCCGGATCGGAAATATCTCCATCGGGAGAAGGTGTTTCACTGCTTTTCTCTCTCTTTTTTTCCAGTGCATCATCTATCTTGCGCTTTATTTCCTCCACATCAAAAGGCTTGGTTATATAATCATAAGCCTCCTCCTCCATTGATTTTTTTGCTGTCTCAAAAGAAGCATAGGCTGTTATCATGATAAATACGGTTTCAGGACTTGAGAGCTTCACCTTTTCGAGAAGCTCCATTCCGTCAATACCTGGCATCTTTATATCAGAAATTATAACATCAAATTTATTATTGCTGCATAGCTGCAAAGCATCTTCCCCAGTTCCGGCACACCTGGTTTCATAGCCTTCTCTTCGAAGGTATATTTCAAGCATTTCCCGAATGCCCTGTTCGTCATCAACAATTAATACTTTTGTCATATTAATCCCTGTTCATGATTAGTTAAAGGTAAAAAGAATATAGTTCAAGTCTTATAGCATTAAACCCGCTGAGAAAAAGATGTACAGGTGAAAGATTTTAAAACCATAAACGCTTTTCTTCCAAATCAGCCTGCCTCCTGCCAAAGGTTAAATATACTATCTTCTAATATTTTTTATCCACATCTGTGAGTAAGAGGTTGCCTGTGTGATGAGCTTAATATAAGAGCTGTCTGTATGGGAGTTTATCCTCCAGTCCTCTTCCTTCTCTACATTAAACCATACAACTCCATCCAGTTGCCATTCTGTTGCAGTCCTGACGGCATCTTTTATCCAGGTATTCTTATCCCCTCCTTTTTCAGTTGTGGCTGTTTCAAAAACAATAACCGGCTTTTCAGAAGACAGGCTCTTAATCTCTCTGTATAGAGGCTCAAAAGTTTCCCTGAAAGACTTCCAACTGCTCTGCCAGCCATGTTTTTCAATATTTCTTGAGGTTCCCCAGTTGTATCCATCCATTCCAAGTATGTCAACATAGCCGCTTCCCGGATAGTAATTAGATGCTCTGTTCCATCCAGCTTCTTCATTGTAGGAGATATCTGGAACAGATTCGCTGTTTGGGCAGAAAGCCCAGAGAACGTTATCTGCCCCACGTTCTCTGAAAAGGACTACAATATATCTGAACATATCCTTATAAATTTCAGGACTTTCAGGACCATACCCGTCGTGGTCGGTTCCCCAGTGATATCTCTCAAGGTTCATTTCATGGGCAAATCTTATTATGAAGGGTTTTCCCCATTTCGCTGATTCATCTGCAAAGTAGTTAAGATAGGGGTCATATTCACGGTTTAATATCTTTTTATAGTCAACCATGGTCTCTATGCCCTTCTCATAAAACATCGGTTCCCAGGAGATAACGGGCAATGCCCCTGCTACACATATTTTATTGAGGCTTTCAAGGGGAAAGCCCCTTGCTTCAGGATTTGACTGCCACTGAAGAAAAAACATGAATATCTCTCCATTAAGGGCTGTCTCAGCTTCTATCCTTTTAATCTTTTCTTCAGTAACAGGATAGGGATCAACCACAAAACCCCACATCAGAGGCTTTCCTTCCTGGATTTCAGTCAATGCAGTAGTTGATGATAATATAATAAAAGAAAGGGATATTATCATATATAGGTTGTTTTTCATGTTACTAAAAAACCCTCTTGATGGTGATAGCAATCAAAACCATACCCATTCACTACTCTTCAGGTTCGTTAAAATATAGCGTAAAGGATAGAATAATAAAATAGTAGAGACACCAGAAACTGTTTACAAGAATTGCATAGAACGGTTCCTGTTCATAATATAGACGGTTTATTCCCCAGACAATTGCGCCAAAGCAGATAATTGAAGCAAGTATTTGGGGCCAAAGGGAGAAAAAGGGCAAAGAGGCACTGCCGCCCTTTGGTGTAATCCCGAAGGTTCCCTTAAACCCCAGAATTGCAAGCAAAGATGCTTTCATATAGACAGGAAAAGATACCGCACTCAGAAAGACTCCAAAAAGAATGTCTGCGGGTTTGTATTTTCTCTCCTTTAATGTCCAGAAAAAAAGAGCAAAGGTGATAACAATGTATGGAGTGAAAAAGAATATATAGATTTCTGGTTTTGCAAAGTAACTGGGCACTTTTGTAAACAGGTAGAGAACAGGACACAGGATCATAACAAAAACCACCCAACCGACAAAATAATGGGTCCCTGAGAGAAAATACTCCCACCATTTAGACACAGAAAGCTTTGAAGGGTTCTTGAAAAACTCTATCAGTATCGTTCTGAAAAGCCCCACTGTGCCAAGCGCCCAGCGGAACTGCTGTTTGAAATACCCCCCTACATCCTCAGGCCCCATTCCAAATGCGCAGACATGGTTGAAATAGAAAGAGCGCCATCCCCGTGAATGAAACTTCAAAGAAGTGGCAAAATCCTCTGTAACGGATGATTCATCAAAACCGCCCACATCCATAAGCGCTTCCCGCCTGAAAACAACGTTTGTTCCGCAGCAAAACATTGCGTCCTTCATGCTTTTGCCCTCACAGATGTATTCATAGAAAACAGCCTGCTGCAAACCTGCTGCTCGCGCTATCCTGTTATGCTCAAAATTTGTGTAATACTGAGGGGTCTGAATAAAAGCTATCTTTTCATCCTTTTCCATAAGCGATACCAGAGGTTCAACAAAATCAGGAAAAGGGTTCATGTCAGCATCAAAAACAATGATATATTTTTCTTTCACATTTTTTTTCTTGTTTGAAAATGCAGAAAACTCAAAACCCTCCCTTTTTTCTCCTTCAACAAATGCAAGGAAGTCATTTATCATACCAGCTTTTGCCCCATGCCATTTTCTGCGAAAAAGATTTATTCCGAGGTTTTTACATATTGCATCAACAGATCTTCTGTATTCATTTTTTTTCTCAGGAGTATCCCAGTCAAGCTCATAGCGTGTGTCATCAAGAAAGTAGAGATGTCTATTTGGATAAGTTAAATTGTAGAAGCAGGTCAGCGTGTCTTCAATCACATCAAGAGGCTCTTTATAGGATGAAACAATGATTGCAACCGGTGGGTAGCTTTCAAGTTCGGCGATTTCAGCAGGTGCTGTTTTCCCCTTTCCCTTTGTTATCACCTGCAACAGGTTCAGAAAATATCCAAACCCGTGAACAAGAATAAAAACCTCTGCCATAAGAAGGGCAAATGCGAGCGCTTTTTCATACCAGTAATAATCGGCAAAGATAAAGAACAGGGTTCTTACCATTAAATATGCAAAAAGAGCAAGCATTGCAAGTATGGTCAGACCTGCAATAAGGAGCCATTTTTGTTCAGTTAAAATTGATTTAATATTTTTTTTCATATCAGAAACTGTATTTTATAAAAAACCATGCGCCTTCAGCATCCCATTTCCGCGAGCGGTGAAAAAGCCCTTTTGCCTCCACTGTCCACCGTTTCATAAATTCATGATGTATCCCTGCCTCCAGTGTCACAGAGGGGTTATCCTCTGAATCAGAACCTGCTGTTACTTTGATGTCATAAAACCTTAGATCGTTTCCACAGAAGAAAAGCTTTGAATAATCATGATACCACTCAAATGTCACACTGCCTGCGCCATAGCTCTGAGGCGTCCAGTAGGGGTGAACAATGTTTGCAAGCAGACCGTTTCGGTAAAAATACCGGTTCTTCTTCTCCGTGTCCCTGTATTCGCCGTTGACTGCAATTTTAAAGATCCGAGGGTGCTCAGTGAAGGCATAGCCGGCTGAAAAATTATATTGAAAAAGCCTGTTGCTGTCACTATAGTATAGATTTTTTATGAATGATTTTATATTAAAATTTCGTGTTATGTCAACTTCAGCCCCAAGCCAACCTGTGTCAGCGGTCAATCCCTGTTTCAGTCCGAAGTAGTTATAAAGCTCATCTGTTCTTTCATACCCCATGCTGAGCTTAAACCGGTCAGTTATTTTTTTATGAAGGGTAAAAAACCCGAAATGCTCTGTGGAGTGAGCCCTTGCGTCATACCGTTTATATGTCCAACCGAAAGAGAGCCTTGTGGAAGAGCTAAGCACTGCGTCAAATTCAATGCTGTTGCCTCTGGCATGATAGTGCTTTCTGTTGAAATCAGTCCTTTCAAACCAGTGGTTTTCCTTGATCCTGAGCCAGTAACGGCATGAAAGGGGTATTCCTATAACAATATCTGTTTTCTGCCTTGTTATCCGAGAGAGTTCTCCTCTTCCGTCCTCTCTCCAGTATGAATAAAGCGTCTCCATATATGGGTTTGATTTAATCAGTTCTTTTTCAAGAGCAATGGATGCAAGGTTGTGCAGAGGATCAATCTGAAGAATCTGTCTGTAGCTTGCTACGGTTTTATCGCAGAGTCCAAGGTTGCAGTTGATTTGCGCATAATCAAATATTGCCTCAAGATTTCCGGGGTTAAAATCAATCAGTTTTTTGTATGAGTCAAGTGCTGCTGTATATCGCCTGTCCCAGTTAAGACGTTTAGCCCTTTTCTCAAGCCATACGGATTTATAAATCCGGTAATAGGCATAATGGGAGTAAAGGATTTCCAGAACAGGTCTTTGCTGTTCTGTCTGGAGCAGCGATTCATACAGCTCAAAACCGGCAGGGGCTTTGCCGGTATCCCTGACAATCTCATCTCCCAGAACCGGTTCCACCTTCTCATCTATTGATGCTGCAATCAAGCTGCCGTAGGTATCCCATGCAAGAGGCGCCTCTTTAGCCCAGAGCGCCACGCGTGCCTTTTCTTTGCGGGGAACAGGGTCTTTGGGGTTTAGATCTGTTATTGTGTCATATATCTGCATGGATGTGTCATAGTCTTTTGCCCATCCATTAACCCGTGCCATTGCGATCATAAGTTTTGATGTTCCCGGCAGATCATTTAGAAGGGCTGAGTATTTTTGCAGCGCTTCCCGGTATCTTCGTGCAGCAGCAAGGGCTTCAGCAATACCAAGTCTTGCAGGAAAATAGTCAGGATCAATGTCAAGGGCTTTTTTATACCATGCTACTGCTTCAGCAGTAGCGCCCCTTGATGCATACATTTCTGCAACCTGTCTAATATCAGAGGGGTTATTTAGCGTTAACAAAAAAGCACAGGAACCTGTTTCACCTTCTATACAAAGGCTGAAAAGTGTTTCCAGATGCTCAGGGTCTATTTCAAGAGCTTTATTGAAGAATCCTGAGGCAGTTTCAGGCTTGTTCAGTTTTAAATGTATCTTAGCTTTTCCGAGCAATGCTTCGGGTGTATCATAAAGCATGCCGTAGAGTTTGAGAGATTCAGGGTAATCTTCAAGATATGCAAGAGCCTCTGCTTTCAGCAGTATGGCATCCCTGTCCAGGGGGTTTATTTCAAGCATAGTTTTGCAGAGGTTAACAGTCTCTGAGAAATTTTTCTCGGAAAATTTAAGCTCTGCAAGAAGATAGATTGTATCAGCACAGTCAGGATTGGTTAAAAGAATTTTTCTGTAAATCTCTTCAGCCTCTTCATATCTTTCCGAGCTTACATAAACGGATGCAAGCTTGAGGATTGTTTCAGTAGAGTCTGGATTGTCGTTAAGATATTCCATGTATATGGTTTCTGCCCTGTAGAAATCCCCCCAGGTAAGCATTGAATCCGCAAATCTTATAAGAGATTCATCAGAGGGTTTCTCCTTCTGAAGCAGACTCAGAAACAGTTGTCTGCTGTTTTGAGCATGCCCAAGCATTGCCTCTGAAAAAGCTGCTTCGGCAAGTACCTCTGCGGCAATTGGTTCCTGTTGCATAATCATTTTCAGATGAACAAGGGCTTCTTCATACATCTCAAGCATATTACAGACACGGGCGGTTTCAAAACGGACAGTCAAACTATAAGGATTCTCTTCAAGAAGTTTCAGGAACTCATTCAAAGACTCCTTTAAGCTGTCTTTCTGATATGAGAGAACCTGTGCAAGATAGAAACGTGCTTCAAAATCACTGATACGGTTTTCAGGGCGCACTATGGATGCAATCTCCTGACCTGCATATACCCCTGAAACAAAAACAGATAAGATAAAAACCACTTTGCAGATATGTGATAAAAACATTTGTGGAGCTTTCTAAAAAAAGGCTTCTGGTTATAAGAAAAACTGCCCCTTCGTTTTCATGCTCGTGATCATTAAGATCCAAAAGACTGCATTGCAAGCATCTTGCAAACTACTCGAGTGTTTTTTTCAGCTCTTCAGCCGCTTCTGAATGTTTTCCCATCCAACTCAGAACAAGCGCATATTTTCGCCGCACCTGTCTGTCCTGAGGCAGGGCTTTGAGTATCTTTTCATACTCTGCTTTTGACTCTTCATAGCGCTTCACCCAGCTATACATTTCTGCAAGCATAAGTCTTGCCTTATAGTCATCAGGATTTGCTTTAAGATACTGTCTGAAAAGCGGCTCTGCCTTTTTATCCTCTTTTAAAGCAGCATAAACCTCTGCAAGCAGAAGCGCGGTGTTGTCATCAATCTTTTCAATGGAAATTTTAGCCAGTTCTTTTAATGCCTCATCTTCTCTGTTGCTGTAAAAAAGCGCCTGAGCCAGTTCTGCCCTGGCTTCTGTCAGATCGGGTTTTTCTTTCAGAACTTTCCTGTATTCAATGATTGATTCATCATAATTCTTAATATAGCTGAGAATCCTTGCAAGCTCCCACCTTGCCAACCAGTCTGGTATTTCCTCTCCAACATAAACCGCCTCATCTTTTCTTGCATCAGTTGCAAAGAAGTTTCTAAATTTGTCAGAAACTTTCTCCTGTGCCAATGCAGAAGATGACAGAAAAAGAAGAAGGATAAGAAAAGCAATTTTTTTCATTTGATATTTCCTCTTGTGAAAATTTTAATCTGTTTTTGTATTTGCAAGGGCTTCCCTGTAATACCTGACCGCCTGGTTCATATCCCCGCCCCAGAAAACAGCCCTTGCAATCATAACCTTTAAATTTCTGTTCTCAGGGTCTTTTTCAAGAAGCTTTAAATACCATTTTACCGCTTCATCAAACATGCCTTCAGCTAAAAAACATTGGGCAATCCTGAAATAAACCCTTGTTGTCTGAAGCCCCATATCAAAAGTCTTTTCGTATAGAACCAGTGCCTCTGAGTACTGTTTGGAATGAAAACTCTTTTCAGCCTTTCTGAACATAACCCAGTCCTGTGACAGCAGATGATAGGCAGCTGTTGTTGCAATCATCACAACAAAGAGCAAAACATAAAAAATGTGGATCTGTCTTATCTTCATGCGCTTTCAGGAAAATATTTTTTCATAACAAGTATATTCTTCTCTTTGGAGCAGTTGAGTGAAACATAGTCCATAACCTGATTGATTAAAAACTGCCCCATACCTTTTTCCGGAAGCAACTCAACCTTGCATGGGTCAAAGTCGAGTTTCTTTTTTAGCTCCCTGCAGATACATTTACCGGTGTCTGTAATTTCAATAAGTATATGGTCATCAAGTACAGATATCGCAACCTCAATTTTATGACCGGACTCATTGCTGTAGGAATGCTTTACTATATTTGTAACAGCCTCAACAACAGCAAGTTCTACATTAGACTGTTCATAGACGCTAAGGGGCAAGTAATAACAGATCCCCCTTACAGCCTGCCCGGCAAGGGAAGCATTTTCAATACGGCTTTCAATCTGAATAACCGCCTTTTTCATCATTTTATAGCTTCATTGAAAAAGGTTAGAGCCTCATCCTTGGTTTCATAAATCTTAAACACACGGTTCATCCTTGTAAGTGTGAAAAGACTCGACACAGAGGGTTGTATTTCACAAAGAACTATCTCCCCCCTGCCGCTCAATGTCTTCAGAACCGAAATTATTGAGCCAAGTC
>CAZMHH010000018.1:0-52842 GCA_964566035.1 uncultured Thermodesulfobacteriota bacterium
AAAGACATATCTTTATAAAAAAATGCATCAGCCAATAAAAAAATACTGGGCCATCCTTTTATCGCTCTTTTTTCTGTACTCCTGTTTCCCCCTGAATTTTATAGTACCTTATTATAGTCGATCCCTTGAGTCTTATCTACTGTGGAACGTACCAGATTATCTTGTCAGAACAGCTTATTTCATTCTTTCTTTAGCTCTTTTTTTTTTGCTTTCCTCAAAAATACCCTTACGTCTTGCCAAAAATATTATATTTTCCACTTCCCGGTTTATTTCCATAAATCATACAGTATGGGTTATTTTTTTATCAATATCCGCCTTTATTGCCGCCAATCTTATCTGTTATTTTGCCCTTGAGCATCTCCCCCACAGTCAGGACAGCATAGCCCAGTTGTTTCAGGCCAAAATCTTTAAAGCAGGTATGATAACAGCACCTCTTCCTCCAAATAAAGAGTTCTTTGATTTCTGGAACATTATAAACAATGAAAGATGGTATTCTCAATATCCGCCAGGGTACTCTATTCTTCTTCTTGTAGGACTGCTTTTTAATGCACCATGGATCATAAATCCGCTGCTGGGTGCGCTTTGCGTGGTGTTGGTATATGCAATTGCAAAAAACACCTACAGGGATAAGTTGACAGTATATTCATCAACCGCATTTTTTGTTTTCTCACCCTTTTTTCTTTTTATGTCATCTTCTTTCATGAACCATGTTTCCACCCTGTTTTTTATTCTTCTCTTTGTTTTCTGTTTCATTAAAACCATTCAGAAAGGTTCAAAGGCGTTTGCCTTTGCATCAGGATTTTCAATAGGCTATGCCGCAAGCATCAGACCCCTTACCGCCTGTTTAATGGCTATCCCCTTTATTCTTTTTTTACTATACCATGTTTACAAACAGAAAAAACAGAGCATAAATGTTTTTATTTTCTTTACAGCAGGTTTTTTAATAATGCTGTCTGTTATTCTGGGTTATAACTATCTGACCAATGGAAGTCCTTTTCTGTTTGGATACCAGGCAAAATACAACGTGCTTGGGTTCCTTGGTTCTGCCCAGATAGGTTATTCGCATACACTGCCGGGCGGTATTTTAAATACAAACTACAATCTGACAGCCCTCAACAAATACCTGTTTGAATGGCCCGTTCCTTCTCTTCTGTTTGTATTTCTTCTTTTTCTGCCCTCTGTAAAACGCAATAAGTGGGATATTCTTTTCATCTCTTCCTGTTTATGCCTTACAGCAGGATATTTCTTCTACTATTACCAGGACTTGTGTTTTGGTCCAAGGTTCTATTTCTGCACAACCCCTTTTCTTGCCATACTCACCGTCAGGGGAATAATAAAAGTCCCTGAACTGACCTCAAAACTCGGGTTTAATCAAACCAGAGTAAAGGCAGTCTTACTCCTGTTTCTGGCAGGCTTTTTCATACATACATTTTCATATTCCATGCCCAGGCTATATCAAAAATATTCAAGCAGTTACTGGTTTGTTAACAACAGGATATCCACCCTTGTCACAGAACACAAAATTACAAATGCAGTTGTGTTCATAGATGTCAACCTGCCACGTGGGATTGAAAACCCGAACTCCCTTGGATATGGTCAAGGGTTTCTGCACAACTCCCCCCTTCTTGATACGGATATCATCTATGCCATGGATCTGGGGTATAAGAACATCGAACTTATGGAGACTTTGCCTGATCGTAAGTATTATATCCTTACCTACAACCCCATTCCCACAGACACGTTCCACAATATAGACTACCTGATCAAAGAAATGAGAAGAGATAATATATCAGAAGTTTCAACCGGACTGGGGTTTAAGATATCGAAAGAACACAGGTGGTAAGCAGAGTTGTTATCGAATGTGTTATTTGAAGTAGAGTTGATTAAACAGTTTTTTCAGGTCAAATGCGCTTTTTATTGAAATAAAAGCACAATATATATATAATTATCCAGTTGGGTATGGATACATAATTGAAAAAACCATTTTATAAGAAATTAATAAATGGCATTTAAAATAAATCTCCAGAAATTCGGCTTTTCTTTTTTTGTTGCATCCGCAGCTTTTCTCATTTTCTGTTTTGGGGCAGCTGTTGGCAAATACCAAATATTTCCGTATGGTTTTTTAAAGCTCGCAGCAGATGGATTTTACAATATTTTCAAACCTTGTCCAATTTTCCAGATATACCCGATGCCATACCCGGACCGGCCGGGCATTTACAACACTAACCAGGCATATCCGGGGATAAACATGGTGGTTCGTATCAACAAAGACAAAGAACTGTCAGTGAAAATAATGGATTTGGAAGGACAAAAACTTCATGAATGGATTATTGACTGGTTTGAGATATGGCCCGACTCAGAACATGTGCCAAAAGAAATCTTACCCAAGAAAAATATCTTTACCAAGCCCGGCTCATTTGTTCACGGTATAGTTTTTATGGAAAACGGTGACATTGTGTTTAATTTTGATTCATTGGGACTTGTTCGGCTCAATCTCCAGGGAGAAGTGGTCTGGCGTCTTCCCTACCTGACCCATCATTCGGTTCACCTCCATGATGATGGCAATCTCTGGGTTTGCGGTCACAGATACTACAAAGAACCCCATCCCCGGTTTCCAAACAGAATTCCCCCTTTTGAAGAGGATACTATTCTGGAGGTATCCCCTGATGGTAAAATTCTGCAGGAATGGTCTGTGAAGGAAATACTTATCAAAAACAACAGAACCGGGTTGCTTTATATGGGAGGTTCAACACCGCATTATGGGGAGGATTATTTCCATATGAATGATGTTCAACCTTTTCCTGCTACGTTTGAAGAAGGGTTCTTCAAACGCGGTGATATTATTGTTTCTCTGCGCAACATCAATACGGTTTTTGTATTCAACCGGGACAGTGAAGAGATAAAATTTATTACCACAGGTGAATTTGTAAGGCAGCACGATCCTGAATTTATTGACGGAAACAGATTCTCGGTTTACGATAACAATTTTATAACAACCTGGCCTGAGGATTTTGAATTTCAAAGCCGCATCCTGATTTTTTCACCACCGGATAATACGGTAGAGGTCTTCTTTAAAGGCAGCCGGGAAACCCCTTTCTACTCGGGTGAAGCAGGTAAAAATCAGTGGCTTCCAAACGGGAACTTATTGATTACCGATCCCTGGTCCGGAAGGGGGTTTGAAATTAATCAGGAAAAGGAGATTGTCTGGGAGTACACCAACTACGTTGATGATGGATACATGGGCATGGTTATAGAGGTTCAGCGCCTGCCGTATGAATATAAACAGCTTTTTATTGGAGCGCAATGAGAACTTCAAGCTCATCCCATTTTATAGATAGCTAACAGATTGGCTTGAATTAGAAACCATAAAAAAAAACAGATCGATGTTTTATAAAATCCGGTAAATGAAAACAAATATTCAAAGATTAATTTTCCCTTTTTTTGTTGTATCCGCAGCTTTTCTCATTTTCTGTTTTGGGGCAACAGTTGTCAAATTCCAAATTTTTCCTTACGATTTTTTGCATCTTGCGGCAGAAGGGTTTATCCATTTTTTTCGTGATGAGCTTCGTGATGATCTATATATTCAAAAATATCCTTTCCCATACCCGGACCGGCCGGGCATTTACAACACTGAACAGGCATATCCGGGGATAAACATGGTGGTTTGTATCAACAAAGACAAAGAACTGTCAGTGAAAATAATGGATTTGGAAGGACAGAAACTTCATGAATGGATTATTGACTGGTTTGAGATATGGCCCAAAGCAGAACATGTGCCAAAAAGAATGCTTCCAAAATCCAGACCTGGGGCACTAATCCATGGAATAACTTTCATGGATAATGGTGATATAGTCTTCAATTTTGAGCATCTTGGACTTGTTAGGATAGATACAAATGGAGCTATTGTATGGCGTCTGCCTTATCAAACCCACCATTCAGTCCACATGCATGATGATGGCAATCTCTGGGTTTGCGGTCACAGATACTACAAAGAACCCCATCCCCGGTTTCCAAACAGAATTCCCCCTTTTGAAGAGGATACTATTCTGGAGGTATCCCCTGATGGTAAAATTCTGCAGGAATGGTCTGTGAAGGAAATACTTATCAAAAACAACAGAACCGGGTTGCTTTATATGGGAGGTTCAACACCGCATTATGGGGAGGATTATTTCCATATGAATGATGTTCAACCTTTTCCTGCTACGTTTGAAGAAGGGTTCTTCAAACGCGGTGATATTATTGTTTCTCTGCGCAACATCAATACGGTTTTTGTATTCAACCGGGACAGTGAAGAGATAAAATTTATTACCACAGGTGAATTTGTAAGGCAGCACGATCCTGAATTTATTGACGGAAACAGATTCTCGGTTTACGACAACAATTTTATTAAAACCTTCCCCGATGATTTTGAATTTCAAAGCCGCATATTAATCTTTTCACCACCGGATAATACAGTAGAGGTTTTCTTTGAAGGCAGCCGGGGAACCCCTTTCTATTCAGCTATATTGGGTAAACATCAGTGGTTTCCAAACGGAAACCTATTAATTACCGACTCATGTACTGGCAGAGCATTTGAAATCAACCAGGAGAAGGAAATTGTCTGGGAGTACACCAACTACGTTGATGATGGATATATACGAGTTATCACAGAGGTTCAACGTCTGCCTCTTCAATACAAAGCGATATTTATCGGAGAAAAATAAGAGCTTGAATTTAACCGATACAGGATATATAGTTTAACTCAACCCTGACAAGCCGGAACCTAAATAAGCTGTTAAGCTGTTGGCTGTTAAGCTGAAAAGCAAAAGGAGATTCTGACTTCTGTTTTCAAGGCTATTTCTCTTCACTCAATTTTTATTGCCAGTAAATGCAAAAACAACTTCTAAGACACAAGAAAAACACAAAGTAAAGGAGGCTAAAATGAAAATTCGGACTTTAAAACATTCTGCCCTTATATCAGCCATCCTGATTTTTTTACCACAGACCGTTATGGCTTATGTCGGACCAGGCGCCGGATTATCAGCAATTGGCGCATTCTTTGCTTTGGTTTTTTGCGTGATTGTTGCGGTCTTCGGTTTGATCTGGTATCCCCTAAAAAAACTCTTCAGAAAACCGAAACAGAAAAGTAATCCAGTCAGTCCGGAAAATGCAGAATGATAAATTGGATTGCAGCCGTTCTGCTTGTGGTTTTGTTTCTTTTCCTGATAAAAAAACTCAGGCTGGTTGAAAACAGCAGGACTGTAATAGGTGTAGCACGCCGATCTATGGCAGTTATCACCAGTTCAACCCTGAGCGATGATGCAAAAGAACTGGCATTAAGAAGTGACCTCAAACACTTATTGCGTCTCTTTATTCTGATTGTTTTCGGATGGACTGCAGGGGTTTTTATACCCATGGGGAGTTTATGGTTATGTCATAAGGCAGGACTGCTCTCTATGGGTTCTGTTCATGCTGTTCTTTTCTCTCCGGTTTTCATAGTTGTAAGCAGCATATTTATTATTTTATTCATGTATATCTTCTCAGTACATACCGTTACACATAGCAACTACTCAGCTATTGACAGAATAATACACAAAATCGCATTTAACACTTACAGCATTCAGGTTGCACTTGCTGACATTGAGGATGTAATATATAAAAAGAAGCTTTCCCCTTGCCCTTTAGAACGTCCTGTATTTATTACAGCGCTTCCCCGTGCAGGAACAACATTGCTGCTTGAGTGTTGTACTGCCCTGAATGAATTCGCATCTCACACCTATCGCGATATGCCGTTTGTGCTGATTCCATGTCTCTGGAATACTTTTTCTGCTCCGTTTCAAAAGCGCGTGGAATTGAAAGAACGCGCGCACAATGATGGAATGCTCATTGGCTTTGCAAGTTTTGAAGCATTTGAGGAAGTAGTATGGAAAACCTTTTGGGAACAACACTACCAAGCAGATAGAATTCTTCCATGGACAGACAAAGTCAACAATGAATTCAAAGAGTTCTTTTCAAATCATATTCAAAAAATTATCTACCTGCGCAACGGAGCCGATGCCGGGGAAGTCCGATATATATCAAAAAATAATTTAAACATATCACGCACAACTTTTTTGAAACAACTCTTTCCGGACGCAATTATTGTTATTCCATTCCGGCATCCCTTACAGCATGCCAACTCTCTGCTGAAACAGCATATCAACTTTCTTTGCATTCACAAGGATGACGCTTTTGCCTCCGAGTACATGCGGGCAATCGGGCACTATGATTTTGGAGAAAACCTCCGTCCTGTTGATTTTGAGGGCTGGATGAGCAAACCCTCCAATCAAAGGAACCCCCTTGATCTTTCATTCTGGCTGGAATATTGGGTGGTAAGCTATAGGGCTTTACTTATCAATGCCGATTTTCTGCGCTTTTTCAGCTATGAAGCACTGTGTGAGGAACCGGAGCGAGGGTTGCAGCAATTGTCATTTTCGATTGAGAGCAAAGAGTCTCTTGCGCTTCAATCAAATATTGACAGAATAAAAAAAATAAGCCCTGCAGAGGTTGAGTTGCAGAATATACCCGAATCACTCATAAAGGAAGCAAATAATATTTATGCCGGGATGAGAGAGTTGTCAATTATATAAACGGTGTCTTTCCCTGTTATCCCATATATTATGATCAGGTTCTTCCCGCTTATTTTTTTTCCCTAAAAAAGAGTGTTATCATTTTGCTTAGAAAAACACAGACTCTCTGAAGCACAATAGAGCGCCAGAGGAATAACAGGCATCAGGAGTCTTGGCATATCACCAATGAAATTCCCCCACCAATAATGTGGATATGAAACAACAGCAAATATAAGGACAAGAGAATGAAGAACCATAACCGGCAAAAAGAATGACCATGCACAAAAACCGCCCCGATTAATTGTTATATATAATGATAAGCCACATAAAGATGTGAAAGCGGCATTCTGCAAGGGAGTAAAAAGCGCAAAGCCAATAGATATTAATATGCTTGGAATTCTATCAATGTTTCCTAATATAATCACAATGGTATCAACGGAAAACTCAAACTCCTTTTCCCAGGGTCTGACTGCAAAATTGCTGCTATAAAAGAAAAGCGGCAAAATAAGTATCGCCGGTATAATTAGAAATATAGGAAACATCCTTGGCACGACATTTTTTCGGAATAATAGATGGGCTGCTGCACATGCTGAAATAAGAATAAACCACAATATCAACCCTTCTTTCTTGGTAAAAATGCAAAGGGTTATGCAGAGAGCTGCGAGCAGCAAATAACCTTTGTGTCGTTTATCAATCCACCACAGCAAAGCAATGGATGCACCAAAGAAATAGAATGTCAGCGGAACATCAGCATACCCGGATGCAGGATTCCCATGAACATCAAAAATAAAAAGTGGCTGTAAAGCAAGCACTGTTGTAAAGATCAGGCTGTGAATGCGGCTTGCAAACCGCCGCTGGGCTGCATAAAACAACATCAGCAATGCTACATAAAAACCTGGAAAGGGTATTTTTGCCAAAGCATCATCAACACGATTTATAGACATATAAACAAAAGACATCATGAGAGGCACTAAAGGAGGGTACTTAGAGTGATAAATAAGCCGGTGAGATTCTATAAAATCATCAGCATAGACTGACCTCTCCTCATAAAAAATTTTAGCCTTTATGCCCCACTGTCCCCTGTCATCAGCCAAATGCATTGGAAGAATTACTGCACGCACCGTAACAAGACTGACAGCCGTTACAATTAGCAGAAGCAACAACACCTGCACATATTTGTAACCGGTTTTCTTTCTGAAACCTGCAGGAAGGATGTCAGTTATATTTTTCTTGCATCTCAAAGATTTAATTATATGGTATATGGATACAGGAAGCAAACATCCGGCAACGATAAAAACAAGCCCTGGATGGAGTGAAACCCCCATAAGTGAAAGGTAGAAAACCAGCAGCGCCTGCGTGCCGCCCCCAACACCAAAATACAAGCCAATACGTCCGCATACATGTATCTTGTCCTGAAGCCGCAGGAATCCCAACATTGCGTGTCCTGTTACCATACAGCACAATAAAAGCAACAAGATGCTAAGGAACGGCATGATATGTCCTGTCTCTGATGTTTAATGAATAGCGTTTGACTTCCTGACCGTTTTTAAGGTTGACCACCAACTTTCTATCAAAGGGATCTGTATATCTGAAAATAATCCAGACTATGTTATAATTTTTTAGGAATTCCCGGTCTATTTCTCTTACGGATGGAGGTGTATCCATAAAGGGGTTGTCCGGGTTCAAAAGATAAAGCCTGCGAGGATATAATTCATAATTTATCATAAGATTTGCGCTGCCATGATTACTGCTGGAGTTGGTGATAAAAAGTGCATTAGCTTTTTCTGGGATTATTTGCTTGCATAGCCATGCAAAGATATACTCATCACCAAGCAGGTAGACTTTTTTCTCATGTTCTGAAACATTCTTAAACTCCATACCTGCAATATACAGGTTTTTTATCTCTCTAAAAAAGCCAACAACTGTTGCAAAGAAAAAAACAACCAGACAAATTATGCTAACCATATAAATTTTATTAATTTTCATCTAAAAGCCGTTATTGGGAGAAACAGTAATAATGGGGTTGGTTTTTAAAATGTTTGATCATGAATGTATGCTTACTACAATGGTTCTGTGTATTTAAACCTGAACTTCTTATAAAAATGAAAAATATTATAAATCTATTACTTTTTGCTGTAAAGAAAATTATTGCTGATCCATAATGCAAGACGAGAACATTGACCCAAAAAAAACAGTTAAAAACAAGGTATATGTTTTTTTAAGATTATTGACAAAAACCTATCAAATGAATAGACTGAAGAAAAAGAATAGCATGCAGAGATGGGAAGTTGCAAGCTACAAGTTTTAAGTAAAAACTGTTTTCCCCTCTGTGACCCCTGCGTCTTAAGTGAAGGGCTTTGCCCGAACGGGGGAGAGTAAGAACGTCCTTATGCCTTACGCTCAGTCGCTGGCGCTCCTTAGATACGCGGAGATTGGGAGAAAAGCTTGGAAACACAGTGATTTTTCGTGACTATTATAAAACCCCTGACTATTTTAGTATCATGGTGTAAATTAGCATTGAATTTTTACATCATAGTGAACATAAATTTGAACCCTCATTACGGCTGGAGAAAAAACCGCGTGTTGCTGCAATTGAAGTAAGATATCCTACTGATAAAGAGAAACTTTTAAAATCCCTTACTCAGGAAAGATGCAGCACCATATTGAAATCTTCTATGGAGTTTTTAAAATGGATAAAGAGCAGGTTGTAAAGTTAACCCGAAAATTTGCACTATCTTTAATCGGCGATTTTGATCTTCAAAAAGTTGTGCTATATGGATCTTGGGCACATGGACATCCTCATGAGGACAGTGATATTGATATAGCGGTAATAGTAAAGGATTTTAAATCTGACTACCTTGATTTACTAACAAAGCTTTATCATAAAGCAAGCGATATTGATATAAGAATTGAACCTACCCTTTTTGAAGAGAACAGGGACGACAGTGGATTTTTGAGTCAAATTCTAACTCATGGTGAAATTCATTATGAAAACAGCGCTGTGTAAGTTTTTGATAATGTTAAATTAGCCCCTGCCAGGGATTTTATTAATGTACTCCATAGGGGGAGATTTTTTGATTAGCCGCAAAGAGTAGATTGGGCTAAAAACAAAACCCAATGAACGGCCAGAAAAAGGCTCAATAAGTCACAAAAAATATTAAAAAACCATACACCTTGAATCGGCTATTAAACCCTTTTTGTGGCTATACCCCGGGGTTGAAGTTAAAATAACAAGTTATGTCTCTTCGTTCAAAAAAATATCTCTGTTATTTGATTATAGCTTTCAGTATTACATATTTTTCTTTTTTTCTGAAACATATCACCCAAAAGGACCTTTTTGTAACATTTGCCTATGATTTTGTTGCTTATTATGCGGCTGCAAAGCTTGTTTCCCTTGGCGAATTAACAGAAATATATGTTCATTTTGAGGAAGCTTTTAGCAAAGTAGGAGAAGGAAGGTTTTTAGAGATTGCAAAAGAAGCCGGATTTGATTCAGCCCCCCCGTACTTATACCCCCCGATATTTATTGCTCCTTTTCAGCTGCTTTGTCCCCTCCCCTTTTCCGATGCCGCCATTGTCTGGATAATCTTAAACATATTCTTGATTATAATAGTCATGTTTGTTCAATGGCATTTGGCTGGTGGAATAAAAAACAGACTTTACAAAATAACCCTTATAATCTCGCTTAACCTTCTCTCTTATCCCCTTCTTTACTCCCTCAAACTAGGGCAAACTACCATTTTTATCTATGCTGCAATCAGCCTCCTGTTTTTATGTGTTCAAAAGAGATACTATACCACGGCTGGTGTCATAATAGGTGCCACCTCTGCAATGAAGTTATATCCTCTGCTTTTTCTCTTCTATTTTTTATACAGAAAAAAATATAAACCGGTCTTCTCATCAATAGTTACAATAGGTTTGCTTATAGCGCTTTCCTTTATCTTTTACGGCACCTATTTGAACCTTGAATTCTTAACCTATATAGAACAGTTTTCAGGCATCACCCTATCTGCCTGGAGCAATCAGTCGCTTCCTGCTTTCCTTTTAAGACAGTTCACACCGTTGGATGTTTTTGTCTTTACTTCACTTGAAACCCCGTTTTTTGTTAGAACCATACAGCTTTCTTTCATTATTTCTGTACTTGTAGTTTTTAAACTCCTTTCATCAAAATCCGGGCATAAAAAAACTGAGCCTTTTGAAATGTCTATAGTGGTTTTTATTATTCTTCTGCTTCCCGATATTTCATGGCTGCACTATTTTGCTCTTGTAAATCTTTCAATTCTTGTTACAATGAATTATTTTTCTTCAACAAAACAGATATGTTCAAGTTTCTTTATAAACAGCCTTGCTGTTTTCTGTTTTGTTGCAATAGTAATGCCCCCATACTATATTGGAGCGCCCAAAGTTATTGGAGACAATTTTATTACAAGGCTTGCAGTATCGTTTCCTTTTCTTGGAACGCTATGTTTACTTATAATACGTATGTTTATCTCTAAATCACAGGAATCAGGAACAAAAAAGCAGCCTAACCAGTGAACAGATAATCTTGTTCAATAATACATTTTTTGAAAAACCATTTAGGACACCAATTAAAAACATAAACTCAAGGTTATATAGGTTCTTTTTAATTTCGATTAAAGCACCCTCTCTGAATTCGGAAATTATCGCAGGGTGATTAACTATGATGGTTCCGTAAAAAGTCAATTTTTTCTTAAATTGCTAAAAGAGGCTGTGAGCCAGATACTTGTAACATGCTGTATTACCTTTTATATCACCCTCACCCCAACCCTCTCCCGTCGAGGGAGAGGGAGCTTTTTATACTTTTTACGGGTTTATCAACTATAAAATTTTTTAAAAAGCAAGTAAGTAAATATAGAAATGTGCAGAGTTGAATCCTGAAAAAAAAATAATGTTTGATTGCAAACTTCAACTGAATGGATGCTCAGCTTTGCTGCGCTTCATTCCTCATCTAACTTTCAGCATAGGAACTTTCTGTTAGAAAGGCATTACAACATGAAAATAGCCCTGTTACAAAAGATACCGTTTGAATTCATGGGGATAATGTTTCTAAGTTCTGTTATAAAGGGTTTGGGGCATGAGTGTGAAGTGTTTATTTCTGACATAGACCGATCTCACCTCTTGGAAAACGTAAAAAAATATTCTCCTGATCTCATTGCCTTTTCTTTGATGAGTAATGATTATGGTTGGTTCAGGCATACAATGTCATCTCTTCAACAGACATCCTCAGACATTCCGGTTATAGTTGGTGGTCCACATGCAACCTTTTTCCCTGAACTTATTGAAAGTAATAAGGTAAAAGCCATATTCCTTGGCGAGGCAGAAAGCTCCCTTGAAGAATTTCTATCCAAATATGATAATGAGGATTCATTGAAAGTTATTGATGGTATTTGGTACAGAGATAAGTATGGCACTATCCATAAGAATAACATGCGACATCTTTGTGAGAATCTTGATGAACTTCCCTTTCCTGATCGCGGTATCTATTATGATAAATACAATGTATTACGCACCAAAGAATCTAAGATATTCATGACCACAAGAGGCTGTCCCTACCGTTGCAGTTTCTGTTATAGTAATATCTGTCAAAGGCTCTATCAAGGCAAGGGGTCTTATTTTCGGCAATTTAGCTCGGGGAGAATCATCCAGGAAATAAAAGAAACAAAAGAGAGATACCTGCTCAAAAGCGTGAGTTTTGAGGACTTTGGTGAATTTACCCAAGATTCTCAATTATTAATTAAATTTTTATCTCTATACAAGAAGGAAATTAATCTTCCGTTTAAATGTTCTTTGCGTGCAAATATGATGACTGATGAACTGGCGAAAGCATTAAAAGATGCCGGTGTAAACACAGTAATATTTGGGATTGAATGCGGTAATGAGAAAATTCGCAATAATATATTGAACAAAAAAATAAAGAATGACCATATTATCAAATGTGCTCTTATGCTTAAAAAATACGGAATAAAATTCGGGACTTACAATATTTTTGCTATACCATCTGAAACCATAGATGATGCATTCAAAACAGTTGAAATAAATATAAAGATAAAGACTGACTACCCTTGGGGTTCAATTATGATACCATATCCCAAAACTGATATTGCTAAAATTGCAGTTCAAATGAAACTGATGCCTGAATTTTATGATCTCGAGGAACTTCCCCCTTCATATTTTTCAACCAGCCCCTTAAACTTACCGCAAAGGCACTCCTTTGAAAATCTCCAGAAGGTGTTTTATGTTGCGGTTAAATACCCTCTAACTTTTCCTATATTAAAGAAACTTATAAGAATCAATTTCCCCCCATTTTTTAAACTGTTTTTTATTGTGTCGTTTATAAGCAGATTTTCAAAAGAACAAAGCATGCCTTTGTGGAAAACCATGAGACTGGCATGGGGATTTCGAGATTCTTTTTAGTTTAAAGATTAGTTATATGAGTTATGATTTATGGCAACCATCGCTTTTATACAAAAAAACTGGTTTGACCTTCATGGTCTTATGAATATTTCAGGACTGCTCAAAAAACATGGACATATATGTCAACTGTTCATTGAACCAGCAGAGCGAAACCTTCTCCGCATTTTGAAAGATATATCACCCGATTTTATAGGGTTTTCAATTGTTTCAGAAGAGCGTCTCTGGGCATTGGAATGGGCAACTAAGTTTAAGAACTCTCTGAAGACCACAACTGTTTTCGGGGGCATTGATCCTACTATCTATCCAGAGATTATCGAACACCACTCAGTAGATATTGTGTGTCGTGGAGAAGGTGAACATGCCCTTTTGGAACTTATGGATAATTTTAAAGAGACAGGTAAACATTTATCCACTATTGAGAACCTGTGGCTGAAAAATCCAGATTCCGGAACGGTTATAAAAAACCATATTCGCCCTTTGATAGAGAATCCGGACACTTTACCTATGGTAGATCGAGAATTATACTATTCCCGCTACAAATTTTTAAGAGATTATCCTGTAAAAAGATTTATGGTTAGCAGGGGATGCCCCTTTAACTGTGCCTATTGTTGCAACAAGTTGCTTAAAACTCTCTATAAAGGAAAAGGTATTTATGTTCGCCGTCACAGCATAGATCGTGTTTTAGAAGAAATCAAAAGCGTAAAAAAATACTATGGCATCAGAGCAATTGATTTCACTGATGATGTTTTCATTTCAGACAAGAAATGGCTTTTCACTTTTTTGGAAAGATATCAAAAAGAGATACGACTTCCTTTTACCTGTTTGGCAAGAATCGATATGGTTGATGAAGAAACAGCATCTATTCTTAAAAAAGCAGGGTGTACTTTTGTTAGCTTTGGAATTGAGAGCGGGAATGAAAATCTCAGGAAGAATATACTAGGGAAAAATCTATCAGACGAGGCAATTATTCATGGTGCAGCATTGCTTAAAAAACATAAGCTGAAAATCAATACCTACAATATGCTTAACATTCCAGGAGAGACACTTACAGATGGTTTTCAAACGGTAAATCTTAACATAAAGGTTTCAACCGATTCTCCCTGGTGCTCTATCTTCCAGCCTTTCCCAGGCACAGAATTTTGGAATACCCTTATTGCTAATCAATCTCCTGAAGAAGACAGAAACCTGACGGATAAACTCAACTTTTACTCATCCAGCCTTATACAACAAAAAGAGAGTATACCATTGGTAAATTTAGGAAAGTTATTCTTTTACGCAGTAAAGTTCCCTTCGCTCCACCCTATTATAAAAAAACTGATCTGTCTGCCACCTAATAAAATTTTTAACTTTCTTTTCATAATCGCTTTTGCCTATAGACATGCAAAAGCAAATAACATGAGTTTATGGGAAGAAATAAAATTTAACCTTAGACATTTGGGTACTTATTTTAAGAAAGCAACCCGCTCAGGGTAAGAAAAACCCCAACTTGCAGATAAAGAACAACCTATGTCAATTACTAACAAACAGATGAGATTGATCGACAATTATGCAGGAAAACCTATTTGTTATATCTTGAGTTTGTATGCATTGTCAAAAAAAATCCTCTTTAGAGAGAAACAAGCTCAAATCAAAAAAATTCTTTTTACCAAATTTTTGGGTATGGGGAGCATCGTTCATGCAACGCCTCTGATAAGATCGATAAAACAAAGATATCCTGAAGCAAAAATATGCTTTCTTACCTTTGCTGAAAACAAAGATTTTGTAAATTGTTTAGGACTTGCTCATGAGGTTTTAAGCATCAGAACCAAAAATATTATAGTTTTTATATCAGACGTACTGGGTACACTCTATCAGCTTAACAAGGAAAAGTTGGATATTGCATTTAATTTGGAATTCTTTTCCAAGTTCGGGGCTATTTTAAATTTCTTAAGCAGGGCACAGATAACAGCAGGTTACTACCTTAATGAACCCTGGAGAACCCACCTTATTTCGCATAAAATTTATTATAACCATTACAAACACATTTCTGAAATATTTATGGCATTGGGCAATGCACTTGGAGCCAACTCAAAAAATTTATCCCTTGAAAAACCAATTATACGTTCTGGTGACAAAAAACATATTGATCGATTGTTTAAAGAACATTCCATCAGGAATGATGACTGGAAGGTGCTGATAAATGTTAATACCAGCGGATTATTTCTGAATCGATCATGGCCCACCTCTTACTTTTCTGTTTTAATAGATAAGATAATCAATCAATATGGGGCATATATTATACTCATAGGCGGGAAAGAGGATATTGACCGTGTTGGTAAGGTCATGGCTCTATTGGAGAACAAAGAAAAAGTTATGAATCTTGCAGGAAAAACAAACATTCCTCAACTCTTAGCCCTTATTGAACAGGTTGATATGGTAATATCAAATGATAGCGGTCCCTTGCATTTTGCCGTTATGATGGGCACGCCCTCAATTTCATTTTTTGGTCCTGAAAGCCCTGTTCAATATGGACCAAAGGGCAGCATTCACACAGTAATTTACAAAGGATACTACTGCAGTCCCTGCCTCCATGTTTATAACGAAAAAAACAGCAAGTGTAAGAATAATTTCTGTCTTAAAGATATATCTGTTAACGAGGTTTTTGAAGTCGTGGAACACAATCTTAAGAAAGGGAAATGCCCATCCCATGGAAAAATACAACTCTGAAATCTGTAGCATTTGCAAGCAGCATTCTATTTCACTCCTTTATGTTAAGGATGATTACAGTATTTTCAGGTGCAACTCATGTAATGTTCAACTCCGATTACCTCAACCATCTCACGAAGAACTGAAAAAAATCTATGCCAATTATTACCATCCGTGGAAGATAGAAAATGAGGTTGCGGAAACAGTAAAAATAAGTAAGACAAAAACCTTTGAAATAAGACTACAAGAGATACAAAAACATATACGTAGAGGAAAGATTCTTGATGTGGGATGTGCAGCAGGTTATTTTCTTGAAAGTGCTAAAAATGCAGGTTTTGAGCCCTATGGAGTGGAGCTCTCAGAGTCCTTTTTCAAGGAGACACATCTCAAATTTGGGGATAGTATTTATCGGGGAACCATCGAGAATATTCCCTGTAAAGACAATTTTTTTGATGTAATTACTATGTTTGATTTATTAGAACATGTCAAAGACCCCGTAAGCACACTGCGCCGTTGCAGAAAAATCCTTATGCCAAACGGGGTTATCGCAGCAGTGCTGCCTAATACTTCAAGCCTCACTGCAAAGTTGATGAGAAAAAACTGGATGCAGTATAAAAAGGAACACCTGTTTTATTTCTCCCCAAAAAACATCTCTGCATTGCTGAAACAAGAATCATTTGACATAATTAAAATAGTCCCTGCAATCAAAGTTATAAGTTTAAAGATTTTATACTACCATCAATTCAAGTATCACCCACATCACCCTATCACCGTAATCTTATCACTTTTGCTAAAAACATTACCCCGGGCAATACAAAAAATGCCCATATACATAAGCTTAGGCGAAATGTTTGTTCTGGCAAGAAAAATTTGACAGTCATATTTATTATGGTAAAGACTTTTTTCTCAATCCACCTACCTTACCGTTCTCAATAGCTCTTTCATTACTACTTTGATAAAGTGAGCTGAGGCAAGAGACAGTGGAGTCCAACTAATCAATTATTTTCTTCTATAACATGCCTCAAATGTTTGAGGTGTATCTGGAAAGAATTTCTGATATCTGTGGTTAAACTCATCTGATAATAGATAGGTATGTAATGAGGTTAAATTTATAAAAATATAATCAGGTTCCCTTGATAAAATGTATTCTGTTAAGGTTAAATCTTCCTGATAAGTTATTGCATTTACGCCGGGAGACAACCTGAGAACCAATTCCTGTATCTTAAACAAGAAGTCATTTGATCGTCTATATTGTATATAAGCGATCGTTTTATCAGTCAATCCCCAAGCATCAATAAATGTATAACTAAGTCCGGCATAAAATGGCGTCTGTCCCATCTGATCATATAAAATAATAGAGCCTTCCGGAAGATTTTCTTTTATCCAATATCCAAATGACACCATGCTGTTTTGCGGACGCTTTTTTCCAGTAAATGCTTCAAATTTTCTTTTTATAATAGATGGTTCAGCAAGAATTGTTTTTAGATTTAATACAAGAGGATTCATTTTGCCAATAACAGACGCAACAGGCTCCCCAGGTCTTGCTGATAAATTCCATTTAAAAATTGGAACTTCATGCCAAAGCAGGTTGGTAAGAAGAATAGATGCCATTAGAAGAAATGCAAAGGATTTCTTATATCCTCTTTTAACACTACTAAAATCTTTAAGGATTATTGAAAACCTAAACAAACCCTCCTGAACCAATATAAAGGATAAAGGCAACATCGGGAGCAGAAATCTTGGCTCAGGCTCTGTTAGAAAGATCATAATAACTATGCCAACAGTTATTACAGTAACAAATTGATAAAAAGGCTCCTTCCTATATGCTTTAAAAAGCAGTAAAGCTGGCAGGAAAATAAAATAACTTTTTGTGCTGACAATGAATGCAAATAAAAAATTAAGGTTTGGGTTCCCTTTGTAAAGGAAATCAATGGAGCTCTTATAATAAGCAGTATTGGGAAAGATATCATGATAATAGTATATTCTAAAGACAATGAAGATGCCATAAACAAGAAAAAAAGTTGTAAAACTTATTATTGTATATCTTCTCAATTTACGATTAATCATATCCCTATAGATTAGGGTAAGCATAATAGCAAGAAAAAAAAGAGGGGCTTCAGGTCTTGTTATAGACGCAAGAGAGAATATGATAGCAAAATAAGGAAAAGTCTCCTTTTCTCTGCTTTCGAGCACAAAACTGATAGTACCAATGGTTATCAAAAATGTATAGAAGGCAGTTTCTAAACCGTTAGCACATGATGTTACAAAAAATGTATGTGTTGCCAAAAGCAGTGGTGCGATAAACTGAAAATAACTTTCCCTTTTTAGATAAAGCACAGAGAATAACCACACTGTCCAGATGACAAGAATACCAAATCCTAATCCAAGCATGGCTGCCGTTGGCAGATAAGAAAAGCCGCATTTAGACAGTATGGCGAGCATTACCGCCCACGAAAAATTAGAGATACCTTCCACCTTTTCTGACTTATTGAATACAAACCCGTTTCCATTAAGAAAATTTTCAACGTATCTAAATGTTATAAAAGAATCCTCCTCTATAGGTCTCTGTGGGGAGGCCATACAGACAGAGAGGGCTATAAATAGAGCTGAAATGGCAATCAAAAAAACTACAGATCGTTTGCTAATATCGGGCATATTATATTTTTTATGGCTAAAGTTTATAAAGCTCATATTAGTGAAGCTGTCAGAGTTTTTATGCAACTGTCTCGATCAGGAGATAACAGCATAAAGAGTAGTACCAAATGGCACTTTAATTTTTTCTGCAATTTTTATTTCTAACTTAAACAAAATCTTTAAGAACTCGTTTATAAACCAAGGAGGTAAGGTAGTGGTATCACATATTAATTTATATCTGGAAAACAGCAACCGCCTCATTATTCTGATTGGAGCTACTACTAAAAAGGAGAAAAGGAAGAAATAATTTATTTTTTCAATTTTCAACCCTGCTTCTTTCAAATCCCGCATTAGAGAATCTTTTTCATATCTTCTTAAATGACATAGTGCATCATCGTGTTGACTCCAAAGTATTCTAAAAGCAGGCACAGTAAGAATAATTCTGCCCTTGTCTTTTAATAACCTCTTTAAGGCTAATAATACCTCAACTGGATTTGAAACATGTTCCAGGAGATCAATACATGTAATTATATCAAAGGATTTATCTCTATATTTGATATGCTCGACCGGGGCTTGAACCACATTTTTCAGCCCCCTTTTCTTGCAAAATTCTACAGCCTTTAGAGCAATATCAACACCAAAAGCCTGACCCAACTGACTAAACACAAGCAGATTACCTCCTGTGCCTGATCCAACATCAAGTATAGTTGGGCAGGAAAGATTTAGCTTTTTTATCAAATAAACCACTAAATTCCTTCGACTGACAAACCACCAGTGATAATTTTCCATCTCATACATGTATCTATATTCATCAGGTCCCAGATATTTGGAGGAAGTATTGACAGGAGTACAATGCCAATTTCTCACCTGTAATATGTTAAAAAACATTCTTATAGAATCTGCAAACAGGTTGATTTTAGACCCGCCGACGTGATGCCAGGAAATGGGTCCTTCCTTTATCTTATACCCCATCTTATGAGCAAGATACAATATCTCAATATCAAAACCAAATCGTTCCAAATAACATCTTGAAAATAAAGGCTCAACAACTTCTTTTTTAAATATTTTAAATCCACATTGAGTATCTTCAATCTCTCTGAAAAGAAAAGTGTGTACAAAAAAATTAAAAACCATCCCTATGACCTTTCTGTACCACTTGACTTTAAGTATATTTTTATTGTTTTTTAGTGCTCTTGAACCAATAAAAATATCATATCCTTCCTGTAAAAGATAATGAAGGTTTTTCTCTATCTCCTCGGGGTGAACCGATCCATCTGCATCAAGAAACAGGCAGATTTCTCCGCGTGATTTTAGTAAGCCTCTTTTAACTGCATATCCCTTGCCTCTGTTCTCTTCCAGTCTGATTGTATGCAGATGAGCAAATTGAGATTGATAATGAGTAACCACCTGGGTTGTGTTGTCAATGCTGCCGTCATCAACCACTATTATCTCATATATGTTGCTGCTGTTATTACAGTAACCAACAAGACAATCGAGATATAATGGTAATCTCTTGGCTTCATTATAAGCCGGAATCACTATTGAGATATCTATTTTATCGCTCATAAAAAATATGACAGATACGTAAAAACCCAGAAAGAGTCCCGCGAAACGTTGGGCATTTTAAACCCTCCCTTCGCAGGTGAGAACTCCCGTTTCATTTAAGTCCCTCGCTTCGGCAGGGGTTCAAGGTGTCAGTTAAGAACTTTTTAAGGAATCATCAAGTACAATTATTATTTAAGTGATTTTGACCAATCATCATTTTGGTTTAAAAAGTAGCTTAATATATGTTTGAGATTGTTTCTTACTGTGACAAGGTAACCACGCACAGTAAACCTTGCTTTAAAAATACGGCTCAATCGCCATGAATCATAAAGGCGATTGAAAAAGACAAACAGGTTATTCGGTGGCAGTTCTATAATGAGTTTAATAATTGGTAAAGTTTTAGGATGTTGCACCCCAAAGCTGAAAAACTTTTGAAAATTGATAAGCCTCCTTTTTTCTCTTTTTGATTCAAAACGGATATTAGAACCCAGCCAGTAGGATTTCTGTAGGCTCTCTATTTCCCCGTCAAAATAGTTGTTTTCAATACAATATTCATAAATGTCTGTCCCAGGATATGGGGTAAGAAGAAAACATTCAGCAAAGTTTACCATGTGTCTTACATTAAAATCAAATGTTTCCTTAGCCATTTCAAATGTTTCCCCGGGATTGGCGATGATATTCTGGGTATGAATGCGAATCCCCTCTCTTTTGAGAATGGAAATTGCAGTTACTAATACAGCAGAAGATAAATTTCTGTTCAAAACAATATTGCGAATAGATTCGTTGGCTGATTCAACAGCAAGGGTTACTGCAACACAACCTGCATGTTTTAACAACTTAATCTTTTCTGCATTTATCAAGTTTGGACGCAAGATACATGAAAAGGGAATACCCACTTCTTTTCTGTAAATTCCAGCAAATTGTTCGTGATCCATCCTCAAACCAAAAGTATCATCAATGAATTTAATAAAGGTCAGAGGGTATTTTTCTATGGTTTCGCTGATTTCTTGAACGATATTTAAAGGACTGCGCTGGCGGTAGATTTCTCCTTTTCCATTGTATAGGGCATTATATTTTTTATTAAAACAGTAGGAACAATCAAAAGGGCAACCTCGTGATGTCAAAATCCGTTTTATTGGTGTATTACGCAGTTCAGGATTTTCATCATAGATAATTTCCTGGTTGGGAAAGGGCAGAGTATCTAAGTCCTCAATTTTTTCCCTCACACAATTTTTGTAAATTTTCCCATCCATTCGTAACCACCAGTTAGCGGTTCCTGTATAATCTCGTCCGCCTTCAAACTCCTTAAGCAGCTCAGCCATTGCATATTCACCTTCACCCATGCATATACCGTCAATGAATTCACTGCTTTCAATAAATTCAGGATAGAAGGTACAATGGGGACCGCCAAAGAGAGAAACCGCATCTATATGGTTGCGAAGTACAGAATTAAGGTTACGACATAAGGCGTGTTTTCCGGTTGTAATACTGAATGCAAGGATGTCCGGATTAAAATCTTTCACCCGTTTGAGAAAGTTTGCTCGTGGGGACTCGAAATACTTAACCTCATGTCCATCGTTTATAAGTGACTGAGATAAATATGCAATTCCTAAAGGGTTAACATTTGCTATCGCTGGTTCAATGAAAGCTACTTTCATATTGGCACTTTTTCCTAAAACTTTTAACTCTTGATTTCTTAATTCAGTTACGGTATCTTTTATCTGGGTGTATACATTATCTTTATTAAGGGTGTTAATTTAATACACTATTAGAATACACAATCTATTATCCAAGATACATATCATCTAATTATAGCTCAATTTAGGATCTTTTAAAATAATCAAATAGTTTTAATATTTGCAAAGTTAAAACAATATTTAGATAGTTTTTAAAAACTTTGGGAAATTACAAAAAAAACATTTTTATCTTTGGATTTTTTCTGCTTTTACCCCTTCTGTTTTATTCCGATGCTTTAACCTTGCAAGGCATTCTGGGGTGGTTGGATGGCTATTTATACAGTTTTCCGCATAAGCTTTTTTCAGCAAGGATATGGAAAATAGGGGAGATTCCCCTTTGGAATCCGCATCTGTTTTGTGGTTTTCCCCAATTAGCTGCTTTTCAAACAACTGTTTTGTATCTTCCCAGTATTTTACTCTTTGCCTTTTTTCCTGTTGTCGTTGCTTTCAACTTAAATATCCTACTTCACTTTTCCCTGGCGGGAATATTTACATACCTTTATATGAGAACATTAAAGGTATCCACTGTGCCAGCCCTTTTTTCAGGGGTTGCCTATATGTTTTGCGGATTTCTGGTTCATTGGGCACATAACGTAATTGTGCACAACTCATCAATCTGGTTACCCCTAATTCTTTTTTTGCTCGAGAAAATAAAAAATGAAAGAAAATTCATTTATGTAATTTGGGGTTCCTTCAGTTTCGCAGTTTTAATTTTTGCCGGACACCCCCAAATACTTACTTATACTACAATGGTTATTCTTTTTTATATTGCATATATGACTGTCAATGCTAAAAAAGACCGTTACACCGTCCTTTTATATGGCAGTCTCGTTTTTCTTCTTGGAGGTTTGCTAGGGGCTATTCAGCTTTTACCTGCAATGGAGTTAGCCGATTTAAGTATAAGGACTGAAATAACTCCTGACACGCCTTTTATTTCTTTTGCGTCGTTTAACTTAACCTATTTAATCACATTCCTATTTCCCTACTTTTTCGGAACCCCATATCCAGGATTTTATCCCATGGAATATTCACTTAATTTCCTTTTTGAAGGGATTGGATACATAGGGATATTACCCTTGATGCTCAGTTTCACCGCTTTCCTTATAAAAAAAGATGGCGCTAATATTCTTTTTTTCTGGGCTTTCATCCTTCTCATCTCCTTTTTTCTATCTATGGGAAATAATAACCCCTTTTTTTCTATTATATGCAAAATCCCTTTTTTAAATCTTTTCTGGAACAACACGGTACACATGTTTGAACTGAATTTTGCTATCGCTATTCTTGGCGGACTAGGGTTGGATTCTATCGTATCCGGAAAGAGAAAGCAGATCAGAAAAAAAACGGCTGTATTCTTAACAGGTGCCCTATTAGTAATAGCAGCAGGGGGGGGTATATACTTCAAAAAGGCTATAAGTGGGGAAATGGGCAATCACTATAGAGATCAATTATTAAAAATTATAGTCATTACCAATCCAGCCATATATGTTCCAATCATTTTTATGATAGCATCTGGACTCATCTTCTGGTTTTTAATGAATCGACCTAAAAACAGAATTGGACTGGGTATTCTTATTATCATCCTATTTGCAGATCTCTTTTTCTTTGGACATTTTATTCTTAGACGTTCAACTGCAGTAGATGAATTTATTCAAAAGGGCAAATATCCACACGCTATTAAATTCCTTCAAAAAACTGAAAGAGATCCCAACAACTATCGGGTTTTTCCTGTTATATCCAGTCTTTCAGAAATAACGAGTTCTGACTTCGTCTTTTCTAATAATAACATACTATACCCCATCAGCTCTATTGCGGGTTATGAACCTTTTTATCTTAAAGACCATTTTGCACTTTTCAACGCGAATAGGAACGGAACATTTCAAGATCCGCTTTCTTTAGTAAACAACAATAGAATTATTTCTTTACTAAATGTTAAGTACCTTATTGTTAACCCTCACCATGTGTCTGCCATTGAATCAGTAAAAGCAGAGGTCTCCCTGGTGGATCCAAAAACTGATAAATCCACCAGGAACTCTATCTCCCTTTATGAAAAGGTTTTTACATCCTCAAGTGGTACCCGCATTTTTAAAAACAGAAATGCATTACCACGGACATACTTAGTCTCAAAAATTCGACCCACAGAGAATTTTGATGATGCGCATAAAATTATGTGGAATGAAAACGATCCATTCGATCCTAAACAAGAAGCACTTGTGGAATTCAATGGAAGCAATCCAACTGCTGAATTGACACAAGGAAAAGCAACCATAATAAGTTACAGACCAAGAAAAATAGTTATACAAACCGAATCAGATGGTAAAAGTTTTCTTGTTTTAAGCGACACCTGCTATCCCGGTTGGAAGGCGTTTATTGATAAACAGGAAACACCCATTTACAGGACAAACGGGATTGTGAGAGGGGTTTTTGTGACTCCCGGTACCAACATTATAAGGTTTGTATATTCACCTCTTTCTTTTAAGATAGGTGCTTTCATAAGTTTTGTAACGTTAGCTATATTGCTTTTTCTTATTGCATGTAGCTTAATGAGATATAAAAACGTCAATTCCTATAAGCTTTGGAAGATATGTCCTGAAAAGAATGATAGCCAACTCGCTATACCCGACAGTAACTTAGAACCCTGATTATTCTACGTAATAAAAGATATATATATCTAAAAATAGCACGTTTATAAGGGTGACAGTGGGGACCACGGAACATCAACTCTGAGTAACCTGATTGAAACTATAAGTTGACAAATAATAAAACTATATACTAAAATCACTAAGTCATCTTATATCAAACTCCAGAAAAAAAAATCTTGGACAGATAAGTAAACCAAGGAGGTGCAAATGAACCGTAGCCTTGCACAAATAGATGAAAATATTTCAACATCAGTTTATAAAATTTGTTTGGATAGCAGTCATATTGAGTGCAGACCAAATTTGGTTCACCTTAGCAAGGTTCGTATTTACCTGGAAAAAAATGGTCATGCCATTGTTGATAATCCTCTGGTTGCACAATTTATCATTGTCAACACTTGCGGCTTTACAGAATCAAGAGAAAAACAGACCATAAATCTAATCAATATGCACAAAAAAAATCCTAATGCTGAGGTTATCGTTATAGGGTGTCTCAATAAAATTAATAAAGATATGTTGACTTCATCATGCACTGACATTCAAATACTTAACAATTCTATTGAGTTAGATAATCTCTTTTTTAGAAAGGTCAAATTCAGCAATGTTCCAGATGCCTTTATTGATGAAAAAATGGATATAAAAGCAAGTGCAGACCAGCCTTTATTTAGAATACTTAGTAAAATTCTACATCCTGTACTGAAAAAATCAGATCTTTACATGAAGATACTTAGACAGATATACCGCAAGAATAAAGTTTTTGTTGAAATTGGCACTGGCTGTGTGGGCAACTGTAGCTACTGTATTATTAAAAAGGCTAAAGGAAAGCCCATCTCGAGGAACCTTAAAGACATATTAGATGATATCGATAAGGTTTATCAACCTGGCAAACAACTTGATTTGGTTGCAGACGATTGCGGTAGTTATGGTGTGGATACCGGGACAAACTTCACTGACTTGTTAAAAGAAATTGGCAAAAAATATCCTGACCTTCCAATAGATATTACCTATTTAAATCCGCTGTGGTTAACCAAGCAAGAAGAAGAATATATTAAAGTCTTCAAGGATATAAAAATCAATAGCATCAATCTAACCATACAAAGCGGTTCCAATAAAATCCTTCGCAGCATGAACAGGTTTTATGATGTTAAGACAATAATAGACATTATGGAGAAACTTAAAAGCGTATCTCCTTCAACCATCTTCTGGACTCATGTAATAGTCGGTTTTCCGGGAGAAACCCTATCTGACTTTCAAAAGACACTTGCCGTGATGACAAATTTCGATGCGGTCGGAGTCTATCGCTATTCTGACAGGAAGGGCACTGAATGCACGGAGTTTGAGAATAAAAACCCAAATATTGTCAAATACTTTAAGTATTTCATCGCATCAAGTTTTACCAAAATTAATTCATCATTAAAGATTGTAAGAGAATTAATAAAATAAATATAGGATCAGGATAAATAAATTTTACTCAAACGTTAATTGACTCGGATCGTGCCCTTGTATATTAATTACAGTTACAATTTGCTACATGCTTCTTTTAATTAATAGATATAAACTTATAATTGTCCTCTCCATTTTTTCCATAATCTACCTCTATACCCTCGAAAATTACTGGAAACCTGTCTGGGACAGCGCAATATATATCAGCCTGGCAAAATCATTGACTGCAGGAAACGGATACACCTACATGGATTTACCCCATGCAAAATATCCTTTTGTATTTCCTCTTATGCTCTTTCCAGTTATTAAACTATTCAGCCTGGATTTCTTAATAATGCGCCTTTTGATGATAGTGCTTACCCTTGGTTCTCTTTATCTTGCATACATTCTTTTTAAAAAGTGCTGTGATAAAACAACCGCATTTGCCATAATTCTGCTAACAGGCTTTTCTTCAACACTACTGCACATGTCAACATGGGTTTTATCTGAAATACCTTACATGTTTTTTTCTTTATTTTCGCTTTACTTTTTTGTTGATTACAGCAAAGAACAGAAATTTTTATCCAAAGCAGGTTTACTCTCCTTAATTTTTCTTCTACTTGCACTTTTCACCAGAACTATTGGGATAGCTCTCTTGTTAGCTTTTCTCTGCTATTTGATTTTTGAAAGAAAAGAAAATATGTTGCCAATGTTCAATCTAAAGAAGGCTGTGATAATCTTTTCAATTGTTGTGATACCTCTTTCTCTATGGTCATATCGAAGTCATACTATTAACCAATGTTACCCGTTTCAGCCCGAATACAGGGGTGTGTTGAATTACCAGAAAGAGTTTTTTCTGAAAACACCTGATGACATCAATTCTGAATTAATATCATCTAAAGATTTTATAATCAGAACAAAAAATAATATAGAAATATATGCATATACCATAACAAAAATTATTTTAAAACAGATGGATTCCCTTTTCATAAGAGTATTTGTGCTCATGATTTTTCTCTACGGCTTTGTTCTCTGTTTTATAAAGAGACGATCAATCCTTGAATACTATTTTATTTTCTACCTTCTTGTCTGTATATTATGGTGGTTTAGTCTAACACCTGAGAGATTTTTGGCACCGGTGATTCCCTTTATATTCTATTATTTCTTTACCGGTTTTCATAATTCTGTCAGACTTTGTTCCAATACGATATTCAATGTTAAAACTGATAGAACCAAGCAAATAGTCAGACTGATTTTGGGACTGTGTGTATTTTCCCTGATAGCAACCAATTTTTCTTTTAACCCGAATGATTTAAAAGCAGAGCGTACCAAACAGTTTCATCCTCCGGAATTGGTCAGTGAGGTTTTCAGTGCGATTAACTGGATACAAAACAACACCCCTCAGGACAGTCTTATTATGAGCAGCAGAGCGCCATGGGTTGTTATGTTCACAGACAGAAAAACCTTGACATGGCCCCTGTTTATGCCTGTTCAATCTGTTGTAGAATCAATTGTCAGAAACCGGGTCGATTATATCGTTATCAGTCTTATACATCCTGAAATTTATCTTCTTCTCCATGATTTTGTTACAACTCATACAGAACACTTTTTATTGGTTTTTTCAATCGGAGAAACCGCCATTTATAGAGTTAATCATGATAATTTCCCTATATTTGAAGAACTAGAATATGACAACTGAAGGAAAAGGGATAAAATGGCAAGGATAGCCTTTGTGCAGAACCTGCTTTTTGAGTATCTTGGAGTAATTTATATATCATCCCTTTTAAAGCAACATGGGCACAGAGTTGAAATGTTCATTCCCAGGAAAGGTAAAAGAGGTGAACATTCTTTAGAAGAAATAGCATCTTTTAACCCAGATATGGTGGGTTTCCCCTGTACTACGGGAAATCATAAATGGTCATTAAGTTTTGCACAGTTATTAAAGAATAAAATTTCCACCCGAACCATATTTGGAGGTCCTCATCCAACCTATTTTTCGGAGATTATCAATCGGCCACAGGTGGATATCATCTGCAGAGGTGAGGGTGAATACCCCATGCTGGAACTGGCAGATAAAATTGATCGGAATGAGAATATTACAGGAACCCTCAGTTGTTGGTTTAAGGATAAGGGAAAAATTATTAAAAACAGCCAAAGACATTTAATAGAAGATCTTGACCAACTGCCATTTCCTGACAGAGAACTTTACAGCTCTAAATACCCTTTCTGCAGAAAATCCCAAAAAGTATTTATAGCAAGCAGGGGCTGCCCTTTCAGTTGCACATTTTGCTTTAATCATCAATACAAAGAACTATACCAGGGCAAAGGCAAATTTGTGCGATACAGAAGTGTAGAAAATCTTATCATGGAAATAAAGGAATTACAACAAAGAGAAAGAGAGATGCGAACCGTATATATGCAGGATGACAACCTGATTTATAACAAAGCCTGGGCAATGGAATTTGCTGACAGGTATGCAAAAGAAATAGATTTACCGCTCATCTGTCTCATTCGCGCAGACTCAACTGATGAGGCTATTATAAAAAAGTTAAAAGAGGCAAATTGCAGGAATGTTTTTTTCGGTATTGAAACCGGTTCCGAAACTTTGCGAAATACATTGCTCAAAAAAGGGGTCACAGATAAACAGATATTGCATACCGCAAAACTTCTGAAAAAATATGGAATTAAGTTTCGCACTTATAACATGCTTGGACTTCCCGGTGAAACCATTCAGGATGCCTACAAAACCATAGATATCAACACTAAAATTAAAACAAGTTACCCATGGTGTTCTCTGTTTCACCCTTTACCGGGCACAGAATTGGCTCAATATGCAGAAAGGCACGGGATGCTTGAAGTTGGTTTAGACAATACTCAGCCCTCTTTTTTTAAAACCAGCGCAATTAAATCAATACACAAAAACGAATTTATAAATCTCCAGAAGCTTTTCTTTTTTGCCGTAAAAATGCCGATGCTGATGCCTATCATAAAAAGGCTATCCAGGTGTAAGCCAAATATACTGTTTGAAATTTTTTTCCTGACAGGCTATGCATGGTGTTATATGAAAAGCGAAAATCTCACGTTAAGGGAGATATGGTCTATTGGAAAAAATAACCTTATGAACTTCTTTTTTGACTCAAAACAAGATGAAAAGAACACTAAAAAAAATAGCCACAAATGAGTATATCTTAGCCTCAGGCATATTTATACTACTGCTGTGTATCCTTTTCAAGCCTGTTATTTTTGAAAACAGAACTCTTTTCCCCATTCTTCCAGGGGTTACACCGGATGGTCCTTACGGTTACAGCGGTGAGGGGGCATTCACAGTAATTGATCCATGCTCTTTTATCTGGGTTGAGGTTCCACTCACAATTACCGCATCTGAAATGATCAAATCAGGCGTTCTACCACTGTGGAATCCCTACATCGGATGCGGTGTTCCTTTGGCAGCAAATCTCATGTCAGGCATCTATAATCCGTTAAGGTTTTTTCTCTTACTTTTTCCCCAGACATGGGTATTTGATTTTCATCTATTATTAAGAATATTTCTTGCTGGATTTTTCACTTTCCTTTTTTTAAGGAAAATATCTCTTTCAGTAACAGCATCACTTATCTCTGCAATTGCCTATATGTTTTCAGGGCATTTTATGTGCTATATGACCCTGTGGCATCTGAATGCAGATATGATGCTGCCCCTTTTGCTCCTCCTTTTTGAGTGTAATGTTCAGGAAAAAAGGAGAAAATATATCGTTTTTGCTGGAGTTGCCTCAGCTTTAACAATTCTATCCGGCAATCCCCAGGCTGCAATATCAGGATTGATATTTGCCTCCTGCTACTATTTATACAGAGCAGCAACAATTAATGGATTCGGGTTAAACAGCAAGTTACTGCGCCAGTCTTCAAAACTCATAATAATTCTTTCCATAGGTTTGGGACTGTCTGCCTTTATGATCACGGATTTCTATCAATTCTATAGATTGAGTATCCATCAGGTCAGCATATCCGCCTCTGATTGGGGGGGGCAGCTTAATGTTTACTCTCCTCTCTCTTTTTTAGCTTTTTTCTTTTCCCCTCTGCAATTCTTAGGAACCCCTTTCTGGAATAACCCACCTTATATTGATCGTTTCTCACATCTATTTCTTTTCCCCTACATCGGGGTGATAAGCATTATACTGGCTGTCCTGGCTTTAGGAAAACAACAGAATATAAAAAGGCTTGGTCTGTTTTTTATTGGATATTCTTTTCTGATGATACTAAACCTTATCGGAGCGGTTAATCTATTGTATCAAATCGGGCTTGAATTTCTATTCCCTGTTACGCGGCTCTTCTGGGCAAAGTATCTTGGAGTGCTTTATCTTTCCGTGGCAATCCTTGCAGGGTTAGGTTTGGAAAATATCAAAAACAAGAAACTGCTGCCAAGATGGAACATTTTATTTGTTAGCGCTATATTTCTGTTTATTGCAGGATGCTTCGCAGCATGTTACTATTTCTACCCTGCAATTTACATGGATGCATTTGAAATTGATGTAATGCCGGAAGGTTTTTTAAGCAAACTGCTTCTGCCTGTATCTTATCCTTTAACAATACGTGCTCTTCTGATAGCTGCATTTTTTTCAACTTTGGTTTTCTTAGTATATAGATGGAGGAGAAGATATCTCTTTGCTTTGATAGGGGTTCTTCTGTTCATGGAATTATATATATATTATCAGCCTGCCTATTCAAACAGGCATGATCCCTATAAAAAAGCGCCCTATATAGAGTATCTGCTCAAACAGCAGGAAGAGGGGGAACTTTTCAGGATCAGCGGCCTTGGGGGGTGGATGATACCACAGATAAGCTCTGTTTTTAAACTTCAGGATGTCCGAAACATAGATGCAATGGGTTTAGAAGAATATTATCATTTTATGGTAAGGTTAATTCTTGACACCCACTGGCATTATGGGGTTAGTTCTCTTACCCCGACAGATATTGAAACAGTAAGCAGCAGGTATATGGATATGCTCAATGTTAAATATATTATAAGCAGTAATACTCTTAATCCAATTAAGAGGGGGCTATTTAATTTAAGAGGGGAAGAACTTTCCAAAAGAGATTTTTCGCTGGGCAACACTATAAAGAGTTTTGTTATTCTCTATCCTGATAACACCCACAAAAGTGAGTATGTCAATACAGCATATTTTTATTACACTATTCCCCCAGAGGGCGCTCTTCTCTACTTTACCCTCGGCACAGACCCGTCTCAATGGTCTGGTAAAAAAAATGGGGTAGAGTTTTCTGTGCAGGTAGAAAATGATGCTGGTCAAGTAACACATTTCAGGAAATATCTTGACCCCTGCCAAAACCCGGAAGACAGGAATTGGTTCTCGGAAGAGATAGACCTCTCTTCATATAGAGGCAGGAAGATAAAAATATTTTTTAAGGCTGCATCAGAAAAGGATGATAAAAATAGATTTATTTCGGGGGGATTTGCTGATATTGAAATAGCATATCTAAACAATACTTCTCAAAGATTCACCCCTGTATATAACCAAGAGGTCAAAATTTATCGCAACAACGCAGTAATGCCCCGTGCGTATATTGTTCATAAAGCTGAAAAAATATTTCAAAGGGAGGATATACTTACCAGGTTAAAGGATGAAAATTTCGACTTCAGAAAAAGCATCATAATAGAGAAAGGGATTCCAGAAGGGATGGCATCACTGAACAATTTAGATATAGCTGAACAGTCATCCGTTAAAATAGCTGATTACAGACCAAACCGTATTGAATTAGAAGCATATATGAAAAATGACGGGTTTATGGTGCTAAGCGATGTATATCATCCGGACTGGAGGGCTTATGTAAATGGAAAACCTGCTGAAGTCTATCGTACCAATTACATGCTGCGTTCAGTCTTTTTGCCCAAAGGCTCACATCAAATAAAATTCGTCTATGTGCCTCTGCCTTTTATCACAGGAGCCATCATCAGTATATTGACCTTTATTGCTGTAGTTCTTTTCTTGTTTTATGAAAAAAGAAAACTATATTGATATGACAGCACAAGGTGATACAAAAAACTCTGTACATAATATGGTTTTTGTTCAACAATACGGAAAAGGAAAGGTATGCCCATATACACCATGCAAATAATACTGTTAAAACTTTGTATGATTATCTAAAAAGAATGCAAAAAACAGATAAGAGTAATCTTTTAATATTGCTTTTTTTAACATTTATTGGGCTGATCCTGCGCATTCAGCACATCAACCACTCGCTTTGGCTTGACGAGATGCTTCATGTAATGGCGGCTTCAAAAAGTCTTCGGGATCTATTCCATGCAGTTTCCAGCCATAGCTCTCCCCCTCTTGATTATCTTATAGTAAAGACAGCAGTGTTTATACTCGGAAATTCAGACTGGGCTGTCAGAATGCCGGCACTTATTTTTGGGATAGCATGCATCCCTCTGTTTTATCTTCTCTCCGGTTCAGTAACAAACAGAAGAACTGCTTTGATTGCCACTACCCTGTTTGTTTTTTCTCCAATGGCTATCTACTATTCACAGGAAGCAAGAATGTATTCGCTTTTCTTATTTCTTTCCATTCTGAGCTATAAACTGACGGTTGATGTTGTCAAAAACAATAAGTTTAAAACAAGCCTCATCCTGGGAACAGTCAACGGACTACTCTTGCTTACACACTATTTTGGAATATTTATAATAATTACGGAAGCAATCATACTGAGCCTTATGTTCTTTTATTCCAAAAACAAAAAAAGAACGGCTGAGCTTATTTCTGTTAATGTAATGCTTTCCTTTCTTATATTCCTGCCATGGCTGCCTTTATTTATCTTAACACAACTCTCCTATGAAGCCTCTTATAGTATGCCTTCAAACATCGACTTTTTTAAATCTATTCTAACATCTTTTACAACCATGACTCAGTTTACAGGTGGTTTAAAAGTATGGATTTACATTTATCTTCTTGCTTTTTCAACAGCTGTTGTTTTAGCATATATTAACAAAGAAAAAAAATTATTCCTGACAGGAATAATTTTTAGTCTAATGTTGTGCATGTTTTTTGTCATAGCCCATTTCAGAGGGGTTGTTACAGTGCGCAACCTGATTTTTCTACTGCCCCTGTTCCTTATGGTCTGTGCATATAGTATAGACACTTTTTTAAGAAAATTTAAGGCAAATCATATAGCATCAGCATGTATTTTAAGCCTTCTTCTTTTGATACCCGCGATACGAGACCATGTTTCATACCAAAAACCAGACTGGAAGGGCGCTGCAACATATATAAAGCGGCACATTAAACCCGGTGAAAAAGTTATTACCACAGATTTTTTAAGCCGTGGCAGTCTGGCATATTATCTTGACCCTGATTGTGAATATGTACTGATGAATAAGAACTGGCTTGAAACCTGCAACAATCCTTCATGGCTGATATGGGTTATAAATGATGAAATTATGGATAAAATACAAAACCATGATTTTTCAGGCTGGACTGTTATCCCGCCAACAACATTCAGACTGGTAAGCAATAACAATATTGAGAAATATAACCAGTTAATGGGAGAATCCCGAAAAAAGTTTGCCCTCGGCGGTGGACATTTAAATGTTTATTATTTTAATACAAATTAAGTGCTTAAAAACAAATGTCAAAAAATAAACCCATCTACATCTTAGGAATTAGCGGTGGTTTTCACTCCGGGAATTATGATCCATCTGCTGCGCTTTTAAAAAACGGCGAGGTTCTTGCCGCTGTTGAGGAGGAGAGATTAAGCCGTGTAAAACATGCCCCTGGCACCTTTCCCAGGAACTCCATTCTCTTTTGTCTCGATTTTGCCGGTATTCAAATACAAGAGATTGATTACCTTGTTTTTCATATGAATACATACGAAAACATTGCTGATGATATAAACAACTATATGAATTTTCATTTTGGGTATTGCCCGGAAGTACGTTGTGTAGACCATCATATTGCCCATGCTGCATCAACTTATTACTTATCAGGATTCAGGGAAGCAAATATTATCACCATTGATTTTTCAGGAGATAAAATTTGTACCACGCTTAACTATGGTAAGGATTCTAAAATAACCCGTCTTGAAAAATATTTAACACCCAACAGTTTAGGAATTTTTTACTCTCTTTTAACACAATATCTTGGATTTAAAATACTTTCTCATGAGTATAAGGTGATGGGGCTTTCGGCATACGGAAAGCAAGATCCCAAATTGGATTATATTTTCGATCAGATACTGCGCGTTGAAGACCAGCAATACTTTTTTGATGAGGAGATATTCAAGGAGACAAAAACATTACAGCAAAATCTCTTTTCCAATAAATTAATTCAACTTCTTGGTGAAAGCCGAAAAAGTTTTGATCCGATAACACAAAGAGAAAAAGACATTGCTTATGCTACCCAAAGACAGTTTGAAAAAGCCTGCCTTGCTTTATTAAATGATATCAGCACCAGGAGCAGCACAACAAATCTTTGCCTAGCAGGTGGTTCAACCCTTAATTGCGTGATGAATTCCGTTCTATTCAATACGGAGCGTGTTAATCATATATTTATTCCTCATGCTGCCGGTGATGCAGGCACCTCATTGGGAGCAGCTTTTATTTTAGCTTCTGAACTGGGATTGGATATAAAGCAGGTTAAGTCTCCATTTTTGGGTCCAGAATTTACAAATGAGCAGATTCAGAACGATCTTGATACTCTGAAGTTGTCATACAAATATTTTGATAACGATGATTTGGTAGATTATGTCAGCCAGGCAATAATAAAAGGCAAAATCATTGGATGGTTTCATGGCAGAACAGAGTTTGGTGCAAGGGCTCTTGGAAACCGATCAATTTTGGCATCGCCTCAGGACCCTGGAATGAGGGATAAGATAAATAAATATATAAAATTCAGGGAGACTTTCAGACCATTTGCTCCATCTGTCATATTGGAAGAGGCACATCTCTATTTTAAAAATGCATATTCTACCCCGTATATGAATCTTACTTTCGAAGTTATAACAGATAAACTCCCGGCAATTACACATGTTGACGGTACAGCCAGGGTTCAAACGGTTACTCTTGAAGAAAATGAACTGTATTATATGCTGCTTAAAAAAATGGGCGAAAAAACAGGTATTCCGATAGTTCTCAATACAAGCCTTAATATTATGGAACAACCTATGGTATCTTCTCCAAAGGAGGCTTTAATGGTTTTTGGTTCTACAGGAATGGATGTTATGGTCTTGAATAATTATGTATTGTCAAAATCGTAAAGTTTTGGGATTGAGTTGCAAACAGCTGTTAAGTTGTTGAACAAAAAAAAGACTGTCATTTCAACTGAGTGGAGCGAAGCGGGATGATAGAGATATTTTGTTTTGTGCCTTTTTGTAGCGATTTAGAAAGTCAGCAGAGGAGATAAGAACGAAATCGATTACGAGTACGACCACGAATGAATAGTGCCAGGTTTCAAGCTGTAAGGGTTTTGCCTTTGGTACGAGCTACCAGCTACGCTGCTAACATCGCGTTTGTTTATCAGCCAACAGATTAACAGCTCGCACCTTTAAAATTACAGTGGGGGTAGGCGGAGGTGAGTAGTTACGATTTTAGAGCTTTTTACAGAACCATCAAACATTAAAAATAAACATATTGATAAGGTTTTAAGAAATGCCCGAAACCAAAAACAAAATTTCTAAACAACCAACCATTTCTATAATAATACCCTGTTACAAAGAGGAGGCGGTTTTGCCTCGACTTTTCAAACGCTTGAATACAGCATCTCTTTCCTGGAACTGCAGTTTAGAGGTAATCTGCGTGGATGACGGTTCCAATGATAACACATGGGGAATACTTACCAAATTCCATACTGAAGACAAGCAATGGAAAGCTATTAGACTTTCCCGGAATTTCGGACATCAGTCAGCAATATCAGCAGGATTATATCATGCCACAGGTGACGTTGTGGTTATTCTTGACGCTGATCTTCAAGATCCACCGGAAATAATAATGAAGTTTATCGAAAAATGGAAAGAGGGATTTGATATAGTTTATGGCAGAAGGACAAAAAGAAAGGGTTCTATGTTTAAAAGGTTTTCTTATTGGCTTTTCTACCGTATCATGGCAAAAATTACCCCTTTTGAAATACCTTTGGATACAGGCGATTTCTGTCTTATGAGTAAACAGGTAGTGGATGTAATTAATAAAATGCCTGAACGGATACGTTTTGTAAGGGGACTTAGAGCCTATGCCGGTTTTAAGCAGGCAGAAATAACATATAAGAGAGGCAAGCGTGAAGCAGGAACAGCTCAATACACTATGAGAAAACTTTTAAAACTTGCGCTGGACGGTCTCTATTCTTTCTCTGCTTTCCCCCTTAAACTTGCATCACATTTCGGATTTATCATCTCTTTTATCGCTCTTGTTGGTATTGTTTTTACATTTTTACAACGCATTTTTTCAACTTTTTTCTTATCAATAGGGTTTGGACCCGTTCCCGGTTATGCCACAACCGTTATATTGATTTTATTTCTCGGAGGAGTTCAATTGCTCTTTCTGGGTATTCTTGGAGAATATCTGTATCGTATTTTTGAAGAAGTAAAACAGAGGCCTCCCTGGATAATTCAGGACTCAACAGGTATAGATATAAAGAACCTACATAAATAATGGCAACTCAAAGATTTTTTATCTTTATTATTGGCTGTGCAATAAGCACAGCGGCAATATTTTTTGTCTTTAAAACCGTCCAATGGAACGACCTTTTACAGTCATTTAAAAGTTTGCCTTTGTGGTCAGTTCCTCTATGTATATTGTTCTATCTCGCAGGATTTATTCCCAGGGCAATACGCAGCCATTTTATGTTACTGAAAGTTGAGACAATACCTACAGTAATATGTGGTCAGGCTGTTGTTACAGGTTATGCTGCCAATAACATCCTTCCATTTCGTTTAGGCGAATTTGCCCGAGCCTTTTATCTTTTCCGCAAAACCAATATATCATATATTACTAGCCTCTGTTCTATAGTTGCGGAACGTATTCTTGATGGATTCTGTATCGTAATCCTTTGGGGTTTATCAATCTGTTTTTTTCTCCTTGATAACAGTATTGAGATAAATATATCAATAAAATTGCTCTTTATTATAAGTGCTGTTCTTTTTTCATCGGCAATTTTATTGATCTTGGTGCTTGTTTTTTCAAAAAAATGGATTGTATATCAATTGTCAACATACAGCAATTCCTCGTTTTCTTCACTTTTTTCAAAAATCTTGGATGCTTTTGCCTTTTACAATTCAAACAGTGACAGAACAAAAGTAGCACTTCTTTCCTTAGTTGTATGGATTATTGAAGGATTGTCTTTTGTTGTTCTGGTTGCTGGAATGGGCATTGCAAACCCGTTTGCCGTTGGTTTTTTCTGTCTTGGACTTATCAATCTTGGGATCTTACTGCCCAGTGCTCCAGGTTATGTGGGTATTTTTCAAGCTTTGGGAATAATGGGATTTGTTGTATTGGGTTTCAGAGAATCTGATGGTCTTGCTTTTTCACTGGTTTTACATGCCAGTCAGTTTATTCCGGTAACACTGATGGGCTTGGTAATATTTTTTCACCATGGACTAAATTTGAAAACAGTTTTGAATAACAGCAAAATTTTGGTAAATGACAAACAGTGAAAGTACAAAACAAAGATAAAACATATCAGCGCCCTTTAGTTGTAATAGGTGGAGGCATTACCGGCCTTGCTGCTGCTTATATAGCAGCCAGCAGAGGGAGGCAGGTCTCTGTAATAGAAGGCTCTTCCCGTTTTGGAGGTTTACTATGCACATTCCCTCTTGGAGAAACACTTATTGAACAATACTATCACCATTTTTTTACTCATGACAGAGAAATTCACTGGCTTCTTGGAAAGTTGGGACTTCAAGATGAAATTGAATACAAGAATACCCTTACGGGAATTTTCAAATCAGGAAAAATCTTTGATTTCAGTAAACCATCAGATCTACTCCATTTCAAACCACTGAGCCTGATAGACAAACTGCGTTTTGGATTGTCAAGTGTTTACCTTTGTAAGTTTGCAAGTTGGGAAAACTATGAAAACATATCAGCTTTGTCCTGGTTTTACCAACATGCCGGAACTGGGGTAACCGATGTTATTTGGAAACCTCTTCTAAAGATTAAATTTGGACATTATTTTAACTCTGTTCCTGTCTCTTGGATAATCGGGCGTCTGTCCCAGAGAATTAATTCGCGCCATTATGGAGAAGAGAAACTTGGATATATCAAGGGCAGTTTACAGACACTGATTAATTCATTAATTGACTATTTAAAGAAGATGGGGGCTGTACTTATACTTAATGAACCGGTTTGCCGTCTTGATATACGCAATAATCAAATTATTTCGGTCAGAACAGTAAATCATATTTTTGATGATTGCGATTTTCTGTTTACTATCCCAACTGTACACTCAGTTGACTTGCTGAAGAAATCTGGCGAATCAGTCTTGGCTTCGGAATTGGAAAAAATTTCATATTTTGGCGTTGTCTGTTTAGTTCTGGAGATGAAACAGCCTCTTTCATCAATATACTGGTTAAATATTGCAGAAGAGGGATTTCTTTTTGGAGGAGTCATAGAACACACCAATTTCATCTCCTCTAAAACCTATGGTAATCACCATGTTGCCTATTTATCCAGGTACTATGACTGGAATGAGCCTTTTGCCAAATTCTCTGATAATCAGGTTAAAGACAAAATGATTTCCTCATTGTATAAAATCTATCCTGATTTTAGCAAAATAAATATTGTTAATGCCTATATATTCCGCACAAACACTGCTGCAACCGTATGTGACCTCAACTTCTCAAAAAAGATCCCGCAGTGTAAGACATATATATCCCGTTTTTATTTAGCGTCAATGTGTCATATATATCCTGACGAGCGAAGCGTAAACAACAGTATAAGGGTTGCGGCAGAGGCATGCAGGACACTTGGGATTGATGTTTCTGATATCCCTTTAGGCAATGGTCTTGCAGGGAGTTGTGGTTTTGATGAAGAAAAAACAAATTAATTTTTTTTTAAAATCACCACTGCATAAAATTTTATAGTATTTTATGATGGATTCGTAAAAAGTCCACAAGTCTCCCTCTACCTTGACGGGAGAGGGTTGGGGTGAGGATGATATGAAAGCAATTACAGTATGTTACAACTACCAGTCTCGCAGCCTATTTTAGCAGTTTAAGAAAAAATTACTTTTTACCGGTACATCATTTTATGAAATACCCTAATATTCACTATTGCTGTACTCAAGATATTGCAGTCCCCGCAGCTCAAAGTTAGCATATTTATCGATTAAACTATCAGAAAGGCATATTTCTTTCAAAGCACTATAACCAGATGGTTTCAGATGACCCTCTAAATAATCCAGCAGGATTTGGTTTCCAATTACACAGAATTTATCACCCAGAGGTTCTTGTAAAACAGATTTCTCTCTTCCTCTTTCTTTTAGGGGAGTAAAAAGCTTAACTAAAGGATGTGCCATAATTTGTTCTTTCTTAGTGTTTGAAAGTGTATTCAATTCAATGAAGTTGTTCCCATTACGAACGCTTATTTTTATTGGATGATATTCTTCCCAGCCGCTGACCGGAAAAACATTTTTCCCCGCAAAATTAAATAGAGGTGTTGCAATAACAAGATTTGGAGAATCTTGTATTTTAGTTACGGCTCTTTCATATATTATTTTAGATGTGATCATTTCAACACTTTTAAAAAACAACATTGAAGTAATAATAACATACATTATGTGTAATAGAGTAAAGCGTTTAAATAATAAGCCTGCTAAAAGGAATGGTCCTGCGTATAGAATAAGGTATAGTTCCGTGGCTTTACCATAATAGCCAAACAAGAATGTCAAAACTCCGGTAAACAGGAAGATAGAACGGTGAACTAAATTGTTAATTTCATATTTATTATAATGGCAGAGGACAACAGAAAATAGCATAATAACCGGAATACAGTAATAAACCATGTAAACCTGCCACAAGGCAGCAGGCAACACCCCAAGACAAATCAAAACAGAAATAAGTAAAAGGACTATATTTCTAAACCGACCTAATTTCTCCACTTTCAGATTTCTGTTAAAGAAAAACATTTTCCCCATAAAAACAAAAAAACCGACTGTCATAAACAAAGCAAGCGGGAAGAAATATCTATCGTTTATAAATCCAATAATTCTAAAATATTCTCCACGTAACAATGAAAATCTGTCCCCATCGTAGCTAAACATAGCAATAGATTCTGCAAAACTTTGAATGTTTGGATAGGCTAATATAATAAAACCTGCAAATGCAAAAATAAAAGAAAACAAGGTAAACTTGAAAAACAATGACCAAGATATTTTATTTTTCTCTATTAACAGATATAAAATTAAATATATAAGTGGAATTATCCCATTAGTATGCATTGGAATTGCAAAAAGAAAGGTTATGGCGCTTGCTATGACTAAATATTTTGTTTTGTGTGAAACCGAAAAACATTCACACAACCAGAAAACAGATAAAATACATAATACAACAATTGTTTCAGGGCGGGTTGGAGTTAAAAAATACTGAGCAAAAAGAACATACAAAAAAAGGAGTGTGCCCGCCTTTGATGTATGCACATCAACATATTTTCTCAAACAGAGATACATTACAATACAGATAAAAATAAGTTCCAGGCCCTGGAAGAGAGCCATAATTCTGAAGTTTGGAAGACCATCAATTGGAAACAGGTAAGCATTCAGAATTATCGAAGGTTTCATGAAATGGAAATACTGCCCATAAAAATCGTTATAGAACGGATTTTTTAAACCAATGGTGTTGTATATCTGATAATAATAGTTTCCACAATCAAATGTTGGGACCAAAAACAATCCGTGAGTCAAACATATTAAAGCAATCAGTATCCAGAATCCCTTGTCAAAACCATTCATGATATAGCTTTCTTGCAATGTATTGTTGAATTTACAGAGATTCAACAATCTGAAGGAAAGACACTATAGTTTTTTTAGTATTAGTCTCAATGCCTCTATAACCTTCAACTGTTTGTTCTGTTCCAGACCGGGATATACGGGCAGGGAGAATATCTCTTTTGCAGCAGATTCTGTTTCCGGCAGGTCTCCTTCTCTATAGTTAAGGAAACGGTAGCCTTTCATAGTATGAATAGGACACGGATAGCTCACATTAACAAATATTTTTCTCTCCGCAAGTTTGGAAATAATCTCATCTCTCTTCTCATGCCTGCACACATAAAGATAGAATACATGTCTGCACCTTTTATCCCTATGGGGTAAAACAAGAGATGTTCCGGGCAGGGCTTCATCATATAACCCGGCAATCTCTCTTCTTTGCTTGATGTAGTCATTCAGATGACTCAGCTTTTTCAGTAAAATTGCTGCATGGAGTTCATCAAGCCGTGAATTGTATCCATGCTCCTCGGAATAATACCCTTTTTCCATGCCGTAAAACCTGAGCCTCAGCAGTTTTTTATAGTTCTCTTCACAATTGCATAAGACCATGCCCCCGTCTCCGTAACCTCCAAGCACCTTTGTCGGGTAAAAGGAAAATGCGGAAAAATCCGAAAAAGACCCTGCCCGTTTGCCGTTAAATTCTGCTCCATGGCTTTGCGCACAATCCTCAATAACCCTCAACCCGTGTTTTCCTGCAATCTCGGTAACACTTTTCATGTCAACACACTGCCCGTATAAATGAACCGGCAATATCGCTTTGGTTTTTCTGGTTATTGCTCTTTCAATTTGTGATATATCCATAAGATATGTTTTAGGATGAATGTCAACAAACCTTGGAACACCTCCTGCAGAGACTATTGCAGAAACAGTTGGAACAGCAGTATTGGAAACGGTTATTATTTCATCTCCCCGTTCAATGCCTGATGCCTTTAAAGCCAGAAAAAGTGCGTCAGTTCCCGAGTTAACCCCAACCCCGTAAGGCATACCGGAGTATCCTGCAAATTTTTTTTCAAATTCTTTTACATGTTTGCCAAGAATAAGCTGCCCTGATTGAAGAACTTCCCTGATTGCTGCATGTATTTCCTTCTTTTCCTCTCTGTAATTGCCTATATATTCCCACACTCTTATCATAAACTATTTCCTTGTTCTGAAGATTTTATCAACTTATCAAGCGCCTCAGACTGTGACAGAAGATTCTCATAAAAACTCTCAAACCTTCCATTATTACATGCCTTGAAAAAAGCGGAAAAAAAGTTAACAAAACAATCCGATGGCGGAACCGATACAGAAATTGCTTTATCAAGTATTTTAATATTCAGCGAGTTTGAATAATCCGGCGGTATTGTAAATACCCTGTCAAAGTGGACGCAAAGGGATTTTCCCAGAACCGTGATGGTGTTCTGATACTCTGTATCAAAACCGAAATGCCCCACCATTGATCTGCCACTTTTATATGAAGCAGCTATACTGAACGAAATGTCCACGCCTGATGATGCACGACTGTTTATGAAACAACATGTTTTTTCTGGATATTCACCGAAAAAAACAGAACCGGCGCTGACGGCATAGGGACCCAGGTCGAAGAGAGAACCCCCTCCGAATTCTTTCCGGTACCGAAAATTATTATCCTTAAAAGGGGGAAAAGAGAAAACAGCAGATACTTTTGCAGGAAAAGTGTTATTCTTTTTAAACTCATCTATTGCCATTTTTATCTGCGGGTGATAATAAAAAACTATTGCCTCTGCAAGAAGCACCCTGTTTTTTTTGGCAAGTTCGGTCATTCTTTCTGCATCCGTAAAGGCTAAACATGCCGGTTTATCTACAATAACATGAAGTCCTTTCTTCAGCGCTTTTTCCGCCCAGACAGAATGCAGGCTGTTAATTAGGGAGATATAGACTATATCGGCATCACTCTGTTGTAAAGCATCATCATAAGAATCAAATATTTTTCCGGGTATCTTCTGCTCCTTCTTTACTGCTTCAACAGAACTTTTAGTGGCAATATCAATTTGCTGCACCTGCCCTGATGCAATCAGCGCTGGAATAATCCTCTTTCTTGCAATTTGGGAATAACCAATGAGAAGTATCTTCATAATAAAACCATTTTGTTGTTATAGGACACGGATGAACGCTGATGAACACGGATAAAAGGTAACAAAGACACCTTGAATTGCCGCAAAAAGGCACAAAATTCACAAAAAATCTTGCGGCTTTTGTGCCTTTTGGTGGCTATAATAAAACCCCTTTTTTTTCTTGTGCTTTTTCGTGGCTATTAAAAACGGTTATTGTTTATTGAAAACTTAAACATGAAATTAAGCTTCTTGCCTCGATGTTGATATATCCTGAATGTTTTATAAGGGATAAAAGCTGTCCCAGGGTCATCCATATATAGTTGTATGGAATATTGATTTCTTCAGGAGACTCTGTTTCAATAATCATATATCTGTTTTGAAAATGATAAAACCTGCCTCCCTCCTCTGAAAGAATAGAAGAAAAGCGAATATTCTTCTTATCAGCATTGTAAAAATATTCAAGAAAGGGGGGGATGTTTTGGGTTTCCATACAGTAATGTGCCTCGCCGCACGAAACTGTGGGACCCATTTCTATAAAGTCCCTGTAACCCGGGCTCATACGGGCTTCTACAAGAAAATGCAGAACACCATTTATTACACCGGCTAAAAATCCGACTATCCCGTAAGAGAAATGTTTTAGTATCGGCTGATTCCATGAAGGCACCTCACGGTCTTCTGCCTCAACTGAAACAGCAATTACTGAAAAATGATGCCTTGATTCATGGTGTATTTCATAATCGTTCTTGTACCATTTATCAACCCGGTTCAGTGGAATATTTTTTACAGTAATATCTGAGGTGGCTTTCAGGTTGGTAAACCAGCTTATGATATCCTCCATGTTATGAAGCCCTTTGGTTCCATTTAGCATAGACCTGAAAAGAGATTCCTGAAACCTTCCAAGCTTTTTACCGCAGGCATCTGAAGGGCGGCTTTTTTGAACACTGTCTGTATAATCCTTATTGTTTATATATTGCAGGTTTGATAAAACCGTCCTGGAATCCATATTTACAATATTGTTGAAATGAAGAAGTTTTTTTATCTGCCCCAGGGTAAGCCAGCAGTAATTTTCATGTATTTCAACATCTTCCTCAATCTCAATAATGATATTTCTGTTTAATTTATTAATATACCGCGCACCCTGTTCTGACTGCAACTGATCTACAATGATTCGACCAAGGGGTTTTTCTTTAAAGAATTCAAAATATAGAGGCAGTTTACCTTTATGAACACGGGAATAATTGCTTTTTGTTGCCTGCACCGTAGGGGATAGTTGAACAATGTTGATATTCCCGGGCTCCATCTTTGCCTGCATCAAGAAATGTGGTACGCCGTTAAATGATTTTGTAATTATTCCTAAAAGTCCAATCTCTGGCTGTGATATAACCGGCTGACTCCATGACCTTTTTTGGGGTAAATTTGTTGTAACGGAAATACCGTGAATTGAAAAAAATTTTCCGGAAGAATGGGCTAAATTTCCTGATACTTCATCAAAATACCAGTCATTTAGCTCTGAGAAGGGTATCTCTTTGATACTGTAAAAACAGTATGAAGATTTATTATTAAACCATTTCCAGAAATCATCTTCTTTGTAAAGCGAACCTTTAGCTGTTAAGTCTGAGAGAAGAAACCTGTCTGAAGAGGGGGGAGACATAACTTATTTGTTCCCTAAATGTTTTATAAAAGCATCCCTGGACCGGAAAGAGCGGGATAGATCATAATAGGTATCTGTAACAACCAGACAAACACTTTCTGGAGTAAAATTGGACATGGATATGAAAACCATTGGGGGCATATATAACCCCTGTGCCGGATTGTTTAAGACAAAATACTTATATTCTTTACCATCAAAGAGTTCCACATCAAAAGATCCGCTCACTGCAATAACAATCTGATGTGTATCAAGATGAGCATGCCCTCCACGGTCCTTTATAATGTCATGAACATAAAAAATCCTTTTTATTTCAAAGGGAATATCTTTTGTACTCTCTATAGAGGTGAGAACCCCCCTGGCATCAACAACAGAAGGCAGGGATATAATCTTTACTTTATCTAAAAGGCTCATTATATTATTTATTTTTCAATCTATAATCACTTTATCAACCACATAACCCGGTCTTTTTCTGATTTCATCAAAAATCCTCCACAGATATTCTCCGATAATCCCGAGCATTATCATAATTAAGCCCAAAAAAAGGGTAAGTATTGCAACAACAACTGTCCAGCCCTCAACAGGGATTTTATCAAACAATCTTAAAACGATTACAACTATACAGTATAAAAAGCTCATTAAGGCAGTAACAAAACCTAAAAAGGACATAAACCGAATCGGCGCATAAGAAAAATTTACAAATGTATCAATAAAGAGTTTTATTTTTTTTGAAAGCGTCCATCTTGTTTTACCGACCTCCCTTTTTTTTCTGATATATGAAACTGCGTCACGTTCATGTCCCAGCCAGAAAATAAGGCTCATGATATTTGTATTTTTTTCAGCTATTTTGCATAGCTCATCAACTATCTGCCTGTCTATAACCGCCATATCAAAACCACCTTCAGGGTAGTCTTTAATAGCAAATGACCTTATCAGGCGATAGTATGTATTAGAAAAAATATTCTGAACCGTACCGTCATCTCTTCCCTCACGCAACCCCATAACAACTTTTTTGCCTGTTTCCCATTTTTTTATCATTTTAATAAAGAGCTCCGGAGGATCTTGAAGGTCGGCAGCAATAATGCCGGCACAGTCACCGGTGACATATTTCAGCCCTGCCTGAATTGCTGACATGGAACCGAAATTTCTGCTAAGTTTTATTACCTTGATTCTTTTATCTATCTTCTGCTCTTTTGCTAAAAGTTCAAAGGAAGCATCCATTGAACCGTCATCAACAAAAATAAATTCAAGAGAGTAGCCGGGCAACTCCGTTTCGAGTTCTTTTAAACGGGGTATCAAGTGAGGAATGTTTGGTTCATTAAAAAATATTGGAACTACAATAGAAAATTTTTTCATAGCTGTAAAATAATTTAATACCACCTTTATTTATGATTATCCTTATTCACACTATTGGATATTTTATAAAATGTCATTGAGACCTCCTGAAAACCATACGCCTTAAATGCTTCCATAGCTGGGCTGTTTCTAATATCTGACCGTATCTCAATAAAATCGTAACTACTCACCCCGTACACAATCAGTTTGCCATAGCAGAGGCTTCTGTAAAGCAATAGGGAATAAATAAAATAAAACCACCTCTGCCCAAGGTTATGGTTTAAAAAGCCTGTAGGGCTGACATCATTATAGAAAAAACGGCGTGCCCAACCCCCTAAACCCCGCAAGAGGTTTAAGGTTTTGATTGATGATTGTTTCTATAAAAATATCACCTCTTGCGAGGTTTTAACATGCTGCTCATGATAACCACTCTTAGGGGGTGAGTAGTTACATAAAATCAACATCTATTTCGTTAAACCAGTTTTCCAGTTTGCTGAATAATTTTAGTCCTGTTTTTTGCTCTGATAACCTCTTCCGACAAAAATGTTGGAAAGATTTCCCGCTTTTCGTTTATCATAAATCGGAGGACTATATTGAACCCGCCCCGTTACATAGCCGATACAGATATTATTGGCTTCTGCTATAAATAGTCTATCATTTCTGTATATTAATCTGTTTGTTTTTTAAAGTCAACTGTTGCGTTAAAGACTAAAAAATCGGCAGACAGTTATCATGGAACAAACCCTAACCCCTTGTAGCTATTAAAAACACAAATCAGCGCAAAGAAACTCAAGAGGTCACAAAAAAAAATGAGGAAACAACATAACCCCTTTTGTGTGCTTTTATGCCTTTTTGTGGCTAAAAAAAACCCTATTACCGCACCGGTTTATTAGAATCATTTGGCATATCTGTATTACCTTCTTTCTGTTTGTAATTTAATATGTTTTAAAATGTAACAGGGGGTAATGATTTTTATTTTAACTCTTGACCTAACACCAGGTAATCTATATAATTTTCTAATAATAATTATTGTTGATGGATCCGTAACAAGTCAATTTTTTCTTAAAATACTAAAAACGGCTGCGGGGGTGGTATTTGTAACGTCCTGTAATTGCTTTCTAATCACCCTCACCCAACCCTCTCCCGTCGAGGGAGAGGGAGCTTTTTAGACTTTTTACCGGTTCATCATTGTTGATGGATCCGTAACAAGTCAAAAATAACAACTTTTGTCATTTCGAACAAAGAGAGGAATCTCGTTTTTTCAATAAGTTATGAGACCTCTCGCTTCGCTCGAGGTGACAGTGTGGGACTTTTTACGGGTACATCATTGTTAACATAACAAACAATAAATCCTGTACAGAACACTCTGAATTCCCCCTAAAACCGGGCACATCTCCCCAGACAGGGCAGGGATGTATCTAAGATACACGAAGAAAAACGAACCTTCTTTCTCATTTTTGTCGATAAATAAAGCAATTGAACCAATTCAACAACCCTAATCACAAAGTTTTTGCTCTTAAATGTATTTAGATAAAGAAATAAGAAAGCGCTTTATAGAAGGCGACTATGCTATAAGTGACCATGCCATTATTGAAGCGCGCAAGGATGGGATTGATCCCGATACAGTTAAAAAACTGGAGTGGACGGCTATCAACGGGGAGATTATTGAGCAATACCATGACCGGAGAAGGGTTTTAGTCTATGCTGAATTGAAAGATGACAGTCTGCCGGTACATATTATTGTTGACTACTCTTTTCCTGATGAACCGGTTATTGTTACAGCCTATGTGCCTGATAGCAGATATCGGATTAAATATAAAATTAGGAAACCAACAACATAAGAGGTAATTTTTATGAGCCTGATAAAAAAGAGACTCTGTCCGGAATGTGGTGGCGAAATGGAAGCAAAATTAATCAATATGCTCTACAAAAAACAGGATATTGATTTGGAGGTGGAGGTTATAGGTATTCCAGCCAATGTGTGTACGCAGTGCTATTACAGGATTATTCCCGGCAAAGTAGCAAAGTATATTGACACCCTGGTTGATCCAATCTTCGAATCAGACAAGCGTTGCAAGGAAAAAGTATTACCAGCACCGCATATTGGGATTCAATTTCCTTTCGTCAATAGAGATGCTTATGTAAATCATTAATATGCATGCTTGCCCTGAATAGCCACAAAAAAACACCCGGGTTAAATATACGAACGTTATCTCGCTTGACTGTGTTGGGCAATGTGCTACAATACATAAATGATCAAATCCTTTACACATAAAGGCTTGCAGAAGTTTTTCGAAACCGGCAGTACAAGAGGAATTCAGGCAGACCATACCAAAAAAGTTCGCATGCAGCTTGCAGTTCTTAATACCGCCAAAACAATTGATGACATTGATATACCAGGTTATCGTCTGCACAAAATGAAAGGTGCCCGACAAGAAGACTGGTCGATTACTGTAAGCGGGAATTGGCGCATCACATTTCATTTTACAGAAGGAAATGCATATAATATAAACTATGAGGATTATCATTAATGAATATGTATAACCCCCCTCACCCCGGTGAATTTATTCAAGCAACCTATATGGAGCCTTTTGGTTTAAGCTGCCGATATCTTGCCTCACAGCTTGATGTTTCTGCTTCCACATTAAGCAAGATAATCAAAGCACAAAATGCTCTAAGCCCTGAAATGGCCCTGCGTCTTTCAAAGGCTTTGGGACGAAGCCCTGAAAGCTGGCTTGCAATGCAGGATGCTTATGATCTGTGGCAGGTTAAAAAACAGGTCAAATTGAGTAACGTGAATAAAATTGCGCTGGATGTTGCATAAGACTATCCCCACCCCTTTTTTTTGTGTTATTTTGTGCCTTTTTGCGGCTATAACCCCTTTTTGTGGCTAGTGCCCCCTTGATTCAAATATTTTATATTTCCTGACCCTATTTTTTTGACAGATATATTTCACCAGGCAGCCAAGGGTTTTCAGTCCATACACAACACTGTTCCTGAAGTTAATTGATGAGGCTTCAGAAAAATATCTCACCGGCACGGGAACGCTTCCGATCCTGAAACCAAAATAGACCGCCTGCACCAGAAACTCCGTATCAAACACAAACCCGTCTGAGTTGTTCATAAACGGTATTGTTTCAAGAACTTCTCTGGTATAGGCTCTATATCCTGTATGGAAATCAGAAACATTCTGTCCGAGCACAATGTTTTCAATTATGGTAAGCATACGGTTTGAAAAGTATTTATAAACAGGCATGCCGCACTCCAAGGTCTCTTTCCTTGTTCTTATCCTTGAACCAAGCACAATATCACATATCCCGAGCTTTAAAAACCCAAGGAGATGAGGAGCAAGGCGGCTGTCATACTGATAGTCGGGATGTATCATTATGACAATATCAGCGCCCTTTTTCAAGGCTTCTGTATAACAGGTCTTCTGATTCGCCCCGTAGCCGCTGTTCTTGGGGTGCACTATGGTGTGAATTCCGAGCTTCCTTGCTATTTCTACAGTATTGTCACTACTTCCGTCATCTACCAGAATGATGTCATCAATACAGCCGTCTGGTATATCATTGTGGGTTTTTTCAAGTGTTTCAGCGGCATTGTATGCAGGCATAACCACTACAACTTTTTTCCTGTTCAAAACTTATCTCCTTAAAATTTAATAAAACTTTCTTGAGTTTATAGCCTTAATTTTTCGATGCATCTGCTGATTGAGAATAAAAAAGTTTACTTGAGCTATCAGTCCTTTCATGTTATAAGAGGAAAAGTCAGAAATACAGCAGACAATTTTAACAAATCCATAAAAAGTCAAAAGCCCTGTGTTTTATCATTTTGAATACCACAAAACGCACGGTGCAAAATGATAGTTGGAGATTTTAAATCAGTGGAAACTTCTAATCCTATATTCCTCATGTTGTTAGTTCCTATTGTAAGGATATATGCTTAGTTACTTAATTATAATGAGCATAGCAAATAAAATTCATTTTTAAAATGTGATTATTATCCTATGAGCAGGATATATTCGTCAACAGCTAATCACCTTAGGGCTGTCTTATTATTATGAAACATGGTCTAAAGCCTGAAAAAAACAAGTATCTTCTCATTTCGCTGCTATTTTTCCTTCAACTTGCCTTTGTTCATGCCTATCTCCCTATAGGAGAATGGTTTTCTCCTGATGCTATTTATACCGATGATTTCAGTTTTCACTACGGACATGTTCTTGAAAAAACTAACTACCTTAAAGAATCTGGAAAAATATGGGGATATAATCCTTTTCTGAGGGCTGGGAGCATAACCAATGCTAATACAACTATTGATAACAATGGGTGTGTCCTGTTTTGTTTCGTTCTTTTTTTCCTGCCTGTTGAGATTTCTTTCAAACTTTACTTCATTTTAGGAATAGCAATAGTTCCTATCCTGTGTTATAAGGCTGCGCGCAACTTTGATTTTTCCAGCAAAACAGCACTTCTGTCCTCTTTTTTGGGGACGATTCTAATGCATGTTTCTGTTATGGTTAATTTCATCTATTGGGGAACTATTTCATTTATCTTTGCTTCCTATATATCTATTTTGGCTGTTTCGTATTTTTACCGTTTTTGCTCGATAGGCAATTTAAAAAACTTGGCTTGTTTTACCCTTCTTACTGCTGTAGCGCTCTGGATACATGCATTCACAACTGTTATACTTTCCGTGCCCTTGTTAACATGCTATGTCATTTCATTCCGCCGTATGAGGGGAATACATCATTTAAGCATACTTGCATCGCTTCTATTCGTTGCATTATGTAATATTCCATGGATATATCCCCTGCTTCTTTTTTTAGATCAGATAGTAAGGGACCATACTGCATTCTTCTATGCCCCCAGATCTCTTATAGAACCTTTGCACACCTACCTTTTCAGGAATAATCTTTTTAATTCATATATGAATATGGTTTTTGATAAAGAAGAGTGGGTTGATATTTTATTGCTTCTTTCCTCTATATTAGGAATATATCAATTAAGTAAAACCTGTAAACATCTTGCAGTATTACTATTTGGCTTTGCTGCTTTTCTTTTCTTGCTAAGCTACTACGGCTCTTTTTTTGAAATTACAACTTTAACAAATATGCGATTTTTAATAACCCTGAACATTCTACTGGTTTTTCCAAGCGCTTTGGGCTTTGAGTACCTTTACAGACTCTTCCTGGACAGCAAATCCCTTAAAATAAAAGCCGTTTTCTCAGCAGTAGTAGTGTATCTGCTGATCAACTTGGTAGCTACCCCTTACTACCATTTATTTTATAAAAAAGATTTTCGTTTAGTATATCAGGTGCCTGAACCATTTACTCAAATGATTGAATGGATCAAGAACAACACAACGCAAGAAGGAAGAATTCTTGTTGAAAATTCAGATTTTGAAAGTGAACACCAATATTATGGAACCCATCTGCCCTTTTTACTGCCTATCTGGACTAAGCGTGAGTATATCGGAATTTATTCCTTTTACGCAGCAAGCAAGGATTCCTTTACCTCATATAACAATGGAATCTTGTTTAGAAAACCCATTAGTTCCTATTCACAAGAAGAACTATTTCCATATTTAGAACTTTACAACATCAACTGGATCATTTACTGGTCAGAAGAATCAAAAGAGGTTTTTGAATCAAATCATCAATTGTTTACTCCATTAATCCGGATTGATAAGTTTAATATCTGCAAAGTCAAAAGAGATGCGTCTTTTTTTATCAAGGGCAGCGGTACTGTTCGGTCTGATTATAATAAAATTTATTTAGAAAAAATACAACCCGTTGATGGTGAAATTATTATATCCTACCATTGGATGAAATACCTAAAAACAGAATCACCCCGAACATTAGAAAAGATTTTATTGTTGCAGGACCCTTCAGGTTTTATTAAAATTAAGGATTCTCCCCCTGATCTGTTAATATACAATGATTATTAGAGTTCAAATATAATTTCCTAATTAAAAACCAAGATCGCCTGAGGAACTAAGGGGAAAAATGTTAGATTACTCACTGCTTAAAAACCTTTTTAGGCTATATGTTTTGAGGATGAATGTTCCATTCTGTATTAATCTCTCTGTTACAGATCGATGTAATTTCCGTTGCAGTCACTGTAAGATACCAGAGAGAAACAGCAAAGAATTAACCAAAGAAGAGATTTTCTCGCTTGTTGATGACCTCAATCGACTGGGCACGCGAAAGATCAGTCTATGTGGCGGGGAGCCATTATTAAGAAAAGATATTGGAGAGATAATAGACTATATAAAATCCAACTATAAGACGATACTGGTAACTCTCATAACAAACGGGGCATTGGTAAAAGACAAGATAAATGAATTAAAAAATCTTGATCTCTTGATGGTAAGCTTTGATGGTTCCCCAAAAGCACAAGAAAAGGTGAGGGGAGTACAGGCTTATGATATAGGAATTGGTGCTATTGAAACGGCAAGGAAACATAATCTTAAGGTATGGACTGCGACTACATTCACAAAAAATAATTTACAGGAACTGCCTACTATTTTAGATTTAGCTGAACATATAGGATTCTGCTGCATTTTCCTTCCAGTTTATCAATATGCTATGTCAGGGAAATCGGTTACAAACCTGTTTCCTGATAAAGAAGAGTTTAGAGATACCATTGAAAAGTTGGAAAAATTTAAAAAGGGTCCTAAGGGATATATTGTTAAAAATTCAAAAGCAAGTTTGGGATATCTTAAAAAATGGCCTAATTTCAAGAAGTTAAGCTGCTGGGCGGGGAGATCCTATGCCTATATCGACACGGATGGACGTATATATCCCTGCATTCAGATGGTTCAAAAAACAAAGGGGGTTTCCCTTTTAGAGATGGGGGCAGATAAAGCAATAAAAAAATTGACCAGATTGACCTGTCCGGGTTGTTGGTGCATCTCGAATATTGAACTTAACTATCTCTTTTCACTCTCTCCTGAAACCTGCTTTCATTTTTATAATGAGGCACAGACAGTGTATAAATAAACTTTTTAATGAGAGTTATTCTCTCGCTACCACTGGAAACCTTGTTAAAGTATTCAGTGGAATGTAGATTCTTAGAGGCTAATTAGTGTCCGAACGGAAACCCTGTTTTTTTCCAGTCGACGGCATGTAGTT
>CAZMHH010000019.1:0-51924 GCA_964566035.1 uncultured Thermodesulfobacteriota bacterium
ACATCATTATTGTAAATAAATATATTGCACAAAAATCAATTGCGACACAGTCACTAGAATGAAGGGGGGTGAATGCCAGAAAAAACAGGCATAGAAGATGGATTTTGATTAAAGGAATTGCTTTTCCTGAACCCTGATCGCTTTTATTTTTTTGCTTATAGCCGATAGACCATCCACCATAGCTTTTTATTATTTTGCCTGGCTTATCATATATTTTTACTTCCATTCTGAACCCCCGGTTTTATTGAGTTTATAAAGAAGCGTTCTCCTGCCGATACCAAGGATACGGGCTGCCTTTGTTCTGTTATTGTCTGAATTTTTAAGTGCATTTGAAATAATCTGCTCTTCGGCAATATCCATTACCTCCTGCATGGTCTGTTTGTAGTCCATTCTGTTTTCAGGTATGAAAATACCAACGCAAGATTTACTCTTTGATCCTGTAATATAAATATCGTCCGGGGTTATTATCTCGGATGATGATAGTATTACAGCCTGCTCAATTACATTTTCAAGTTCTCTGACATTGCCGTTCCACTGGGCTGCTGTAAGCACATCCATTGCTTCCCGGGAAAGCCATTTTTCACCCTTTTTATGCTTTTCAGAGAAAATCCTCAGGAAATAGTTTGCCAGAAGAGGTATATCATCTCTTCTTTTTCTGAGAGGGGGCAGGTGTATCTCAACAACTTTGAGTCTGTAATAGAGGTCTTCCCTGAAACTGCCCTTTTCCACCTCATCGATTAAATTTTTGTTGGTAGCGGAAATTATTCTAACATCAAGTTTAATTGTCCTGTTTGAGCCAACTCTTTGAAATTCGCGTTCCTGAATAACCCTTAGAATTTTTGCCTGAGTGGAAAGAGACATATCTCCTACTTCATCAAGAAAAATGGTTCCTGATTGAGCAATCTCAAACTTGCCCGGTCTTTTTTCAACACCGGTTGCAACCCCTTTTTCTATGCCGAACAACTCGCTTTCAAGCAGGTTTTCTGGAAGTGAAGCGCAGTTAACGGCAATAAAAGGACATTCCAGTCGTGGACTTTTGTAGTGCAGTGTTCTGGCTATCATCTCTTTTCCCGTCCCGCTTTCACCGGTAATGAGAACGTTAACATCCACACCTGAGACCTTCTCGGTTATTCGCATAATTTCTGCAAAAGAGGGGCTTGTTCCGATTATGTTTTCACTTGAAAATTTCTTTAGAATCTGGGTTTTCAGTCCAACGTTTTCATGAGCAAGCCTGTCTCTTGATTCCCTGAGTTTTTCATAAAGCCTTGTATTTTCAAGTGCAACGGCTGTGGCGTTTGATATAATTGAAAGTATACGCTCTATTTCAGGGGCAAAGCTGTTTGGGGTGGAGTTGCTCAGGTTAAGAACACCTATAATGCGTTCACCAAGAACAAGTGGAAGGCAGAGAAGAGAGCGGATCCCCTTTTTGCCTTCTTCTCTTATAATGTATCTCGGGTCTGAAAGGACATCCTGAACAAGGATAAATTTTCCTTCCATAGCAACTATACCTGCTATAGCTTCTCCTATTTTAAAACTTGATGCTTGGGATAGATCTTCTATAAAATGCGCTTCACGGTCATAAGGACCTTTTGCCGCCTTTAATATAAGCTCCCCTTTTTCTTCATCTACTATCATAAGTGAACAGCTGTCCGGGTCGAGTTCTTCCTGTATCACGCTAACCACTGTCTTGCACATCGAAGGAAAGTCTGTAATGTCTCTAAGTGAATCGCTTAGTTTCCTGAGAAGGGAGAGTTCTTCTATCTTCTCTATATATTTTGAGTTTATCTCAGAAATGAGTTTTTTTAATGAGTCTCTTTCTTTCAGCAAAGATTCCGTGGTTGGAGTTTTGTTCATAGTTTAGTCCGCTGTGGTTCGCAGCTTTTCTCTATATAAGCAATGCAGGGCTATTGTGTAAACATTATAGTCCATGATTTAAAAATAATTAAAAACTCACTCCTGATCTGAGCGATTATTTACAGACCTGTTGCGAATGCCTCCAAAACTTGAAAATCGCTCAATTTAGGTTACTGTTGTTCTCTGTTTAACAAAATTATAGTTTAATAATAAATCTATATCACAGTAAAGGGATTTGTTCAAGAAAGCAATAAAGGGGGGTATTTTACAATAAGAAAGCAGGGGATACAGCACAAAAGGGGCTTCTGCTTTTTCCTGACAACTGACATCCAAATACTTTGCCTGTTCCCAGGACCCCCAGCCTTTATTTTTTTATAAAGTTGAAAAAAAAAATTATTTTGATAAAATTAAAGCATCTTTTTAAATTCTGTATAATAAAAAATGAAGGAGGTATTATGGACAGCGGACGTCTGAGTGAAATAGTATTGGATATTGTTGCAAAGGAAATAGAACTTTCAGAACGCGAGGATTTTAAGGATATTGAAACCATAGTAACACCTGATGGAAGAGAAGTAGGAAAATTCAGAGCATACAAAGCGCAAAAGATTGAGAAGTTTTCCATTGCCGAATTCTGCCTTGCCCCGGGCATGGATTATATTAACGCAAGCATTAGAGCATATCCTGAATACAATATCCCCAGATTTGCTTTTAATTATATGGTTTTTCCGGATAAGATACAGTTTGATGTTGATCTGTATCCTGCTGTGGATATTGCCCTAAGGCAGGACTATATAGATAAATATTATGAATTGCTCACAGAAACCTATCTGAGGGAAAAGAAAGCCCCGTATTTTGACTGGAAACTGTCTGAACGTTCATGGGTAAGGGTAAGCGCTTCGCCATATTTCTTTATGTCTGCCACTGATATTGAAAATGCAGAAAAGGTTAAAAGCATAATTCTTGAATATCTTGATGTTGAGCTGAAAATAATTAAAGAGGAGGAAAAGGTATCTCAGGAGGAAGCAGTTCATATTAAATTCAGATCGGATTATATCACTGACATGCTTCTTGAGCGGGAGCCTGAAAAACATCTACTTGAAAAAGCATTCGGAAAAGAACTTACTGAAAGACTTGGCAGGGCTATGGTATAAAAAAAGAAGTGGCATGAGAACCATGTCCTGGATAGGTTTTAAGGAGATTATGAAAGCCTTGTCCTGATTTCTGGTTATTCATTGCCTGATTGCTTAAAAACTTCTGTTTACATACCTGAAAAACGCCGGACATGCTATACTTGCAATAATTGCTGCCAATACCAGCATGGAGTTTGTTTCAGCGCTTAGGAACCCCATTCTTAACCCGAGATCTCCTGTAACAACAATCATCGGAAGAGAGCATGAAAGCATAAGGGCTGTGTTTAAAGCATCACGGATGTTAAGGCTTATAAACCTTGAAAAAACAAATACTGATAAATGACTTATAAATATCATCAGAGCCAAAAACAATCCATGGGCTATGTTTTTTATTGACAGAAAAACAGACAGATCAAAGGCAGCACCGATACCGATAAAAAAGAAAGGGGTGAAAAATCCAAACCCAACAGCGCTTATTTTCTCGTCAAAGCGGCTTTTGCTTCTAAATACATAGCTAAAAACAACCCCTGCCATAAATGATCCCAGCATGGGTTTTACACCCTGCGCTGCTGCCAAAACAGCTCCTGCAAAAGCAATTGCTATCACAATTCTTATACCTTCTTCTACAGGGTCTTCACTGTCAAGAACTTTTTCAATCCATTCGGGATTCCACCAGGCTGTAAGATGTAATATCTTAAGGAGTCCAACTGCGGCAACAAGGACCACCACGAGCTTTAAGCCTGAAAAAAAAGCTGTGAATGTTAAACCATGGGAATGATAGACATCTATTACTGTTATAATGGCAATGGTTAGCATTTCTCCTGAAAGTACAACCGCAATTATTATCTTTCCTGTGTTGGTTCTTAAAAAACCCGATTCTTTGAGAACTGGTATATTTACCCCTGCGGATACCGCAGCGACCGCAATTCCAAGATAGAGAGGCAAACCAAGTAATGTAAACATAAAAGGCATGATAATAAACGGGAGCAGACAGATAAGACTATAGTAGGTAAGTTTTGATTTGTTCTTCAGAACTGTTCTTAAATCAAGTTCCATTCCAGCCATAAACATTAAATAGAGGAATCCGATCTCTTTCAGAAGCAAAAACCACTCAGGGGTTGTTGTTATGATAAGATTAAAAAGTATTATTCCTGCTATAATTTCACACGCAGCAGAAGGTATGCTGAATTTACGCGCTAAAAAAGGTGCACATGCCGCAAATGTGATAATAATAAATATGATTAGAAACTGTTCTTCCATAAATTAGCAGGGTAGTTCATAGCAGAAGCAGAAATTTAATGGTTAAATAGGCATACCTATAGCCCCTTAAACCAATCAACTACTCTTCCCGTTAACCAGCATAACTGTAACCTTAGCCTGTTTCATAATTTCCCATGCTATGTCCGGACTGAAAAAAGCTGCTGCAGGGTTTTGGGTTCTAAGTCCGGATGCATCCATTACAATCATGTTGAAGCTGTTTATTGTTTTCCCGATTGATTTTACGGGATTTCCAGTAAGCTCTGTAATGCTTATTCGCTGTTTATAGACAGCACTTAAATCAGAAACTGTTTTCACTGCATTCTGAAACTGCTCAAGTTCTTCATCTGTGTAGAAATATTTTGACGGAGCTGCCATCAGCGCTGTCAGATGACTTTTGAGAACAGAGGATATCTCAAGAGCATTTTCTGTTATTTTAACAGGGTTTGTGCTTCCTGCACAGACAATGCAGATATAGCTGTAGGGAAAACTCTTTGCCGTGACTAAAACAGGACATCTGAATATGTTTGAAATATTTTTCAGAATAGTTTTCTTTCTTCCGCCATAGAGTGAAAACAGTCCCGCTCTTTTCGGAAACAATGAACTGCCGGGGACCGTTACAAGGCAGAAGTTTTTATCTGTATTTTTTTTAATATCTGTCAGATTTTCAAGTTCAACATCAACCACAGACTTTATGCCTGCATCAAAGCTGTTCAGACGGTTTGAGACGTTCTGTTTCTCAGAACCACTTGTTCTTTTTGAAACCGCAAAGACCACCTCTTTGGGCTTGAAAGATGATATCAGGAAGGATAGTTCCTCAAAATATTTTTCATCTTCATTCCCGGCAACAAATGAAAGCATGGTATCCCCGTATTCAAGAGGAAATCTGCTGTTTCTGAAGGTAAGCATAGCGCTTACAGAATCAAGCACAGACGGGTTTCCGAGTATTACCACTCTGTCTGACGGTTTTATGGTGCTTGCTCCTTTTGGGATAACTATATTGCCGTCTCTGTAAATAATGCCTGCATTCCAGTTGACCGGTTTTATTTCTGATAAAGGTCTGTTCACAAGATTTGAACCGGAACGCACCTCAACTTCCCTTATTTCATCCTGGTTAAGTCCTATGCCGTGCACTGTTCTTGAGTGCTGTCTCAGAGTGTTGATGATGCCAAAAGCGCTTGTTGTAAATATATTTACAACCTGAATCTGCATTGACTCAAGTATCTTTATGCCCTGAGGAGTTATCCCAACAGAGATTATTCTTGTATTTTCAAAACCCTGTCGTAACACCCGTGCAATTTCAAGATTTACTCTCTCCTTTGCAATTGTTATTACAATTGTGTCTGCTTCCGCAGCGCCAGTCTGCTCAAGTACAAGCCTGCTTGTGGCATCACCCTGTTTAAACACAATATCCTTTAGCCTCAAATCAGAGGCGGCTTCTATCCTTGAAGAGTCAGAGTCAAGACAGGTTATTGAAAAATCAAAGACAAGCCTTTTGACAAGCTCAAGTCCTATGCTCCCAAGTCCTATCAGAAGAAGCCGGGGTTTATTCATTACGATCCCTTTTTTTAAGGTGTTTTAATGTAAAGCTTAGGATGGTTTTAAAAATAATTGCAAGCATGTAACCCAAACCTGCTACTATTATAATTACAGCTCCGGCAGGTAAATCCGGGGAATAACTTATGGCTATGCCTGCTGTTGTAAAAAATGCTGTTAATATAACCGATATAACCATTATGGAACCAAGGGTTTTCGCGAAAATATTTGCGGTAGCAGCCGGAATTGTCAAAAGTGCTATTACCATTATAATGCCAACAATTGTCGATAGAAGAACCACTGTTACAGCTGTAAGACAAAGAAGAAAAAGGTAGTATAATTCAACATTTATTCCTCTGATACGCGCAAACTCTTCATCAAAGCAGACAGCCTGGAATTTGTTGAAGAACAGAAGCCCTGTTGCAGCCACAATAATATCAAGAACCGTAATCATGACAAGATCTGAACTCGAAACCATAAGTATGTTTCCGAAAAGGTAACTCATCATATCCTGGCTGTAGCCGGGGGTCATTGATATGAATACAACCCCTAAAGCCATTCCTATCGCCCATAATGCTCCGATTACAGTATCTTCTCGCTGCTTTGCTCTCATGCTGACCAGACCTATTATAAGAGCTGCAACAAGGGCTGCTGTGATTGCACCGATAAAGGGGGTTATTGTTTCCCTGTTATGTACAACCTGAAGATAACGCGCAAGCCCTATGCCGCCCAACACACAATGGGCAATGCTTCCAGCCATATAAGTTATGCGTTTTACAACGACGTAACTTCCGATAATACCGCAGGCAATGCTTAAAAGAATACCTGCAAGCAGGGCGTTTCTCATAAAGGGGTAATTTGTGACAGCCTCTATGAACTCTGACATTGGTGCCCCTTTTCTGAACATCGATGATCGTGTCTTACCATAACCATGTCTCTGCCGTAAAGCTGGTTTATTATCTCTCCGCTAATATCGCTTGTTGGGTGAATGACGGCTTTACGGTTTACACACATGACGCTTGTGGCAAAAGGAGTTACAAAACCAATATCGTGTGAGACTATGAGGACAGATATTTTCCTGCTTATTTCCTTAAGTGTGTTATAAAAGCCGCTTTCCACATCTATATCAAGGCTTGAGGTGGGCTCATCAAGCAGTAGAAGTTCAGGGTCTGATATAAGCGCCCTTGCAATTAAGACCCGCTGTCTCTGACCTCCCGAAAGCTCTGAAAAGGGATGATGTGCCAAACAGCCGATGTCAAGCCTTTCAAGCACAGATAAAGCAGAAGATTTGCAGGTTGTTTTAAAAAAACCAAACGTGTTTTTTTTATTTAAAACTCCCATAAGAACCACATCAATTACCGTTACAGGAAAATAAGGGTCAATTGAAGCGTGTTGGGGAACATAACCTATTTTATGAGATACCTCACGGGGTGGTTTTCCAAACACCTTAACTCTGCCCGAAACAGGTTTTAGTATACCAAGAAGAAGTTTAAGAAGAGTTGTTTTGCCGCCCCCGTTTGGACCCACAATGCAGATAAACTCTTTTTCGCCAATATTTAAACTGACATCCTCAAGAACCGGAGGGCCGTCGTATGAAAAAGACAGGTTTTCAATCTCAATTATATTTTTATTCTTCATTAGAAAAACTCTTTCTTACCTGCCGGGCAATATGCAGCATGTTATCAATATAGTCTTTTGCCAGAGGATCAAGCATTACAACTTCAGCTCCGATATGTTCAGCAATGGTTTGAGCGCTTTTTTGTGAATACTGAACCTCTGAAAAAACTGTTTTTGTTTGTGACATCCGGGCTTGATCAAGAATACTTTTCAGGTATGCTGCTCCGGGTTCCTTGCCTTCTGCTTCAATAGCAACCTGAACCAGATGATATGCTCTTGCAAAATAACCGTAGGCAGGATGAAATACAAATATGCTTCTGCCCTTATAAGGCATAAGCATAGAAGCAATTTTACGGTCAAGTTTCTGAAGTTCAGCTTTCAAAAGGCATAGGTTCTTTTGGAAGGCTTGACTCTGTTGCGGTCTCAAGCCTATCAATGCCTCTGTAATTATTTCAGCCTGTTGAACGGCAAGTTTAGGGTCGAGCCATACATGGGGGTCTGTGTCTTTATGGTTATGTTGGGTATTCAACTCATCCTTATTTAAGGCTTTTTTTATTTCAATTAGCTCTATTCCCTCTGTTGTGTCGACAACCTTAAGCTCAGGGGCAACCCCGCTTATTTTTTTTAAAAGTCTTTCTTCAAAAGGCATGCCTGTAGTAAAATAGATATCTGCATTGACAATGCCTGCCAACTGTTTAGGTGTTGGTTCAAAGGTGTGAGGTGACTGTCCCGGTGATACAACTACATTTGTTTGTACAAACCCTCCGCCTATTCTTTCAACAAAGTATGACTGGGGAAGGATGCTTACAAAACAGTTTAGGATTTTGCCTTCATGACAATGAGCAGGAAGGGCAATGAAGAAAAAAATAAGAAACAGTAATGTTTTTTTCATGATTATCCCCAATGTTTTTGTGGTTTATTGAATTTTTACAACTGCTATTAGGTACTTTATTATGCTTACCTGATTATAATATAAAAAAAATAAAATATAATCAAAAAAAAATGCTTTCTAAAGATATTGTAAAATCTGCTCTTGAAATAGATGTTTTTGATGCTTCTGAAGCTCATAAAAAAATGTCCCCAAAACCGGGGACATTTTCAAGGAACCGGTCCAAACAGGGCAGTCCTCAGATAGGAGCTGTTGTTCTCATGTTTTATGAGAAGAAAGGAAAGGTTTATCTTTTTCTTATAAAAAGACAGGACCATCTTCAATACCATCCGGGGCAGATATCTTTTCCGGGAGGAAGGTGTGAAAAGGGTGAAACCTTTTTCGAAGCAGCTCTCAGGGAGACAAAAGAAGAGGCTGGTATTGACCCCTCCATGTTGACATTACTTGGCAGGTTAAAGCCTGTTTATATTTCTGTTTCAGATTTCTGTGTTCATCCATTTGTAATGTGGCATGACTTAAACCCCTGTTTCATACTGGATAGAGGAGAGGTTGCTGGAATGTTAGAGGTTTCTGCGGACTTCCTTTTAAAGGACTGTCTGTGGGGGGCAGAGCAGAGGATGCGCGGCAAAACCAAGATAACTGTTCCATATTTTGAGATAGGAAGGCACAAGGTGTGGGGTGCTACAGCAATGATATTAAGCGAAATGCTTGAGAGGCTAAGAAAAATTCTGAACAAGTGAAGAACAAATTCTCCTTTGATTCCAGGAAGGGTTGAGAAAGAATTCCTTTTCAAGGAGTTGAGCCTGTTGTTGTTCGTATTGTGTAAAAGACATCGGGATTGTTTCAATCCCCCAGGATTTTTCGAAAGAGGCTATTATTTCTCTGGAGAATTCATCCATAAAAGCTTCTGTCCTGGCATAATCGCCGATAAACTCCCTCATACATGTAAGATAAGGGCCACCAAGCAGTTTTTCTCTTGCTGTTTTGAGGTAGCGTAACATTTTTTCACCTTCAATATCAAGCAGTATAGTGCCGTGTTGCAAGAGTATCCCGTCCTTTCGGGTTTGTGCTGAACCTGAAATCTTTCTGCCGGAGACGGTTATATCATTTACGGGCTTGAACTCAGCACTTATTGACATACTTCTCAATGTTTCGATAACAGGCAGACAAATATCCTTAAAGGAATCAATTATAGAGCCTTTGGTAATTCTGCTTTTAATGGGCAGAGCAATGCTGTAGGTCAGCTCAGCATCATGGAGTACAGCTCCTCCACCTGTAATGCGGCGGATAACTGAAACACCATCGTTTAAGCACGACTGTTCATCCACCTCTTCGTTTATTATCTGGAAATACCCTATCGTAACAACCGGCTGAGACCATCTGTATATGCGTATTGTTGGCAGGGAATTGTCATTTGCAATTGATTTCATCATGGCATAATCCAAAGCCATGTTGTAAGTGCCTGTGCGTGGAACATCAAGGATGACACGCCAAGTTTTCTGTTCTGTCATAAAAAATTATCTCTGTCTGATATGCTAATATGTGTAAACTAAAAAGAGTTCAGTTTAATTTAAGATTACTGCTTTTTGGGTTTACCGACATTAAAAGGTTTTTTAGAAAATAGTGCAGGTTTAACTTTGTTCTTCTTTCAGCATTGCTTCCGCCATGTATGAACTTCTTACTAAAGGATTAGAATAAACCTTTTTAAACCCTGTTTCAAGAGCCATTTTTTTTATTTCTTCAAATTCATCAGGGTGGTAGTAGTATTTTACAGGCAGACCGTTTTTACTTGATTGAAGATACTGTCCTATTGAGACCATTCTGCAACCCGTAGAGTATATGTCCTGAAGTGTTGATTCAATATCAGAGATCTGTTCTCCAAATCCTACCATCAGAGCTGTTTTTGCAGGAATGCCGGACATGGAAATTCTTTTTAAAAGATCAAGGGACAGTTCATAACTTCCAAGAGGTCGGAGCATTGAGAAAAATGGTTTTGTCACCTCAATATTATGCCCGATTACATCGGGATTGCTTTCAGCTATCATGTTAAGGCTGTCAGGACGCTGTTTGAAGTCAGGGACAAGCAGTTCGACCATGCAGGAACCTGCCGCTTTTATAAGAGAAACACACTGTGCAAAATATTCTGCGCCGTAGTCCGGCAGGTCGTCTCTTGTTACAGAAGTAATAACTGCATACCTTAAACCAAGAGAGTAAACAGCGTTTTTGATTCGCTGAGGCTCCCCTGTATCAGGGGGAGACGGGACGCCTTGTTTTACAGAGCAATATTTGCAGTTTCTTGTACAGATATTTCCGAGTATTAAAAATGTTGCATTACCTGAGCAGAAACAGTCACCAATGTTTGGACAACGTGCTTCAATGCATATCGTATGCAATCCCTGCTGCTTTATTGTTGAAGCAACCCTTTTATATGTCCTGCCTCCCGGAATATTAAATTTTATCCAGTCCGGAATTTTTCGCTTTAATCCTCCCATTTAAGCACCGGCTTGCGCGCTGCAAGCACCACATCCACTCTTTTCACAGGAGTTGTATGCGGAGCTGTTTTTACCTTTTCAGGACAATCTTCAGCCTCCTGCTTAATCAGGAGCATAGCTTTAATAAAATCATCAAGACTTTCCATGCTTTCTGTTTCAGTCGGTTCAATCATCATAGCCCCTGGCACAATAATGGGAAAATAAATGGTCGGAGAATGAATTCCAAAATCAAGAAGTCTTTTGGCAATGTCGTTTGTAGTTACTCCGTTTTCCATATTCTTGTCAGACAGAACAAATTCATGCATACATAACCTGTCAACAGGTAGATGAAAATGTTTTTTTAACACAGCCATAAGATAATTTGCGTTGAGCACTGCATAACGGCTTGTTTTTGCAATCCCCTCTGCCCCAAGCATACGGATATATACATAGGCTTTCAGAAACACAAGAAAGTTTCCATAAAACGCATGAAACCTGCCTATGCTTTTTGGTCTTTCAAGGACAAGGTTAAATTTTTTGTCTTTTTTTTCAACGATTGGAACAGGCAGGTATGGGGTTAGTCTTTCCACACAGCCCACAGGACCTGAACCCGGCCCCCCTCCACCATGAGGGGTGGAGAAAGTTTTGTGAAGGTTTATATGCATTATGTCAAATCCCATATCGCTTATTTTAGCTTCTCCCATCAGTGCGTTTAGATTTGCACCATCGCAGTAAAAAAGAGAGCCGTTTCTGTGTAGCATGTCAGCTGCTGTTTTAATGTTTCTGTCAAAAAGACCAAGTGTGTTGGGGCTTGTAAGCATCATTGCAGCCACATTGCCGTCAAGGCTCTTTCTCAGTGCTTCGATGTCAACATCAGCCTCCGGAGTTGAAGGAATCTGTTTGACCTTAAAACCGCACATGGTTACAGATGCCGGGTTTGTTCCGTGAGCAGAGTCAGGGATAAGTATTATATCTCTTTTTTCTCCGATATCCTCAAAATATTTTTTTATCATCATCACGCCTGCAAGTTCGCCGTGTGCCCCTGCGGCAGGGGTTAAGGAGAACATACTCATTCCGGTTATTGAGCAGAGATAGTCAGAGAGTTCATGCATGATCTGAAGTGAGCCTTGGGAAATGTCATCACCGGAGAGTGGATGAAGCATCGAAAAATTTTCAAGAGAGGCAATTTTTTCATTTATCTTTGGATTGTACTTCATTGTGCAGCTTCCAAGAGGATACATTCCTGAATCTACCCCGAAATTCATTTTTGACAGTCTTGTATAGTGTCTTACAACTTCAGCCTCGCTTACATCCACAAGACAAAAATCTTCAGCTACAAACTTCTCATCAATGGGATCATAGTCTTCAGAAGGGATCTCGGGCAAGGAAAAGCTGTTTTTGTCTTTACCGTGTTTTTCAAATATTAAAGCCATTTTTTAACTCCCGTTTACTTGAAATCTTTAAAAATTGAAACAGCCCTGTCTATGTCCTGTACTGAATGCTTTTCCGTACAGCATATAAGGACAGCGTCTTTTAGCTCCGGATAAAAATCATCCAGGAGAACACCGATTTTTAAACCTTGTTTTTTAAGATGTTGAATTTTATTCCCGGCATTATCTATGCGCAGCGAGAATTCATTAAAATAAGGTGCTGAAAACATGGGGGCTGCTCCAGCTTCAATAAGTTTTTTCCTCATATATCCGGCAAGCCGGTGATTAATTCCTGCAATATCTCTGAGGCGGTTTCCTGCAAGGCTTAAGTAGATTACAGCCCTTAAAGCGCAATGTCCCTGGTTTGTGCAGATGTTTGAGGTCGCTCTTTCCCTCCGAATGTGCTGCTCTCTTGTCTGAAGGGTTAAGGCGTATGCCTCTTGCCCTTCAGAGTCAATGGTTTTGCCAACAAGTCTTCCGGGCATTTTTCTCATGAACTCATTTTTTGCTGAGATTATTCCAAGTAAAGGGCCGCCGAATCCTACAGGGTTTCCGAAACTTTGAGCTTCTCCACATACTATATCTGCACCAAGAGAAGCCGGTTTTTTTAAAATCCCAAGGCTTACAGGTTCGCTTATAACAACTACAAGTCTGCATTTTTTCTGTTTCGTTATGCTTGATATTTTCTCAATATCCTCTATTGAGCCGAAAAAATTGGGATTCTGAATGACAACACAAGAAGTATCGCCGGTTATGGTATCTGCTAAAATATCATCAGGTGTGATGCCTTTGGATGATAATGAGACTTCTGTGATATCAATGCCGTTTGCCCAGGAATATGTTTTAAGAACATCTCTGTAGAACGGGTTGACGCAGGTGCTGACAACGATCTTTTGTTTATCAGATGCCCGTACAGTCATTAAAACAGCCTCTGCCAGGGCGGTTGCACCGTCATAAAGGCTTGCGTTTGCTATATCCATTCCTGTTAATCGGCAGATAAAAGTCTGAAACTCAAATATTGCCGCAAGGGTCCCCTGGCTTGCTTCAGGTTGATACGGGGTATAGGCTGTAAGAAATTCAGAGCGTGATGAGAGATAATCAACTGCAGCAGGAATGTGATGACTGTAAGCGCCTGCCCCGAGAAAATTAAGGCAGATACTGTTTTTTACAGCGGTCTGTTTTAAAAGCTTCTCTGCTTCAATCTCTGAGACGGGTTCAGGCAGATTTAGCTTGTTTTTCAGCCTTATCCCTTCGGGTATATCTGAAAAAAGTTTATCCAGATTTGAAACCCCTATTGTTTCAAGCATCTGTTTTAAATCACTTTCTGTGCAGCACGTATAATTCATCCTTCTTCTTCCTCCTCCTCAACAAGTTTTGAGTATTGATCTGAAGAAAGAAGTTTTTCAATTTCTTCTGAACTGGATGTTTTTATCTTAAACATCCATCCCTCATCGTAGGCGGATGTGTTTACTGTTTCAGGTGATTCCTCAAGGTTTGTATTTACCTCTTCTATACTTCCTGAAACAGGAGCAAATACATCTGATACTGCTTTTACAGATTCTACTACAGCCACTGGCTCCTTCTCTTTGACCTGTTTTCCTGTTTGTGGAAGTTCAACAAAAACAATATCACTTAACATTCTCTGAGCGTGGTCTGTTATGCCGCACACTGCGGTTCCGTTTTCATCAATACGAACCCATTCGTGCTGTTCTGTGTATTTTAGGTTTTCTGGTATCTGGCTCATTTTATTTTCCCCTTTTGCTGTTAACAGTTATCCGTTATATTTATAAAATGGTTTTTTAACTACTATCGCCTTTTCTTTTCTGTTCCTTATTAATATATCCACAGTATCACCTGCAGATGCAGACTTTGATTTAACAAGCGCCATACCAAGCCCTTTTTTAAAGGTTGGAGAGTATGTTCCGCTTGTAACATGACCAATCTCTGCTCCATCCTTTTCAACTTTAAAACCGTCTCTTGGTATTGATTTTCCAGTCATTTCAAAACAGATTATTTTTCTTTCCGGACCCTGCTGAACCTGCTTCAACACAGCGTCCTTACCGATAAAGTCGTCTTCTGAGTTTACAATCCATTTGATACCTGCCTCAGCAGGCGATATTGTATCATCTATTTCATGCCCGTAAAGTGAATAACAGGCTTCAAGTCTCAGTGTGTTTCTTGCTCCAAGTCCTGCAGGTTTTAAACCGTCTTTTGAGCCCTGATCGCAGATTTGTCTCCATAAGCCGGGAGCTGACTGGTTATCAATAAAAAGCTCATAGCCAAGCTCCCCTGTGTATCCTGTCTGAGAGACCATTAACTCACTGCCTGCAGATGAGGTTTTAATAAATCCGAACCTGCTGAGACTTTCAGGAACAGACGTGCCTATAACCTTTGAAAGAATTTTTTTGGAAAGGGGGCCCTGAATATCGATTTTTGATGTAGCAGAAGAAACATCAATTATTTCAACGCCGTCAATACTGTTTTTATTAAGCCATTGAAGATCTTTTTCAACTGTGGAAGCATTTACTACAAGGTAGTAGCAGTTTTTCTCTAACATGAAAACAAAAAGGTCGTCAATAACCCCGCCTGTTTCGTTGCAGAAACAGGTATACATTGACCTTAACGGACTCAAACGGTTGAGATCAGTGGGGAAAAGTCTGCGGAGGAACTTCTCGGCGTTTTCGCCCCTGACAATTATTTCACCCATGTGGGATACATCAAACAGTGCTGCTGAAGACCTTGCTGCAAGATGTTCTTCCATTATTGATGAATACATCACAGGAAGCATCCAGCCTGCAAAATCGACCATTTTCCCGTTCAGGTTTATATGTTCCTGGTAAAGTGCTGTTTTTTTCATAATACAATTCCCCTTTAAAATATCTTATGGCAGTTCAGATAGTCTTGCAGTTGTATTTTTAATTAAAACTTCTGCCAGATTAATTTTATGAATCTACCAAAGCTTCATTAATCTTTTAAGTTTTTAGTTTACTTCATCAAAAAATTAATATCAATGTTTTCGGCTGCAATTCTTGATAAAAATTCGGGATCATCTCGATTTGTTTCCTTTATGAAGGGCATTATGCCAATGACAGGAACCCGGGAAAAGCTTTTTATTATATCAGGGTTTGTTTTTTCTTCAGTTCCTGATATGGAAGAAGTTCTGTTTAATATTATACCTTTTACACTAATATCCATATGTTTTGCAAGGTTTATCGTAAGAAGAGTGTGATTTATTGTTCCAAGAGAAAGTCTTGCAACTACAACAAGTGGAATATCAAGCTTTTTTACAAAGTCGCAATAAAGCAATTTTATTGTAAGAGGTACCATAATACCTCCGGCACCTTCGCAAATGACGATATCGTATTTGTGTAAAAATTTATTAAAAACTGATTTAATTTTAGTTACGTCAATATGGACTCCTTCAATTTCTGCGGCAACTCCGGGAGCAAGCGGACTGCGGAGCCGGTAAGGACATATTCTTTCAATAGATTCGGGACAGCCGGACATTTTTTTTAAAAAAAGGGCATCATGGGCAATCAGGGTTCCGTTCTCAGAGGGGCATCCGCTTTCGCATGGTTTCATAACACCGGTTTTTATGCCGCTGATGGATAAATTTGCTGCAACAGAGCCGGCAACAAGTGTTTTGCCAACACCTGTGTCGGTTCCCGTGAAAAAAAGTGACTTCATTGAATGTTTTCAAGAATTTTTGTGGAATTATCCTGAATGTCCGGCATGGATTGAACAAAACCCTCTCCGGGGATAAATATTTCAACACCATGACCTGTAACCCTTGCTGTAATTTCTTTTTTGTCCGCGTCAAAGACATCGAAAAAAGGACTGTGTCCGGCTATCTCTCTTGCTCTTGAAAGATTCTCCAAATACTCTGTTTTTTTTTCGAAAGTGAGATTGTACCAGGGCTCTCCGACAAAAACCTTAAAACCTTGATCTCCGGCCTCAATCTTTTTAATTGTTGCGTTTGCCATGAGAGTTGCAAGATCTCTGTTGATCCACTTTTGAGCCCATCTTCTTTCACTTAAACTGAATTGGTGTTCGGTCTGTGCAGATGGAGCCATGTATAACAGCAGGAAAATAAAAGCTGCACAACCGGCAAAGATCCTTAAGTGCATATCCTTTTTTAAAATCTTATTCTGTTGAAAGTTTTCTGTCAAGACTCTCATAAAGCCCTCTAATCTCTCCCATAGGTATATCCTGTGTTCTCCATCCGGATCTTATAGAAGGATCGTCGGGTCTGCTTTCATTGCGTTTATAACTTCTTTTCAACTCAGCTGATGTATCGGGTCTTTCCTCTATCTTGTCAATTATTACAACAGGTCCCCCTTGGGTATTTTTTACCTGTCCAACAATCATCCATCTCATATTGCCTTCTGTGTCAAACCTGTAAACCCATTCTGTTTCAATAATGCCGCGTTTCTTGTCCAGCTTTTTAGGGGCACAGGAAAGGTCATTTATAATAAGTTCCTCTAAGGCGTTCCAGACCTCCTCGTATGAGTTGCTAAACTTCACAGTGGGTATTTCTGTCAATCTTTTGCGCTTTGTGGAGCATGAACAGATAAGAAAGATAGAAACAACCGTTATAAACAAAACCATACAGTAGTGATTGTTTGTTTTCATTTTAAAATCTCCAAAATAGCTGTTAGGATGCTGGTTTTACAAACAAAAAATTAAAAACAGTGTTCAGGGTTTATTAAACGTTCTGTGTTCTGAATAAGCAAAATATCTGCTGTCTGCCTTTCCTTGACCGTGCTGTCAAAGCTTTGGAAAGAACCATTTAAAACAGAGAACGCAGATATAGAGGCATGATATATTTCTTTATGCTCAAGTACTCTTTTATTTTGTGCCTGAAAATGCTATTATGTCAAGAGAAGTTTAAAAAAAAACAAAAATGAGTTTAAAAATGAGTTTTAGTGACCTTCAAAGCTATATAGATTTCCTTGACACAAAGTCAATGCTGAAAAGGATTAAGACTGAGGTTAACCCCTGTCTTGAAATAACAGAGATCGCCCACAGGATGATTAAATCAAAAGGGCAAGCCCTTTTATTTGAGAACGTAAAGGGTTCATCATATCCTGTTGTAATAAATCTTTTCGGAACCCTTGAAAGGACCTGTCTTGCCTTTGGTGTAAAATCACCAGATGAACTGTCTCAAAGGGTTTCATCCCTTGCGTCGGGTTTTCCTTTTAGCTCTCTGCTTGATAAAGCAAAGATGCTCAAGAAACTGGTCGGTTTTGGCAAGTTTCAACCAAAGGTTGTAAGAAGTGCAATCTGTCAGGAAGTGGTAGAAAAACACGCAAACCTGCTTGAACTTCCTGTTTTGAAATGCTGGCCGGAAGATGCAGGCAGGTTTATTACACTTCCGCTTGTGATCACAAAAAATCCACTAACAGGCATTCAAAATACAGGGATGTACAGGATACAGATTCTTGACGAACAAAGAGGGCTTATGCACTGGCATCTTCATCATGACGGGGCACGTCATCACCGGATATATGCTGAAAAAAACATGGAAATGGATATTGCAATAGCGATTGGCTGTGATCCGATAACAATTTATTCTGCCACAGCCCCTCTGCCTCCGGGTATTGATGAAATGATACTTTCAGGTTTTTTAAGCAATTCACCCGTTGAGATGGTAAAGGCAAAAACTGTAGACCTGTTTGTGCCTGCAAATGCAGAGTTTATAATAGAGGCAAAGGTGTCTGTTTCTGAAACACAGACAGAGGGCCCTTTTGGTGATCATACCGGTTTTTATTCAGAGGCGGACAACTATCCCGTCTTTAAGGTAGAGGCTGTTACAAGAAGGAAAAACCCTGTATATCCGGCTACAATTGTAGGGGTTCCGCCGATGGAGGACTATTATCTGGGCAAGATGACTGAGAGAATTTTTCTTCCCCTTCTAAAATTGCAACTCCCTGAAATAGCGGATATAAACTTTCCCTGCGAAGGTGTTTTTCATAACTGTCTGTTTGTTTCCATAAAAAAAACATATCCCGGACAGGCAAGAAAAGTAGCGTCCTCTCTTTGGGGTATGGGACAGATGATGCTCACAAAGACCATTATCATTGTGGATGAAGATGTTAATGTTCAGAACTGTTCAGAAACAGCATGGAAGGTTTTCAGCAATGTTGACCCGGAGAGGGATATTTTCTTTACAAAAGGTCCTCTTGATGTCCTTGACCATGCTTCTTCCATTGCAGTTTACGGTTCAAAGGCGGGAATTGATGCAACAAAAAAGCTGCCTGAAGAGGGTCATAACAGACATTGGCCCAAAGAGATAAAAATGAACACTGAAATCAAAAAACTTGTGGACTCAAGGTGGAAGGAATACGGTTTCTGATAAAAAAAGCAGTTATTTTTCTCCGGATGATAAAGTTTGAGCACACCCTTTTTGCTCTGCCTTTTGCCTATTTAGGCATGGTTCTTGGAGCTCGGGGACTGCCTGATTTAAAAACATTTCTCCTTGTAACACTTGCAATGGCAGGTGCCAGAAGTTTTGCAATGGCTGTCAACAGGATTGCCGACCGTCACTTTGACGGGAAAAACCCAAGGACATCTCAAAGAGCAATCCCCAAAGGACTTATATCTGTAAAACAGAGCCTGCTTTTTACACTGCTGTCTCTTGGAATGTTTTTTGTTGCTGTTTATTTTCTGCCTTCTCTATGCAATAAACTGTGGCCCCTTGTGATAGTTCCCATGGCGTTTTATTCTTTTACCAAGCGTTTCACCTGGGCAACTCATTTTGTGCTCGGTCTCTGCCTTGGACTTGCACCATTGGGGGCATGGGTTGCTGTTACAAATACTCTTCCTCCAGCAGGAATACTGATTCTGGGAGTTGCTGTTATGTTATGGACAGCAGGTTTTGATATAATCTACAGTTGTCAGGACTTTGAGTTTGACAGAAAAAGCGGGCTTTTTTCAGTCCCTGCAAAATTCGGGATAGAAAAAGCGCTTAAATCCGCCCGGTTCTTGCATCTTGCTGCATTTATTCTTTTTTTATACACAGGATACAGTTTTTCACTTGGAAATGTTTTCTATGCAGGCGTTTTACTGGCAGGGGTTTTCCTTTTGTATGAGAATTTGATAACAGGAAGCGGCAGGATGGATAAGCTCAACACAGCATTTTTTACCATGAACAGCATGGTCAGCATAATACTTTTTGCAGCGGGGTTTATTTCAATTAGTTTCTTAAAGTAGTCACATTAATAAAACACAGACTTCAACTGCTGAAAATTTTAAGCTGTTTTTTCCCTTGCCTTACTTGACAAACCCGTAAAAAGTCTAAAAAGCTCCCTCTCCCTCGACGGGAGAGGGTTGGGGTGAGGGTGATATAAAAGGTAATACAGCATGTTACAAGTATCTGGCTCACAGCCTCTTTTAGCAATTTAAGAAAAAATTGACTTTTTACGGAACCATCTTACTTAATAAAACCGATGTCTGAGCTTTCCAGTTCAATCACAGCTGCAAGACCGCTTTTAAAATTTGTTCTGCCAAGAAGATGCTGAACTTTGTGAACTTCTGTTGTGGTTATTATCCTTTTGAGTTCACTGTCAAAATTTTGAGGTGACAGGTTAAAAGGCTCTTCTGAGAAAACCCCTGCATGGAAATGAAAAGGGTTCTCTTTTGAAAAAAGAGACTCTATTTCAGAAGGTGCGGAATTGATATTTCTAACCGCAATACCTGTTCCTGCCACAACACAGTTAAAACCGGAAGGTTCAAGGGGGAAATTAATCCACTCTGAAAAGTTGTCAGTTGCAAAAATATCTTTTATGTTTTCAGGGCTGTTTTCGGCAATCGGTACTTTTTTAAGGTTCATACCCCAGACACTCCTGCTTTCTGCAAGCAAAACCACGCCTATCAAATCAGCGGAAGAAACCTGAAATATCGCCTCCACAAGTGCTGCAATCTCAATGAGTTCTTTATCTGCTTCAAAAGAAAAGATATATTTGTAGTTACCTTTGAAACCAAAACCGTGTAAAAACCTATATTCAATATCACTGTCCCGGTCTGAGCCTATCATAAAATCAACTGAAGCTCTTTTCATTGCCGGATAGAAAAACAGACTGTTTTTTAGTATTACAGCTTCGCCGAAATAGTTTTTGTAGTCATTGTAGCTGTTTCCCGTTGAAGCAAGGCCTGTACCGAATAAAATGTCGGAGGCTTTTACTGTTACAACATCATTCTGTGTATAAGCAGAAAGAGGTAGTTTCTCCTGAGAACCTATTACTAAAAGCCTGTCTTTTTGAGCTGTCTGTTCAAGGTATTTAAGTGAAACAGATTCAACACTGAGAGCTTTCATGGATGAAGAGCTTTCTTCGTCCATGGTCAGACATTGTGCCAGCTCTGTATCATCTGAAAAGAATCTGAAAAAATCATGAAAACCGCTCATTTTAAATATTTCGTAAACACGTGAAGATGCCTTTAATATTATTATCTCCCCGCCCGCTTTCTTAAGTTTTTTCTGGATAATCAGAAAAATCCTTAAACCCGCACTGCTTAAATATTCAACAGCATTAAAATCACAGACTATTGTCCGATCCCCTTTTGCTATACACTCCTCCAATATTTTCTGAAGTTCCGGGGATGTCATACTGTCCACCCGTCCCTGCAGATCTGCAACAGCATATTGAGAATGGCAGGTAACATTACAGTGCATCATGGTTTTTTCCTTGTTTATTGTTTCATTAATAACTGCTTTTTATTTGATATTTATACCATAACATGGGGGGTTGTGAATATATTTATTAATAAAAAAAGATGATATTTGACACCTGATGCTTTAATGATATATAATTTTTGAAACTAATTTTGTTTTTTGATGGACCGGTAAAAAGTCTAAAAACAACCATATTGTCATTTCGACCGCAGGGAGAAATCTCCTTATTTCAGTATGTTACGAGATCTCTCACTTCGTTCAAGATGACAGCGGGGGACTTTTTACGGAACCATCTTTTTTAATTACCATAATAAATTTGCAAATAAACCGGATTAAAAATGACCATTCCTGCAGATAACAACCCGGAACAGCTATTGCCTGAAGATGTTTTTGAAGATTTATCTGAGAACACGGCATGGCGTGTGGCTCACACAAAGAGCCGGAGGGAGAAGGCTCTTGCAACTTTTCTTGCAGAGCATAATATAGGATATTACCTTCCTTTGATAAAGAGGCGTCAGCCAAACAGAGCAAGGGTAAGATATGCTATGGTTCCGCTTTTTCCGGGATACCTTTTTTTTAAGGCTTCCGCCAAGCAAAGATACAGTGCATTTTCTTCCAATCATATTGCAAAAATAATAGAAGTGGTAAATCAACAGCAGTTTATAAGTGAACTTATGAATACCCACAGACTGATAAGTCTCAGTCCGAATGTTTATCCTTACGATTATCTTGCAGAAGGTCAGAAAGTAAGGGTTGTTCAGGGACCGATGAAAGGTGTTGAAGGGATAATATCATACAAAAAGGGCAATTGCCGCATTGTTGTTAATATAACAACAATCTCCCATTCTGTAGCTGTGGATGTTGAGGCGGGAATGGTAGAAAAGGCATCTTAAAACAGCTACAAGCTGCAAGTGACAGGGAAAAGCAAAAACAGATGGGGCAGTTGCAAATAAAATCAGCATGTATTGCCGGCATGAATATAACGGCACTGGTCTGCAAAACAGAAATTGAACTCAGGGGAACAGGGGAAAATGCGTTTTTCAGAATGTGTCAGTATCGGTATAAGCAGATAACAAATCTTATCTGATGGACCGGTAAAAAGTCTAAAAACAACCATATTGTCATTTCGACCGCAGGGAGAAATCTCCTTATTTCAGCATGTTACGAGATCCCTCACTTCGTTTGAGATGACAGCGGGGGGACTTTTTAGGGATCCATCATCTAAAAAATAATATGAAATTTTACAGATTAGCCCTTACAGCAGTTACAGCACTCTCATTTTTATTTATTATCAGCTTTCCAGCTTTCTCCGGTAACTGGTATAAAGGAGATCTACACTCTCATTCCACCCACAGTGATGGAGACAGCCCAGTTGCCGCAGTTATACAAAGCGCAGAGTTAAAAGGACTTGATTTTTTCTGTATAACAGACCATGACACTTCAATGCTTGGAAGTCCTGTTCACTGGTATGATACTGATTATCTGTCAGAAAAGATGGTTTTACTTTATGGTATAGAATGGACATCTGTAAAAGGCCATGCAAATATATGGGCAACAGAGCCTTTTGTATATGAAGAGCTCTGGTATGCGAACATGAACCGTGACCCGGAGACTGCCATTGCAGAGGCACACAGTCAGGGGGCTCTTTTTTCCATAAATCATCCCTTGGCATTTGCAGGATATGCTATGGGGTGGGACTATGATGTGGTTGAGGGTGTTGATGCAATAGAGGTCTGGAATAATATGTTCAACCTGCCGATGTTTAATTTTCTTGCCGTAAGAGTGTTCTGGGACGGACTTCTTCAAAAAGGTATGCGTATCCCGGGAGTCGGCGGAAGCGATAATCATCACCTTTTTAAACTGTTCTCCTTTTTTTATGGCATAGGCAACCCTTCAACATGGGTTTACGCGCAAGAACTTAGCGCGGAAGCAATCCTTGACGGGATAAAGGCTGGTAATGTTTCGATCAGCTATTCTCCGGTTGCTCCGCGTCTTGATTTTTCAGCCGATGAAAATGGTGACGGAATTTTTCAGACTATTATGGGGCAGTCAATTTTCAGCACCAGCTATCCCGTGTCTTTTAAAATTGAACTTTGCTATGAAACGCAACCGGAAAGCAAGAGCCATAACAGAGTATATGAGATTCAAGGTTTTAGTGATAATAAACTGTATCAATTGCTGGAGACACTCAACCTCCTTTCAACATCAGGTTTCAAACCATATATCGCATTGGTTTTAAAGGACGGTAATGTATTCAGGGCATGGCTTGTTACAGAAGGGGCAGAGTCGATTATATTTCAGGATACCCCGTCAGCTCCCGGATACTACAGGGTTGAACTCTATGGAATGCCCGATGTTAAGCCCTTTCAGTATCCCTTCTACGGTAATATGATTGCCCTTACTAACCCTATTTATATAGAATAACCCCTAACCTTCTATGTTCACGGCAGGGCTGTACTGATGTTTTATACCATAAAGAGCTGACAGTTCAGTAAACCTCTATCTGTCTTTCCTTAAGATAATCTTTTACCTGTTTTATGGTAAGGGTTCTGAAATGAAAAACAGATGCTGCAAGCAGGATATCAGCTTTTGCTTTTATAACCGCTTCATAGAAATGTTCAAGTTTACCTGCTCCTCCTGATGCAACAACAGGCACGTTTACAGCATCGGATATTGCTTTTGTAAATTCTATATCATATCCTGCGCAGGTTCCGTCCCCGTCCATGCTTGTTGGAAGGATAACCCCGGCTCCTGCCTTTTCGCATTGAACCGCCCATTCTACTGCATCCTTTCCAACAGGTTTTGTGCCGCCTGAAACCACAAGTTCAAATCCGGATGGCATAGCGCTGTTTCTTTTAGCGTCAACTGCGATTGTTATGGTATCAGTCCCGAACTTCTCTGCCGCCTCTGAAACAAGACCCGGGTTTTTCACAGCAGCGCTGTTCATGGAAACCTTTGATGCCCCTGCCTGAAGAACCATTTCAATATCTTCAATGCCTGTTATCCCGCCACCTACTGTCAGAGGAATATCAATGACAGATGAGACTTTTCTGACCCATTCAAGCATTGTTTTTCTGTTTTCAAGGGTTGCTGCAATATCAAGCATTGCAAGCTCGTCAGCTCCTTCCTGCTGATAAAAGGCGGCATTTTCAACGGGATCCCCTGCGTCTTTTAAATCAACAAAATGAACCCCTTTTACAACCCGCCCTTCCTTCATATCCAGACAGGGCATGATTTTAATTTTAGCCATAAATTTATCCTTTCGTGAAAAAAATGGAAATACAGCTTAAGCTCTTTTATTCTTATGAAACGGGCATTATCATGCGAAAAATCTCTCTTCCACAAGTCTTCACATTAACTCATAAACTTTATTCTTGCAAGAAAAAGGTTATGCTGCGGTGCTGGTTTGCCGATGAATCAAACTCATATTCGTAATTTGGTACCATCATTATCATCAATAAGTCTGGGGGTCGTACGATCTAATTATCATTGGTACGATTTGATGTGACGGTAAAAAGGCTTAAAAGCTCCCCTCTCCCTGAACAGACTGTGTCCTAATAGCCAAATCTGTCATTTCTCACCCTGCTGCCGCAAGGTTCGAAATGACAATATGGTTGTTTTTGGACTTTTTACTGCTCCATCAATATTGACATTCTGATAAAAACAAGATATTGTTAACCCTTGTCAACAGTATTTTAATCTATTAAACACTCGTTTGTATTAATTGTTTGCAGACATCCGGACCAAATCCGTGGTGTAATGGGGGAGGAACTTCGTTTGCTTCACATCTTTGTTGACGCTGATGCATGTCCGGTCAAACAGGAGGTTTACCGTGTCGCAAGCCGATATAGCCTTGATGTTACATTGGTGTCCAACTCTTGGATGCGGGTTCCCGAGAAAAAATGGATTGCTCTCGAAGTTGTAGAGGGGGCATTTGATGCGGCTGATGATTGGATTGTTGAACACGTACAACCTCACGACATCGTGATCACAGCTGATATACAGCTTGCGAGCCGTTGTCTGAAGGAGGGCGCAGTTGTAATTGGTCCAACCGGAAAGCCGTTCACGGAAGATAACATAGGCCAGGCCGTCGCAACCCGGAATCTGTTATCAGCCCTTCGCGGGGCAGGAGAGATCACTGGAGGACCTCCGCCGCTAAAAAAGCGTGACCGATCGACATTTCTTCAACAGCTCGACGAAGCGATTCAAACAATCCGTCGTATGCATCCGGTCAATTCCACCTAACCATCTGTGTTATACCTGACAGGGAGCATTTAATCTATTACGACACAGTCTGTTAATCCGGAGAGGATTATCCAACGCGACAGAACACCGCTATGTTCCGGGCACCTTGTGCTAATGTTCTACACCATGAAGCGCTTTTATATCATTCAGAAGTTCCCGGATATCTTCGATGTCGGGAAGTTCTTTCTCGATGCGTTTAAGAATATGGCGATCATCTGCCAGACTTCTCGTTGCAGGGTAATTGAGATCGTAAAACCATGTGGCAAGCATGGCAACAAAATCCGTCACTGTGCGCAAACTATCCACAGAAGCCGTCTTGTTTCTTACAATTTCTTCCATCACGCCCCGGGTTAATTCTCGGCAGGTATTAATGTTGGGCAACATATCAGGTAGATCACGAAATCCGTCACTGGCGACTGACTGCATGACCAAATCCATTATATCAAGTTTATCTGCATCTCTGATCACCCGCAGAAGAAGACCTGCCTCAGTGTGAAGATGTGTCGGAATATCTGAAGTTTTTTTATTATGGTACTCCACAGCACAGGCGAAACGATCCCGGTCTGAGGCTTCAAAATACGATTGAATTCCTTCAATTTCGAGTACACGACGTCCTTCCCTGCCGTGATCTACCGTGTCTGCATCGTAAAAAGATCCGTAACGTTCATACTGGGGGAAACGTCCTATGTCGTGTACCAGCCCGCATCCTTCCGCCAGACAAACTTCTTTCTCCGTAAGTCCCAGTCCCCGGGCAATTACATACGCGTTCTCAGCTACACGCAGGCTGTGCAGGTATTTCAATTCCAAAGCGGCAGGTAAATTTCCTTCCAGGTCGCGATACCTGTTTACGTAAAGGTCAAACCAGTCAAGGAGCATATTTCTGGAATCACCGGTCATACATTTTCTCCTGTACCATAGGTTTTCTTAAGGTTTTTTCTTCATCCATTGTGTGTTTCCTCAAACACTCTCTATGTTGACAGTTGCAATAGTTATGAGATAAAGGGTAATTATATCCCCTTTCCCGTGAAAATACCATACATACAGGAGTCTTTCTCCATTTTCAATGTTTTTTTGAGCTAAATGCAAAATTCAGTTTATATACAGGACAAAATCCACATAAAAATTAAAAAAGCGTAAAAAATTCCGGGTATCATCTTTTGTCATTTTAAACGAAATAATAAAGCTCTTTTTTTCAGCCGTGCTCTTTCCGGGATTCGAGAAGACAGTGAGATACCTCTTACCGGAACATAAAATATGGAAAAGCAAAACCGGTGGGGTCTCATTATCACGGGAAAAGATGCGGAGAAACAATTAATACCCCATAATCTGCTTTAACATCTTGACAATCCTTACATTTAAAGGATATAGTAAATGCTTAACTCGGAAGTTTTACTATACAAACCTTCAAACCGGATAAAGCATGAAAAACAACAGCAATCATATTGAAGCGCGTCTCTGGGCTGCGGCGGATGAACTTCGGGCAAATTCAAAACTGAAATCATCTGAATATTCAGTGCCGGTGCTGGGACTGGTATTTTTGAGGTATGCGGATTACAAGTTTCAGAATGCGGCAAAGCAGATAAAGTCGCAGGAAGGCGGGCGGAGAAAGACAGGCGCTGCTGATTATCAGGCATTGGGGGTGCTCTATCTTCCGGAAACAGCCCGGTTCTCCCATCTTATCAGACTTCCGGACGGCGCCAATATCGGCGCTGCCATAAATGAAGCCATGCGCGCCATTGAGGCGGAAAACCCTGATTTAAAAGATGTGCTTCCCAAAACCTACAACCGGTTTGAAAATTCACTGCTCAACGAACTGCTCAAAACCATGAACTCTGTGCCCATGGATATTGAGGGAGACGCTTTCGGCAAAATCTATGAATATTTTCTTGGCAACTTTGCAAGAGCCGAAGGACAGAAGGGCGGTGAGTTTTTTACCCCTACCGCTATTGTCAAGCTGATTGTAGGGATTATTGAGCCGTTTCGCGGGCGGATATTTGACCCTGCCTGCGGCTCAGGCGGCATGTTTGTTCAGAGCGCCCGTTTTGTGGAAGAACACAAAAAAAATCCCGGAAGCCAACTGAGCATTTATGGTCAGGAGAAAGTGGCAGAAACAGTGCGTCTGGGCAAGATGAACCTTGCGGTGCATGGACTGGCGGGGGATATCCGGCAGGGCAATGCCTATTATGAAGACTTGCACAGGTCTCCGGGCAGGTTTGATTTTGTGATGGCAAATCCGCCCTTTAATGTGGACAGGGTGGACAAGGAGAGGCTGAAGGATGACCCCCGTTTTCCATTCGGCCTGTCGCGAACCGATAATGCCAACTATCTTTGGATTCAGATATTTTACAGCGCGCTGAATGCAACCGGCAGAGCCGGTTTTGTGATGGCAAACTCAGCCTCGGATGCCAGGGCTTCCGAGCTGGATCTGCGCCGGCAGCTTATTGAAACCCGCTCGGTGGATGTGATGGTTTCGGTGGGGTCGAATTTTTTCTACACCGTGGCGCTGCCGTGCACCTTATGGTTTTTTGACAGGGGCAAGCACCGCACAGACAGAGCGGAGAAGGTTCTGTTTATTGATGCCCGGCATATTTACCGGCAGATAGACAGGGCGCATCGGGAATGGACGCCGGAGCAGGTTGAGTTTCTGGCAAACATTGCTCGTCTTTACAGGGAAGAAAAACCGGAAAACCTGCATGACAGCGCCGGATTAACCGCTCAACATTTCGGCAAAAAGCCCAAATACGCTGATGTTCCGGGACTGTGCAAAGTCGCTTCCCTTGCTGAGATTGAAGCCCAGGGCTGGAGCCTGAACCCAGGCAGGTATGTCGGGGTGGCAGCTCGGGAAGAGGAGGATTTTGATTTTAAGGAACGGCTTGAGGAGCTGAATGAAGAGCTGGAAACACTCAACCTTGAGGCACGGGAACTGGAACAGAAGATTGCCGAGAATGTGGTGAAGCTACTGGAGGGGGCGTGATGGGAAGTAAGACCCGAAAGGGTGTCGAGAAAAAAGATAATGCACCATATATGATGACTCCATTAATGGATGACCTGCGGCAGCTTATCGAACGTACCCGGCAGAATGTCGCAGTTGCTGTAAATACGGCGCTGTCCATTCTCTATTGGCGTATTGGTAAGCGAATCCTTCAAGAGCTTCTTCAAAATAGCAGAGGTGAATATGGGGAGGAAATTGTCTCTACAGTGTCGAGACATTTGGAGGAGGAATGTGGACTAAAAATGCTGGAGGTGGAGTGATGAATACTGCAATTTTTCGTGATTTTATTGATATCAATCCACGTGTAAGACTTGTTAAAGATTGCGAATATCCATTTGTTGATATGGGTATGGTTGAACCTTATAGACGTTATGTCAACTCTGTTGGGTATCGATTTTTCAAGAATGGTGGATCCAAATTTTTACATGGTGATACATTGTTTGCTAGGATAACTCCTTGTCTTGAAAATGGCAAAATTGCGCAGTATAAAAACCATAAAGGCCAAGTTGCTTTTGGCTCCACTGAGTTTTTTATCTTCCGTGCACGCCCTGGAATTTCTGACCCTGGTTTTGTCTATTATTTGGCAAAATCTGATATTGTCAGAAAACCTGCCGAGAAAAGTATGTCTGGTGCCTCTGGGCGGCAACGAGCTGCTTTGGAATCAATTGCAGACCTCAAGGTACCCTGTCCCCCTCTCCCCATCCAGCAAAAGATTGCTTCTATTCTATCTGCCTATGATGATTTGATTGAAAACAACCTGCGGCGGATTAAAATTCTGGAGGAAATGGCGCAGAATCTTTACCGTGAATGGTTTGTCAAATTCCGCTTCCCCGGTCATGAAAAAACAAAATTTGTCGATTCCCCCCTGGGAAGGATACCTGAGGGGTGGGAGGTCGCTGAGTTTCGCAATCTATTTAATATAAAATATGGAAAAACATTATCTAAAACTCATATTATGAAGGACGGGCTCTATCCTGTATACGGAGCCGGTGACGTAATTGGATATTATGACAAGGTCATCTATGAAGCTAAATGTGCATTAGTGACATCAAGGGGGAATGGCAGTGGAACTGTCTGGCGAACACGAGAAGCAGCATTTATCACAAATAACTCTTTAATAATTCTACCAAAGACTGAGTATAAACATTGGGATTATTCCTTCGTCGAACTTCTATTAAAGCACTCAAATGTAATGGAAGCTAAGACAGGTTCAGCACAACCACAAGTTACGATTGAGAATCTAAATTATGTAAAAGCGATTGTCCCAGAAAAGTCGTCTGTCGATAAATTCTGTTCTTATACTACACCCATATTTGATCAAGTAGATTTATATATATCGAAAAATTCGACACTTCGCAAAACACTAGGTCTGCTCTTGCCCAAACTTATCTCCGGCGAGGTGGATGTGTCGGAACTGGATATTACAATACCGGATGAGGTGTAAGGGAACCTCCGGGAGCGCCGCACCCCAGTGCGGCAAATGATTTAAAAGAGCCTCACGAATTGAATGTGAATTTAGTAACGTGCAAGGGGGGAACTGGTTTTGAAGGAAAATAAGGTTATTGGAGAGAGTAAAGAAGCGTGCCGCACTGGGGTGCGGCGCTCCCGGGGACGCTCCCAGTCGTGCTCCCAGGCGTGCTCACAAGGGCTTGATGATGCGGGGTGGTATTCAAGATTAGCAAAAAGAAACAAAAACCTTTGCCGAACCCGGAATCTGCTCTTGCCTAAACTTATCTCCGGCGAGGTGGATGTGTCGGAACTGGATATTACAATACCGGATGAGGTGTAAGGGAACCTCCGGGAGCGCCGCACCCCAGTGCGGCTAATGATTTAAAAGAGCCTCACGAATTTAATGTGAAATTAATAACATGCAAGGGGGGAACTGGTTTTGAAGGAAAATAAGGTTATTGGAGAGGGTAAAGAAGCGTGCCGCACTGGGGTGCGGCGCTCCCGGGGACGCTCCCGGGCGTGCTCCCAAAGTCGCTCCAAAGGGCACAATGATGCGGGGTGGTATTCAAGAGGGTATGTTCCTCATTTGGATGTGGCTCATACCATTCAGCATATTACCTACCGTTTGGCAGATGCTCTTCCCTTGCAGGCATTGGAGCAGATGAAGGCAGAGGTGAATTCTTCGATCAAAGATGATGTGATACGTCAAATCGAACTTCGCAAAAGGATTGAGGCTTATATTGACAAGGGTTATGGATGCTGCATTTTAAAAAATCCGGGAGCAGCCGAAGCAGTGATCAATACCTGGTTTCGATTTGATGGTGACCGATACAGACTCATTGAATGGGTGGTAATGCCCAACCATTGTCATGTGCTGATTGAGACGCTTGGGAATGTGCCGTTGGGAAAAATCGTGCTTTCATGGAAGAATTACACGGCGAGGGTGATTAATCAAATTTGTAACGCAGGTGAGTGGGAAGAATGCTGCCGCACTGGGGTGCGGCGCTCCCAGGCGTACTCCCAGGGGCGCTCCCCGAAATCTTCACATGGGCAGGTGTGGCAGCGGGAGTATTGGGACAGATACATCAGGGATGATATGCATCTTGAAGCTGTAAGAGCTTATATTCATTCAAACCCGGTTGCAGCAGGGCTTGTTAAAGCGCCGGAAGATTGGTTGTGGGGGAGTGCGGGGTATAGGAGAATGAGAGAGAGCTGAAAGGATGCCGCACTGGGGTGCGGCGCTCCCGGAGGTGCTCCCAAAGGTACTCCCGGAGATGTTACCGGAGATACCTTTAATGTCTGGTGAAGGGTATTGATACGAACTATGGTGTCGATAAAAATTGATGAGGATATTATCCTATGAAAGAAACGGCTATACTTTTTCAGAAAGCACCAAGTTGGCACCAAGTGCTGAATCCTCTTATTGATGCCGGATTATTAGAAATGACTATTCCTGATAAACCCAGAAGTTCAAAACAGCGTTACCGGACAACGGCGGCGGGGCTTATGCTTTTGAATAAACTTTTGAAGGAGGGCAGGGGATGACCCCTTCCGGTTATACAGAAGATGCGCTGGTGGAACAGCCTGCCATTTCCCTGATGGGGGAGCTGGGCTGGGAGATATTTAACGCATACAATGAGTTTGATCACGGATCAAGCAGTTTAGGCCGTGAAACAAAAAGTGATGTGGTGCTTAAATCCCGGCTCAGAGATGCGTTGTTGCACCTGAACCCTGATGTTTCACCGGAAGCTATTCATGAAGCTATTGCCGAACTTACCCGTGACCGGTCCCGGCTCAGCACGGCTGCGGCAAACCAGGAAATCCACCATCTGATTAAAAACGGGGTGAGGGTTACTGTTGCGGATCCGGATGGAGAGGGCGACAGCGTTGAAACCGTCCGGGTAATAGACTGGGACACGCCTGAAGAAAATGATTTTCTGCTCTGCTCTCAGTTCTGGATAACAGGGGAGATGCATATCCGGCGCACCGATCTGATAGGTTTTGTAAACGGACTGCCACTCGTGTTAATGGAGCTGAAAGCCTTCCACCGCCGGCTGGAAACCGCCTTTACCGGCAATATCCGGGATTACAAGGATACCATACCTGAACTTTTCCGGTATAATGCCTTTATCATTGTCTCCAACGGAAGCCAGAGCCGTGTGGGAAGCATCACCGCTGGCTGGGAACATTTTGCTGAATGGAAAAAGATCGGCAGTGAGGAAGAGCAGGGACTGGTATCGCTGGAGACCATGCTGAGAGGGATATGTGAACCGGCTCGATTTCTTGATCTGGTTGAGAATTTTATCCTGTTTCAGGAATCAAAAGGCGGGCTGATTAAGCTTGCTGCCAAAAACCACCAGTATCTCGGGGTCAACAATGCAATTCAGGCATTGATTTCAACACTCACCGGAAAAAACGGGCCAGAGGCAAACCGCCTCGGTGTGTTCTGGCACACTCAGGGAAGCGGAAAAAGCATATCCATGATGTTTTTCTCTCAGAAGGTGCTCAGGAAGATTCAGGGCAACTGGACATTTGTGGTTGTCACCGATCGTCAGGAACTGGATGGACAGATTTATAAAAACTTTGTCTCAGCAGGTATTGTAACAGAAAACAGAGCCCAGGCGGAAAGCAGCAGACACCTGCGCCAACTGCTCACCGAGGATCACAGATATGTCTTTACGCTGATTCATAAGTTCAGGACCGATAACTCAGCGCCGCATCCGGTTCTCTCAGAGCGCAGTGATATTATCGTCATCACAGATGAGGCACACCGAACCCAGTACGACACCCTTGCCATGAACATGCGCACCGCCCTTCCTGGGGCATCATTTCTTGCCTTTACCGGCACCCCGCTGATTGCAGGGGAAGAGAAGACCCGGCAGGTGTTCGGAGAGTATATTAGTGTTTATGATTTTCAGCAGTCTGTTGTTGACGGCGCAACCGTGCCGCTGTATTATGAAAACCGCATTCCTGATCTTCAGTTGACCAATGACAACTTGAATGAGGACATGGGGCGGCTTCTTGAGGAAGCAGAACTTGATGAGGCGCAGGAGAGAAAACTTGAACGTAATTTTTCGAGGGAATATCACCTGATAACCCGGGAAGACCGGCTTAATGCCATTGCAAAGGATCTGGTGGAACATTTCACAACACGCGGGTTTCAGGGCAAGGCAATGATGATCTGTATTGACAAGGCAACAGCGGTCCGGATGTATGCTAAAGTCAAAATGCATTGGCAGGAAAAGATTGTGCAGTTGGAGCAAACCCTTGCATCCGGGACTGATGAAGACAGGGGGCAGACGGAAGAGCGCTTAACCCTCATGAAGAAAACCGATATGGCGGTTGTGGTCTCTCAGGGGCAGAATGAGATTTCGGAAATGGAGGAAAAAGGGCTTGATATCAAACCCCACCGGAAACGCATGATCAAGGAAGACCTTGAAAGCAGGTTTAAGGATCCCGATGATCCTTTCAGGCTGGTGTTTGTCTGCGCCATGTGGATGACGGGGTTTGATGTGCCGATATGTTCAACCCTCTATCTTGACAAACCCATGCGCAACCACACCCTGATGCAGACCATTGCCCGGGCAAACCGCGTGTATCCTGGCAAGGTGAGCGGATTGATTGTTGATTATGCGGGGGTCTTCAGAAACCTTGAAAAAGCCCTTGCCATTTATGGCGCGGGACGGGGCGGGGACAAACCGGTTGAGGATAAATCTGTGTTGTCTGCGGCTTTGTCAAAGACACTTGATGAAACAGAGCGGTTCTGCTCAAGCCTCGGGGCTGATCTTCAGGCAATCCGCAATGCTGACGGATCTCAGAAAATAAGCCTGATGAATGATGCTGTGGATGCCCTGCTTGTTTCAGAGCAGAGCAAACGAAAATATCTTGATCTCGCCAACACGGTTCAGCGTCTCTACAAGGCGGTTTTGCCGGATCCGGATGCACAGAGCTTTTATGCCCGTGTCATCCCGGTAAAGATTATTTCAGATAAAATACGGGCGCTTACACCCCGCGTTGATGTTACTGAGGTTATGCAAAAGGTGGAAGACCTGCTGGATAAATCTGTTGCAGCCGATCCATATGCCATGAAGGAAACTGTAAATGGTTTCGGTAATAAACACCTGATTGACCTGAGCGGGATTGATTTTGAGAGTCTTTCAGAAGAGTTTAAAACCGGAAGGAAGCGAACCATAAACGAAAGATTAAAGGGAAGTGTGGTGCAGAAACTTATGAAAATGGTAAGGATAAACAGGACCCGGATTGATTTTTTTAAAAAATTTCAGGCAATGATTGATGCCTACAATTGCGGCAGTCTGACTGCTGAACAATTTTTCAATCAGTTAAAAGAATTTGCAGAGAGTTTAAACCAGGAAGAACAGCGGGCGGTCAGTGAGCAGTTGAGCGAAGAGGAACTGGCGCTTTTCGACCTGCTGACCAAGCCGGATATCAAACTCGGCAGCGCCGACCGGATAAAGGTCAAAGAAACTGCAAAACAGCTGCTTAAAAAACTCAAATCAGAAAAATTTGTGCTGGACTGGCGCAAGCGGCAGCAGTCTCGCGCCGAGGTGCGGGTTACCATTGAAAAACTGCTTGATCTGGGGTTGCCCAGGGTTTACACCCCGGAGCTTTTCGAGCAGAAAACAGAGGCAGTGTTTCAGCATGTTTATGATTCATACTACGGGGCGGGAAGAAGCCTTTATACGGTTTATTAGCCATCCAAGATAAAAACACCTTCGATTTGGATTTTAGATTTCGATTACTACTGCGATTTAGAAGGGATCCGGGCTGAGAAAAAGGGGCAGAGATGATTGAGTTCACACTCCCCGCACAGCGGTTTTTTTGCCTGGCAGGTTTCCCGTCCGTGATTGACAAGCATATAGTTAAAGTCAATCCAGTTTTTTCTGGGAACAAGGCTCATCAGGTCCTGCTCTATCTTGTCAGGGTTGCTCTGTTTTGAAAGCCCTAGCCGGTTTGAAAGCCTTTTAACATGTGTATCAACAGCAATACCTTCTGCTTTTTTAAACGCGCTTGACAGAACAATATTTGCTGTTTTTCTTGCAACACCCGGAAGCGTGATAAGTTCCTGCATGGTATCCGGGACACTTCCTCTGAAGCTCTCGCATAATTTTTTTGAGGCAGCTATAATGTTTTTTGCCTTGTTTCTGTAGAATCCTGTCTGATATATATCTCTCTCCAGTTCTTCGGAAGAGGCTTTTGCAAAATCTTCAACTGAGAGGTATTTTTTGAAAAGTGTTTTTGTGACCTCATTTACCTTTTTATCCGTACACTGTGCTGAAAGTATGGTTGAGACAAGCAGTTCAAAGGGGGTTTTGTATTTAAGAGCAGTTTCAGGTGTTTTATACCTTTTTCTTAAAATTTTAATTATCTCTTGTATTTTTTCCAATAATTTAACCCGTGGTTGTTTATGGCATGATACCTGTTTTTAGGGTTTTCCTTGCTGCAGGCAATTTTCAATCCTTTTATTTATTACAAAAAACAGTTTTCAGAACTGCAAGACGATTCTTTAAAAGGATTTGTCCGGGTATCTGTTTCAGAAGAAGGTTCAATGGTGAGAACCTGCCCCTGTCTGCTTCCATATCTGTAAACCGTAATGCCCTTGCATTTCAGACTGTGACCCAGGAGATAGATTTTCCGGACATCATCTACGGTGGCATCAGGCGGAAGGTTTACCGTTTTTGAAACAGCATTGTCTGTGAATTTCTGAAAAGCAGACTGGATTTTAAGATGCTGCATAGGCGCGACATCAAATGTTGTAACAAAAATTTTTTTTATATGCTCGGGTATGGATTTAATATGCTGTATTGAAGGTTTTTTTCTTACCTGTGCTGCAAGCTCCTCTGAATAGACAGAGCTTTTTTTAAGCTCTTCTTCGAGCAGGGAGTGTGTCTCAAAAAGCTTTGTGCCGTCGAGTATTGTTCTTGTGAAACTGAGCGAAAAAAGAGGTTCGATTCCGCTTGAACAGCCTGCAATAATGCTTATTGAACCTGTCGGGGCTATTGCGTTGAGGGTTGCGTTTCTGAGGTGTTTTTTGCTATAGACTGAATATTTGATGTTTGGGAATGAGCCCCTTTTTTTTGCAAGTTCGGCTGATGCGGCAAAAGACTCTTTTTTTATAAACTTCATAACGGTTCGCGCAATCTCTGCTGCTTTAGGTTCGCAGTATGATATGCCAATTTTTATAAGCATATCAGCAAAACCCATAACCCCAAGCCCTATTTTTCTGTTTGCGGCAGTTGTCTGTTGTATTACCGGAAGAGGATAGCTGTTTACATCAATTACATTGTCAAGAAATCTGACTCCAATGCGCACGCTTTTTTTTAGTTTCTCCCAGTTAATAGAGCCGCTGCTGACCATGTTTGAGAGGTTTATTGAACCAAGATTGCAGCTTTCAAAAGGAAGAAGAAGAACCTCTGAACATGGATTTGTAGCCTCTATTGTTCCAATGTCAGGGGTAGGGTTATAGCGGTTGACCTGGTCCAAAAATATCAGTCCAGGATCACCTGTTCTCCATGCACAGAAAGTGATAAGATCAAAAAGTGCTTTTGCTTTGATGGTTTGAACCTTTCTGCCTGTTTTTGGGTTTACAAGATCAAACCGGTTGTTCTTTCTGACACATTCTATAAACCTGTCTGTCACTGCCACAGAGAGGTTGAAATTGCAGAACTCCTCGTTTTTGAGTTTTGCCTCCACAAACTCTAAAATATCAGGATGGTCACACCGCAGAATGCCCATATTAGCACCTCTCCTGCGACCGCCCTGAATAATTACATCTGTTGTCTGATTAAATATGCTCATAAACGAAACAGGACCGGATGCCTTGCCCTTTGTTGTTGAAACAAGGTCTCCTCTGGGTCTGAGCTTGGAAAATGAAAAACCGGTGCCCCCGCCTGTTCTGTGGATAAGCGCCATGTTTTTTACCGATTCAAAAATATCCTCCATAGAATCTTCAACCGGGAGCACAAAACAGGCTGAAAGCTGATTGAGCGGTGTGCCCGCATTCATAAGAGTCGGGGAGTTGGGAAGAAAGTCAAGCTCTGACATAATATTGAAGAAAGTCTCCTGCATTTCGTCTGCTGAACTAGGGGAGGAGTAGTTGATCTCTGCCTCACTTACTTTTTTTGCTACCCTTTCAAACATCTCTTTTGGTGTTTCAATCACTCGTCCTGAGTCGTCTTTTAACAGATACCTCTTTTCAAGAACCAGGATAGAGTTGATGGGCAGTTTAAGATCGTCCTTTATGCCAAAAAGGGTCTTTGCCTGCCTTATATCCTGATGCTGTTTTCTATAAAGAATATAGTTTTTTGCAATTGTTGAAAAATCTTTTTCTATAAGTGTTTCTTCAGCAATATCCTGGATATCCTCAATTGAAGGTGTTTTATCTGCAAACCTTGAAGCAATCTTTTTAAGAACTTTTTCAGAAGCACACCCGGCAATCTCCCTTGCTTTTTTAGAACCCTTCACAACTGACAGCGCAGCCTTGAAAAGAGCCGCTTCTATTTTTGCAGGATTGAAATCAGCTATCGAGTTGTCTCTCTTAACTATTTTTTTTGGTAATTTTTTCATGCAGAGTCCTTCTGTTTTTTATAATAGTTGATGAGACCGTTTGTTGACTGGTCGTGAGAACAAACCTCCGTGTCAGACGGCAACTCAAATAGTATCTTTTTTGCGAGCTGTTTTCCAAGCTCAACACCCCACTGATCAAAAGAACATATGTTCCATATCACTCCCTGAACAAAAACCTTATGTTCATACATGGCGATAAGCGATCCGAGGGTGTATGGGGAGAGCTTTTTAAACATTATAGAATTGGAGGGGCGACCCCCTTCAAATGTTCTGTGACGGATCAAAGTCTCTTCTGCCTTTCCTGACATCTCTTTGCGTACCTGATCTTCACTCTTTCCGTTCATAAGGGCTTCAGTCTGGGCGAAAAAGTTTGCAAGAAGCATCCGGTGATGTTCCCCGACAGGGTTTAGGGAATTTGCCGGTGCGATAAAATCAGCAGGAACTATTTTTGTACCCTGGTGAAGAAGTTGATAAAAAGCATGCTGTCCGTCGGTGCCCGGCTGCCCCCAAATAATTGGACCGGTGGTGTATGCGGCGCGTTCTCCATCAAGGGTTGTCTGTTTCCCGTTTGATTCCATATCAAGCTGCTGAAGGTAGCTTGGAAGCAGATAAAGGTACTGATCATAGGGAAGTATCGCATGGGTCTCATATCCAAAAAAGTTGTTATACAAAACACCGATTAACCCAAGAAGAACTGGTATATTTTTATCAAAGTCAGCTTTTTTGAAATGTTTGTCCATCTCATAGGCTCCCTGAAGAAACTCTTCAAACCTGTCCATTCCTATTGAGAGAACTATTGAAAGCCCTATGGCAGACCAGACCGAATAACGTCCTCCAACCCAGTCCCAGAACTCAAACATGTTCTCGGCATTTATTCCAAATTTTTCTACCTCGGAGGTATTTGTAGAAACCGCGACAAAGTGTTTTTCAATATCCCCTTCTCTGCCGCCTTTTTCAAGGAACCACTTGCGGGCTGTGGCGGCATTTGTCATTGTTTCAAGGGTTGTAAAGGTCTTTGAGCATATTATAAAAAGTGTTGTTTCGGCACTTAGGTTTTTAAGTGTTTCAGAGATATGGGTTCCGTCTATATTCGACACAAAATGAAATTCAATATCAGGGGCTGAATATGCTCTCAGGGCTTCTGTAACCATTGCAGGTCCAAGGTTTGAGCCGCCAATGCCGATGTTGACTATATTTTTTATCGGTTTTCCCGTAAAGCCGGTCCATTTGCATTTTCTTATAGCATTAGAAAAAAGCCGTATTTTATCAAGAACCCTTTTAACCTCAGGCATTACATCTTTTCCATCAACAATTACGCTATCAGCCCCCCTGTTTCTGAGAGCGGTATGTAGAACGGGTCTGTTTTCAGTTATGTTGATTTTTTTACCTGAAAACATCTTATCTATCTTTTCCCCAAGCCCTGATTGTTCAGCCATCAGGGTTAGATGTTTAAGTGTTTCTTCTGTAATAAGGTTTTTTGAATAATCAAGCAGTATTCCTGCCCCTTCAAGACTGAACTTTTCAAATCTTTTTGTGTCCTGCTGAAAAAGCTCTTTCAGAGGAGTTTTTTTTAGAAAAGCCACATGTTTTAAAAGAAGGTCATAGGTTTTTAAGTTCATGCTGTTTTACCTTAAAAATTAGGTGGTTAGTATCTTATGCTATATTGTTTAAAAAAATATAGGGCTTTATACTAAATTAAGGAATTTATTATAAAAATTGTTTTTCTTGACTTTAAAACCTTGTTTGATAATATCATTTCTGACAGTTTTATCCATAAAAAATTATTTTAAGTAAAAAACTGATGACAAAAAAATGGATTTTTCAAAGCCCCCGTCCGGATCTGGCAGACAGGATATCAAAAGCTCTTAATATTTCAAACATGATGTCTCAGTTTCTTGTTAACAGGGGCATAGAAACAGAAGACCAGGCTGATATATTCATGCACTGCCGTTTGAGCGATCTTGGTGATCCGTTCATAATGAAAGATATGGAAAGGGCAGTTGAAAAAATAGTATCTGCAATAACAGACAGAGAAAAAATTATTGTTTTTGGTGATTACGATGTTGACGGCATTACTGCTACTGCGTTACTGGTTCTTTTTCTTAAAGCAGCAGGGGCTGAAGTTGATTACTACATCCCTGAAAGGATAAAAGAGGGTTATGGGCTGAGCATAGAGGCATTGAAAAAGTTTAAGGCAAAAAATGTCTCCCTTGTAATCACGGTTGATTGCGGAATATCTGATTTTGAAGAGGCAAAGTATGCTAAAAACAACAACATCGACCTGATCATAACAGATCATCATGAAGTAACCCATGAAACACCCTTTGCCCATGCAATATTAGATCCCAAACAGCATGACTGCAAGTATCCTTTTAAATGGTTTGCGGGTGTGGGAATTGCATTTAAACTTGTTATGGCGCTTAGGAAGACCCTAAGGCAGAATGGGTGGTGGAATGGTAACAGACAGGAACCTAACCTTAAAGCCTATCTGGACCTTGTTTCCTTAGGTACAATAGCCGATGTGGTTCCCCTGCTTGGTGAAAACAGGATACTTGTAAAAAACGGACTGGAAGTTATTGGACAGTCAAAAAGATACGGAATAAAAGCCTTAAAAAAGCTGAGTGGAATAAACGGAGGCGAAACAAACTCAGAGATGGTTGCTTTCAGGCTTGCTCCGAGGATGAATGCATCAGGCAGGATTGCAAGCGCAGAGAATGTTATCAGGCTCATGCTTTGCACAGACCCGGATGAAGCTGAAAGAATTGCAGGACTTGTGGACAGGGATAACACTGAAAGACAGAAAATCGGCAGGAAGATATTAAAAGAAGCAAGGGAGATGATTCTGCAGCAGGCAGACACCAGAAACCCCATAGTTCTTTCATCTGCAGGCTGGCATCCCGGGGTGCTTGGAATCTGTGCATCACGGCTGTGTGATGAATTCTGCAAGCCCGCTCTACTCTTTTCGGTTGATTCAAAAATAGGCGAAGCACGGGGTTCGGCTCGAACAATAGAGGGTTTTGATATACTAGGCGCTATATTGCAATGTGAGAGTTATCTGAAATCTTTTGGGGGGCATAAATCTGCGGCAGGTCTGACTCTGTCTGTAAATAATTATGATGGGTTCAAAGAAGAATTTATTAAAATTTCTAACGGGCTTCTGGCAGAAAAAGATTTTGTTTCAACAATTAATATTGATGCCAAAATTGACCTAAGCCAGATATCCTATGGTTTTCTTGAAGAACTCAAAATGCTTTCCCCTTTTGGCAACGCAAACCCTGAGCCTGTGCTTTCAGCAGACAACATAGATGATTACAGCTCGATGATTGTAGGCAACGGGCATTTGAAACTCAAGATACGTGACAAGGGGAAATTCTATGATGCAATTGGTTTTAATATGGGAGAGGATTTTTCATTCAGTGACGAAAAAATAAACATAGCCTTTGTTCCTAAATACAACTATTTTAACGGCACAAAAAACATACAGCTTAACCTCAAGGCTTTGAGGCAGGAAGAAGACTGAAAGAAAAGCCTTTTATCTAATTTCATTTTTCAGTATCGCAATTTTTATGAAAAACCAGCTTACAAGTCAGGACAGGCAGATGATAGAACAATGCCTTAATGGCAGCAGCAAGGCCTGGCGAAGTTTTATAGATCAATTCTCAAGCCTTGTCTATTATTCCATCAAGAATGTATTGAAAGACAGCAGTGGAAACTATTCCAAAGAAGAGCTCGAAGATCTGCACAATGATGTGTTTGTTTCGATTATGGAAAACAGAGGAAAAAAACTTAGGTTGTATGAAGGTAAAAACGGTTGCAGTCTGTCAACATGGATACGCATTATTGCTGTCCGGGTTGCAATTGATCAGATAAGAAAAAAAAAGCAGACCATCTCAATGTCTGAAGAAAGCTGTGTAAGGGAGGTAGAAAAGAAAAATACTGATTTTGACCCGGTTATATCCATGGAAAATGATGAAAAAAAAGAGATCCTGAAAAAAATAATCGAGGAAATGCCTTCAAGAGACAGGCTCTTTATTAAGCTCTTCTACTATGAGAATGTTTCTCCGAAAGAAATGGCAAAAATCTATAACACATCCATTAGCTCTGTTTACAGCAGAGGAAGTTATCTTAAAGACAAAATCAAAGAGAAAATAAGAAAAAAATATTCTAAAGAATAAAATAACCTTCGTCAATTATTTACAAATGGATTTGTGCATTATGTCTTTTACTCAAAAAGATGAAGATTTTACCAAACTGCTTACAGATTATTTCTCGGAAAGAAACATGAAAACAGATTTTCCATGCCCTGATGAAGAAACACTTTATGCATATATTAATGGTAAAGCAGACAGAACTGTTACAGAGGATGTTGAAAAACACCTGCTTGAATGTGAAAGATGTCTCAAAACAGTAATATCCTGTTTTGAACTTCTGGATCAACCTTACGGTGCAGAAAAAACGGAGGTTCCTTTATATATAAAAAACAGGATTTTTCAAAATGCCCTTATTGAAGAAAATTTTCAAAAGAAAAGCTTATGGCAGAGATTTAAGCAGAGATGGGTAAATTTTGCTGATTCTGTATCACAATTTCTTTCTCCCGGTGACGAAGAGTGTGTTTATGTCAGAGGAGAGAAGAAGGTGATATCAAACAATCTTGTTATCCTTGAAAAGGTTTTCAGGGAAATAAAGCTTCAGATAGAGGTAGAGAAAACAGGACATATGAAATCCAACATAAAAGTTGCCGTTCAGAACCCTGTCGGGGGGGAAGGTATCTCGGATATCAGAATTAATATAATGGAGGATTCAAAAGAGATTGCATCTTTTGTGACAACTCAAGGAGAGGTTGTTTTTGAAGATCTCCCTTTTGGAAAATATATGGTAACAGCCTCCAGAAATGGAAAAAAACTTGGTGAAGTTTTATTAAAAATCGAGGAGAAAAAAAATGACAGAATTTAGAGAAAAAGATGACAGCATTTCTTCTGAAAATACAAGCATAGAAAAACTATTAAAAGACAGGGAAAAACTTGATGAGGAACTCAGAAGCAGGTTTTCTCAGGATGTAACCGTTATGTTTACCGACATAAAAGGTTCTACAAATTTTTTTGAAACATATGGGGATATTGAAGGCAGGCTCATGGTGCAGAAGCACAATGAGATGTTGTTCCCTGTAATTGAGAAATATGGCGGAAAGGTTATAAAGACAATAGGTGATGCTATTATGGCATCTTTTAAAAACTCTGTTGAAGCAGCCAGAGCAGCAATATCTATGCAGAACTGTCTTTTTGAATACAACAGGAAGAAAAGGGATAAAAGGGATCAGATTCATATAAGAATAGGAATAAACAAGGGGGAAGGTCTGGTAGAGCAGAATGATGTATACGGGGATGTTGTAAATGTTGCTGCAAGGGTTGAGTCTCTTTGCCAACCTGATGAAATTCTTATTTCAGGAAATGTATATGAAGATGCAAGGAAAACAGATGATATAATATGTCGTTATGCTCAACAAACAAAGGTTAAGGGAAAAGAGGATGCAATTGAGGTTTACCGTGTTATATGGACCGATGAGGAGTCTGTTTCAGGGCTAACCAGAGGAATGCCGGCGGAAAAGACAGCTGCAAAAAAAAGGGCTCTCAGAAAAAGACTTGAAGTTGATATCAGTTGTGAAGAAGAGACCATTAAGGTAACAGCCACTGAGAAGCTCGGGAGGGCTGAAAGTACAATGAGGCAGTACGAAGAGATGAAGGTCTCCTTTTCAAAAGTGCAGGAACGCTGTCAGGAAATTCTTTCTCTTTTAAATAGAGCAAACACACGGGGTAAAGTTTCAAAGGACATACTTGCAAAACTAAGAGATGTGGGGCTTGTTCTTTTTGATGAACTTTTAACCGCAAGAGCAAAAGAGGTTTTAAGGGGGTCTCAGGTGGAAGACCTTGTTTTTTATATTGACGAAGGTCTTGTTCAAATTCCATGGGAACTTCTCTATGACGGAGAACAGTTCCTTTGCCAGAAGTTCAATATGGGAAGAATTGTAAAGACCAAAAGAAGCATTTCAAATGTCAAGCACAGGGTTTTGTCAAGACCTTTGAAGATGCTTATAATCTCAGATCCAAGAGGTGACCTTGAAAACGCAAAAAGAGAAGGCAGACTTGTAAGGGAAAAACTTGATACAGCCTCTTCTTTTATCAGTGCAAACCAGAGAAGCGGGCAGATAAAAGCTGATTATATCACTGAAAAGATAAGAAATTTTGATATAGTCCACTATGCAGGCCATGCCGATTATGACGATGATGACCCTTCAAGAAGCGGGTGGCTTCTTGAAGGGGGTAAACTTACCTCCGCAGATGTTGTGAAGCTTGCAGGTGGGCGTGCAATGCCGTCTCTTGTTTTCTGCAATGCCTGCAAATCAGGGCAGACAGAAGGCTGGAAGATAGGTCCTGCCTACGGAAAAGAGATATTTGGTCTTGCAAACGCATTTCTTCTCACGGGTGTCCAGCACTATATAGGCACTTTCTGGGAAATCCTTGATGAACCAAGTGCTCAATTTGCTCTTGATTTTTACTCTTCACTGCTTGAGGGAGCAAGTGTCGGAGAGGCAATTCGGGCTGCAAGGCTTTCTCTTATTAAACATTACGGGGAGGATACAATTGTCTGGTCAAGCTACATGCTTTACGGAGACCCTGCATTTGATTATTTTGAGTTTTCCGGCGAATATGAAGGAGAAGAAACACAGGAAGAGGAAACAGAGAGCCTCAAACAGGCAGGCGGACTGCGCAGTCCCATAAGCGATACAGTAACTTTTGAATCTCAGCAGAAAAAAACAAAAAATCTGCCATTGGTTGCAGGAATTATTGCAGCTGTTCTTATAGCTGTTATTGCTCTTGTTTTTGCGCTTAAACCGGACAAAACTGCTGATGATCCATATCTGCTTGCTTATGAAATGCTGAAAACAGACCAGGTGGAAAATGCAAGAAATGTTTTTGAGTCGTTCTCAGTTTCTGATCCGAGAAGGTATGAAGGTCTTGCCGCTGTCTTTTTTGAAACAGGACAGTATGAAAAATCTCTTGAAATGTGTGAAAAAACACTTGAACTTGCCCCTCAAAACCTTTATGCTTATGTCATAAAAGGACATATCCTCTTTTCTGAGGGCAAGACAGAAGAAGCTTTTGCTGAATACAAAAATGCAGCAGAAAGAAAAGGTGGTATAAAATGGCAGAAGGGGGAAGCCTTTAATGCAATGGCAAGGATAGAATCTTCAAAAGGCAACAATGACAAAGCCCTTGAGTATTATGCCCGGGCTGTTGCATTTTATCCCGAGAGCGCTGAAATTCAGGCAAACTACGGAGTCCTCCTTCAAAAAACAGGTAACAGATCAGGAGCCCTGAGCTCTTTCCAGAAAGCTTCTGAATCAAACCCCGGAGATTATTATGCCTCTGTTTTTCTTGCCCAGGCTGAAAAACAGAAAGAGATGGAAGCTGACAAGGAAAGACAGCAGAGAATTGATAATCTTATAAATGAGCTTTCGGAGCAGTTCAGGACAGGAACTGTTGAACAGAGGCCGGAAACATGGGACTCTGCACCTGTTGCAATAAGTTTTATAGATTTCAGCACAAGAGGAACTCCTTCCATGAGGGAGGGCGAGAGCGAATTTTTTGTTTTTAAGCTCAATTCCATGCTTCAGGACCAGGCGCGTGTTACAGTTGTTGAACGTGAAATGCTTGACAAGCTGCTATCAGAACTTAAACTCAGTTCCTCTGAGCTTGCAGACCCGAACACCGCCTTAAGGCTCGGAAGAATACTGTCGGCAAATGTTATTGCAACAGGTTCTATTATGAGGTATGGAGAAGATGTTCAGGTAAGTATGAGGCTTATCGATACTGAGACAACAGCATTAAAAGGTGCAATAGCTGAATCAGGAAAAGATATTAATGCAATAACAGAGGAAGTTTACAGAAAAATTCTTGAAAGGGTTGAAAAGGAATATCCTTTGAGGGCATCTGTTGTTTCTGTTGAAGCAGACCGGGTTGTGTTAAGCCTGGGAAGTTCGGCAGGAATGCAGGAAGAAATGAAGTTTCGAGTTTTGCAGGAGCGTCCAGCACAGACAGGTGAACGAACAGTTCTTATTCCTGCCTGTGATATAGTAATAACCTCTGTTGAGAAGGACAGAGCTTTTGCCAAGGTTTTTGAGAGCTCTGTTGAAATAGAGGAGGGGATGAAGGTTGAGCAGATTCTCAACTAGATAAGAGCCGGATTATTAAACCGTTTTTGTCCCCATTTCAAAAAAGTTCTGAAAATGAAAGGAGGGTTCTATTGAGAAGGCAGATAATATATTTTTTTGCCGTTAGTACGTTTTTGCTGTTTTGCTTCCTGCCGCAGGCATTTTCTCAGATTTTTCAGACAGTCCAGATAAACTCTTCACCTAACCCTGTCGGATCAGGGGCAAGAGCTGTTGGTATGGGAGGAGCATTTATTGCAATCGCAGATGATGCTACGGCGGCATCATGGAACCCGGGTGGACTTATGCAGCTTGAAAGGCCTGAGTTCTCGTTTGTGCTGAGTTTTGACAACAGGAAAAAATATATTGATTCACGCTCTCACAGGGAGATGTCAGGAACAAACAGGGTCTACAGAGATGACCTTAATTATTTAAGCGTTGCATATCCTTTCAGGGCTTTTAACAAAAACATGGTGGTCTCCCTGAATTATCAAAGACTTTACGATTTTTACGATGAGATGAAATTTGACTATAATTTCAGCTCTTATCTCACAGGAGGCGGTTTTCTAAACGTTGAAACAAGGGAGAGGTTCAGTCAGAGAGGTGCATTAAAGGCTTTCTCTCCGGCATTTGCTATCCAGATAACCCCGAGACTGTCATTTGGGTTTACTTTAAATTTCTGGACAAATAAACTTGGCTTTGACAATGAATGGGTGGTAAGAAGAAGGACAAATGCCAATGGTTACATAAACACAGCAAACAGGTCTTTACAGGTAAAAGGAACAAGGATTTATGAGGAAGATAATAAGGATTTTGAAGGCTTTAATTTCAACCTGGGACTTTTATGGCATGTAAACAGGGTTATCACAATTGGAGCTGTATTTAAATCCCCTCTTATTGCAGATGTAACAAGAAAGACATATAATATGTCTGTTACTTATCCATTTGGATTTGGTGCTGCCGGACCTCCTGCGGAGTTTTATGACAGAGACAGGATAAAAATAAAATTTCCAATGTCATACGGGTTAGGCATAGCTTTCAGGCTTTCGGATTCTTTAACAATTTCCACGGATGTTTACAGAACCCAGTGGTCTGATTTCTATGTCAGAACAAAACATGGTTCGTCAAACCCGATTACCGGTACCTCCCGCAGGGAAGCCCATGTCAAGGACACCACGCAGGTAAGGATTGGAGGCGAATATCTTATGATATTTGAGAAAACCCTTGTTCCGATAAGGCTTGGTTTTTTCTACGATCCGGAACCATCTTATAAGAACCCGGATGATTTTTTCGGGGTTAGCGCAGGAACCGGCATAATGCTTGGAAACAATATTGCGCTTGACTGTGCCTATGTTTACAGGTTTGGCAGAAATGTTAAGGGCGATGCAATAGGTATTGAAAGAACAAAATTTGATATTGATCAGCACAGTGTTTATTTTTCAATGATTTTTCACTTTTAGAGAAAAGGGGTATGATGAAAAAAAACAAAATTACAGTCATCATTTGCTTTTTCTTTGCACTTCTTGTAGGGGTATTAAGCTGCAATACCCCTCCCGACCCTAAGTATCTTAAAGACGGCGTTCAATACGGAGAGGTAGAAGGGCTTTTCAGAGAAAGATGGTGGAATTTCTATGAAAGAGGGGTCTCATTTTCTGACGGTGGTTTCTGGGAAGAGGCGGCAGCAGATTTCAGGGAAGCAATAAGGCAGAGAGACAAGGACCAGTACAGAGCGCGAACCTACGGGATGCATTTTACCGACTACTTTCCGCACAGGGACCTTGGTGTTGCCTACTATTACCTCGGTGATTATGATAAAGCTATAGAAGAGCTGGAAAAATCATTTGATATGGTTGAGACCGCCAAGACCAAGTTTTACCTGAATGAGGTAAGAAAAGCGCAGCTTGAGACAGCGGATGTAAAAGGCGAGGCTCCTTCTGTTTCGGTTGCAGGTATTGATCCCGGAATCGCTACAAACAGCTTTTCCATAAACTTAGACGGGGTTGCCAAATCAGAAACATACACAGAAAAAGTAGTCATAAATGATGAACCTCTCTTTATTGAGCTTGCCGAAAAAGAGCTCACATTTGCAAAACAGGTAAATCTTAAAAACGGCCTTAATGAAATCAGCATACAGACAACTGATCTTCTGGGAAATCTCACAGAGGAGAAGATAGAAGTATTTGGCGATTTTCAGGGACCAGCCTTTAATATAAAAAATTATACTGATAATCAAAATGTTTCGGAAAACAGAGTTGTTTTAAAAGGAGCTCTTGCAGATGCTTCGGGGATAACGACTTTAGAGATAAATGACCAGGTTCTTGCATATAACAAAGAAAGAGAAGTTGATTTTACCTTTACAGCCGAGCTAATGGAAGGACAGAACAGAATCCTGTTTGCAGCTACAGATGCTGTCGGAAATACCACAACAGGAGAGTTTAATCTTGTCTATGTGCCGGCGCTTGCAAAAGACGATGAAAATTTAGAAAGGTTTAAAAAGAAGAAACCGGAGCCTATACGTCTTGCTATGCAGGGCTCAGGGCTTCTTGACACAGGACAGAATCTTCTCTTTACCTCTGCTGTGCCTCAGCAGATGGGACAGAATTTCAGGGTTGATCTGAAGGATTTAACTGATACTCAGACAGTATATTACGAAAACATCTATATTGACGGAAGTGTTACGGGGATAAATGAGATAAAAACTGTAACAATGAATGGAGCGCCTCAGTTTATCCTTCCAGGCAGGACAATATATTTCAGCCAGATACTTCAGTTGAGCGAAGGTGAAAACACAATTATACTTGAGGTAGAGGATGCTGAAGGGAATAAGGCATCAAAATCCGTGACTGTTGTTAGAGAGGTTCCTGTAGTAAGGCAGATTGGTTCAAGGATGAGCATAGCCGTGATGCCCTTTGACATTCAGGGTGATGTTGTGTCTGCAGGAAGCATGGTCTATGACAATCTTGTAAGTTCATTCTTTGACCAGCAGCGTTTTAATATTGTTAGCAGAGGGGAGGAACTGGAAGCGGTTTTAAGGGAGCTTAAACTAAGCCAGACAGACCTTGTTGACAAGAACAAGGCTGCGCAGGTTGGCAGACTGGTTGCTGCAGAAGGAATTCTGATGGGCACAATAAGAGAGACACAGAACTCAATTGAGATTTATGCCCGACTTGTAAATTCTGAAACCTCTGCAATTTTCGATGCAAAGGATGTCTACGGGCAGGATAAATCGATGCCGCAGATAAGGTATATCACAAACGGTCTTGCATTGAAGTTTAAACACAGTTTTCCTCTTCTTGAGGGCATGGTTATTAAAACAGAAGGCAAAAATATATATGCTGATTTTGGCGCTGTTCAGCATATAAAGAAAGACATGAAATTTATTGTTTTTAGAGAAGGTGAAAAAATAGTTCATCCCATAACAGGAAAGGTACTTGGAAGCGATGTTCAGGAGCTTGGAGTTGCTATTGTTGTAAGCGTATTCGATGATATGTCTGTTGGAAAACTTCTTGCAGATTTTGATACAGATCAAATAGCGGTACAGGATCTTATAATTACAAAATAGCTTTTTCTTTGAAAAAAATATAAAAACACCAAAAAAGCAGTCCTGTCAAAAACTTTTGGCCGGGCTGCTTTTTCTTTGCAAAAATTCAAATTTGCTTGACAAAAAAGGCCTGAAAAATTTATACTTTCATCTTAACTTGTACAGGTCTTTAAACTGTTATCAGCATATAATATGTATCTGTTGATAACAGGATAGATTTAAAAGTATGCGGACAAAAAATATAATCAGATAAATAAGCTGCAAGGCTTAAATTTGATGTTCCGTTAAAAAATCCTCCATTGTCAACCCGAATGAAGTGAAATGTCTAAGGCGCTAAAAAAAACAAGATTTCTCTCTTCGTACAAAATGACAACAGGGTGGTTAAAAACTAACCTTTTTTATTTTTAAACAGAGCAAGGAGAACGTCATGAAAATTCTTATTTTTGGGCCAAACGGAAGCGGTAAAGGAACTCAAGGGGCTATTGTTCAGAAAAAATATAATATACCCCATATCGAATCAGGGGTTATATTCAGGGAAAACATCAAAGGGGGCACAGATCTGGGGAAAAAAGCTAAAGCCTATATTGACAGAGGAGATCTCGTTCCTGATGAAATTACAATCCCCATGATACTTGACAGACTTCAGAAAGAAGACTGTCAAAAAGGATGGCTTCTTGACGGGTTTCCCAGAAATGTGGAGCAGGCAAAAGCTCTGAATCTTGCCCTCAAGGATGCAGGTATAAGCCTTGACTATGTTATCGAGATTGTTCTTGACAAACAGACAGCAAAAAACAGAATAATGGGCAGAAGACTCTGTGTAAATGATAATAATCATCCAAACAATATTTATATTGATGCTATAAAACCTGTTGAAAAAGACGGTGAGTATGTATGCAGGGTATGCGGTGGAGCCCTTTCAACAAGAGCTGATGACCAGGATGAAGAGGCGATTAACAAACGTCATAACATCTATTATGATGACAAAACAGGAACTTTGGCTGCAGTAAACTATTTTAAGGAACTCGCAAAAGCTGTTGAGCTTGACGGAAGACCCGGAGTGCAGGAGGTAACAACCGAGCTGTTGGAAAAAATCGGAAATTAAGGCTCCGGGAAAGGCCACAACACAAGTAGAGGTCAGTAAAAGCAAAAAAAACTGAGTATATGGGTGGATGAGTCAAAGTGTATATAGCTCAACATCCATTAACCCATAAACATTAGTGCGATTACAAACTGAAAATGAAAATTAAAAAAACATATTTCATATTTACTGCAGTTGGATCTGTGCTTGTGTTTTCACTTATAGCTGCTTACTGTTCTGCTTCGGATTCTTTGCTCTCGAGGGCGGAAAGTTATAAGAAACATGGCAGATATCTTGAAGCCCTGAGTTTTTTAAGAGATATTTCATTAAATCCCCTTCAGGAAAATATTGAGCCAAAACTCTGGGTTACAATGGGAGATATATATTTTGAATATCTGCATGACAGAGAAAGGGCTCTTGTTTTGTACGAGAGATTTCTCGATAAATTTTCCTCTCACCCCGAAGTTCCGTCTGTTTACCATAAAACAGCAAAAATCAGCTATATGAAAGGGGAACGGAAGAAGGCTGTTTCCCTGTACAGATATATATTCTCAAAATTCCCGGTCTATTACAAAAAAAATGATATGGAATCTGAGCTTAAAACCATTGAAACAGGAGGAGAGCTTTTTGAGGATATAATATTTTCGGTTGAAAGACCTCTGCCTCAAAATATAAGGGTTTTAATTATGGAGGATGCAGGGGCAGTCTCTTTTAGTTCTGAAAATTCAATCGAGGTTCTTTCAGTTAAATCCTCTTTTTTTAAAGAATTTGGAAACAGAAATCCCATAACACTCTCTGCAGATAATGAAACCATAACCTTAAAAGGTGTGGGTCATCTTGAAGAACCTGTTATAATAAGGTCAAAGGAAGGCGAATCTGTTACAGTCAACAATGTTTCACACAGGGGTTCAGTATGGGTACATATTCGAGGAGGCAAACTTCTTGTTGTATGCCATCTTGACATAGAGAAATATCTTTATGGGGTTATCCCCCGTGAAGTTTCCCCCCGCTGGAATAAACAGGTACTTCAGGCTCAGGCTGTGGCTGCCAGAACCTATGCCCTGTATCATATGATAAAGAGAGAAAACAGGGTCTATGACCTTTATTCCACTGTTTCATCACAGGTCTATGGAGGAAAAGACGCAGAGGCAAAAGCAACAAAAAGAGCAGTGGATGCCACAAGGGGTAATATTCTCACCTTTGACGGTAAGGTAACCCTTACCTTCTATCATGCAAACAGTGGTGGAAACACTGAAACAACAGAGAATGTGTGGGGGGGCAGGGTTCCATACCTTGTAAGTGTGAAGGATGATTTCAGTAAAAAAGGTTTTGGAGCCGCGTGGAAGACAGAGTTGACTTATGAGGAAATTGCCCAAAGGCTTCAGCAGTTCGGGTTTTCAGTTTCCCCTCCGTTTAAGCTTATTTCAACAGAAAGGTCGGAGACAGGCAGAATAAAAACACTTACCCTGTCTCCTCGTGACGGTGAAGATACAATTAACCTTACAGGCAACAGCTTCAGACTAATGGTTGGCTCAACTAAAGTTAAAAGCACAAATTTTGAGGTTAATCACAAAGAAAATGTTTTAGAGTTTCAGGGCAAAGGATATGGTCATGGTGTTGGAATGAGCCAGTGGGGAGCAAAAGCCATGGCGGACCGGGGACACAGTTTTACAGAGATACTGAATTTTTATTACCCTAAAACCGAAATTAAAAACATTAATATAATGTAGTTTTGAATAAGGAGATTGTCATTATGGTTAGAAAGTTTATACTTGTTTTTTTTCTTTTTAACTTTTTCTCTCTTGCCTTTGCAGCGGAACCTGATATTGCAATAAAGTTTCCTCAGGATGTGGAAGCAGAGAAGGCAGAGGTGAAAAAGGTGATAGAAGAGGCAGAGCCTATAATTGAAAATCTTTTAACCGCAATAAAAAAGACAAAATATGATAGCTATATTAAGGATTTCACTGTAGCACT
>CAZMHH010000020.1:0-49013 GCA_964566035.1 uncultured Thermodesulfobacteriota bacterium
CTTTTCGAGTGTTTTTTTGCTTAAAACATAATTAATCACGCTTGAAGTGGGACTACTCACCCCTTACTGTGCTTATCGTGAGCAGCATATTAATTTTATAAATCTTTTTTAAGCCCCCTCACCCTGTCCCTCTCCCGCGGCGGGTAGAGGAAACGAGGTGGCATGTCTGTTGTTAATAGCAACAGTGTTGGAGTTGTGGAATAAAAAAATGTTTATGTATAAAGATCGCAACCTTTCATCTCTCTATATTTCAGCACTTATGCTGCAACCCCTCCCCCTCCCCCTCTCCCTCTCCCTTTTTTGGATGGGAGAGGGACGGGGTGAGGGTGATAAAAATTAATTCCCTGTTTTTTTACATAAGCCCCTGCTATGGTAAACTGATCGTGCAAGGGTTGAGTAGTTACTCTGTTTAATTGCTGATTCTATCCAACACACCGGGCAATGTTAAAATAAAATCTTTTATTTCATCCCGGACCCTTCTGTAATGATTCAAAGCCTCCTCCTCTGTTTTTGACTTCTCCGCAAGTTTGGGCGGATCGTCAAACCCTGCATGAACAACCTTTGCTTTACCCGGAAAAAACGGACAGGTTTCACTGGCATGGCCGCAGACAGTAATCACATAATCAAAGTCAATAGCAATCAACTCGCTGACATTCTTAGAGCGCTGTCCCGATATATCCACCCCTGCCTCCTTCATTACTTTTTCGGCATGGGGGTTTAATCCATCCGTTTCAATGCCTGCTGAAAAGGCTTCCAGGATATCTCCCTTTAAATGTCTTGCAAAGCCCTCTGCAATCTGGCTCCTGCAGGAATTTCCTGTGCAGAGAAAAAGCACTTTAATTTTTTCTGTTTTTCCATGTTTCGTTTTATCTTTCCCGGCTAATTATTCTATAAACCGCCCTTCGAATTAATGCAAACAGTGAGGTAATCAGTATTAAAACCAGGCTTAAATCAAATACCGAGTAGGATGCCCGGGTCAGCAGCAGAAGTCCTTCCGGTTTAAAAAACATGAAAAGCCCTGAAACAGTTGAAAGGGCAAGCATTGCCAGAATAAAAAGTTTTGTCGGGGAGTTACGGATAGCGCCGATACGTCTTCTGCCGGTTTCTCTCAGCTCTGCTTTAAGGGTTAGAAGACCTATGGCAAGGGCAATGATGCTGATCAGAAAGTGATTGGCGTCAGCCCATTTCCTTCCCATCAGCATATAGTCCATAACATCAGGGTGCTGGATCATGAAAACAGCGCTGAATCCAATAAAGAATGCTATGACCCATGGAATGGCCTTAACAAACCCGGAAGGCACTGGATCACCTGTTTTTCCATGTATAAGGTTCTGTCCGGATAACAGGATCAGAATACAGATTATACCCATAAAGAAAGTATAGAGAGCGGGTTTGAGATATGCTTCGCGGTATGCACCGGTATATGCCCAGAAAGCATTCAGACCTATAACCTCATACTGAGGCTGTGTAACCGCCCGGGCATATTCATCAAAGGGATATTTGACAACAGGGGCAAAAAAGAAATCAGCATTCGGGTGATGACAGTCGGTGCAGCCCCTGACACCCAGCGCCGATCCGGCAGGATAGATGTCGTGACTGTATTTATGAACATTTGCAAAAGGAGATACCTCCCACTCATGTTTTGAAACCGTCCAATACTCAGTTCCATCAGAGTAAACCCGGTCATTCATCACCCAGACCACCCTTTTCCCGTCCATCGGATATTTTTTGTCATGGAGCATTTCTGTAACCGCAGTGATAAGGGCTTCTATCTCTTCAGGACGGTTGACCTCCGGCACACCGTTTCCCGTGTCATCCTTAATCAGGGCAAGGGTAGTAAATTTTTCAGGATCTTTGAAATGGGCTTGCCACATATCATAGATATCAGACATTTTCGGCTGCATGAGCGCTTTTTCACCCTCTACTTCAATTCCGGGCCAGGAGCTGTGAATCCGGTTTACCGGATAAATTTTACCCTTGTAGTTAGCAAGCTGAGGCTTGAAAGGCTCTGTGGGCTTGTCCTCATAGCCCATCATTTCAATATTGCCGTAATGGTTGCGGTAGTTCATCTCAGGTCCGTAAAATGTCCACAACTGTTTGAGTTTGCTCGGCACCTTGGCAGAGGGGCTGAAGACACCACCTGCCTGAAGCTGAATCGGTTTGACCACCCGCTCAGGGATATGACAGGTTGTGCAGTCAATTTTTCCAATGTGAACAGGCGGCAGCCATGCATGTTTTGCAGCCGGTGCGCCAAGGTAACCTGTGTCATGGCAGCTTATACAGTCTCTCATGGTATTGTTGAGATCGTTGCGGACATTGCCGCCTGGGTCATCACCCTTTCCGATATGATGAACCTCTTTTCCGTGAATACGCGGATCACGGGCAGAAGTTCCGGATGGATGACAATCCACGCACCTAAGACCTGCCCGCAGATGAACATCTGTGCGGGGACTGAAATTTGCACCCCTCTTCTTCCACCCGGGCTGTGCATGACAGGCAAGGCAGGTATCATTTCTTGGCTCCCTCACAATATGGGGAGACAGGGTGCCGTCAGGATTGAAAACAGCCCGGTTATATTGTATTTCAACCGGTTCTCCTGAGCGCACAGAACCTTTCACATCACCAAGTCCGGCGCCTGCAGCAGCCATCCACCGGTAATTAAAATCACTTCTCTGTTTGTTTCTTTCTTTGAAGTTGTAATCAGGCATGTGGCAAAGCAGACAGTCTGCCTCCATCACCCCGCTTCTGTCCCATTTTGCATGATAGTAATCTCCATCCAGACTATTCTTCCCCCCGGATACAAGCCCGCTATCGGGATTCTGCATCCACCGGTTATATCGTTTTCCATCCCGGTCAAATTCAGCCGGTCCGCCGCCCGGATGACAGCCGCCGCACCCCTTTGAAAAGAAGGAAAAAGATGTCATGTCGATAAGCCCTTCATCATCATTGTCTTTTGGAGCTAAATAAGAATACAACGGAGCAGGGGAACACCAGGTGCCCCCGTAATTGCCGGGAGAGGATACCCAGAGATACCGGTTCTTCTGATCCTCTGTCGGGTCTTCTCCTGCTCCTTGAGTGAAATGATAGCCTTTGGTGATCAGCTCATAATCATGACATTTTCCGCAGGTCATGGCAGGGGAGTAGGGCTTATCGTCATTGATGCCCAGAACCGGATTTATTACCTCACCACCCTCATCCATCAGGTAGAAGGGCGGGCAGATACCCGGCGCCGAGGGTTCAGATTTTTGTCCGAAAGGAATCTGCACAGGGATTTTATACTCTCTCTGCATTGTCACAAAAATTGAGCCGAATACAATTAACAGGGCTACAACAAAAGCGGTTATATTAAGTCCGAAAGTTTTTTTCATATCAAAAACCTCCCGATAGTGATTGACTCTTTTATGTCATTAAGACTTATTCCAAGTTCTTTAGCTTTTGTAACATGAAACAAAAGACAGGGTTGACAGTGAGCCGAAACACTTGCTGCAATTACCATCAATTCTTTGGTTTTTTTCGTCCATATATGTTATATGGTTCTATTTTTTTGAGGGTTTGTCGTTATTAATACTTGACTTTCAGTTTTACAAATGTAATATATATTATATAGCCAATTAGCTATATGTCAATATGTTTTTTAAAAAGGAAATTACAGAATGCAAAATCTGGTAAAAGTCTTCAAGGCGCTGGCAGATACCAACCGGCTCAGAATTTTGAAGATGCTTGAGAAAAAGAAGATGTGTGTCTGTGAACTGTCTGCAGCGCTGAAGATTACCCAGCCCAGTGTGTCAAAACATCTGGGCATCTTAAAAAATGCCGGTCTGGTCAGGGATGAAAAGAACGGACAGTGGACTGATCACGCCCTTTGTACAGAAAACAGAAGCCCATATGTTTCAGTGCTGTTGGGACAATTGAAAGAATGGATAAATGAGAGTGACACCGTTGTCGAGGATAGAAAAAATACAGAGATTATTTCACGCTATAATCTCTGTATGCGAACAAAAACCCTGTCTGATTCTAATTCAAAAGAGAATTTTCATGAACTGGAAAGAAGAGTATAAGCCGTTTCTTCTGATCTTCGGGCTGTTTATTTTCTGCTTTTATCTGCCTGTAGGACAGGAGCGGTTTGACAATGCATTAATGGAGGCCCTTTATCTGGTTAAATGGTATGCCAGAGAGCATGTCATCCTCTGTCTGATCCCTGCATTTTTTATTGCGGGAGCAATATCTGTTTTTGTAAGCCAGGCATCTGTGATGAAATACTTGGGAGCAAGGGCAAACAAGGTGCTTGCCTACAGTGTTGCCTCGGTATCCGGAACAGTGCTTGCGGTCTGTTCCTGCACAGTGCTCCCCCTTTTTGCAGGCATTTACAGAATGGGTGCGGGGATTGGTCCGGCAACAGCGTTTCTCTATGCTGGTCCCGCAGTAAATGCGCTTGCCATCATCCTTACGGCACGGATACTCGGGCTTGAACTGGGAGTTGCTCGGGCAGTCGGTGCAGTTCTTTTCAGCATTGTTATCGGGATCATCATGCATCTTCTCTTCAGAAAAGAGGAGGCAGAGAAGGTTCAGGCGCAGATGGCAATGCCGGAGCCTGAGGTCTCAAGACCGCTTTGGCAGAATATTGTCTATTTCGGGCTGATGATAGCTGTGCTTGTTTTTGCCAACTGGGGTTCTCCTGATAGGGAAGAAGGTTTTTTCTATTTGGTTTATCAGTCAAAATGGGTGATTACCTCAATTGCAGCTATTGTGCTGGCGGTTGTGCTGGTAAAGTTTTTTAATTTAAGCGTTCTGAAAATATTTTTGGTCTGTATGGCTTCAGCAGTGATTGCATTTATTTTTCCGGGTACCCCGCTTCTGGTTTTCGGAACAGCTGTTCTCGGGCTTTCCATCATCACAGCTACCGCAGGCGGAGAGAACGGGGAGTGGTTCAGCGCAACATGGGGATTTACCAAACAGATTACCCCCCTTCTTCTCGGGGGAATTATCGCAGCAGGGCTTCTGCTTGGACGACCGGGAAATGAAGGCATTATTCCAAATGAATGGATTGCAGGGCTTGTAGGGGGAAACTCCTTAGGAGCAAACTTCTTTGCCTCTGTAGTGGGTGCTTTTATGTATTTTGCAACGCTGACGGAGGTTCCGATACTTCAGGGGCTTATCGGAAGCGGCATGGGAAAGGGACCTGCCCTTGCCCTGCTTCTGGCAGGACCGGCGCTCTCGCTTCCCAATATGCTGGTTATAAATTCTGTTATAGGCACCAAAAAGACCACCATTTACTGCACCCTTGTGATCATCATGGCAATGGTTTCAGGGATGCTGTATGGGCAAATCAGTACGTAGCTGGTAGCTCATAGCAAAATCCATAAAAGCTGTTAAGCTTTTGGCTTCTGTTTTTTGCCTTTGCTTAACAGCTCAACATACAACAGCTTAACAGCTTTTTTCAGGAGGATTTTTTATGAAGATTGAAATACTGGGCACCGGATGCCCGAAATGCAAAAAACTATTTGAAAATACTCAAAAAGCCCTGATTGATTTAAACATTGCTGCAGATCTGTTAAAGGTTGAGGATATTAACAAGATAACCTCTTACGGCGTCATGATGACTCCTGCGCTTGTTGTGGATGGGCAGGTAAAATCATCAGGTAAAGCTTTGTCACCGGATGAGATTAAAAAATATATTTCATAAACGGGATCAGCAAAACCCTGATAAACGGGTTTTTAAATGATTTTTTTTTCAACAATTGGAGGAATAAAACATGAGGACTAAAAGATTTTTTATTCTCGTTTTGCTGCTGTTTTTGACAGTGGGAATAAATTGCTGTTCTGCTGAATCAACCGGATCTGCACCGGCAACAAATAACGCCCCTGTTCAGGAATCTGATTCAGACATGGTTGTTGCCTACTATTTTCATGGCAGCAAGCGTTGTGGGCCATGCACCGTTATTGAGTCTTATACAAAGGAAGCAATTGATGCTAATTTTCAGGATGAGCTTAACAGCTCAAAACTTGTTTTTAAAAGCGTAAATGTTGAACAGGCTGAAAACAGCCATTTTATTCAGGACTATCAACTTGTTTCAAGAACGGTCGTTATTGCAAAATTTAAAGACGGAAAACAGGTTGAGTGGAAAAATTTAAGCGGCGTCTGGCAGAACCTCAGAAACAAGGCTGGCTTTGAAAAATATATCAAAACAGAGATTGAAAAATATATCGGAGAAGTATAAATGATGGAGGCGCTCCTCTTAGGTATGGTATCAGCGCTGTGGCTGGGCATTCTGACCTCTGTCAGCCCCTGTCCGCTTGCATCAAACATTGCAGCTGTCTCTTTTATTTCACGGGATGTTTCGGATAGCTCCAGGGTGTTTAAATCCGCAGCTGCATATACCCTGGGAAGGGTTGTGCCCTACATTGTTCTTGGTTTCCTGATCAGCTATACCCTTCTCAATGTTCCTGCCGTATCTTTTTTCCTCCAGCAATATGTTCCTATGGTGGTAGGCCCGGTACTGATCATTACAGGGCTTTTTCTGCTCGAGGTCTTCTCTTTTTCTTTTTCCCTCAATCTGCTTTCTGAATCCAGGGCAGAGAAAATTATTACATCCGGTTTGACAGGCTCTTTTTTTATTGGTGTTCTGTTTGCACTTGCTTTCTGTCCGGTCTCAGCAGCTCTTTTCTTTGGCAGCCTCATCCCTGTCTCCCTCAGCACCAACTCAGCCATTGCCGTGCCCTTCATCTACGGGGTCGGAACCGGACTGCCGGTTCTGATTGTGGCAATGCTTCTGGTTTTCGGGTTTAAAAACATCGGGACTATTTTCAGCAAAATAACAAAAATAGAGTTTTGGGCAAGAAGAATTACTGCTTCTGTTTTAATTGTTATTGGTATATACTATATAGTAACCTATATTTTCTCAGTTCAGTTACTATAAGATCAGCAAACCATAATTCCGATTATGACATTAAAAAGAAACAATCCTCTCTTTTTTATTATCTTTTTTTTCGTCCTGCTTTCCGTTTGGTGGTGCAGGGCTTTTGTATTAAAGAAACAACCCTTCGTGGTGGTCTATTCAAATGATATTTTAAGTGAGCTTGAAAACTGCGGATGTGCTGATTATCAACTTGGCAGTCTTGCAAGACGTGCTTCGGTCTTGAGCAACATAAGAAAGGAAGGGAAGGAAGTAATCAATGTTGATGCAGGAAATCTTTTTTTCAGCAGAGAACCACTGAACAAGATAGAGAGAGAGCAGTTTTTTATCAAAGCAACCCATATCGTCGATGCTTTTAATTTAATGGACTTTGACGGAGTAAATGCCGGTGATATTGATTTTGTTCTTGGAACGGGTTCCCTTATTGAGCTGAGAGACAGAGCTAAATTTCCCATAATATCTTCAAATATTCTGGAAACGGATTCAGGCAATTATCTATTTAAACCTTATATATCACTAAAAAGAGCAGGCTTAAACATTGCAATTCTTGGGGTTTGTTCTCAGAAATCAGCAATTGATCTGCCAATCCAGATAGCAACTCCCTTAGAATCAATCAGAAAAATTCTTTTAGAAATAAGCCCTGAACCCGATTTTATCATACTTCTTTCAAGCCTCGGCATAGAGGCAGACAGGGAGTTGGCAGAGGCACTTCCGTTTATTAATCTTATCATCTCATCAAAGTCCAAGGAACTCAGACGAGAGCTTTTAATCCAGGGACAGACCGCTATTACGGATGCCTATATTCAGGGACAATATGTTGGCAGACTGGATGTCTCACCCTACAGAAAGAGTGGAGGGTCAAGCTATGGATTTAAAAACCAGCTTATCGCCCTTGGAGAAAAGATTGCCGATGACCAGAAAATACTCTCAATTGGTGAGAGATATGTAGATGAAATTCAACGGATGGGCAAACTTGAATGGAAGGATGAAACTCCGGGAAAAGATCCTGTTAAGGGTAAGGATTACTATATGGGCTCAGGATACTGCATAGAATGTCATCCATCAGAGAAGTACAACTGGGAAAACACCTCTCATTTTAGAGCGTTCAATACCCTGAAAAATCTTGAAAGACATTATGAAGCGCAGTGTCTTGAATGTCACACCACAGGCTATGGAAAACCGGTGGGTTATTCAATATATCAGAAGCAGGAATCAGAATTTTTAAATGTTCAGTGTGAATCCTGTCACGGTCCTGGCAGCAGACATCCTTATATTATGGATTCAGTTCAAAGAGAAGTACCTGAAGAGACCTGTATAAAATGCCATGATCCGAAAAACAGTCCGGATTTTGTATATGAAGAGTATCTGCCAAGGGTTCAGTGCCCTGGGTATTAAGAAGCTGTTGAGCTGTTAAGCTAATGGCTGATAAGCAAAGGCAAAAAAGCACGGGCAGGGACAGAACGACTGGCAACTGATTTCTTTTTGCTTTCTGCTTTTATGGTTTTGCTCAATAACTCAACAGCTAAATCGGTAGAGGGGACGAGGTGGCATGTCTTTTATCTATAACAACAGGATAGGAGTTGTGAAATAATAAAAATATTTTTATGAAAATAAAACCTGATTTATACGCAAATATTGATGACGAAGGACGGCTTGTTCTTCCACAGGGAATAAATAACCGGCTTGGTCTTGTGCCAGGCTCTTTTGTGCCGGTTACAGAGCTTGCACACGGATTAACTATCCGGCTTCCTGCAACACTTCTTAAAAAAGTTTATATAGAACCGAGCACGCACTGCAATCTTTCCTGTAAAACCTGCATCCGAAATACCTGGGATGAACCCATGGGACATATGTCAGAGGATGTTTTCAAAAAAATTATAGAAGGACTCAAAGCTTTCTCTCCAAAACCCTCTGTTGTTTTCGGCGGTTTTGGGGAGCCTCTTCTAAATCCAAATATTGTACACATGGTTTCAGAGGTTAAAAAAGCAGGATGCAGGGCGGAGCTAATCTCAAACGGGATTCTTTTAAACAAAGATTTAACCCGTGATCTTATAAAGGCAAGGCTTGATTTTTTATGGATTTCACTTGATGGCGCAACAGATAAGAACTATGGCTATATAAGAAGGGGGGGGCTTCTTGATACTGTTGTAGAGAATGTTTCTGTATTCAGAGACAGCCGTCAGGCTTACCGGTCTGAAATTGGTATAGTTTTTGTGGCGATGAAGCATAATATATCTGAACTGCCATCAGTTGTTGAGCTTGGCAAAAAGCTCGGGGCTGTCAGATTTTTAGTAACAAATGTGCTTCCCTATACTCAGGAGATGTATGAGGAGGTCCTCTACACTTGCAGACCTGACTCGGCAGACTACACCCCATCGTCTTCGACGCCAGGAATTACAATATGCAAAATGGAGGTAAATGAGAATACAAAAGAATCCATATTCAGAATAATGAACTCTTTAAATATTACAGCCTCATCAGGGTTTAACAGGGAGGAACTTAACAACTACTGCCCGTTTGTTGAGAATGGTTCTACTGCTATTTGTTGGGATGGTTCAGTTAGCCCGTGCCTTCCGCTTATGCATAGCCATGTAAGTTTTTTTCATAATAAAAAAAGATTTAACCGGCGTTATATAGTAGGCAGTATTGAGGAAAAAAGTCTTGATGCTTTATGGAATGAAAAACAGTATACATATTTGCGCAGAAAGGTTCAGTCATTCTCCTTTGCCTCATGTGTTTTCTGCGAAGGCTGTGATATGGCTGAAACAAACGAGGTGGACTGTGCCCGGGGAGGATTTCCTGCCTGCGGAGGCTGTATCTGGGCTCAGGGCTTTATCCGATGTCCCTAATAAAGCAATATATTTTTAGATGTTTATCTCCCGGTTTTGTAGATTTGAAGGTGCAAACAGCGGTTAGTCGTCCTTGTTTTTGAAGGGGAAACACTTTTTTATTATCCATATCCCTGCTGCTGTAATCAAGGCACCCAGTACACGGACATATCCGCCTTCCATATAGACCGATTTTACGTCTCCGTAATCTCTGCCACCCGCTGTTCCTGTTATCAGGGCATACATACCGACAAAACATAACAGAATACCGAGCAGTGAGGTTTTAAGTTTTTCCTTGTCAATGCCGTATTTCATTTTACAATGATTCTAAAAAGTGCTTACCTGTTCTATGTGCATAGAACAGGTAAGCACTGATGTAAATTGTTTTTTTAAACTATTCTGTATATTGAATGTCTGTTGACTCAATATCAAGTACCTTTGGACTGTAGGGTGCCCCGGTATTTTTCTGAAACACCTTGTTGGACGGGGCGGTTACCTCAAAGGTATAGAACTTGCTGACACCGGGAACAAGGTCGCTTCCTGACAGCGGATCGCCGGTTACATTGGATACACCTTCAAAAGCAATAGAATAAGTTCCAATGGCATCAGGAGCTTCCACCCCAAGCAGTCTTGCACTATGAGTGCCTATGCTCAGAGATGGGGTATATGTTTCGCAGTATTTGGAATTGTTTGCATAGAGGGTTCCCTGATATAAACCGTCCACAAACAGGCTGAAGGCATCATCTTTTAAACCGCCATTATCACAGACAGTTATTCGTACCGTGCCTTCTTCTACAAGAAAACCGAGCGGGTTAGACCAGTCACTCCATACGCCATCCTGTCGAACCCGGGCAACCACTTTCTGTATCCTTGGATCCAATCCTGTGGGTATGGTAATCAGCAGGGTGGACTCAGTTGATGAGGAAATAAGAGCGTTTAATCCGCCTACAGTAACCTCATTGTCTGAAATAAATTTGCTGAAACCGGCTCCATAAATTGTGGCGCTGATGCCTGTAGATCCTCTGTTCGGGGAGATAGAATCAAGAGCAATGTCTTTAACGATATAAATTGCATCTTCTTTTTCAGCAGTTGCGCTGGATATATCCGTTGGATGATGCACCTCTACTGATATTGGACCTTCAGTGTATTCGCTAAGAAACCACCCTGGAATAGTTATGGTCATGACTGTCCCATTAGGGTTTATATAGCTGGGTTTAATATAGGATGCGGTATAGCCTTGCGCATCGGTGGCTTTGATTTTGGGTTTCAGTTCCCTTTTAAATGGCCATATACCTCTAAGGATTGGAGAAAAACCGCTGCCATGTATATTAAATTGTCTATCGGTTCCATCGGGCTTGACCTTACCGGGCTTGACCTCTTTTATGGATAGAGGGAAAGTCACCTCAAAATGTATGACAGAGTCTGTAGAAGAAATTTCCTGAATTGCCTTGCCTGCATAAGTGGCGTTTGTAACATGGCCGGCGACATCGATTGCAAATTTTACCTGTCCCAGAACAGGAACAAAGTTAGCTCCTAATTTCGCAGCAGCTTTAGCAAGCTGCTTTTCAATGAAACCCTTCCCATATTTTTTGGCAAGTTCCTGGGTTATCGGTCCGGGTGGTACTGAAAACATATCTTGGACTAACATATCTATTAAGGCGGAAATTGATCCCTTGACATTGCCTTGAAGAACCTGATTGATTACAATATCGGTGACGGTGGGAGAACCAAAAAGCACGGTCACAAGAGGACTTGCATCTCCAAGCCCAAGCATGGAGTTAATAAATGGCCAGATAACTCTCTCAATGATAGTTCTAAAATACAATAAATTCCATGCGTCCTGAGCCCCTACCTGAGCCGGTACAACATTTGGTGCAACGCTTCTTGCAACTCCGGGACTTAATACTTCCACAATGCAGTTTTTCCCCTTAGATTGAGAGTATTCAGTGGTCTGTGACCAGAAAAGAAGACCATACCCCTGCGGACCTGCCATTCCTGACAGCCCTTTTATATGAGGATGGAGAACATTATCCTCCATGTCTGAGATTTTTGCAGAAAGATAAAGCTGGGAATCATTATTAATATTAACATTACCTGTATCTCCCCTTTCATAAACCTCTACAAGTGTCCAGTAGTTGGGTTTGTATTTTGAGGGATTTACATCTGCCTGAGGTCCAAACATTCCATGCAGAATCTTGCTGGAAGGATCTGAAGTTGTGTCAAAGTTGTTTTCAATGGCAAGAGCAGCGGCAAGAATAGCTGTTTTGGACGCATCTTCAATGTCGGAATCCATTGGAAGTTCTGAAAGCACATAAGGATTTTCTGCAAGTTTTGTTTCCAGAATATCGCCCAGTGCAATGATTTCAGGTAAATCCTTAAGAAGATTTCTCGCATCCTGCAAATCTTCTTCTGAAAGCATTTCTTCCACCCCTATTGCAAGCCAGACCAGCGCAAGCGCTGTTGTATGGGCATTCAAATCTGTCTGGTTTTCACCCGGCAGTGTTATAGACATTAAAAGCGAAGCATAGCGAGGTGCTTCCTCTGTAGAATCGGGATATTCAATAAGCGCTGTTGAAACTGAGGGTTTGTTTAGAGGTGCCTGAGAATTGAAACTGCCGGATTCATCAGGAAAAACCTCATCAAAGGCTGATAAAGCAACATCAAGATCGGTTATGTCAACACTGCTGCCGCTGGGCAGTACTATGTTACCGCTTATATTTCGGGTTAGTGACACAGCAATAATGTTAGAATCACCCTGATCAGAGCTGACATAAAGATTGCCGCTCCGGGCATTGGCAGGAACAGAAAGTGTAACGCTGCCTGCCCCTCCTCCACTGTTATCTTTACTTGTAATATCTCCTGTAAAATTAACGGTCAGGTTCTGGTTTAGATTGAAACCATATAATGTTAAGTTGCCGGTGTTTGAATCAAAATCATATCCGGTTAGAAGGGGGGTGTTTGCATCAATTAAGGTTAGAGCCAGGGATTCAGTCCTTTGATTGTCTGTTGTTACAAAAACCTCAAAAACACCCTCACCTATGTCTGAAGGTACGGTAAAATCTATTTCCTGTGAAGTAATATTGTCCGCCTCAAGATTATAAATGGTCTGAAATATTGAAGCAGCATTCTCTCCTCCCCTTAAAATTATCCATAATTTGCTTGTATCAGAGGGGAGGTTTTTTCCAATAAGTGAAACAGCATCCCCTGCGGAACAGAACCCCTCTATGTCAAGGGTTTTGTTGAGGATAGAGGTCAGCAACAGAAAATCATCATCACCTTTTTCAAGCGGAATCCTGATGTGGTCTTTATCTTCATTCAGGTCAAGGAGTCCATCTCCATCTGTATCCGGGTCGATAAAATCCGGGATGTTATCCCCATCTGTGTCGATCGGTTCCCACGGGTTAAGACCATAGGATGCAGCATCAAGAATACCGTTGCCGTTGCTGTCCTCATCAAGAAAGTTGGGTACACCGTCACTGTCAGCATCGTTGAGTAAATCAAGCTGTTGTGCATCAAGTTCCGGGGCATCTGCAGAGCTGTAGTATTCCACACTGTCAGGAATCCCGTCTCCGTCACTGTCAAAGTCCCACCAAAGAGGGTACCCGTCATTGTTGATATCCCGCAGCTCCCAGTTCTGTATTGCCCAGCTTATTTCAACAAAATCAGAAATTCCGTCTCCGTCACTGTCTGCCGAGAGGTAGTCACTTCCTAAAGCAATTTCAAGGTCGTCAGAGATGCCGTCAAGGTCGGTATCTTTAAAAATTTTAACCGAATAGGTCCATTCAGGATCGCTGTTTCCGGAACTGTCAGTCACAGTAAGATAATATGTGCCTGCAGTGGATAGCATTATTCCAACGGCGGTAACACCGGCTATATCGGGCATATTTGCCCGAGTGTTTGGAACAAGTGTACCATCTGATTCTATTACTGCAATGCTTGGATCCATATCCTGATGTCCCGCTTCAAGCACTGCGGAGTATCTTCCTGCCTCTTCAAATTCAATCTTATAAAAATCAATATCAACTCTGTTATTTACAGCGGTTATGCTTCCAGTGATTATAAGAGGAACTGTGCCTGCATCTTCAGAAACACCGATACCATCATTTACATTTGATTGAGCCGGTTCTTTTGTTTCAGCATAAGAGGGATAACGTGTTTTTGCAGGGTCAAGGGGAAAGTCATCTTGAATGTCCGGAACGCCGTCTCCATCAACATCCTCGTTGTAGTAATTGTCAAAGTAATCGGGTAGAACAATAGGGTTGTTGTAGTCATCGATCAATTGAACAGTAACCTGAGCACTGTCTGATTTACCTTCTCCGTTGGAAACCTCAAGTTGAAGTGTGTATTTACCTGATTTACCCCCTGAAAATCCGGTAACAGGTGTGTTTGCTGAAGAGAACCGGTATTCAGGAATTGTTCCAGAAGTGTTTTGCTGCTGCGATACTCGAACTTGTCCGGTTTCATTGTCTTCATAGTCAACTACAGACCATGCAAACTCAAGCCCGAGACTTGCCTCTCCGGATAAATATACGATTTCCATCACATCCGGTTTACTGGGATCCTTTGCTGTTCTTCCTATAGTGTCAGCACCTGGATCGGCTATGGGATCAGGTGCTGGATCGGATAGCGTTGTAAAACCTACTTCATTTCCATATACAGTGCCGACACTGTTGGTGGCATAGGCACGGACATAATAGGTTGTTGCAGCAGTAAGTCCGGTAATTGCACTTGTAAAAGTCCCTGTTCCTGTGCTGTCTTCTGTTTTTCCATCATATTTTTCAAGACTTGGCTCGGTATAGATGCTCCATACTACTCCCCGGGCTGTAACATCAGAACCACCGGTTAAAGTAACCTCTCCTCCCCCTGAAGCGGTGTTTTGGGTAATATTTGAAATCTCTGATGTTGTTACTGTGGGAGGTCCCGGTGATGTTGAAAAAGTTATAACATTGCCATAACTTGTACCCTCACTGTTTGTAGCATATGCTCTTACATAATAATCTGCTCCCGGGGATAATCCGGTTAGATTGCTTGAAAAAATACCTGTGCCTGTGCCGTCTGCTGTTTTTCCATCATTGTCATCTATGGTTGGGGCATTTGAGGTTCTGCTCCATACAACACCCCTTGCCGTAACATCTGTTCCTCCATCTGAGGTAACCTCCCCGCCCCCTGTTGCTGTGCTTTGTGTTATGTCAGTGATCTGAGATGTGGTAACTGTTGGGGGTTCATTACAGCCCCAGGCAAAAACAGAAACAGCCAAAGTTAATACGAACAACAATCTTTTCATTTTTATTTCTCCTTTATTATATTATTATATAAGGATATAAAAAATATAAATTATTGATAATATTGTAAAATAACAATAGAAATATATCTATCCAATTTAATTTCAGGAATAACTATACTAAATGATCTTTGATATTATAGACGAATTTAAAAATTATATATAGCACTATTTTTTAAGAAGTCAACCTTTTTAAACTTCATAAATAGGTAAAAGAAGAGAAATTAAATATTAATGGCTTCCTGATAGTTTTTATTACCTTTCATATCCTATAAGAAAATAAGCAGCCGGTTTAGATATGTTTCCCGGAATCTTCAGGTTTTCAAAATATTTTTTACCTTGACACTTAGAATTATTGGATAGTAAGATACCAACTATGAATAGCAATATTTATTAACCCTTAGAGAATGGCAATGGGAACATGAAAAAAACAGAGTTCAGGATTTTGAATCATGCCAACCTATGGTTTTCGCTGAGAACCGATACCTGCTTAGGATTCCGGCTTGTCCGGGTTTTAGATATCCAGGGGTCGCATTAGAGAGTAAAACTATTATATGGAAATCATATTCCCTCTTCCGCTTCAATTCTGGAGAGATGTTGCTGAAAAATGCCAGTGGGCAACGTTTTTTCATACCCCTTTATGGTCAGCTGCCTACTGTGAGACTTTTCCTAAGTTTCAGGATTCCTCTATCGGCTTTATAACCGAAAAAGGAATAAGAGCTGTTTTCCCTCTGTTATTTGAGGAAAAGAAGAGGTTTCTGAAAACCGTAAAACATTATAAATCAATGGAACCGGGGGCTTATGGCGGCATTATAGCAGAGGCAGAGCTTGAGCAGGAAGATATTGACTCAATAATAAAGCATGTCACAGGGCTTAAAAATTCAAAAGGAAGGATTACAGGCAATCCCTTTAAACCTTTTCAAATGCCGTCCTTCCTCATAAAAAAAGAGATGGAGACATCTGTTATCAATTTATCATCAGGCTTTGAATCGGTATGGAAAAAATTCAGCCGCGGACAGAAAAGCAATATTAAACAAGCTCAAAAAAAGTCGTTGTCTGTAAGAGAAGCATCTTCAGAAAAAGATATAATTTCATACTATCTTATCTATGAAGATACGCTTAAAAGATGGGGTGAAAAGACCCGAATAAGTTTTCCTGAGAAACTTTTTCAAAATCTTTTTAAAAGAAAAAGCCCCGATATAGGTTTCTGGATAGCTGAAAAGGAGCAGGAGGCGGTTGCAGGGATACTTGCCTTGAGGTGGCATGACAAACTTATCTTCTGGCATGGTTGCTCTAAACAAGAGAACTTCTCAGATTATCCAAATAACCTTCTCCACTTTAAAGCAATGAAATGGGCTTGTGAAAACAACATTAAGTTTTATGATATGGGCTCAAGCATGGGGATTGAAGGGCTTCTAAAGTTTAAAAAATCCTTTGGAGCAGAACTGCGCAAATATTATGCCTACAGATGGAAATAGGCGCCTGTTTCTGTTAACTTTTTACAATTTTTTCTTATTCAAACATCAAAAACAGGGTTAAATAAAAATGCTGTTTGACAGTAAACCATATACTTTTGACCGTGTTATCCGTATTGCCATAACTGCCGGAATCATCTGGTGCCTTGTGCAGCTTCTGGGGTATTTGAGCGATGTATTGATTCCTTTTGCCATTGCACTTCTTCTGGCATATATGGTAAATCCCCTTGTGATGTATGTCCAGAAGAAGATCCCCAATCGGTTAGCCGCTGTTTTTATAAGTATTTTTATTATCATTGCTCTTTTTACCGGTATACTCTGGTTAATAATCCCCATGATCATCAGTGAGTTTAACAATATGGGTCGTATTTTATCGGAGCTTTTAAATAATTCAGAGATTAGCGAAACTGCAACACGATGGCTTCCCCCCGATATCTGGCAGGCAGTTAAGAACTATACAGCAAAACAGGATATACAGGAATTATTTAAAACGGAGAATTTCTGGAAAGTTGTTGAAGCAGTATCACAAAAAGTTCTGCCGGGAATGTGGGGTCTGATGACTGGAGCAACTACATTTATAATGACACTTCTTGGACTTACAATTACAGGACTCTACTTTGTATTCCTTCTTATCGATTACCAGAAAATAAGTGATGGATGGAAAGAACTTATTCCATCAGCTTATCGTAAACAGATAGTGGGTTTTGTAGTTGATTTCGAAACAGCAATGAACCGGTATTTCAGGGGACAGGCGGCAGTGGCTTCGATTGTAGGGGTTCTGTTTGCTGTTGGTTTTTCCATAATAGGATTACCTCTTGGAATTATACTCGGGCTGTTTATAGGTATGCTTAATATGGTTCCATATTTACAGCTTATTGCAATTGTTCCGGCTTTTCTTATCGCACTGGTATCTGCCCTTGAGACGGGAACGGGCTTATGGATAATGCTTGGTTTAACTGGTTCCGTCTTTATTGTAGTCCAGATTATTGAGGATACAGTGCTTATACCAAAAATAATGGGGAAAGTAACAGGAATGAACCCTGCCATGATCCTTCTCTCCCTCTCAATATGGGGAAAGCTGCTCGGAGTATTAGGGCTTATTATCGCCCTTCCCATGACATTCCTCATCCTCGCCTATTATCGTCGTTTTCTGGCAAAACCCTCCATAGACAAAGGTACCGACTCTGACTCTGAGCAATGAAAAAAAGCATCAATCAAAGTGAAAAACTGCCTGAAGAAGAAAAGGAAATCGGCCTTTTATGAAAACAGCAGAGTATTATACCCTGATACCCTAAAATAAGCTTATAGAACTTTATTTTTTTCTGATTGATGACTTTCCATTAGCACTGTGCCAATTCCAGGCGGTTTTGACAATTGTTTCAAGCTCATGAAACTTCGGTTTCCACCCGAGCACTTCCTTTGCTTTTACAGAGCTTGCAATAAGAACAGCCGGATCTCCCGCTCTGCGGTCTGCTATTTTAAAGGGTATATCAGAGCCTGTGACTCTGCAGGCTGTCTCAATAACCTCTTTTACGCTGTACCCATTGCCGTTTCCAAGATTAAACACAGTTGATTTTTCCCCTGACTGAAGATAATCAAGCGCAAGAATGTGAGCATCAGAAAGATCACAAACATGTATGTAATCCCTCACACACGTCCCGTCTGTTGTGGGATAGTCATCCCCAAACACCGACAAACTTTCTCTTTCTCCAAGGCATGTCTGGAGTATAATGGGTATAATATGTGTTTCAGGATCGTGAAGCTCTCCTATTTCACCTGACGGGTCAGCTCCCGCAGCATTGAAATATCTGAACCGGACGCTTTTGATCTGATAAACCATATCAAACCAGTCAAGCATTTTTTCTACAGCAAGCTTTGTTTCCCCATACACATTTGTAGGAGTTTTTGGATGTTCCTCATCAATTGGGGTATGGACAGGCTCCCCATAAACAGCAGCTGTTGATGAAAAAACAAAATATTTAACACCTGCCTCCTTCATTGCGGTCAGGAGATTAAGGGTTCCATAAATATTATTCTCGTAATAGATTTCCGGTAGTTGCATTGATTCGCCAACAAGAGCATAGGCTGAGAAATGCATTACAGAATCAATATCATATTTTTTGAAGACCCCTTTGACTTCGGCCTTGTTTCTCAAGTCCCCCCTGTAAAAAGTGGTATCCCCGATAGCTTTTAGATATCCTTTTTCAAGATTGTCAAAAACAATAACCTCTTTTTTATTATTCCTTAATAATTTTACCACATGAGAGCCTATATATCCTGCACCTCCGACAACAAGTACTGACATTGTTTACTCCTTTTAATATATATATAGCTATCTGAAAAGCCGAAAAACATCCCTTTTTCCTTTACATCTTCAGACTGTGTTATAATTGAAATTTGTAAAGTGGATATATTAATATATTATACCTTTTTTGACAAATAAATTCATAAAAATTGGGTAGGGTCTATATTTTGTCTCGGGAGTTATGGGTTTTTATAGTAAAAACAGTACACAATGTCATAGTTTTGTTTTACAGGTGGAGTATCTGTTTTTTCTACTCCTTGGCTAATTTCAGGCATATCCCTTTTATCTTCTCTATGAATTTATAAGACACACAGTAAAGAAGGCCGGATAAAGACACATATATTTATTATGTTGCTTAGCTGTCCTCTTCTCTTCTCCAGTTGATTAACCAACACTTTAAACAGTCAGGACTCCATAATACATGGTCAACCGTCACATCTTGTCCGGCAAAATATAACCTCGAAACCATAAGACTTGCCAGACAGGAAGGCAGCTCAGAGTTAATCCTTCAATGCACAGCTGTAACCATGAAACAGAAACTTGTGTTTGATGCACTGAATGTACAGATTCCACCCTTTAAATGGATAAAGACGATTATTGCGCAACAGAAGTAGTGACCCATAAAAAAATTTTTTAAAAACAAGTTATTGTTTTTACAGGCTTTTTCTAAAATGGGGTGTTAAACTTTGGTTAAACCTTGGCTAAACAAGAAATCTCTTCATTTGAATATGGAGCTTCTCTCTTCGCTCGAGATGAGATTGCCGGACTTTTTACAAAGCCATCTTGTTTGATGTAAGCTATTAAAAATCTCAATTGCAGATGCCCCGTTGAAAAGGTTGGAATGTTTTTTTATAAAGTGCTAAAATCAGGCTAACTCTATAATATTAATCATATTACAAACAATGTTCGGAATTTAAAAATACTCTCCTACTATTCAAGATTATATCAGGTCTGAAAATAACATATAGAATATTAGGTGTACTGCAAATTTTTTAAAGGAACAACTATGAGAACATATACAAGGGTGCTTATAATTTTTGCGGTTTCAGCAGTTGTTTTCTGCTGTCAGGATAGACATACTAAAAAGTCTGGACAGGAGAATTCAGGAGCGCAGCATATAGTAACATCTGTGCTTTGGTATCAGCATTCTGCTGAAATGAGAGCCTGCTACCATCAAACCTTCAATTTTGCAAAAATACTTCTTGACAAACATCTTAAAAATGCTGATAAAAGCAAAAGGCAGGCTATTATTGTTGATATAGATGAAACAGTTCTTGATAACAGCCCCTATGAAGCATGGTTAGCGTTTTCAGGGTCAGAGTTCAGTCTTAAATCATGGAAAACATGGACTTCTCTTTGTATTGCAGAACCTCTTCCAGGCTCTGTTGAATTTCTGAATTATGCAAAATCAAAAGATGTCCAGATTTTTTATATATCCAATCGAGAGACAGACGAACTTGAAAGCACAGTTGAAAATCTTCGAAAATTCAGCTTTCCATCTGCCCTGCCTTCATATCTGTTGTTAAAAACGGATGGAAAAAACGATAAAAAAGCCAGGCGCAATATTGTAAAACAGGATTATGAAATTCTGCTTCTAATTGGAGACAGTCTTACTGATTTTGATTCTATATTTGAAAACCGAAGCAAAGACTTTGGCTTTAAAGCAGTTGATGAGAACAGGCAGCTTTTTGGAGACAGATATTTAATCCTTCCCAATCCTATGTATGGTAAATGGGAAAGGGCTCTATATGAAAACTCGGGCAACTTATCGCAAAAACAAAAAGCGGTAAAAAGATTGGGGGCGCTGAAAACCTATTAGGAGATTAAGGACATCTGTAAGCTTTTAGTCCCAATTTTAAATTGAACCTTTTCCATGCTGACTTTTCAGTGAAAAAAACAGCAGTACTACTTAAACCCTGCTATCCCATACCATTACTGTTATTTCACATATCAAGACATAAATTAAATAAAGATAATTCATATAATGATTATGCCGCCTTAAGGAATATTTTTTAGTTTACATTTATTGTCGGGTATTTTATGAATATAATGTAAGCAAAACGATTTATCAACAAATGCCTGAATAAAGGTTTTGAAAGAAAATCTTCTAATAATTCTTATAAAATACCCTGCTGCAGGAAAGGTTAAAACAAGACTTGCATTTGATATTGGCAGAAAAAATGCTGCCCGTGTTTACAGACAAATTGCGGGTACTGTAGTTAAGAATACTTCTCCTGATGATAACTGCAATTATAATCTTCAAATATGCTTTTCTCCTTCTAAAGCCAGAAACATGATAAGAAAATGGCTGACGGTCCCCGCAATTTACTCGTTGCAGCAGCGCGGGAACATAGGCAGAAGAATGTCTTATTGTTTTAAAAAAGCTTTCAGAGAAGGATATAAAAAGGTTGTTTTGACAGGAAGCGACTGCCCTGCCCTTATGCGCCCGGTCATTTTGCATGCTTTCAGATCTCTTGAGCAGAGCGATGTAGTTGTGGGACCAGCAATTGATGGAGGGTACTACCTAATAGGTATGAAAAGACATGTTCCTGAACTTTTTCAAAAAATTGAATGGAGTACCAATATGGTTCTTGCCCAGACCCTCGACAGGATTAAATGTAAGGGGCTTTCTTTTATAATGCTTGAGTGGTTGAGAGATATTGACAGGGTGTCTGACCTTAAAATTGGCAGGGCCGTGAAACAGACAATGGGCTGTAGGATAAAGATATTATAGATCAGAATGAACATGAAAAATAAACTTGTAAGTGTAATTATACCGGCCCTGAATGAAGAGGAATCTATTGGAAGGGTTATCGAGGATATCCCCAAAAACAGGGTCAAGGAAATTATTGTTGTGGATAACGGTTCAACTGACAGCACAGGGTCCGCCGCCCGTAAAGCAGGGGCAAAAGTATTTAAACAACCGGAAAAGGGTTACGGGGCTGCATGTTTAAAGGCAATAGACAATATCAGCAACAGTTCTATCATTGTTTTTCTCGATGGTGATTACAGTGATTACCCTGAAGAGATGGACACCCTGATCAATCCAATAATAGAGAACAGGGCTGATTTTGTTCTGGGTTCAAGAATATCGGGAAGTGACGGCAAAAGGGTTCTTCATTTTCATGCCTATATCGGAAATATTCTCTGCACCCTCTTGATAAGGCTGCTTTACGGGTTTAACTACACAGATTTCGGACCCTTCCGGGCAATCAGGGCAAACAGTCTGAAGCAGCTCAATATGAAGGACAGGAACTACGGCTGGACTGCTGAGATGCAGGTAAAAGCCATCAAACATAAATTAAGGATTCTTGAGGTTCCTGTAAGATACAGACAACGCATAGGAAGGTCAAAGGTAAGCGGAACGATAACTGGAAGCATCAGAGCCGCCGTGAAAATAATTATAACAATTTTACAATTTAAAATCCGGGATTGATATCCCCCCCTTTCCTTTTTTATATCATTTCACACCCGCTTCATTATTGAAAATGACTATAATAAAATAATTCCTTTATTGGTATTTACTATTTGATTTATAGCTGTAAGCTATAGTATAAATTTGATTTAACCATTTAATCAAAAAGGAGGTGTCTATGAATCACAATCAGAAAAGTAAATTTATTATACTTGTTGTGGCGGTAATTGCGGCGTTTGCATTCTATTCCTGTACCGGACCTGAAGGGGTAACTATTGAAGCATTAAAAAACGCAATTGACGCAGGGGAAACATCCGGGGACCCGGCAGATCGGTATCTGATTATAGATGTAAGAGACAGCAGGGATTTTATTGAAGGGCATATCAAAGACGCCCTTTCAGTACCTTATGCCATGATACAGGAAAACGGAGACCCCCTCTACACCAACGGCTGGGACGAGGTCAGCACCACAGCCGCAACAGGTATAGAAAACTCATGGCTTGCACATGTTCTGATCAACCAACTGATAAATGATTTTGTGTCAACTTATCAGGATTCAAGAATTGTCTTTTATGGCAGCGCCAAACAGGAGGGGTTACATGCCGCTCAGGTTGCCAGTAAAGCTGGTTATAAAAATGTTTCCTATCTGGACGGCAGCTTCTCTGACTGGAAGGGAAAATATGCTGATATGACTGAACAATACTATGCAGGCATTGAATCAGTAGACCTTGCTGACAAGTCATTTGTAATGGAAGGCTATATCAACAATACAAACTTTACAAACGTGTCCACCCGGGGAACACACCACTGCATAATTTATGAGGGGGGAGGACTCAAACACAACTCAATCTTCCAGGTCAAGATGGCTCCGTTTCCTTTTCAGGAACTTTTAACATATATTGGGGCAAGCCCTGAAGGTAATATGGCAGAGGGTATTTACTTTGGAGAAATGGAAATATGGCAGGATAAGTTTCCTGACGGACAGAGGGTTGAATACAGTGTGACATGGGACGGGGCAGACGGGTATTACAGACTTGATGAGGTTTTTGATGAAAAACCATCTGAGTTTGATCCCGACCCGGAGACCTTTATTCCTGTCGGCATAGAAGAACGTATCGGCGGAACGAGAGATTCAAATATAAATTTTAATCCCGGATGCATCTTCTGCTGGTATGCCTGCGTATGCGGCATAACAAGCAATGCAAAAGCAAACGAGATAACCTGGTTTGATGACGGTGGAATATATGACTTTTCCAAAGAAGAGGATGAAAGAAACTACTATGCAGGAAGGTATTACCCCAAAATGGATATACTTCCCGGTGAAGGAGAAGAAATAAAGGTTAAAACCCGCATTGTAGAATAGAAGAACATATAAACTATAATGGTTGGCCTGCAAAAAGCCGTTTAAAATCAGTCTTTTAAGCGGCTTTTTTTACAACAGGAAATTAATTCAAATAATTGCTGTTTCTACTGCAAAATCAAACATTATTGCTATTAGAGCATTTTCCTATAGTTATACAGTCATAATATTGGTTTTAGCAATTTTACATATCTTTTCAAGACTGTAATAATAGTATGTTAATTTTAAAATATTGGCGGAAAAAACATGTTTAAACCAGCGGCTAAACCATTTACTTTCACAATAGCATTATCACTCTTTTTGCTTTTAAAGTTTTCGGGTTCTGCCTCGGCACGGCCTGCAGATTTTTTTAACATAAATTTTATTCTTCCGGGAATGACTCAAACAATTGATATTTCTCAATCTGAACATTTTCCTTTCGGATGCGCTAATTTTGCAGTTTTTGTAATTGGCAACGGCACACTTGGTATATCACTTGTCAAGTCAGACAGAGCTTCAGACATAATATATTTCAGCGGATATGTCCTGTCAGGAACAGACAGTTTCCCATTCTACCGAATGGGTGTTTCAAAGGGAATGATCAGTCAAATTATGGAAATAGGAGACCCAAACAACCCTTATGGTTTTGTCTGGATTAATGCAGGCGTTTTAATCTCCTCAGTAGATCCGCCAAGACATGTCTATCAGTTGAGACTTTCGCTTGCTCCGTAATAAGAGATGTCAGATCTCAGCTATCAGTTGACAGCAGAACCTTTTGGTATTCCTAAGCCTTATTAACATTGCAATAAAAGCAGTTTTTTCGAAAAACTCTTTTGCCGGAAAACAAAAAATTCATAAATGAAAAAAAGTCTATTTTGGTTTATCTTCTTTTTTACCTTTTTTCTGCTGCCCTGCCTTTCTTGGGCAGGAGCATGGAGTATGAATAAGGGAGGAATATATTCAAAACTCTCTTTGAACTACTATTTCACAAATTACACCTTCACCGAGGGCGGAGGAAAAGAAAGACTTCCAAGCGGTACAAAGTTTACTGATAAAAACGCTACCTTCTATATGGAGTACGGTATTACAGACAGACTGACTGTTTCTGCCTCTGTTCCATACAAAAAACTTCGTTCAAGTTATCGACAGGAAATACAGGCAGGTGATAGAACCCTGAAGAGAAGAGTGGTAAAACATTACAGGGGTGTGGGTGATATGGAGTTCGGTCTTAAATACTGTTTTTTAACTGAGCCTGTTGTAACATCACTTCAATTTTTCACAAAAACAGCCTGGGCTTATTCAGGAAACGAGAAGGTCATGCCGGGCAATAATCAAAATGACTATGAGGCAAGGATACTGTTGGGTAAATCCCTTTGGCCCTTTCCAGGATACTGCGGCGCCGAGTTTGGATACCGCTGGCGTACAAATAAACCTTCAGATGAGTATAGATATCTTCTGGAATTCGGATTCAACCCTTTTAAAAAGCTCTCCCTGCGTTTTAAGCTGGATGGTGTAAAAAGTGTCAAGAATGCAGGGCTTCCTGATCCACCGCAACCATTATATACAAGCTATATTGATGAGGAAACAGGAGAAGTCATTAAGGTGCGTTCAGGTTCTTCTACGACACAATTTTCATCAAATCCCTCTCTTGGACTTGAGTATGATCTTGGCAAACTTGAAATGACAGCAAGTTATCAGGCAGCAAAAAACTGGTTTTTGGAATTTTCATATACAAACTATCCTTATGGCAAAAACATTTCACCCGGAGATCAGTATTCCTTTGGAATTGTGTATTATAAGTAGGCAGTTGATTAACAGCATAGCTGACAGTCGTCAGTCAAACATTTAGCCTCTAAACACAAAAAACTTAATTTCTAAGACTTTAAAACAGACATGACCATTTACCATTTTATTGTAGGCTCATATTTTGGGGTTCTCTGCCTGCTTCTTGTCTACTGCATTCACAGATACTTTATCCTTTACCTCTATTATGCAAACAGAAAAAAAACAGGTTCAGGCTGCTTAACTGCTATTGAAAAATTGCCCCGTGTTACAGTGCAGCTTCCTGTTTACAACGAAATTTATGTAATCAGCCGACTTATAAACGCTGTAACAAAAATGACCTATCCACCAGAACTGCTCGAAATTCAGGTTCTTGACGATTCAACAGACAAAACATCCGAGGCAGCCTTAAAAATCGTGGAAAAACTCCGTACAAAAGGCAACAACATACACTATTATCACAGAAAAGAAAGAACCGGCTTTAAGGCAGGGGCTCTTCAGGAAGGTCTTAAAAAGGCACAGGGAGATTTAATTGCAATATTTGATGCTGACTTTGTTCCCGAAAAAGATTTTCTTTTAAAAACAGTCCCGTTATTATCACACCCTGAAACAGCAATGGTTCAAACACGCTGGGGACACATAAACAGAGACTACTCCGTACTCTCTGAGCTTCAGTCAATATATCTTGATGCACATTTTGTGCTTGAACATACTGCAAGGTCATGGTCGGGAAGGTTTTTTAACTTCAACGGCACAGCAGGCGTCTGGAGAAAGCAGGCTATCCGTGATGCCGGGGGTTGGCAGCACGACACACTTACAGAAGACCTTGATTTGAGTTACAGGGCACAGCTTAAAGGCTGGAAATTTGTCTTTGCACCTGATATTGTCGCCCCTGCGGAGATACCTGTAAGCCTGATCTCGTTTAAAACCCAGCAGCACAGATGGGCAAAAGGCGGGATTGAAACAGCAAAAAAACTTATTCCCGGAATCATAAAAAGCCCTCTTCCCATAAAAATAAAACTTGAGGCTGTCTTTCACCTGACATGCAATCTTAATTATCTTCTTATTCTTTCTCTGGCAATCCTTGCATACCCAGCTCTTATTATCAGAATAATAATGGGATGGAAAGAGCTTTTTATATTCGACCTGATCATTTTCTGGTGTTCAACAATACCCATAGGGCTCTATTATACTGTGTCCCAGAGGGAGGCTGGAGAGACATGGTTGAAAAAGATTTGCTATATCCCGCTTATCATGGCGCTTGGCATAGGATTATCTGTAAACAACGGGAGAGGTGTTCTTGAGGCTATTCTTGGAAAAAGATCGGGATTTATGAGAACACCAAAATACAGGATAGAAACAAAGAATGACAACTGGAAGAAGAAGCTATACAGAGTAAGAGTAAGTGATTTAATGACCTTTACGGAATTAGCACTTGGGTTCTACTTTCTGTCAGCTGTGATATTTGCCATTGTTTTTGAGGTCTATGACGCTGTTCCATTTCTGTGTCTATTCGTGAGCGGTTTTTTTTATGTCTCTTTTCTGTCTGTCTATCAAAAATACATATCAGGTGAAAAATATGGATATAAATGATTATATTAAAAAGTCACACAACAGGGAGAGGTTTTCAAAACAGGAACTTGTTTATATGTTATCCCTGCCTCCGGGATCAACTGAAACATATCTTTTAATGGCAGAAGCAAACCGAATTTCAAAAGAACTCACAGGAAACCAGGCGGAGGTTCATGGTCAGTTTGCTCTCAATTTTGCACCATGCCCCTGCAATTGCAAGTTCTGTTCTTTTGCCCGGTCAAACGGCTTATTTAAAGATAGCAGGGAACTATCTGTGGAACAGGCTGTTTTATATGCAAAAAAGTTTGAAAACAGCCGGGCAAATGCTGTGCTGGTTATGACAACAGCTGATTATGATTTTGGAAAATTCATTGAAATATCTAAGGAAATAAAGAAAAAATTAAATCCTGATACAACATTTATAGCAAATATTGGAGACCAGCCCGCCAGCAATATAAAAAAGGTGAAAGATTCTGGTTACGATGGCGTTTACCATGCGGTGAGGCTTCGCGAAGGAATTGACAGTGCCATTAGTCCGGAAACACGGAAAAGAAGCATCCTCCGTTTTCAGGAGGCGGGGTTGAGGGTTGGAACATGTGTAGAGCCTATAGGACCCGAACATAGCGATGAAGAGGTTGCTGAATTAATCCTGTTTACAGATTCCATCAGTCCCGCATTCAGCGGGGCTGCAAGACGTATTCCAATTCCAGACACAGAGATGAAAACACGCGGCATGATAAGTGAATTTCGGATGGCTCAGATTGTGGCAGTCACCAGAATTGCTGTGGGAAGAAATGTTAAAGGAATTTGCACTCATGAGCCTTGCACCTTAGGAGCGATTGCCGGAGCAAACCTGTTCTGGGCTGAGTCAGGGGCTAACCCCAGAGATATAAAAGAAAGAACAGAGGAAAGCAGAGGATTGACAGTTGAAAACTGCAGGAAGATTTTTAAGGAATCCGGCTGGGGGGTCCTCAGAAAAAGGTCAATATATTATTCAGCAGCCTAGCCGGTAGCAATAGCCTGTGCAATAATCTTAAATCTTTTAACTTAAAACCCATGAAAACTGCCGCACTTATATCCCTTATTCTTTTTCCGGTAATTGAGTTATATTTTTTCAAGCTGAACTATTCTGTTTTCGGGTATTCCGCTTCTTGTATTCTTGTCGGGTTCGGCATTTGGCGGATAGTTACCGAAAAGGTACTTTACCAGAAGGTAAGAATAATCGTGATTGTTACAACCTTTGTTCTTTTCTGGGGACTCATACCTATTATCTTTAAGATTAAGATCCCAATTTTAGGGGGTCAGTGGGGGGATTTTCCTGCCATACATACTGTCGGCTCTCTTGTCTTTTTCATGTATTTCGGCATAGTTCTTTTGTTTGGAAAAAGAGTTGACTGCGGTTGGTGCTGCCCCTGCGTAACAGCAAGGGAAACAATAGGATACCCGTTTCGTGATAAAACCATTAGAAACAAAATATGGTGGAAACTGCGCCACCTGAAATGGATCTCCCTTGCAATTCTTATGACGTTTCTTGTTTTCATGATAATAGATGCTGGCACAGCTTATGACAGGGCGGGGAGGTTTTATTATGACTATGTAACCTACCCCTATTATGCAAGCTTTCTACTTATACCCCTTACCGGCAACAGAAACTTCTGTCGCATTCTCTGTCCATTTGCCTGTCTCTGGGGGATGCTGAGTGTGCTGGGATTTTACAGGCTCAAGGCTCACAGGGATAGTTGTATCCAGTGTGGCAGATGCGATGAAGTGTGTGACATGGGAATTCCTGTAAGCCGCCTTGTTCGGGAAAAGGGACAGATCAGGTCTATTGAATGCATGGGCTGTGGCAGGTGTGTAAATATCTGCCCGCAGAAGGCTCTCTATTTTTATGATGTAAGAAGTTTTTTTAAAGAGAAACTGTTTAAAAAAAATGAATAAGTTTTATCTATTCCTTCTTCTTGGTCTGGGACAGGTTTTCTGCTTCCTTGCACTATATAAACAGGGAGACTTAACTAAGGATATTGCCACCGCTCAGATACTTTTTTTTATCTCATTTTTTCTCTATACCCTCTGTCTTCTGATTGTTAGTAAATCAAATGTAGCCGCCTCACCTGAAAGCCCTGTTCCTGAGGGGAATTATCTGCTTTTTATTATAATATTTGCAGTCTCGGCACGAATGATAATGCTTGCCGGATTTCCAAATCTCTCTGATGACATATTCAGATATGTCTGGGAAGGACGGGTTCTGCTCTCCGGCTATAATCCCTTTGAGCACGCCCCTGATGACCCTGCATTAAACCATCTGAGAGAAAGCACAATATTTCCTCTTGTTGCCCGAAAAAACCTGACAGCCATCTACCCGCCATTGAGCCAGTACCTGTTTGCAGCCTCCGTATGGATTTCTTACAGTATCTACTCAGTAAAAACACTTTTTATGATTTTTGATCTTCTTACTGTTTTCATCCTTTTCTATATTCTAAAGGCATTAAATATTGACCGGGACAGGATAGCAATATATGCTCTTAATCCTCTTGTAATCATTGAGTTTTCTGGAAGCGGTCATTCAGACAGCGCAGGAATATTTTTTCTGATGCTTGCTCTCTATCTAAGCATTAAAAACCGCTCCTGCGCCTCAATATTCATGCTTGCTTTCTCATCTCTAAACAAGTTCTATCCGGCAGTTTTTCTGCCGTTTATTAAAGAGAAAAACAAGATAGCAGGCACAGGCCTGTTTTTGCTTGTTGTTGTTTTCTTCTATCTTCCGTTTCTAAATGCAGGTATTGACGTTTTCAACTCTCTTCTTATTTATGGACAGCACTGGTTTTTCAATGCCTCATTTTATGATATAGGCGTGTTGTTTATTAATAACAGAACAACGGTAAAACTGGTATGCGCAGTTTTTTTTGCAGCTGTTATACTGGCAAATTTAAAATTATTTCTAAAAAGAAGCGGGGCGCCTCCTCAACAAAACATATTCCGGGTCTGTTTCATTGTAACAGGGGCTTTTCTAATATTATCCCCTGTGGTACATCCGTGGTATGTGTGCTGGATTGTTCCTTTTCTTGTAATACTGCCAAACAGGGCATGGATTCTCTTCTCAGGACTTGTTTTTCTATCCTACATGGTACTTTCTGAATATGCAAAAACAGGTGTATGGGAAGAAAGCCTAACAGTCAAACTGGGGCAGTATCTGCCTCTCTACGCTTTTTTACTATATGATTTCATAAGAAACAGGAGAAAGCCCTTTTGAAAGTCCTCTTTCTGATAAATGACTATCTGACACAACCACTTGGTGTGGGATACCTGTCAAGTGTTCTCTGTATGGAGGGACATTTTACAGAGGCTGCTGCTCTTCGTGATAAAAAAAGAATTAAAAAACTTCTGAATGATTTCAACCCGGATGTCCTTGCGCTGTCTCTTGTAACCGGCAGAGAATATCTGTTTCTTGAAACCGCTAAACTGATAAAAGAGGTGTCTCCCCGGATATCTGTTTTTGCAGGTGGACCACACCCCACTTTTTACCCTGATTTTATAAAAGAAAAACCAATTGATGCAGTGTGTATAGGGGAAGGAGAACTTGCTTTTCGGGAAATGTTAAGACTGATGTCTGCAACCGGCAGGGTTTGTGAAAATATCCCAAACTGGAATATAAAAAGAGAAAATGGAGAAGTAGTCTGTAATGATGTGGCTCCGCTTATAGAAGAACTTGACAGCCTGAGCTATCCTGACAGAGGTATCTTCGACAGAGCCTGTCCAGGCAGAAACCCTGCGGCAGTTTATGTTATGGCTTCAAGGGGCTGCCCTTATAAATGCAGTTACTGTTTCAATCATTCATATAATGAACTCTATAAGAACAAGGGAACGATCTGCCGGCGGCGCAGCGTCTGGAATGTTATCGGTGAAATTAAAGAACTTAAAAAACGTTATCCATTGCAGATAGCAGTCTTTCAGGATGATACATTCAATCTGGACAAAAAATGGCTTCTGGAATTCTCAGAGCTTTTTCCAAAGGAGACTGATGTTGCCTTTCACTGTCATCTAAGAGCTGATCTTCTTGATGAGGAATCAGCCGAAATGCTGCGCCATGCGGGTTGCATATCTGTAAAACTTGGGCTGGAGGCAGGATCTGAACATATTAGAAACAGGTTATTTGACCGCAGCATGAGCATAGAAGAATTTGAAAGAGCTTGTAGTTTGCTCAGGAAAAACCGTATTGCATTTGCAGTAGAAAACATACTTGGCGCACCAGACTCTACCCTTGAGGATGATCTGTTAACCTACATTCTAAACCGACGTGTTAAGCCGGCTTACAGCTTTGCAACCATGCTTCAACTCTACCCCGGAACCCGTATAGCCGGGTATGCCCTGAAAAACAATAACGGATATACTCAATACCCTGACAGTTTTTATAAAAGCTCTAAGACCCCGGTTGAAAACAGCACGGAGAGGGGCAGGCTCAGAGCTGTGTTTGCAATTGGTGTTGCTCTCGGACTGCCTGTGAAGATAATAAAAAACATTATAAGTTTGAATGTAAAATCCGTTTTTGAGTTTATCGATAAGCTCTGGAAAGGATACTGCCTTCGGTTTCGGCTATATCCTTACAGTATTGAAATCAGGACAATGGTAAAGGAGACCCTGGATTATCTGAAAGACCGGTACTATTAAATTAATTTTTAACACATTTTCAACCTAAATTAAGCGATTTTCAAGTTTTAAAGACTCCAATAAGCCCTGCCTGTACTTTATTGTTCTATTTTAAAAAAGGTTTTTAAGAAAGGCTTCCGTTATACAAAAATCTTGAATTTGTTACAATTATTGAGTATAGTTTTTAACTGCATCTATTTTTATCGGCTATATTATTTTTTCTCCATCGGAGATTTTTTATCTAAAAATTTTGCAAAAGAACCGTACATGAAAATATATCACATTGACCGTCAGAACTCATGGACCGGTCAGGCAAACCGGATACTTCTTCTTTCAAAAGGGTTAACCCGGAGAGGACATGAGACAGGAATCATCACAAACCCTAAAAGCCAGCTTTCGATCAGAGCGCGGAATTCAGGAATAGAAGTGTTTGAATGCGGCATGAAGGGATGGCGCTTTAATACCGCTGTTTTCAAAATTGCAGAGTTTTTGAAAAAACACGATGCTGATATTGTCCACTGCCATGGTCCGAGAGATCATCTGCTCTGCTACCTATTAAGCAGGCTGGGTTATATCAAGCATATTGTAAGGACAAAACACAATCACAAAAATCTTAAATCAGGTTTCTGGAGCAGACTTCTTTATGTTCAGTGCTCAAAGGTTGTGGCTGTTTCCGAATATATAAAAAAAAGCCTTGAAGACGATGGTGTCAGCTCAAAGCTTATAGAAACAATCTATGATGTGGTTGATACGGAAAAATTTTCTCCACGTGCCAAGGAGGGGGAAATTATAAAGGAGCTGAACATCCATGAAAATGAAATAATACTCGGGTGTGTTTCAAGTCTTCATGAAAGAAAGGGAATAGAAGAAATTCTAAGAGCTTTTAAAAAAATAACAGAAGCAATGCCCGATAAAAAGATAAGATGTGTTCTATCGGGAAAGGGCGGTAAACGTTGGGAACCGCTTATAGAAAAGCTTAATTTAAAAGACAGGGTAATATTGACCGGTTTCAGAACAGATGTTGATAAAATTCTGTCTGTTTTAGATATCTATGTTCTGCCCTCAAGACAGGAAGCTCTCGGAACATCCATTCTGGAGGCGATGTCAATGGGGCTTCCCGTGGTAGTGAGCAATGTCGGCGGGATACCGGAGGCTGTTACACCGGGGGCGGGGATAATGGTTCCACCTAACAATGCCAACAAACTTGCAGAAGAGCTTATTTTACTTATAAATAATAAGGAAGGTAGAAAACTTATGGGTATGAAAGCAAGGAAGAGGATTCAGGAGATATTTTCTCTGCATACCCTCATAGACAGAACAGAACATCTCTACCATAGAATTCTTGAAGTATAATATTTCGCAGAGATTCTGGAACCTGTAACCGGGTAAAAAAACAGGAATGGAGAAGACATCTGTTAAGCAAAGCCAAAACAGCTGTGAGCTAATTTGAAATATAAAAAATGATCCCTGTCAAAGATACAATTCCTTCAAGCACTTTTCCCTTCATAAACTATTTTCTGATTACCTTAAACTGCACTGTTTTTTTCTATGAAGTAAACCTTGACCAGGAACAGGTTTTCCGGCTTATCCACACCTGGGGGGTTATCCCGTCAACTTTTTTGAGTTTGGATGGGAACCCTCTTACACTTGCAACCTCCATGTTCCTTCACGGGGGATGGCTCCATTTCATAGGCAACATGCTCTATCTCTACATTTTTGGAGATAATGTTGAGAACAGGCTGGGACATTCCAGATATCTTCTGTTTTACATGTGCTGCGGATTTCTGGCATCAATATGTCAGATTTTTTCAGAGCCTTCTTCCAATATTCCAATGATAGGAGCAAGCGGAGCAATTGCAGGAGTTATGGGCGCATATTTTGTCCTTTTCCCTCATTCCCGTATAGTAACCGTTATTTTTATTATATTTATTATCAAGATAGTGGAAGTGCCCGCTTTTTTCTTCCTTGCTTTCTGGTTCATGCTTCAGTTCTTAAGCGGTGCAGTTACAGTGTCTGCTGAAGGCGGGGGCGTTGCATGGTGGGCTCATATTGGCGGTTTTATGGGTGGAATTTTGCTTCTGTTATTATTAAAAAATAGAAAAAAGCAATAAAAAAATTAAAAATCTTCTTGTTTTTAATTCTGCTAAATGTTAATTAATATAAATGTTTTTAATTTTTATAAAAACCAGGGGAATTACAATGAAGGGATTAAAAAGTTTTCAACATATTGCTTTTTTCTGTTTTATTACCTTCACAATTTCCTGTTCTCCCCAGCCTTTTGACCCGGATAAAGAGATACGGATTTTCTATGAATACCCTATGGGGTGTGATGAGGTTTCAGGTGTTATAACACTAAAAGCTTCAGTTACAGGAGAAAATGCACCTGTTCCAGCACAGATACAATACGAAATCCGCGAATCCCTCGATTCAGAGCCTGTTATTTTTAAAGGCTATGCCCCGGATTATGAGGTTTTGTTTGATTCAACATCTGTTAGAGACGGTTTTGTATATTACCGTGCTGTTCCAATGGATGAACATGAAAATCCCATCGATATAAAGGCTTTTCCCTGCAATGCCAAAGGTATTATTCCTTCATTTAAGGGCTTTATGGTAAATAACGGGCAAATCAGCCTTACACAACCTCTTGTTATAATGGGGGCCCCTCTTGAGCCTGAACTTGGAGAGATTGATGAGAACAATTTTGAAGAGAAACTTTCAGATTCTCTTATTTTCGGGGCAAGTCTTATGACCCATCTGCAAAGCCTCGGGTTTATCCCTGAGTTCTGCTTTGAAGACCATACAACCGTTGTTATTGACCCATTTAATCCATCAACCGGTATAATGGACTTTCCGAAAAATCCTTTTGACCTTATGGGGCAGTCAGTCGGGGAATATGTTAGGTGGAATCCAGGCAACCTCTGCAATCCGTCCCCTTTTTTTGAGAGTCCACTGCCTAATGGAATACCAGATATATGGCAATACACTGCTATAGACTATCTGATGCTCCAGCATGAACTTGGTTCTGTTAGATCAAAACCTGATGCCATAAACTTTTTTTATGAGACAATTGAACGTCTTACCATTGACTACAGTATTCTTTCAGATTGGTTCAGCATCTTTGAGCTTGAAAAACCTGTTGCCTGGAGTGAGCCGGAAGATATTGTTAAAAAGAAACTGAAGCAACATATTAATGCCGGAGCCTCATCTGTTTTAATCTATGATTTCTACAACAAGGCAAATGAATTTGAGATGTCATCCGGTTCATGGCCCCACATTCAGAGATCACTCGATAAGGTAAACGATGAACTTGGCACGAATGTAAAACTTGGAACAATAGCTGCAAACCACAACCAGTTGATGGACTATGAGGGGTTTTATCGGTCACTATTCCTTTCGGTAAGAGAGATTGTTTCTGCATCATATATTGCCGACGATAAAAAGGTTGGAATAATAATCGCAGCACATGGAAGCAGTACAACAAACAGGCTCTATGATGTTTCCAATATTATCAACAATCCTATAATGGAGGAAAGGATTGAGGACTATTTTAAATACAGAAAATCATCTATCCATGTTTCTGTTCCTGATATCCTTGTCTGTTATTCAGAATATGCAAACAAGCCCGAAGATGGGCTTAGAGGCGTTGGAGAACAGGTAAGAGACTGGGTAAATGAGCATTATGATTATGTGTTTGTTTTTCCGATGGAATGGCCCTGGGCAGGCATGGATTTATGGGATGAGCTTCGAGCAAATGCTGTTGAGCTCCTTGAAGGGGGTGTTGTGGAAATATTTACAAGAGATGAAAAAGGCAGAAGCAAGGCTGTTATAAATAACACAACACTTGTTATTGGCGAAACGATATTTGACCAGAAAGACTATAACCCCTCAGCATATCATTTTTTAAGGGCAGCAGCCACAAACCTTCTTGAAGACAGAATGATTGAGCTGACCGGTTCTGAAAAACCCAAAGAGGCAGTATGTGAGTTTTCCATAACAGCCCCTTTTTTTAGTTATATGTTTCAAAGTTCAGAGAACATTGTAATGGGAGAGGGTAAAATCACCTTTCAAAACTCAGGGATAAGGGCTGAAACAACTCAATCAAACGGAAAGTTCACCGGCACCGTTGACAGGAACGATTTTCATAATTACCTGTTCTTTGTTCTTGTTGACTTTGGGATTGTGCCTGCAAACCTCTCTGTAAACAGAGTTGATATAGCATATTCAATTGAAGACGAGTTGCCTAAAGGTAAAATAGAGGCAGAAGCCGAAACATATATCTTTGACAGTCTGCAAACCATGTCAATCAGCATAACCTTTTAACGGAGATTTTTAAAGTATGGAGAAGGAAAATATACCAATACACATAATGTGGCATATCGATGCCCTGATGCATGTCTATCCTGTAACAATCGTTACAACTGTGAACAAAGAAGGAACTGTTAATGCAGCCCCTTACTCCCTTGTTCTGCCGTTTTGCTCCTCTCCCAAAAACCCTCAGATTATGCTTATTGTAAACAACGCATGGAACACAGCAAAAAACATACTTGAAACAAAAGAATTTGTCCTTAATTATCCAAAAGCAGATCAACTGAATGATATTGTTGAAACATCAAGGTTTTTTGATGAAGGAGAAAACGAACTTCTTCACACTCAATACACCACCTCTTCTGCAAGACATGTAAAACCGCCGATAATTAATGAGTGCTATCAGCACTTAGAATGCCGATTAAGTCAAGTAATAAAACCCTCAAACCTGCAGACAAACTTTATAGGCGATATTCTGGAGCTCTCAATGGACAAGGGTGTTTATGACATGCCACGTCTTGAAAGGGCAAAGCATGTCAATCCTCCCGCATATATCGGAGTTGATGAAGAGATGCGGCATGTTTTTGGTAAAATTGTTGATATAACCCCGGTTCCGGTTGACCTGAAGGTTGATTAAAATATTGAACATCCTACCAGGCTGCCAGGTTGTCAAATATTCCTGTCGGAAAGACTATAACCCATGAAAAAATTGCGTCAAGGACTGTAAGATACAGGTTAAGTGCTGTCATTATCAGAACATATTTTCCCAATCCCCCGAACTTCTCTATCATCTCGCCGGCGGTTACTGTTGTTTTCCCGGATCTTGAAAGAAAATACGCAATAGCATAGTAACATAGCGGGATCTCCAGAAGGCATCTTACAGCGCCTGCCGCTAAAATCAAAGTAAGATAAAATGAAAAATCTGTAAAAACTCCTGCCCTTGGAAATTCAGACGGAAGAAGCAGAAGCGCAAAATAGAATGTAGCCCAGACAGTAAAAGTGCCTGTACATTTTAAAACAGCTCCCAGACCGGGTGTTGCTTCTTTTGAAAAAAGAGCTATTGCAACTCCTCCTATAACAGAGCTTATAAGTGCGCCAACCGGCCCATAGAGGAAAAAAGAGCTTATCCAGAAGAAGCTAATGGGATCAAACGCAGCAGATCCCCAGAAAAAACGGGGTTTCTTCACAATACTGACAGGACTTGAGAGAAGTCCTATTACAATTCCACCAATTATAATTTCCTGAGAGATCATGATTTAACCATTGTTATATACATCTATGGTCTGCTTTTTTGTCTGTTACACCAAGAAAAAAGGTTTGTCAATAAAAAAATACCAGCTATAGGTGCTTTATTATTTTCAGGTCAGGCTTAACCCATAAATATAACCCATGTCAGGCGGTTGTTGACCTGAGGGCTTTTTACTTGATAATAAAGCTGATCCCGATCAAATGATTGGTTGGTTACAAGAGAAAATACTTGCATTTTAAATATCAAGAAGTTATGCTTAATCATATTTTGCAAACATATTAAACACCCAATTTTATATTATTTTTAAAGAAAATTATCTGTTTGACGCAGGAGGCATGTTTATGATCTGTCAGTATGTCTGCAGAACCTATAAGCAAAAGACTTTTTCTGTTTTTCGGTCATCCGGTCTTTTTTTAGCTTTTTTAATCATCTTCTTTTTTCAAGGCTGCGGAGCTAAAGAGAATGGTACCCAGGCTCCGAAACCAGTTGATGTCACAACTTTCACAGTTATGCCAAAAGATGTTCCAATTGTGGGTGAATTTGTCGGAGAAACCGAGAGTTCTCACATGGTTGAGATCCGAGCCCGAATACAGGGTTTTTTAGAGAAAAGACTTTATGAAGAAGGCACAATGGTAAACAAAGGGGATACGCTTTTTGAGATTGACAAAAAACCCTTTGAAGCCTCGTTGCAACAGGCAAAGGGTCAGTTGGCTCAGCAGAAGGCAACCCTTGATAATGCTAAAAAAACCCTTGACAGAGTAAAACCCCTTGCCGAGCAAAATGCAGTCAGCCAGAAAGACCTTGATGATGCCATGGGTTACTATCAGTCTGCTGTTGCAGCTGTGCTTGGTGCCCAAGGAGCAGTGCGTGAGGCGGAACTCAATCTCGGATACGCCACAATTAAATCCCCAGTTACAGGTCTTTCAGGCGATGCAAAAAAACAGACCGGAAGCTATATCTCCAGCGGAGAGGACAGTCTTCTTACCTATGTTGCCCAGATTAATCCTATATGGGTAAATTTCAGCATTTCAGAAAATGAGTACCTTAGAATGATTGAAGAGATAAAAAAGGGAACCCTTATCGAACCTGAAGCTAATAAATATGAGGTTGAGATTGTTCTTGCAGACGGTTCTGTCTATCCTATAAGGGGTCATCTGATTTTCGCCGACCCTTCGTTAAGCCCCGAAACAGGAACTTTTATGGTAAGAGCAGAGATTGAAAATCCTCAAGGACTACTGAGACCAAGCCAGTTTGTAAGGGTGAGACTCCATGGCGCTGTCCGCCCCCAAGCTGTTGCCATACCCCGAAGAGCAGTCCTTCAGGGTGCAAAGGGTTTTTTTGTATGGATTGTTGATAAAGACAACACGGCACAGGTCCGCAAGGTTAGTCTCGGAAGATGGCTCGGGGATCTGGTTTTTATAAACAATGGGCTCCTGTCAGGAGAGACCATTGTTGTGGACGGCATCAATAAACTTGCTCAAGGGGTTCCGGTGAAAGCTGTGAGTGATAAGCAACGAGAAACAAGCAATGAGTGATGAGCAAAAAGGATGACGAAATGTTTAGGGGTTTGCTGAAACCTGACGGCTGCTTTGTCTATAGCTTTTTTATATTATAATTAAAAACATAAAAATTCTATTTATGATTTCTAATTTTTTTATTGAACGACCCATATTTGCTTCTGTTATTGCTATTGTGATTGTCCTTGCAGGAGCGGTTTCTCTGTCAAACCTTCCAATTGCCCAGTATCCTGAAATAAGTCCTCCGGTAATAACCATATCTGCAAGCTACCCTGGAGCAAGTGCAGACATAGTGTCTGAAAACGTGGCTGCTCCGATAGAACTCCAGGTAAACGGCGCAGATAATATGATATATATGACCTCCACTGCTTCGGGCACGGGCAGTCTTACTATCAGGGTCTATTTTGAAATAGGAACAGACCCTGATATGGCTCAGGTTGATGTTCAGAACAGAGTAAATATTGCCATGCCCATGCTGCCGGAGTCGGTTGTTCAGCAAGGGGTCATTGTTCAGAAGGTATCTTCCTCCTTTTTAATGATTATAGGCATATACTCCCCTGATGAGCGTTTTGATAAGAAATATATCGCCAATTATGCCAACCTTTATGTTCTTGAAGAATTAAAACGAATACCAGGCGCAAATCAGACTTCAATTCTTGGAATGCCGGACTATGCCATGCGTGTATGGATAAAACCGGACAGGATGGCACAGCTTGGCATTACAACCTCTGATATTAAATCTGCGGTAAGCAAACAGAACCAGCAATATGCCGTGGGGCAGATCGGCAAAGCCCCAACTAATAAACCTGTTGAGCAGACTTTTTCCATAGTAACCACAGGTATGCTTAAGGAACCTGAGGAGTTTGGGAATATAATTTTAAGAGCCGGCAGAGAGGGTGCAATAGTGCGTCTCAAGGACGTTGCAACCGTTGAGCTGGGGATGCAGGACTATTCGGTGCGCACCCGCATGAACGGCAGAACAGCCACCTTTATAGCCGTCTATCAGCAACCCGGGGCTAATGCAGTTAATGTTTCAGATGATGTACGTGCAACCCTTGAAAGACTGAAGAAAAGCTTTCCCGACGGAATAGATTATAAAATATCCATGGATACGACAGATTTTGTCAGGGCTTCAATAAAGGAGGTTTTAATAACTTTCCTTGAAGCCTGTTTTCTGGTAATAATTGTTGTCTTTATCTTCCTTCAGAGCTTCAGGGTAACAATTATACCTATTCTTGCCATTCCTGTATCAATTATCGGAACAGCTACAGGGATGCTTCTTTTTGGTTTTTCAATAAACATGCTCACTCTTTTCGGTCTCATTCTTGCCATCGGCATAGTTGTTGATGATGCCATAGTGGTAGTAGAGAATGTTGAACGAAACATGAGAGAAATGAAGTTATCGGCAAAAGATGCTTCAAAAAAGGCTATGGAGGAGGTTACCGGTCCAATTATTGCAACTTCGCTTGTGCTGTGTGCTGTATTCGTTCCGGTAGCTTTTCTTGGTGGAATGACGGGACAGCTCTATAAACAGTTTGCTGTAACAATAGCCGTGTCTGTTGTGTTGTCAACCATTATGGCTTTGACCCTTACACCGGCAATGGCTGCCATCCTGCTTGAACAGAAACATAAAAAAAAGACGGGTTTTTTTATTTGGTTTGAAAACGGATTTGAAAACCTTACAAGGGCATACGTCAAAACAGTTAACCTGCTTATCACAAACCCTTTAAAATCTCTGCTGTTTTTTACAGTTATTCTCTGCTCGGCAATATACCTTTTTCGAACCATCCCGACAAGTTTTGTACCTGTCGAAGATCAGGGCTATATCTTCGGAATATCATCGCTTCCTGATTCCTCAAGCCTTGACAGAACAGAAAAAGTGAACAGCGCCGCCGGGGAAATATTTGCCTCACACCCGGCAGTTAAGGATGTCAGCGAGGTTGACGGCTTCAGCCTTGTTGATTCTCAGACTAAAACAGATGCAGGAGCATTGTTCATATCTCTTAAGGGTTTTGAAAAAAGAAAATCAAAGGATTTAACCGCACAGGCTTTGATTCAAAAAACACTTCCCGGTCTTGCGGGCATTAAAGAAGGGCTTGTTTTCCCTGTAAACCCTCCCTCCCTTCCCGGACTCGGGAATATGGGCGGATTTGAATTCTGGATACTTAATCATGGGGAAGGCGATACCGCTAAACTTGCTGAAATAACAAATCATTTTGTTGCAAAATCCAATAAACAGCCTGAACTGCAAAGGGTTTCATCAAGTATTCAGCCATACTCACAGCAGTTGTTTGTGGATGTTGAGAGGGAAAAGGCGGAAACCCTTCGAATACCCATTGACTCTGTCTATGATGTGCTTCATGTTTGTTTCGGTTCAGCTTATGTGAGCCAGTTTACAAGATTTGGCAGGCTGTGGCAGGTTATTATACAGGCTGACGCCCCCTACCGTTCAAAACCCGAAGACCTAAACTATCTTTATGTGCGCTCTGACAGTGGCAATATGGTTCCATTAAAATCCGTTGTTACAACAAGTTACCAGGCAGGACCCGATATTGTGACAAGATTTAACAATTTCCCTGCCGCAAAGGTTATTGGAAATGCAGCACCTGGTTTTAGTTCCGGGCAGGCAATTACCGCAATGGAGCATATAGCTGCTGATATTCTTCCCTCGGATTTTGGATTCGCCTGGAGCGGAGAAGCCTTTGAAGAGAAGAAGGCAGGCGGAACCTCATCCATGATTTTTCTGTTCGGACTTGTAATGGTGTTTCTTATTTTAGCAGCACAGTATGAAAAATGGTCTCTTCCCCTTGGTGTTCTTATGGCAGTACCTTTTGCTCTTTTCGGAGCGCTTATGTTAATAATGATAAGAGGAATCGAAAATGATATTTATTTTCAGATCGGGCTTTTGACCCTCATTGCTCTTGCAGCTAAAAATGCCATACTTATAACTGAATTTGCTGTCCAGAAACACAAAGAAGGAATGTCTCTGGTGGATGCCGCCCTTGAAGCGGCAAGACTCCGTTTAAGACCTATTATAATGACCTCAATGGCATTTATACTTGGTTGCATTCCGCTTGCAATTGCAACAGGGGCTTCGGCTAACAGCAGGCACTCGATAGGAACAGGCGTCATCGGGGGCATGATTGCTGCTACTTTTATTGCAGTCTTTTTCATACCTCTGTTTTTTGTGCTCTTCGAGAAACTGGGCTCAAGAGGAGACGGAAAGAGAGGGATAAAATAATGCCTGTAAAATATATTGCCCTAATTATTTTCTTTTTAATTATTAGCGGTTGCACCATCGGGAAGGATTACAGGCGTCCTTCTGTGGATATTCCGGATAAATGGATTTATGAAGAAATAGAGACTCAGGAAACAGTAAACACTCTCTGGTGGCAGCAGTTCAATGACCCTGTCCTGGATGAACTGATAGAAACAGCGCTTAGAGAAAACAAAGACGTTGCAATTGCTGCGGCAAGAGTGGAGCAGTATCTGGGAGCCTACAGAGCAACAAGGGGAGAAATTTTTCCAATCCTTGAGGCTGGCGGTACTGCTGCAAGACAACGGGTAACCAAACAGGGCGCTGTTCCCTGGTCCGGGAAAATGTCCCCCCTTCAGAGCAGTTTTCAAGGGGCACTAACCGCGGGCTGGGAAATTGACCTCTGGGGGAAGCTCAGACTTGCAACAGAAGCGGCAAGAGCCGATATCCTGAGTGCCGAAGAAGCCAAAAACGGCGTTATTCTCTCCCTTGTCACAGCTGTTGCAGACGGTTACCTGAACCTGCTAAATCTTGATCAGCAGCTTCAAATCGCCCTTCGAACAGCAGAGACAAGAAGCGAGTCTTTAAGGATATTCAGGCTGCGTTACAAGTGGGGTGTTGTCTCAGAACTCGAGCTGAGCCAGATTGAATCAGAATATGAGGAGACTCTTGCCGTTATTCCGTCTATAGAGCAGGAGATAGCCCTGCAGGAAAATTATTTAAACACGCTGCTCGGCAGCAATCCTGCCCCGATCAAAAGAGGGTTGACATTAAACGAGCTTCATCTGCCTGCTGTGCCTGCCGGTGTTCCTTCTGAGGTTCTGGAACGAAGACCGGATATCAGACTTGCCGAACAGGACTTAATTGCCGCACATGCCCGTGTGGATGTTGCACGCTCTTATTACTTCCCGTCTATATCACTTACCGGAATACTCGGTTCGGAAAGTGCTGATCTACAGAAACTTATGAGGGGTTCTTCTGAAATATGGACATTCGGTGCACAAACAAACATGCCGATTTTTACAGCCGGCAGGATTGGCGGACAGGTTGATACGGCAAGAGCGCTTGAGAAACAGGCTCTTATCACATATCAGCAGACAATACAGAATGCTTTCAGGGAAGTTGAAGACGCTCTTGTTTCGCAGCAAAAGACACGTGAAATACTTGACGCGCGCATTCGTCAGGTGGAAGCCGTGAGAAATTACAGAAAGAATGCTGAACTGCGCTATGAAAACGGATATAGCGGTTATCTGGAAGTGCTTGATGCAGAAAGAACTCTTTTTAACACGGAACTTTCATATGTTGAGGCTAAATCCGCACTTTTCAGCTCACTTGTTGAACTTTACAAATCGATGGGGGGCGGATGGGTTGTGGAAAAAAGCAGGTCAACGGATAGTTTTGATTAACTTGTTCCAAGAAGCGAGAGAAGTTTTTTCAGCTCATTCTCTTTTCTGAGCATTTTTAATGCCCTGTTTTCTATCTGTCTGACCCTTTCTCTTGAAATCCCGAACAACTCTCCAACCTCTTCAAGGGTTTTGTCTGTCTCATTACCAAGACCAAAACGCAGTTTTAATATTTTTGCTTCTCTTTCGGGAAGGGTTTCAATTATTTCAGCAGCCATTTCCTCTATTATTTTATTGGATATTGTATCAATCGGTGATGGTTTATCATCCGCGATGAAGTTTTCCAGAGGATCTGTGTCATCAACATAAGCAGTATCAAGAGAAAAAGGCTCCTTGAAGGCATACAGTACCTGTGTAACCTCCTCCTCTGTCATTTTCAGTTTATTTGCTATTTTACTTATTGATATTTCCTCTCCATACCTTTTTAAAGCCTCATTTATGACTCTTTTTATTTTGTAAAACTTTTCGTTTATATAAACAGGCAGACGGATAACCCTTCCCTTTTCTTCAATTGCTCTGTTTATACCCTCACGTATCCACCATGAGGCATAGGTGTTGAGTCTGAATCCTTTTTTATAATCAAACTTCTCAACCGCCTTAATCAGTCCTAAGTTGCCCTCCTGTACAATGTCTCTGAATGGAACAGACTTGTCATAGTAATGCCTGCATATACTCACCACAAGACGCAGGTTGCTCTTGATTAACATGTGTCTTGCGTGTCTGAGAGCCGGTTCTATTCTTTCAAGTTCTATTATTGCCTTGTGCAATATAATAAAATTTTCTCTTGCTTTTTGCGGAATTGAATCCTCGTTAACCTTCTGTTCAATAAAAAGTTTCCATTTATTGAAATCTCTTATGTTTATTTTAAATAATAAATCCATCAGTGCGGATTTGATTTTTATTCTGTCTCTGCTCAGTCTTTTCTTCTCATTTGGCTCTTCTGCCCTCTTAATCCTTCGGTCAACCCTTTTTATTTTTTTGTAAAGAGCCATGGCCTCTGTCAGGTTGATGTATTCAAAAAGAGAGTTGTTAATATGTTCAAGAAGTTCATCCGGGGTGCTGCTGCCCTGAATAGAACTTATAAGCTCCACAATATGGTAAAGAAGCTGGGTCTTCTGGTTTTTGCTTTCATGTAGAATACGGGCATACTCTTGTTCTTCCTCAGGAGAGAGAACCGGTATTTTACGGATTTCTTTAACATATAACTTTAACGGGTCCTCGTTGAGTTCTGTGGTAACAGCCTTTTTCTGAATATTGTCAGTATTTTCTTTTTTTTTCATGATACCTTGCGGTTTCCAAAAACCATTAAATGATCTGTTAAATCCCGCTCTGGTTTAAGCAAAATAATATATGGTGAAACAATGCGGGGGTGTAAAGGCATTAACTGCTTTTGTAACTGAATATTTAAAAAAAATCAATTCCTGAAATCATTAAATATGATGGTTCCGTAAAAAGTCTATTTTTTCTTAAATTGCCAAAAGGGGTTGCGGGAATGATATTTGCTAAATATTGTAATTGCTTTTATATCACCCTCACCCCAACCCGTTTTAGCTGTTAAGTCCCGCGCTTCGCGGGATTGGCTATTGAGCTATTAAGCAAAACCTTTTTTGTTTTTTCCTCTTATCAGCCATTAGCTTATCAGCTCTTTTCAGGTAGAGGGAGTTTTGGCTGTTTTTGGACTTTTTAATGCTCCATTCAATATAATTTTTATGATTTTTTCTGCTCGGATTTAAATTTTTCAAGACAGTTTCGACTGCAAAAAAAAACCATTTCCCCTGAACAGTTATGTCCAATTGCCTCTTTTTTAGGCAGATATATCTTGCATACAGGATCCTGCACCATTTCATCAATAACACCAGGTGAAGGTTTTTTAGAAAAAACCGTGTGCTGGTTTTTTTTATTAAAAAATATTTTACCTATCACCTTAAAAAGAAAATAGGCTATTATAGAAAACAATATTATTCGAAACATACAATACCTTCACTTTTTTATCAGGATATCTTTTCAACCCTGTTTTTATCGTTTAACTCTTCAAGAAGCACCTTTAGAGGTTTTTTTAAAACAGGGTGTTCAAAAAAAGGAGCTATTTCAACAATAGGCTCGAGAACAAACCGCCGCTTCTGCATAAGAGGGTGAGGAACCGACAACCATGGCAGCTCGACAACAGTGTTGTTAAAAAAAATAATGTCCAGATCAATAATCCTTGGACCCCATTTTATATTGGTTACCCTGCCTGCCCCTTTTTCAATATTCTGAAGACAGGAAAGGAAAGCAAAAACATCCAGACCCGTCTGGACTTCAGCTGCAGCATTTACAAAGAATGGCTGCTCCTCATACCCCCAAGGGCTGGTTCTGTAAAATGAAGAAACCTTGTTTACCGTGACAGACCTTACAGCTTTCATCTTATCAATTGCTTTTAAACATTGTAGTTTTGCATCGTCAACATTGGAGCCTATGCTTATAAAAGCAGTGGAAAGTGATTTTTTCATTTAAGCCCTATCACGTCCTGCATGTCGTAGAATCCATTTGGTTTTTCCAAAACCCATTTTGCAGCATAAAGAGCTCCCTGTACAAAACAGTCTCTGCTTTGCGCTTTGTGAACAAGCTCAACCTGCTCGCCCACACCTCCGAAAAGCACGGTATGCTCGCCTACAATATCACCTGCTCTTATGGTCTGTATTCCAATTTCATCTTTGCCTCTTTCACCGGTCTGCCCCCTCCGTTCAAAAACAAATGCTTTTTCAGATTCCACTCCTTTTGCCTCGGCTACAATATCAGCAAGTCTCAGAGCTGTACCGCTTGGAGCATCTTTTTTAAAACGGTGATGCATCTCAATTATTTCACAGTCATAATTGTCTTTAAGAAGCCTTGTAACATCACCTGCAAGCTTAAAGAGCAGATTTACACCTATACTCATATTGGGAGCGCAGACACAGGGAAAGGTTTTGCTTAATCTTTGCATCTCTTCCTTTTCTTCTGATGAAAAAGCTGTTGTACCGATTACGGCAGCCTTGCTGTGCCTACCGGCAAACCTGGCTGTCTGCATCGAAACAGAGGGAAATGTAAAATCAATAATCACGTCAAACGGCACTTTTATGTCATCAAGGGATGCAGAAAGCGTTAAAGCTTCATTTGCACGGCCTGTTATATCTTTTAAGCTTTTTCCAATAAATTTACTATTGCTGTTTTCTGTAACACCCGCAAGCATAAAATCATCTGATGATAATATTTTTGTGCATATCATCTGCCCCATTCTTCCCATTGCGCCGACAACAACACATTGAATTCTCTTTTCTTCCATCAAAACTTTCCTTTCGTGTGATTTTGAAGTAATATATATATAGGCAGCAGGTCAGGTTATTAAGCTAAAACAAAAAAAGCGAATTTAAGAGGATGATAATTTTTTAAATCCGTTAGCTGAACAGCTCTTATCAACTTCTATTATACATGCTAAAGAACTAAAATTAAACAAAATTTATAATTGATCATTCAAAAAGGATAGTTTGCATTATGCGTGCAGTTGTTCAGAGAGTTAAAGAAGCCGAAGTAATGGTTTCAGAAAAAACCGTGTCCTCAATTAAAAAAGGGCTTCTTGTATTTGCTGGAATTGCCCCGGATGATTCATCTAAAGATATTGACTATATCAGCTCAAAAATCCATGGCCTTCGTATTTTTGAAGACCGTGCAGGGAAAATGAACCTTAACGTTTCAGAAATAGAGGCAGAGATACTCGTTGTTTCTCAGTTCACCCTTTATGGAGACTGCAGAAAAGGAAGAAGACCTTCTTTTACTCAGGCCGCCGAGCCGAAATATGCTGAAAAAATATACAATGACCTTATCCTTTATCTTGAAAATAAAGGGCTTAAGGTTAAATCCGGGGTTTTTCAGGCTATTATGGAGGTTAAACTTGTAAACGATGGTCCTGTTACTTTCATGCTGGACAGCAGGAGGCTTTTTTAGGGGGAATCAAGGCAAGAAGGCATGCTCCATTTTCCGCAAACTGTCTCAAAGCACAGAGCTTTTTGAAGCCTCCTTATAAATATCCGTCTTGGGATCTCCTTAGCTCCGAGTCTTACAAGATGTTCTGTTTTAACCTGACAGTCAATAAAATCAAAATCCCAATGCTTAAGCATTTCCACAAGATAGAAGAGAGCAACCTTGGAAGAATCAGACTCAAGTGAAAACATCGATTCGCCAAAAAAGACAGCCCCAAGAGATACTCCATAAAGACCACCCTTTAGAATCCCGTCCTTCCATGTTTCAACAGAATGAGCAAAACCTTCCTTATGCAGACGGTTATAAGCTGTCTGCATTTCATCAACAATCCAGGTTCCCTGCTCCCTTGGTCGTTTTATTGTAGCACACTTACAAATAACCTCACTGAAAGCCGTGTCAACTGTAACAGAAAACCTTCGGCTTTTTATAACCCGCCGTAGACTTTTTGAAAACTTCACCTCTGAGAGTTGTAAAACAAGGCGCGGATCAGGGGACCACCAAAGAACAGGTTCTCCCTCTGAATACCACGGAAAAATTCCGCGGCTGTAAGCAAGAAGAAGTCTGTCAACGCTCAGGTCTCCGCCAAAGGCAAGAAGTCCCCCATGTCCTGCATTTTCAACAGGGGGGAAATCAGAGTGATCTTGAAGTCTGTAAATCGGCATGACAAATAAATCATCTATTACTTTATGTAGCACCTGATCCTTATCGGATCAAGTGTTGTGAAAATGATAAAAAACAGCGGAACATGGCTATAAATATTGCATAACCTAGCTGGTTAGTCAAGCGCCAAAAGATTGATTGGGGGCAGACAGGGCAAGTCAGGCTGCTACCCTTTTATCCGCTTTTACAGCCTGCCTTTAATGGGTGAGTCCGACTCTCAATTTCTCATTAATCTCAACGGGGTTGTTATGTGCTCTTTGCTTTGTTTGGGAACCGCTCTGGATGCTCAATAATTTCTTCTGTGAGATCCACGTCGATATCAGGCCAATAGAAATGTCCGGGTGACGGTTCCTCAACATTAACAATCACTTTTACTGGCTGATCCTTAAACCACGGGAATTCCTCATATGGCAAAAACAGTTCTTGGTCATGTGCCAATATCCAGATTCCGTGATTGGAAATATTTGTTACTTCAACATCCGAAGTGGTGTTGCCATGTGCTAATAAGCTCATGATAGTGTACCTCGATAAGCGACTCTATTTCTTTTAGCTGTTGCCGATTGTAACGGTGGGTTTTTGCAAGCTGAAGTTCCGGCTGAAGCCAGAACTTAGCTTCGCCGTCACCGGAGACAACATGCACATGCATCCTCGATTCCTCACGGGAGAAAAAGAAGAACCTATATCCTTTCTCTATGAAGACTGTAGGGCTCATCTATTTACCATGCCCGATTAATATATAAAATTTACTTTGCTAAATTCAAAAAGAGGTAAAAAAATATTTTCTTATTTAAAACAAACAATATCAACAAGTTAATCATGTAATGATTGACCGGTAAAAAGTCCACAAAACTCCCTCTCCCTGAAAAGAGCTGATAAGCTAATAAGCTGATGGCTGATAAGAGGAAAAAACAAAAAAGGTTTTGCTTAATAGCTCAATAGCCAATCCCGCGAAGCGCGGGACTTAACAGCTAAAACGGGTTGGGGTGAGGGTGATATAAAAGCAATTACAATATGTTACAAATATCATTCCCGCAACCCCTTTAGGCAATTTAAGAAAAATCAACTTTTTACC
>CAZMHH010000021.1:0-25836 GCA_964566035.1 uncultured Thermodesulfobacteriota bacterium
AAGCTTGAGCACAGCTCAGCTCTGCGTTCCCGGCGCGCGCAGCGCGGCGGGAACAGTCATTATGCAGAAAAACTAATTCCCGGCAGTGGAGTTTTGCAAGGTTTTCAATAAAATGCCGGACACGCTCCACAACCCTGCTTTCAAAACCTGTATGCAGACAAACAATACTTGCATAATAATCACTTCCCTTGACAAGTGTTAGCCCTTCAAACATCCTGCTTTCAGCAATTCCCGAAGGGCAGGCTTGCTCAATAACACACAGGGAAAGGGCGGGTTTATCCGGTTTGCCCGGAATGATAACATTGGGTGTGCCGGCAGCGGTTTTATCAATAAAATCAACCATAACTTCCGGGATGAGCCTTATGCCATGTTTTTCCTGCATGGTACATAAAAGGTCATAGGGGTTTGCTCCCTGTTCACAGATTTCATTGCAAGCCATACAGGTTATGCACTTTGAGAGTATATCAGCAGCATGACCATTCTTGAGTTGCCAAATCATTTCAATTGCCTGATCTTGACTGTAATCTGTGTAGAAACATTGAGTAAAGCAGTTCCCGCATTCTCTGCATAAGGATGAGATAAACATTATGGAATGCCTTCATGAATAGTTAATGAAAAAACCCATGCCTGGAACAAAACAAAAAACAGCTCTTTTAGTGAGAATGGGTTTTTTGACTTTTACGTTCAATCTTATATATAACCATCAAGCAAAAGTTTTTTCAACATAAAATGAGCAAAATATAGAAATCAAGGGGCAGGCTCTTTTTTGTCGTCAGTTTTCCCTTTTTTTCGGTAGGAAATGAGCGGCAAGGTAAATAATTATTCTTCCTCTTGACATTTATCTCTGATTGTTTATAAGATACAAAGCGATGCACAATTTTCTAAACTTCAAACACTTAAAAAAGGAAGCAACATTATGAAAAAATTGCTAATCTCATCATTGACTTTTGGGGCAGTATTTTTTATTTTCTCAATGGGCTGTGAACCTGATGAACCTTATCCCCCGCCCAATATTGATCATAATTTTGGGGAGATGACAGACCTAAGAGATGGTCAGAAATACCAAACCATAGAGATCGGCAACCAGAGCTGGATGGCGGAGAATTTGAAATACCTGCCCTCTGTTTCTCCTTCTTCAGGAGGGTCCTATACAGAGCCGTATTATTATGTTTACGGCTATGAAGGAACAAATGTAAATGGAGCAAAGGCAACGGACAATTTTAATACCTACGGGGCGCTTTACAACTGGCCTGCTGCACTAACCGCCTGCCCGCCTGGTTGGCATCTGCCCAGTGACGCGGATTGGACCACCTTAACTGATTATCTTGGAGGAGAGAGTGTTGCCGGAGGCAAGATGAAGTCAACAGGCTCCATAGATGCAGGAACCGGATTGTGGTATGCCCCTAACACAGACGCCACAAATGAGAGCGGGTGGTCAGGTTTGCCGGGCGGCTACCGCGACGGCAACTTCTACAATTTGTGCAGCGCCGGCTACTGGTGGAGCTCTTCTGAGCGCGGTGCCGACAACGCCTGGGACCGGGACATGTACTACCGCTACGGCGGCGTGGGCCGGCGCAACTACAATAAGGACTACGGTTTTTCCGTCCGTTGCCTCAGGGAATGACTATTTGACAATTTGTCCCCAGTCCGTAGGTTAGGTTGAGCTAAGCGAAACCTAACACAAATAATTGAAATGACAGTTAAGGATTTTTTTTAGAAAACCATCTAATTTTATTAACCAATTAAAAGGAAAGGAAAGGAAAGGAAAGGAAAGGAAAGAAAAGAAAGATGAAGAAATTTATAATCAGTCCATTAATTTTGTTGGCAGTGTTGTTTATGTTTTCGTTTGGGTGTGATCCTGTAGATCCTGATCCATTTGACCCGGTAGACCCCGTTGACCCTGTTGATCCGGGAGATTTTGAAACTGTAACCATCGGAACTCAGGTCTGGATGAAGCATAATTTAAACATCGAAACCGGAAACAGTTGGTGTTATGATTATGATCCTGCAAACTGTGAGATTTATGGAAGATTGTATGACTGGGAAACAGCCTTGACAGTTTGTCCATCAGGCTGGCGTTTGCCCAGTGACGCGGATTGGACCACCTTAACTGATTATCTTGGAGGAGAGAGTGTTGCCGGCGGCAAGATGAAGTCAACAGGCACCATAGAAGCAGGAACCGGATTGTGGTATGACCCTAACACAGACGCCACAAATGAGAGCGGGTGGTCAGGTTTGCCGGGCGGCAGCCGCTACGGCACCGGCGGCTTCGGCTATTTGGGCAACTACGGTCTCTGGTGGAGCGCTTCTGAGCGCGATGCCGGCTTCGCCTGGGGCCGGGACCTGGGCTACAACTACGGCATCGTGGCCCGCGGCGGCAGCAATAAGGGGAACGGGTTTTCCGTCCGTTGTCTCATAGACCCCGATCCATTTGGCCCGGTAGACCCTGTTGAACCTGTAGATCCGGGAGACCCCTACACCATCAGTGGAACGGTAAGTGGTGATGTTCATTCAGGTGTTACTATGACATTGTCAGGTGATGGTTCTTATATAACATTAACCGATAGTGGTGGGAACTACAGTTTTTCTGGACTTGTAAACGGCAGTTATACAGTAACCCCAAGCAATAGTGGTTATACATTTACTCCCACGAGTAAAAATGTTACCGTTTCTGAAGCTGATGTAACAGGGGTTGATTTTATTTCTACAGCAGCTGTAAATTCAGTTGCATGGATTAAGTCCTACGGGGAAAGAGGGTCTGAGAGTGCTGATTCAATACAATTAACCACAGATAATGGTTATATTATTGCCGGAACTACTTATTCTGATGAAGCACGTGAATGGGGTATATGTGTGTTAAATCTTAATAGCACTGGTAATATCTCAAGGCAACAATTTTTTAAAGGTTTTGGTTTGAATGGTCTTAGTAGGCCACTTATTCAAAAAACAGGCAATGATTATATTATAGCATTAACATATCTTAATATTGATAACCTTAGAGATGATATTGGGTTAATCAAGTATGATTCGAGTGAAGATACAGTGTCATGTATCACCTATGGTGGAGACAAGGATGATACCGTACATTGTTTTCAAAAATTAAATGATGGTTGTTATATTGTTGTTGGCGGCACATCATCTTTTGGAGCAGGTGCTAGTGATATCTGGGTAGTTAAATTTAACGCTGATCTTTCCGTTGCTTGGCAAAAGGCATATGGCGGGGAAAATAGTGATATAGGTCATTCGATACAACAAACCACAGATGGTGGTTATATTGTTAGTGGTTCAACAATGTCGTTCGGATATAATATCAGCCTTTGGATACTAAAACTTGATGGCAGTGGCAATATTCAGTGGCAAAAAACATATGATGATGGTTTGTTTGGCAACGTTTTACAGATAAAAGACGGTAACTATATTGTTGCCGGGGTAGGTTCACCTTATATTGGTTCAAATGGTTACAGTACTTGTATATTCAAGCTTGATAATGATGGCAATCTTTTATGGGAAAAGGCATATGAGGGAGGAGGAACGGTAAATTATCATTCCATCCAGCAAACAGAAGATAAAGGATATATTGTTATTACTTCCATTCCAAATCCTGATACAGACAACACAGATATTGTACTGCTTAAACTTAATGAAGATGGGGCACTTCTATGGCAAAAAACTTATGGAGCAGAATTGTCTGTAGGCTCTCATAATGTCCATCAGACACAGGATGAAGGATATATTGCACTAGGTGGCGTTAATACAGGAACTGATGTTGATATATTAGTATTAAAAACTGATAGCCAGGGTAATATTCCAAGATGCGCTATAGCAAGGAGAGGCAAATTTTCTGAATGTTCAATTTCGATAAGATCTAATGACAGTAATTGTATTATAACATCAACGGATGCTTTAATGGTAAAACCTTATATTTCTTCTTCAGAAAAATATTTTTTTAATATTAAGACAATCTGTGATTAATTGGTATTGTTCAGAGTCCTGGGAAATACAGTAGAGCGCCAGCAGAGGTACCGTTAGTTTGTAAAAGCAATGCTGAAAGAGAGGAAGTCCATGAATAGAAATTAGTGGATGTCCGTTCGCAGTAACAACTGTTTATCCAGCGGGTTAAAGTCCCGGGTTCTGGGGTCAGGTCTTGAAATATCAGTTTTAACGAAATGGCTGTTGGCTGAGGAGCAGGTGTCAGCTATTGGCAAAATATTTCAGAAGAGTAAATAAAAAGTCCTTTCTTAAGTAATTTCAAACACGTAGCCTTTTTGATACCCCTTAAAACCTGTCTGTCCTGTCTCCGTCAGACCTCCATAACCTCCCCTATGGCATCCCTATGACCATGCGAATAGATTTGCATTGTTCTTTGATGGACATGCCCTAAAATCTCTCCGACTATTGCAAGCAAAGCACCCTGTTGATGAGCTGGCAAAAGATTGCCTTGATGCTGCATAAAGATTGATATGCTCAACACCTGCCTTTTTGCACGCCCTTAAACAAATTTTATTGAAATGTTCAGCAAATCGCTCTAAAATAAAAACCATGCTTAAACTGTATGAATTATCATGGGTATTGTTATAGAATATTTCAAGTTAAGTCACGCCTGTAAGGGGGCATTAAAATGACTCAGAAAATGGACGGGCAAGAGACTGTTTCATGTGAGGAAAGCTTTTATAAGAACTTGATACAGGAGGAAACACTGACCCGAACTTTGATAATTAATGGTGTTATCAAGGAAGAGGATTATATGGAGGAGCTGAAGAAGTTATAGGGTTGAACTGGAAAACCAGAAGAAGGAAAAAACCCACGAAATATACGGGGGCACAGAAGAAAAAGCTTTTTCTGTTTAATTCCTTGTATTCTGAGGATAAGTGAATCGGTGATACTAAACAGCAGTGGTATACATGGTATACCTTCCGGTCTTTTCACGGAGCCATCAAGTATAAAAAAGTAAAACGGGTTTGTTAGGTCAAACTGTCAAGAAAGATTAACAACTCTCTTTCTGACAGGCTTTTTAATATAATAGTTTAAAGGAGGAAGCCATGAAACAGAAACTTCTGTTAACACTTATACTCGCATTTTCTATGTGTAATTGCTTTTTGTAAAAAGCTCGGCGGTGGTGGCTCGCTGGCGAATAGAGGGGACTATAGAATGTCCCCATTGCACCCAGGATTCAGGAAAACAAAGGGGGGGGCATTCTTTTGTAATGCAATAACCGTTGAAATTTAGATTGTTACCGTGTTATAGTAAAATTATTGCTAAGAACAGCAAGACTTGATGCCCCGGGATGCTGCACCACATAATCATTCGGGGTATAGAGAAAAATAAGGTGTCTCGAGACAACCAAGCTATTAGTTTTGTGAATGAAGGAGGGCATATGTTAATGAAGAAAAGATTGTTTTGTTTGTTGTTTTTTCTATGGGCGTTGCTGCTGGCCTGTAGTGGCTGTGAGCCCACACAACCTGAGACTCTTGATAAACTGTACAGGGGTGCTGTTGCTGACGCTGTGTTTGCCGATGTTGACGAAATTTGTGACGATCTTGTTGCCATCACTCAGGAAAACGATGATATTGTGTGGGATGACGACATGGTTCTAGTGGTCACCTTCACTCAGTTTCCAGAAAGTTATCCGGTTGGCGAAAATGTACAGACCTGGTGGGGGCAAACCTGGGTAACGGCGGTTCCTGAGCTGCAAACATTTTTTGAGGATACGTTCGGCTTTTTTGCGGACCCCTTGCTGCGTATTGAACAGCTTTTGGGTCTTCCCCCGGACAGTGGTAACCGATGGTTTGCAGAACTGTGGGTCAACCCTGAAGATCTCTTTCGTCCCTGCCCGGACTGTGAAATAACGGACTCAACTTGTGGGATACGTTTCCCCGACAATGCCACGGATGAGCACATCGAGTGGTACAACAACCAGATACTTGAATCCTACTTTCAAGAGCAAAAATATCCCTGGACACGGCTCGGCTATACCTATGACTGGGGTAAACTGAATGATGAAGTGGGACTGAGCGAATTTGTTATCCAGCATGAAGCGGAAGTTAGGGTGGAACGACTGGTAAAATTTGATGAATATTTACCCTGACCCTGGGGCACTTAGGACAGTTGTTGGCAATTAGTGCAATTAGGGGGGGCATCCTATAAAAGATGAAAGATAAAACCCTACAGGTGGCGGCATTATTATAGTCGGTTTGCTCTACATATTGACTTTACATAATCAAAGGTATAGAATGAAAAGTGCTAAGGGGCAAATGCTTGATTCTGTTGCAAATCAATACTTACCTTGTGTTTTTCGGTCCTCACAATTTTTACTGGGCTAACCTTTTGGATTTCCCCCGATGCTGTCACAGTTCCTTAACAAAAGCTAATATGCTCTTTTCTTCTTTTATTTACGCACTGCTGTTGTACTGTGTTTATATAAACTGAACAATTATCTGGCTTTTTTCATAAAGGCAGACTGATGTTTATATTTTAGCAATAACCTCTGTGTTTTTTTAATCTACGTACCTGCCCTGATGTAAAAAGCATCCGGCAGAGGACTTTTTATAACAGAAAGATTTATCATGAGAATTTTACTTGTAAACCCGAAAAGAGTCGGAAGGGGACAGGCTGCGGTCAGCCTTATGAATGCAACACCCCTTGCTCTTCTTATTGTAAAAGCTCTTACCCCTGAGGATATCGAGGTCAGGCTGATCGATGAGAACCACCAGGAAATACCATATAACGAGCACTGGGATCTTGTAGGAATTACTGTGATGCTGCATGTATCGCCATCTGCCATAGATATATCACAAAAATTCCGCTCACGGGGCATCAAAGTCCTATTCGGAGGGTTTTACCCCACGCTTAACTATGAAGAGGCAAAGCCTCATGCTGACAGTATCGTAGCAGGAGAAGTTGAAAATATATGGCATGAGGTAATAAATGACCTGAGTAAAAACAGTCTGAAACCTTATTACAAGGCAGACAAACAGATAGATCTGAAAGATATACCTTTTATCAAAAAGGAGTTCTATTCAAAAAACGATGATTTTTATAATATTGAAACCACACGGGGGTGCCCCTATAATTGTGATTTCTGCTCAGTTACAACATTTTACGGTGCTAAATTCCGCCACCGGCCAATAGAACATGTTATTCGGCAGCTTGAAGAACTAAAAGGCAAGATGTTCTTTTTTGTTGATGACAATATTATGGGCAATCCTGATTACGCCCGCAAACTTTTCCAGGCAATGATTCCATTGAAGGTTATCTGGTGTGGACAGTTTTCACTCAACCATGCCACAAACCATGAGGTTATGAGTCTTGCTGCCGAGAGCGGGTGTCAGTTTCTGTTTACAGGAATTGAATCCCTCAGCCAGGATAGTCTCAAATCTGTAGATAAAAAATGGGCTAAAGCGGATAAATTTGAGCAATGGATACGTATGACCCACGATGCTGGAATAGGTGTTTATGCTTCATTTATGTTCGGTTTTGAAGACGACGATCCCGGAGTTTTCAGCCGCACTCTTGATTTCTGCGAATCAAATGAGATTGAACTTGCGCTTTTTTCAGCACTGTTTCCCATCGAGGGGTCACATTTTCACGACCAACTTGAGGCAGCGGGTAGAATTTTTGAAACCGATGCCACCAAGTTTAACGGTCAGTATTCAACCTATCATCCGAAGAACATGAGCTCAGAAGAACTTGAAAACGGGTTAAGGTGGCTCTGGCAGACCTATTACTCAAAACCAAGCATAAAAAAACGGCTTGCAGGGCTTATGAAAAAACAGCCCCCTGCAACAGACAGCCATGGTTTTCCCAATACCTCAGCACTTATGATGAGTCTGAACATGGCATTTAAGGTAGCTGTAGAAGATTTTTAGCAGATATCATCACCACTTGTACAATTTTTTTAATCAAGAAAAACACCTTTATTTTAAATTCAGCCTGTGTTATCAATGATTGAATGAACAATTTTATCTTTATTGCGTTATGAAAATTACGGTTTTATGTGAAAATCAGGCGGGATATCGTGGGGCAAGGGTATGTCTTGCAGAGTGGGGGTTGTCGCTTTTTGTTGAGACAAAAGGCGCAAATATCCTGCTTGATGCTGGCAATACCGATGTTTACAGACGCAATGCTGAAAAACTTAAGGTAAATCTTGAGAAGACCCATTTTGTAGTCTTGTCGCATCATCACTGGGACCATGTCGGGGGGCTGAGGTATCATGGATTTAAAGAGAGAAAAAAGCTTATCGCCGAGCCTGAAACACTGGAAAAAATGCCTTTGGAACAGTCAGAAAAGATAAAGGCTGATTTTGATGTCATCACTTCTAAAGAACCCCTTGAATTTTCAAAAGGGATATATTTTTTAGGCATCGTCCCCCGAAAGAACAGTTTTGAAAAGGGGGTGTTCCGAAAAGACAAAATGCGGGATGACTCTGCCCTAGCCGTAAAATCAAAAAAAGGTGCAATGGTAATAACCGGATGTTCTCATGCCGGAATCTGCAATATCTGTGAATACGCAAAGGCTGTAACCGGACAAGAACTTTATACAGTGATTGGCGGGTTTCATCTGTTTGAGAATGAACCGGAAGCCGTCAGTAAAACCATTGAATATTTCAAGACCGAAAAACCTGAACATCTCTATCCCATGCACTGTATTGATTTCCCGACAATTGCCAAATTCCACAAGATATTTGGCACCCGGAAACTGTCAGCAGGGGATAAAATAAATATTTAATCTGAAACAGGATCTCTTATCAGTTCAAATGGCGACATACCTTGTATGTTTTGAACTTTTTCCCTGACCTTCTTCATTTCATCAATAAATACAGTCCATTCATTTAAACTCTGATATAACTGTTCTAAATCCGTAAGCCTGGTGTGGTAGATTTTGAGCTGCATAATTTCAGCGTTATTAATCTCTTTCAATAGGCGCATATCGGAGAATTTTTCCCGCAACGGGGTCAACACCTGCTCAAACACCTCTTCCCGCCTTTTTACTTTCTCATATCTTGGCAGCCCGCTTTGATAGAGTTCATTCAGTTGATTATATATATCTTCCACAGCCAGCCCCAGTTTAATTGTATTGTCTTTCCTTCGGACAGCCCTTTTATAAAAATCCTCCTCCTGCACGCACCCATTACCACTTTGAAGACATTCCTGAAGTTTTTCATCAAAAAAATCGACCGTTCCCTGAACACCGACAAAGTTTGCAAGACTCTCATTGAATGTCACATTGTTTTTCAGCCACACCGTGTTATGCGTCAGTTCATGCAGAACCAGATCAACAAGGGATACAGGGTCTCGTCTAAGGGAGGTTGAGAGCAGCGGATCATTAAACCAGCCAAGGGTACTGTAAGCCCCGATAGCCCCCACCAGCACGTCATACTCATCAGGGTCAAACCTTTGAGCAGCACGCTCTGCTGCTTCCCTGCTGAAATATCCCTTGTATGGCACACGACCCACTACAGGAAACCACCATGTGTGCAATTTAAACGAATCTTTTCTGGAAGCCATCAAAGACCAGCCCACAAAATCTCGGTCAATCTCACTGTAGTAGGTAAAAGAGTCTTCAGGCACAAGCCCGATTTTTTCCGCATAGTTCCGGGCTTCCATAACAAGCTCAAGTTTAAACCGTGTCTGTTCTGAAATGTCCTGCCTTGAAATCACTTCATGGATATCCTGCCGGATGAGCAGGATGCCTGCCCCGTTATAGGCTGTTCTGATTACATAAAAAGGATTGCAGCCGGATAATGCGATACTGAAAAAGAATAATAGAAAAATACAAATAAAAATACTTCTTAATATATACTCAAATATTGCTTTTTGATTAAATATTGAATATAAATACTTCATAATAACAATTTCACAACTTTCTTGCAGATTTTTTTAGAATATTTTTCAATACTTGTATTATTACATATTCAGTCCCTGTCATACAGGGTTTTTTGATGTTTTTGTTACCGGTTTTATCCCTCAATATATAAATTGACAAGAAATGCACAGCATATTATCATTAAAAATGCATACTTTAAGCTATATACAATCGCCCGGATTAAGTTTGACTTATTGAAAGGTTAAACGTCATGTCAAAAAGTTATTCCCTCCACATTGGAAACCCTTTTGGAATAAGGGTTTCTATCCACTGGACTTTTTTACTGCTCATAGCATGGGTTGTGGCAATCGGACTGATGCGTGAACTGACGCTACAGCAAATACTTGTCCATATATTATTTGTCATTTCTGTGTTTGTGTGCATAGTATTGCATGAACTGGGACATTCATTAACAGCTCTAAAGTTTGGAGGAAAAGTCAGGGGAATCACTTTATTACCCATAGGCGGTATGGCAAACATGACCAAAATGCCTGAAACTCCCAGAGAGGATTTTATCGTTTCCGCAGCCGGACCACTTGTAAATGTAGTTATAGCAGTAATTATATGGCTGGTTGTTTCAATTACGGGTACGGTTGATTTTAAAAATATTGATTACGAAACCATTACTTTAAATAACTTCTTTGTGCTGCTTATAGCGGTTAATCTGTTTATTGTCGCATTCAATCTGATTCCGGCATTTCCCATGGACGGGGGAAGAATTTTTCGGTCGGCGTTGTCAAACAAAATGAGTCGAGTAGAAGCAACACGGGTAGCAAAAGATATCGGACAGTTTTTTGCCATAGCTTTTATTATTGTAGGACTTTTTGTTAATCCCTTCCTGGTTATTATCGGCATATTTATATTTATGGGAGCAAAAGCAGAATATGAAATGATTAAGTATCAGAATGCGCTGCACAATTACACGGTGGCAGATATTATAATAAGTGATTACAGTGTGATAGAAATGGATGACAGGCTTGAAAAAGCAACAGATTCACTTCTCCACAGCAGTGATAATGGATTTATTGTCAAATCAGGCTCTGATTACAAGGGTGTATTGACAAAAGACAACCTTATAGCAGGGCTTACAAAATACGGCAAAGAAGGTAAAGTAAAAGACGCCATGAACAGAGATATTAAACCAGTATCCCCTGACACACCACTACTGAAAGTTTTTCAGGAGATGAAACAGAAGCGATCGTTGATTGTTCCTGTTGTTTCTAATGGTAACTTGAAAGGCATGTTAGACCTGGAAAAAATTCATGAATTCATTCTAATCCAAAAAGCAATCAAATAAACCGGGCAGAACAACTCCATGAACAACCAGCTGAATATAGACAAGATAAATTTCAAGATGAAGGATATGCAGGCAGCAGACCGTATTAAATATGCCTGTGACATTTTTAAACTCAGAGTTGTTCTTACGACAAGCGGGGGCTCAACTTCTGCAATACTTCCGCACATGACCCGTGACATCCCCATCCCTGTTATTTTCATAGATACGGGTTTTTATCCAAAACAGACCTACAATATGGTTACAAAGGTTCTTCCGGAAATAAACCCCAGGTTATTATTCTTCCCACCGCCTGTGCAGAGGGCAGATGTTGAAAAAAGATACAAAAACTGGAACAACCCTGAATCAGAGGATTACAAAAACGTTCTTGAACTGGTCAAGGTCAGCCCCCTTAACAGGGTATTAAAAGATCTTGACGCACTGGCATGGATGAGCGGGGTTATGGCACATGAAACCGACCGGAGGAAAAACATGGAAATGCTTGAGTTCAGAAACAATATCTTTCATTTTCATCCTCTCCTTGACTGGCGAAGCGATAAAGCTATGGAGTATATCACCTCCCACGGTCTTCCCACAAATACCGGACATTATGATATATTTAAAAAGCTCAACCCTGACTGCGAATGTGGCATCCATGACAAATGCGGGCTGTTTTAAAAGATTTTGCATGCAAATAGTTTGATGTATTTAAACACATTTACTTATTTTTGCAAACCCACAGTTTAAAAGGTTTTAACTAAGGGAGGGGACGTTATGAAACGATTTTTAATCGGGCTGATTGTTCTGCTTTTTGCGGTTTCGGTTCAGTCGGCATCGGTCACATACTATGGCGGCGCAGAAGAGGTCAGCGGAAGCACAGCGCTTTTTGAAACAGATAACATCAAAATTCTTGTTGACTGCGGATCACGGTTTGCCCACCCTGAAGAAATTCCTAATAAAAGAACCCCACAGATTCTGCAGCAAAAAGAAACCCCTTTTCAGTTTAACCCTGCCGATATTAATGCAGTAATTGTTACACATGCCCACCTGGATCATATCGGCGGGATCCCCGCTCTTTTTGCAAACGGATTCAGGGGCGATGTTTATACAACAGATGCTACTGCCAGAATATTAAAGATTATGCTCAAAATGCAGATTCGCTATGATTCAACTGAGAAGAGGGACTGGGTATGGTCCGAGAGAAACAAAAAAAGAGGGAAGAGCTACTTTGTGGCTCACTCTGAAAAGGATTGCAGGTGGGCAAAAAAGATAATGGAGAAAAAGGTTTTTGAGGGCACCCTTCCTGCACTGCAGGAAAAAGCCCGGCAGGATAAGATGCGGGCAAGTCCCTGCAGGGTCTGTGCAGATATTGTTTTCAAACCTGTTCTTGATGCATTGAAAGTGGTTGACTACAACAGGATAAGACAGCTTTCTCCTGAGCTGGCTTTTGAGTTTCTTGATGCAGGACATATCCCGGGCTCGGCTTCTGTAAGGCTTATCTTTACAAAAGAGGAGAAAAAAAGAGAGATTATCTTTTCAGGCGATCTGGGCAGCAGTATGTCACGGTTTCACCATGAACCGGATCCGCCGGAAGCAGCAGATTTTCTGTTTGTTGAGGCAACCTACGGAGCATCTGTAATAGACTTCCAGCCAGAAGAAGAGTATTCAAGGTTTCAGAACACTGTAGGCGAAACTCTTCGCAGCAGGGGTATTGTCTGGATTCCCTCATTTGCCCTTGACCGCACACAGAGAGTCCTCTATGAAATTTTCCTTGCCCGGCAAAATGGCTCCATTCCCAAAAACACTCAGGTTTATGTCCCCTCCCCTACCGCAAATACTGTTACAGAACTCTACATGGAAAACCCTGAATGGTTTAAGAAAGGAGTTTCTGAAGGAATCGGCAAGATAGATTCTAAAACCGATAAGCAGAATATTAATGCTGATGGTTTTACCCCTGAAGCCGGTTCAATTATCATCTCCACCAGTGCTATGATGGAAAGGGGTCTATCTGCAGCCCTTATCCCGGTGCTGATAAACCGGGAGGATGTACTGATTGCATTTGTTGGATATCAAAGCCCCCAAACTTTGGGCGGACAGATAAAAAACAGGGCACCATCTGTAACAATTAACAATAGAACATTCATGCGCAAGGCTCGGGTTGAGAGTTTTGGATGTTTCTCAGGGCATGGAGATGCCGCAGACATAGACCGCTGGCTTGCCAACCAGAAGAACTCATCTGTGTTTCTTGTGCACGGCGAGCCGCATGCATTAAGAACAAGAAAAGAAGACCTTATTAAAAAAGGGTTTAAATCGGTTGCAATACCCTCCCCAGAGGTAAGAATTAAGATAAAACAACTTCAATAACAGGGACATTTAATACAGCGTTCTGCGTTCTCAATACTTAATTTTGAAATTGCTTTATTATCATAAAATTCTGCATTGAGAGATAGCCCTTCTTTTAACACATTATTATAACCTAATCTGAGCGATTATTTACAGACCTGCTGCGAATGCCTTGAAAACTTGAAAATTGATCAATTTAGGTATTAAAAGGAAGCATATCTTTATAACAATAAACCATATTGCGGTTTTTTAATTTTACAGAAACAGCAAGATCACCTTCAAGAGATAATAAACCTGACAAACTGCTGATTGTTTCTCTGTACTGAGACAGTTCTTCCTGAGGCATATCTATAAGGAGCATGATATCAACATCAGAACTTTGATCATAATCACCTCGTGCATAGGACCCATATAATACAACATCGGCGGGTTTATCACCAAAAATCCGATGCGACTCAGAATTTACTTTTTTTAAAATATTTGTTATTGATGATTGAAACACTATATTGATTCTTTAAAACAGGTTAGCATATCATAATCAAAAAACTTGTAGCTGTTAAAAGCAGGTATCAAATTTGAGGCATAAGTAATTTGTTTTTTGTTGCTGATTTCTGTTATCCTTAAATCTAACTTTGGTATAAAACCGTACAGTCAATTCTCAACAGGCGTGCCATGGCTGACAATCTAACCAACTGCTCTTGATCTGTCAATCAGAATCTGACATATTTAAATGGGTAACCCCCTTTTCCCTCTATGTGAACTATCAGATTCGGGCAAATCTTTTTCCTGACAAAATTGATCTTAAAGATTTAAGTTGTGACTGTCCCCGGTTTTTGGTCGAAATGGCGGTTAGGTGAAGCGGCTTGTTATGGTATCTTTGTCAAGCAATCTCGCACTATGATAAACAGTCAGAACTTCCCCTATGTCAGATTCTAACCTGTAAATGATCCTATAATTGCCTAATACTATTTCACGGATGTTTTGTTTATTTATCTCTGGAACAAGTCTGCCTGACTTTGGAAATGTTTCAATACGTTTCACAGTATCAAATACTTTAGAGACAAATAACTGAGCATAATGAGAGCTGTCACTTGCGATATAATTTGCAATTGCCTCGACATCATCCAATGCTTGGAGAGTCCATCTTATTTCAGCCATTTGTTCATACGCTTTTCAGCTTCTGCATGAGAGATGGTCTTGCCTGAGTCGGCTTGATTGCAACCCTTTTCAACCTTGAGAAGAAGATATAACCGCTCCATTGCATCTTCAATTGTTGTGTCATCCGGAAGGTCTTGAACTGCCTTTAAAATATTTTGTTTCCTGCTGATTATTGATTGCATGTTAAACTCCTGTCAATTTAATATACTGCAATACATTTCCTTATTTTATTAAATCCTAGCTAAAATGTTCTTTGTTATCATCAGTATCACCCTCACCTCGATATTTTTATCTCTTCAAATGATGATGGTCATGTAAAAAGTCAAGCGGCGTTTTTATAGTTTGAAGCACAAAAATGGGGATGTTTTACTGAAAAACCAAACATTGTCATCCCAAGTTTCATAAATTGCTCTTTGAAAACAAAACCAAGCACTTTTTGAGCAGAATTCACAGAAGATATTGTCCCTTGCAGTCTTGTCCGAGCCCTTTTGACCGCAACAGCTCTGAAAATGTTCAAACCAACAGCCTTTAACACCGCACAGAACCGAACCAACTTTATGCCCCGAACCCGCAGATGCTTGACTCCGGTTCGTCTGTCAAACTCTGACATGGTTGCCTCTACCCCAGAGCGATACCGATAGACATCCTTGAACTCATCTGTTTCTTCATGTGCCCTGCGCTTGGCACAACGCTGTTCCTTCTCATTATAGTTCAATGTGTAATGGCGTTTGCCCTTTTTAACACAGCAATCTTCTACAAATGGACAAGTTGAACAATGCTCTTTACTAAAAACTGCTTTGTATCCGTTCTTTTTCTTCTTGACCCTCAATGGTTTTTGACCCTGGGCACAGCTTACAACCTCTCCCTGCTCTCCAAACTCAAATGACACAAGACCGTGACTCTTCCTCTCAACTCCCATGATCGGACTGATAACATCTACTCCAAGCTCCTTTGCCTGCTCACAATTATCATCTGAGCCGTATAATGAATCTCCTAAAACCTGTTCCGGCCCAAGACCCCTTTCCTGTGTCGATTCAATTGCCGGCATCAACGCATCGACATCATGGGCATTGGCAGGCTCAACTTCTTCTTCTGTTTCCTCAACTACTTCACACTGATCCCGCAAAACCCGTTCAAGCAGCTTGTAACTGTGCATGGAACAGATATTCTCATCCTCTTTGAACTGCTCCACCAGAGTTAAAAGATCACCGCTGACCTGCTCAAGGGTTTTATTGGAATCAGATGGTTTTACCCTTGAAAAGCAGCCCAGGGCTTTATCGGTGAGGTATCTGTCAACAATCTCACTGCTGACCTGCAGAAACTGGCGCTCAGAATAATGCCTTTTCAGATTCACCAGAAACTTATGGATGGTTGTTGAAAAAATACGGATTCTGCCCAAACGCAGCATGTTGGATTTGATATGAACAGAGTCTATGCGCTGCTTCTTTGTATCAACACCAAAAACTTTTGCCAGGGTATCTGAACTGTCGGAGAAAATACAACTGTCCAGCCCGTGATCTACCATGGCTGCTCGAATACTGTAAAGTGTTTTCTCACAAAAGTATTTGGACCTATCTGACTCTGATGTTATATCAACTGCATAATGCCACTGCTGATTAAATGCTATCTGCTCCTGGGTCTCCTCATCTGTGAGATTGTGCATCTGCTGAAGTATCATAGCACCAACTGCGCTATAGACTTCTTTGGATGGTCTGCCAAAACATCGTGTAAAAGAAGGTTTGAGTTTCTTAACCGGCAATATCTTTAGGATATTCTCACGGAAAAGACCAGACCAAGACTCATCCAGCAGTTTTCGCCTTTTTGGCCCTAAAAACTCCCACGGATCAAATATGGGGGTCAATTTGTGATTCTTTGCATGAAACATGTCAACTTCCTTGTAACGGTTTGATTTTACTTATAAAATATAGCATTTTACAAAAGAAATTGCAAGAAAAAAATATACAAATATAAGTTTTTTCAAATAGTTATTTGACTCGGACTTTTTACCGGTCCATTAGATAATACTAAATTTGATTTCTTTTTTTGTCAAGCACTAAAAACAGGTAAGAGGAAGGGTCACATCTTCATATATTAGATTCTTGGGTAATGGTCAGCAGCCCGGGTTAGAACTAAACTCTTCACATTTTGCTATGCAAACTGTCAGATTCGGTCAAAGCTTTTTCCTGACAAAGTTGATCTTAAAGATTTAATTAGTGACTGTCCCCGGTTTTTTAAGCACTTAGCTGTAAAACCATAAAAAAAGCTGCCCTGAAAATACAGGGCAGCTTTCTCGAAATAACCAATATTAATATATATTATTTCCTTTTCTTTGGCATATGGATTGCTTTTGCATCCACATCAAGGGCAGCTTCCATAATGCTTTCAGCAATTGTCGGATGAGCATGAATGGTGTGGGCAATCTCCTCAAATGTTGCCTCCATCTGAATTGCAAGTGCAGCTTCATTGATAAGATCTGTTGCATGAGGACCAAGAATCGCAACACCAAGCACTTCACCATATTTCTTATCTGCGATAATCTTTACAAGTCCGCCGGTCTCGTTTATTACAAGGGCTTTTCCGCATCCTACAAACGGGAACCGTCCGATCTGAACATCACCGCACTTTTCTTTTGCCTCTTTCTCTGTCATTCCGACACTTGCCACTTCAGGACTGGTGTAAACCGCTCTGGGCACTGAACGGTAACTCATTTTGTGTCTTCCACCCAGAACGTTCATAGCTGCTGTTTCACCCTCAGCGGTTGCCATGTGGGCAAGCATGTAGTTTCCGATAACATCACCGATGGCATAGATGCCCGGAACACTTGTCTCAAGATATTCATTTACCTTGATAAAACCCTTATCCATTGCAACGCCAACCTTGTCAAGTCCCAAACCTTCGGTGTAGGGGGATCTGCCAACAGCAACCAGAACAAGATCAACCTCCTTCTGCTTATCGCCAAATGTGACCAGTTTTTTTCCTTTTTTGTCTTCAATCTTGCTAACAGAGGTACTGGTATGAATTTCAATTCCCTCTTTCTGAACCATCCCTGCAAAACCCTTGGCAATCTCCGCATCTTCATAGGGCAGGATCTGAGGAAGCATTTCAACAACCGTTACATCCACATCCACCCTCTTCATAACCTGTGCAAACTCCATTCCAATTACACCGCCGCCGATAATAAGGATACTGTCCGGGAGTTTATCAAGGTTCAGCGCACCGTCTGAGTTGATAACACCCGGGAGATCAACCCCTGGAATCGGCACTTTGCTTGGAACAGAACCTGTGGCAATAATAATCTTATCAGCCTTTATTATCTCACCTGTCTCTTTTACTTTTACAGTGGTCGCATCAACAATCTCGCCTGTTCCGTTAATAATCTTCATTCCGTGGCTTTTCAGAATTCCGCCAAGTCCTCCTACAAGCTGTTTAACAATCGTGTTCTTACGGGACATGACAGCCGGAAAATCAACAGAAGCGCCTTTTATGTTAATTCCAAATACCTTTGACTCTTTTGCGGTATGATAAACACCTGCTGACTGAAGCAGAGATTTTGTCGGGATACAACCGCGGTTCAGGCATGTTCCTCCAAACTGATCCTTTTCAATGATTGTCACCTTTCCGCCAAGCTGTGCTACACGGATGGCTGCGGGGTATCCGCCTGGACCGCCGCCAATAACAACAACATGAACATCACCTGCCGGAGCTGCAGCCTGAGCTGGTGCAGGTGCCTGAGCAGGAGCTTCCGCTTCCACAGCAGCAGGTGCTGCTGCTCCACCGCCTGCTGCTACCTTGTCATACTCTGCCTTGTCTGATGCTATGATCCCAATTAATTCCGCTACAGGCACTTCGCCTTCCTGCGGAACTATAATATGAAGAAGTCCGCTGCCAGGGGCTTCAACCTCATAGGTTATCTTCTCAGTCTCTACAACTAGAAGAATCTGACCCTGAGAGACCTCTCCGCCTTCAGCCACCTTCCACTCAACTATCTTTCCTGTTTCCATACTTAGCCCGAGCTTGGGCATTGTTACATTGGTTGCCATAACTTATATACCGTCCTCCTGTGAAAATTATTAAATTAATTCAATAGTCAATTCTACTCAGCCAGTATCAGCATCGGGTCGTCCATAAGCTGCTTTAATGTCAGCAGGAATCTGCCGGCCTCAGCGCCGTCAATTGTGCGGTGATCATAGGATATTGACACATTCATAATAGGTTTTATCACTATCTCTTTGTTCACAACCACCGGTTTGTCAATAATTGCTCCTACACCCAGAATTGCATTTTCAGGCTGATTTATAATTGCTGTGAAGAACTCTGTGCCAAACATTCCCATAGCCGACACTGTAAATGTTCCTCCAGCCATATCATCTGGCAGGATTTTTCCGCCCCTGCCTTTCTCAATAAGTGCAACCCTGTCTTTTGCAATCTGAACAATTGACTTTTTATCTGCATTTCTTATTACAGGTACAATAAGCCCGTCTTTGAGAGCCATTGCCATGCCGATATTGATATCGTTTAGATAGAGCACCCCTTCATCCGTCCAGCGTGTATTAATAATAGGATGACGTCTCAGTGCTGCGGCTGTAATCTTGATAACAAAATCTGTGATGGTCACCCGGACACCGTGTTTCTTTTCAGCGCTCTTAAGTATTTTCTCTCTGAACTCCTGAATAGCCGTGGCATCAACACTGTTGGTCATGTATGCCATTGCAGCCTCATTGCAGCTCTGGAGCATCTTTCTGGCAATAACCTTGCGCATGCCTGTAAGTTTTACAAGTTTGTCGCCCTCTCCAACTTCAGCAGCCTGTTTAGGAGCTGCTGCCGGCGGTGCTGCCGCTGCAGGCGTTTTTTTGGTTGCAATATACTGCTCAATATCCTCTTTTGTGATTTTCCCCGAAGGTCCTGTACCTGTAACCTGAGAAAGATCAACTCCCTGCTCCTGAGCCATTTTGCGTGCAACAGGTGTGATGCGGACCTTGTTTGAGGCAAGATACTCTTCCACATCCTTTTTAACAATCCTTCCTTCAGGACCTGTACCTGCAATCAGGCTGATATCAACATCAGCATCACTGGCAAGTTTCTTTGCAAGGGGCGAGGCTTTCACTCGTTCACCCGGAGCTCTTTGAGGAGCCCCTTTTGCTGCAGCCTGAGCTGGTGCAGGTGCCTGAGCAGGAGCTTCCGCTTCCACAGCAGCAGGTGCTGCTGCTCCACCGCCTGCTGCTACCTTGTCATACTCTGCCTTGTCTGATGCTATGATCCCAATTAATTCCGCTACAGGCACTTCGCCTTCCTGCGGAACTATAATATGAAGAAGTCCGCTGCCAGGGGCTTCAACCTCATAGGTTATCTTCTCAGTCTCTACAACTAGAAGAATCTGACCCTGAGAGACCTCTCCGCCTTCAGCCACCTTCCACTCAACTATCTTTCCTGTTTCCATACTTAGCCCGAGCTTGGGCATTGTTACATTGGTTGCCATCTATACTACTCCTTTCCTTTTAATAGCGCCTGTGTTAGCCCATCATTTCTTTTGCTTTGGCAATCAACTTCTCCGCATTTGGCATATAATGTTTCTCGAGTGCGGGCTGGAATGCAATATGCGTAAAAGGAGCTGCTACCCTTGCAACAGGAGCGTCAAGCCAGTCAAACATCTCTTCCTGAAGCGATGCAGCAATCTCTGCTCCGATTCCCATTACCTTCTTTGCCTCATGGATTATCACACATCGGTTGGTCTTTTTCACTGATGCAAATATTGTCTCCATATCAATAGGATTAACAGTAAGGAGGTCTATCAGTTCCGGTTTCACTCCATCCTGCTCAAGTTTTGCAACAGCCTTTTCAGCCTCAGCACGCATTCTTCCGATTGTTATAATTGTTATATCATTTCCTTCTTTGACTACTTCAGCCTTTCCAATAGGCGTAATGTAATCTCCTTCAGGTATCTCTGCTTTTAACCCGTAGGATGAAAGCGGCTCAACGTAGAGAACAGGGTTGTCATCCCTTATTGCAGCCTTCATAAGTCCCTTTGCGTTAACAGGGTTGCTCGGCAATACAACCTTCATGCCCGGCATGCTTGCAAACCAGCCTTCCAATGAAGAAGAATGGTGAGGACCTGCTCCGAAGCCCCCTGCTGTCATTGTGCGCACCACCAGAGGCTGCTTTACCTGACCGCCAAACATCCAGCGCATCTTTGATGCCTGATTGTAAAACTCTTCAACACAAAGGGTGATAAAATTCATAAACATTATCTCAGCAACAGGTCTAAGCCCTGCTGCTGCTGCTCCGCAGCAAAGCCCTACAATTGCTCCTTCACTGATAGGGGTGTCAACCGCCCTTTCAGGACCAAACTCGTCAATTATTCCTCTTGTAACGCCAAACGGACCACCAGGTTTGCCGACATCTTCTCCTATAATGAACACATTTGGGTCTCTTCTCATCTCTTCAGCAATTGCATGATTAATTGCCCACTGAAATTTTACTGGTTTTCCAGCCATATTTATATATCCTCCAGAAAAAAATTATCCAAATTTAAGAACCTTTTTTGTTCTGCCTGTTTTTAATCAACAACCTAAGCAAGTATATCCTTGTAAAGCTCTTCAACATCGGGCTGAGGACTCTTTCTTGCAAATTCAGCCGCCTGATCCACTGCTTTTTGAGCTGCATCCCGTATCTCTTTTGCGCTCTTATCATTTAAAATCCCTTCTTTAATCAGTTGTTTCTCATAGAGATTAACAGGGTCTTTTTTAAGCCACTCCTCCAGCTCGCCTTTGGGACGGTAGTTGCACGGGTCACCCTCAAAATGGCCATGATGGCGGTATGTTTTACACTCAATCATGTATGGTCCTTTGCCGGCACGGGCATATTTTATAGCCTTGTTTGCCTCATCAAAAACAAGCTCAACGTCATTGCCGTCTATGGTTACACCTGGTGCTCCATAGGCTTTGGCTCTGTCAGCAACTGTTTCAATTGATATATGATCAGACTTAGGAGTCATCTGAGCATAAAGGTTTATACTGCAAATAAAAATAAGGGGCAGTTTCAGCACGGCAGCCATGTTGAATGACTCATGAAATGCTCCTGTTCCTGTTGCGCCTTCACCAAAAAATACCATTGTTACATTGTCTGTTTTCTGGTATTTCTGAGCAAAAGCTGTTCCAAGAGCAATTCTCATCCCTTCGCCTACTATTCCGTTTGAGCCCATACACCCTGTTGAAACATCTGCGAAATGCATTGAACCGGCTCTTCCTTTACAGCATCCGGCAATCCTTCCGAAAAGCTCTGCCATCATAGGATTTAAGTCTGCTCCTTTTGCGATGATGCAGCCGTGCCCCCTGTGTGTTGTGTAAATACAGTCTTCTGTTTTAAGGGAGGTTACACAACCGGCAGCTACCGCCTCTTCTCCCTGTGAAAGGTGAAGAAAACCGGGCATCTCCCCTCCTGAGAATATTTTTGTGGTCTCATTCTCAAAAGTCCTGACTCTGACCATTCGTGTAAACAGGTCAATTTTAGTATCTTTGCTTATCTTCATCTATATCCTCCAAAAAGTGCAAATGATAAAAGTTTTATATTACTCAAACCGGGGACTACCTTCAAAAAATAGACCCCGGTTTGAAAAGCAACTAAAAAATTTGGGTTTCTTAAAAAACTATCTCTGCAGTTCCCCTTACACAGGGAGCGCCGGTCTGGTCAACAATCTCCATGTCACAAACAGCTGAAGCTGTTTTTCTCTCTTTAACCGTGAGTTTGCTTGAAATAGTCATACCTGGCTTTACAGGGGCTCTGAACTGCAGGTCTATTGTTGTTCCTTCATTGGGCCATGTTTTTCCCTGAATCTCACATATTGCCTGAAGTACAGGCTCGACATTGATTGTACCGTGAGCTATTGTGGAGCCTCCAAACATTTCATTCGATTTCATTGCCTCCACATCTACATGCAGTGTATTATAATCTCCACAAATATCAGCGTATTCATTGATCAGTTCCTGGGTTACGGAGAGTGATTTTGAGGGAAGCGTGTCTCCCTGTTTTAAGCTTGCAAAATCGACCATATCTTCCTCCTTTACTTAGAAAATTTTTTAAGGTTTATTTCATGGTTCTTGGAAGTAGAAAACTCATGACAATGTCTGTAATCTTATCACCGTTCTGATTCGTTGAATTCATATTGACATACAAGAACTTGGTTACCCTTACCTTGCCATCTTTTTCCTTTGTTATCTCCTTTTTATCGGCAATGGAAAGCTTGGTTGTAATTGTATCACCGATCTTTGCAGGTTTGAAAAATGTTATCTTATCACCTGCTCTGACTGCCTGGTCAATAAACACCTTCCTGTCCCAGCATATACGAAGTCCGAAGATATAAATCATCCCAACAGGCACATTCTCCTGTCCGGTGTTGGGATCACCCATTAGAGCCGCAAACTTTTTCACTTCTTCTTCTGTTATCTTATATGTTCCGCCGCCGCAGTCCCACCCCGGGGTCATCTCAGCAAAGGTCAGATCTGCAAGCATTTTAGACTCGCCGAAATTTGTAATTAAACTTGTATTAAACTTCTGTTCCATATTGGATACCTCCCTTATTAGAGTTCCTGAAAAATTGCTTAATTTTCATCCTGCCTCAAAGTTTTCCATTTTGCAGAATGGAACCGGACCGGGATTAAAAACCGGTCTTCCCTCAATTACAGGGAAGACCGGTTAATAGCATTGATCCCTTTAGTAGGATTTTTTCTGTCCGAGCATTGCCTGACCAATGTAGTTTTTGCTCATCTCGTTTGTGATCGGAGCGAAAACAAGCTGTCTGATATCTCTGTAGTATCTCTGAATATGATACTCCATAGTAAAACCATAACCTGCAAGAATTCTCATCGCCTTGTCTGTACAGCGGAAAGCAGCATCTGATGTGTACATCTTTGCCATGCTTGCTATAACTCCAACAGACGGGTCTGTTGGGTTGTTTGCCTGAAGCCATGCGGCTTTATAGGTAATCAGACGGGAAAGCTCTATCTCGGTTGCCATCTCTGCCAACTGATGCTGAATTGCCTGGAACTGGCCGATAGGCTTACCGAAAGCCTCTCTTTCAATCGCATACTGGTTTGCTTCCTCAAGACACCCTTGAGCAAGTCCAACACAGATCGCGGCACATACTATACGCTCATTGTTAAGTGTTGCAAGAAGGTTATACCAGCCTTTTCCTCTTTCACCTAACATCTGATCCTTTGTAAGTTTAACATCTTCAAAAGCTACCTCAAATGATGCAAGGATGTGGCTTCCGAGTTTTTTGATCTTATGGTAGGTAATGCCATCACAGAATTTCTGGTTCAGGAGATCTCCGTCAGTTTCCTGTTTTCCGATATTATCCCTGTCGATAAGGAAAACAGTAAGTCCTCTTGCAGGTTTTCCTTCCACGTCATCTGTTCTGGCAATGAAGATATCGGTGTTTGCCACATGAATACCGGTTGTAAAAATCTTGGAACCATTTGCAATAAATGATCCGTCAGGCTGTTCCACTGCTCTTGACTTGAGAGCTCCGAGAATATCTGTTCCCCCGCCCGGTTCTGTGAGAGAAAGTGCAAAGTTCCAGTCCCCTGCAACAAGTTTCGGAAGATAGAACTCTTTCTGCTTGTCGGTTCCGTAATGAAGAATTGACATTCCGCCAAAACAGATGCCGGTAAGATAGGCAAGTCCCATTGCTGAAAAACTGTTTGAAATCTCCTCGGTAATCAGGGTTTCATCAATAATGTTTCCGCCTGTTCCGCCGTATTCCTCAGGAAAACACGCGCCAAGGATTCCCTCATCGCCAAGTTTTTTCCAGACATCGGTTGGGAAATGGTTTGCCTCATCCCATTCTCCAATCTTTTCTTTGGGACACTCTTTTTCCTTGAATTTTTTAAGCATGTCGAGCATCATCTTCCTCTCTTCGCTCAAACCAAATTCAGTAGGAATCATTAAATCTGCCATTTTGTTCTCCTTTCTCAATAAATTAGTTTTATGTTCCTGTTGTTAGAAAAACTTTCTAAACCACAAATGGTTAGCACTTCAGTTCATGATTAAAAAAAGAAAAAAACAATAAAATTCTAGTTATCAGAAGATTTTTCTCATATTAGATCTTTTACAGACTGAAATCAAAAAATAAATAAATTTGCGTATAGTTAAATTCTATTATTAGCTGTTGGCACATTATATGCCAAACATATTCCTAATACTGAATATATTTATTATTAAAATTCAGACTGTTACAGGTGCAAATCAGAGCTGTTCAAATATTTCCCTATTCTCAATGACATTATGGCAAAGTCAGTGTTGCCAAAAAACAAAATATGCCATTTTGACAAAGCAACTTTTTCCAATATAAAAGTGATAACACTCTAATTTTTTTTTGTCAAGAAATTAACTATTTAGCTGTAACATCACAAATCCAGTTGATGTAGTCAGGCAGTCCTTGGGCGATAGGAACAAATATAACCTCCGGAACTTCGTAACAGTGAACGGCTTTCACCTCTTCAACCACATTATCAAAAAGCTCTGAGGTGGTTTTTGCGATAAGCAAAACTTCACTGCTGTTACAAATTTTTCCTTCCCACCAGTAAACAGACTCAATCTTTGACACAATGTTTACACATGCCACAAGCTTCTTTTCTACAAGGCGTGATGCAATCCTGTCAGCCTCGTCCTTAGATTCTGATGTCATGAAAACAATTCCACAATCCTTCATTTAAAAAACCTCCTCAAAAAAACAGCGCACCGGGTATCGGCGTTCAGGGATCAGCAAAACCCTTTTAGCGCTGATGTTTAAAAGAAAAAACTTAGCACAGTTAAATATCAAAAAACGGCCATTTCATTCACCACCGGTAGAAAAATATAAAAAACCATTGTTTTTTGCTAAAAAATGACATATGTCAGCTAATTTACCAACTTACCTCGAGGTCACAAAAACCGTTATTTTTTCTTTCTCCTCAATTGTTTTTGCAAGCTCAAAGGCATCCTCCCTGTTTTTAAATCTGCCTATTCTGACTCTGTAGAAGGTAGTGTCATCCTGATTAGCAACAGATATAATATAGGGAGAATAACCCTTCTTTTTTAAGCTTTCGATAAGAGAAACTGCTGCCTCTCTGTTTTGAAAAGACCCCAGCTGTATAGAAAACACCCCTCCTTCGGACTCATTTGGTGCATTATCAAACTGAACTATTTTTTTAACTGTTTCCTGAACC
>CAZMHH010000021.1:25846-48221 GCA_964566035.1 uncultured Thermodesulfobacteriota bacterium
CCTTATTAACAGCAAGCTCTTTCTGCCGTGCAAGCATTGTCTTTTCATTGTTTGAATCTTCCTTCTGAAAAAGTGTTTCAAAAAAACTGAACTGAGAAGGAGAAGATATGGGCTCATCAGGAACCTCTTTTGCAGTTTTGCTACTCTGTTTGTAATTAATAAGGAAAGGCAGACTTTTTTGCACAGACGGGATGTTTATCTCTTTTTTCATTGCAAATTCAATAATATATGATGTAAGGAAAAATGCACATACAGCAAGAACAGACCCCCAGACCAGTCTCAAAGACTTTTTAAAAAAGCCTTCAGTTCTCTTTTTTTTCTTCTTCATAAATACCCCCCTTTTTTGTCTTTTCTACATACTTGGAGGCGCTGATACACCCAGAAGCAGAAGACCATTTTTAAGAACTGTTTTAATTGCATCCATCAGTTTCAGACGTGAACATGTAAGCTCAATGTCATCTGATATTACCCTGTGTTTGTTGTAATAGCTGTGAAACATTGCAACAAGTTCAAGCAGAAAAACAGCTATTCTGTGAGGCTCAAGAGCTCTTGCGCTTCCTTCAACCACAACAGGAAAATATGCAATTTTTTTAAGCAGTTCAAGCTCATCTTCCTGCCCAAGAAGCTCTGCCTTTGTCTCATTGAAAGAACGAATTTTCATATCCTTTTCTTCTGCTTTTCCAATAATGCTGCAAATCCTTGCATGTGCATACTGTACATAATAAACAGGGTTTTCATCACTCTGTTTTTTTGCAACATCAAGGTCAAAGTCAAGCTGTGCGTCAGAGCGTCTTGTAAGGAATATAAACCTTGCGGCATCTTTTCCTACCTCATCAAGCACCTCTTTGAGTGTTACGAATTCACCTGACCTTGTTGACATGGAAACCGGTCTCCCCTGCCTTAAAAGATTTACCATCTGAACAAGAATAACCTCAAGAGCATCTTCAGGTTCATCAAACGCCTTCAGCATCGCCTTTAAACGTGGAACATAGCCATGGTGATCAGCACCCCATATATTGATAACCTTTTCAAAACCTCTCTTGAATTTATTTCTGTGATATGCGATATCAGAGGCAAAATAGGTTGTGCTGCCATCTTCCTTTATCATTACCCTGTCTTTTTCATCACCAAATTCCGAAGCCTTGAACCACAAAGCGCCGTCTTTTCTATAGGCGATATCTTTTGACCTTAACTCTTCAAGTGACGCATCAACATCACCGTCTTCAAAAAGGCTTTTTTCAGAAAACCACCTGTCAAAAGAGACACCGAATGTTTCCAGATCTTCCTTTATTCCCTGCAGTATCGTGTGTGAAGAATATTGAGTAAAAAAAGCTTCTGCTTCATCTTCAGAAATATAAAGAAATTTTTTCCCTTCCCTGTCCAAAACCTTCTGGGCAATGCCTATAATATAGTCTCCCCTGTAAAGATCTTCGGGAAAATCAATGTCTATTTGGCAAAGCTGCTTATATCTTAAAAAAGTTGCCCTGCCAAGATTTCGCATCTGATTGCCTACATCATTGAGATAATACTCCTTCTCAACTTCATATCCTGCAAACCTTAAAATTGAGGCAAGCACGTCACCCACCGCTGCTCCTCTGCCATGACCTATGTGTAAAGGACCTGTGGGGTTTGCACTTACAAACTCAACCATCACTTTCTTCTTCTTACCTGTTTCAGATGAACCGAACAGACCGCCCTTTTCTTCAACCTCTTCCATAACATGCTGCCAGACATGTTTTTTAAGAAAAAAGTTTATAAAACCCGCTCCTGCTGTTTCAACCTTATCCACTAATGAATCAGAAGCCTCTATTTTTTCCATAATCAGGCTTGCAATCTCTCTTGGCGGTTTTTTCTCCTTTTTTGCCATAAGCATTGCAATGTTTGCAGCCAGGTCGCCATGGTCTTTGGATCGGGAAATTTCAACATTAAAATCCGGAATTTCGTTGCAATTGAAAACCCCTTCGTTACAGCAGGAAAAAAAAGCGTCTTTTACAGTATCTGAAACAGCCCTGATAATATCCTTCATTTCATCCAGCCTTAAATTAGAAGTATTAGAATTTGAAGTTATGTTTATGTATATGTGTTAATTCGAAGATGAGTAAATGGACAAAAAAGAACATACACTCATTGCTTAATTAAAGATTATATCCAACTTGTAAAATGATTCAAGAATTAATTTCTCCTTTCGGGGTATCATTACTTGTCAATTAAGAAAAAAAATGTTAATTATTTAATAAATTTATTTTTTATCAATAAAATATTTTTCAATGGACTCTATAATTGAAGAGAAGTTAAACAAGAATAAAAACAGAGAAATTTTTGAATGCAGGGTAATCAAAAAAGACACTAACCATATTGTTCTGTATTACAGGTCAGATTCTGATGCAAGCATACAAGATATTACGATCCCGAAAGGTTCTTTTACTGTTGCCCACTATTTTGAGAAGAGGGGATATGTTGTCTGGCGATTTTTTACTCCTGAGGGCAGTTTAAGGGGTACATTAATACATCTATGCAAAAATGTTAAAATTGATTCTGAGCGGGTTATATGGCATGATATGATTCTGGATATTTGGGTTTCAAAGGATAACTCTGTTTCAATATTAGATGAAGATGAACTGTGTGAATGCTTAAAAGAAGGAATAATTTCTGATGAAGAAACAGTTTATATTGAAAATACTAAACAGTATGTTATAGGAAATCTCTGCACAATACTTCAGGATGCTGAGATATGGGAAAAGGAAAACAGCCTCCAATTAAAAGTAATGAGCAATAAGTCATGATTTGCTATGTTATTACACCAACATAACTGTTGACTTGATTATGTAATCCTTAACATTAGACCCATATTATAAGAAAAAGGAGAAAAATAAAATTATGAGTAAAAAATACTGTTATTTTTTTGATTCCAGCACTTTTTCAAATGTTATCAAATATCTGAAAGAAAAAAACATAACCCCTGCCGAGGCAAAACAGAATCCCTGCGAGGTATTAAAAGATGAGATCGGGTTTGCAGCGCCTTCAGTCTGGCAGGTTATATGCAAACACGATGCTCTTCCATGGTATGAAAAATCAAAAAATGCAGGGAAATATCTTCTCCTGTCCTCTTTTATACTTCCTGATAAATTCAGCGACTGTCTTGAAACAACATTTGAGCCTGTTGACTTTTCACCTCTTCACATCCCTTCAGAGGAAGAATTAAAAGAGTTAGCAGAAGACACTGACTATCTGTCAAAGGAACCTGCCAAGTGGAAGGATTTCCCGCAAACAATGGGCGCTCAGATAGCCAACGGAATAGGCAATATCACCAATAACAAGTCTATTACATGGAACAGTCTATTTATAACATGGACGGCAAATCATTCAAACTTTGTAAATCCACGTTTCAGAGCAGGTGACGATTTCTCAAAAGCACCTTACTCTATTGCAGACTCATACCGCATAAGCAGCTGCTGTGCAGAACTTTTCAACTTAATAGAATCAGAAGAAAAGCTTCTTCTTGTTCGCCCATGCACTGGAGCACTTATGCTTAATGTACTTGAAAAAGACAGATATTACATGGTAAGGATTATGAAAAACAACCCAAAAGAGCTGTTGGGCTCATAAGCTGTTAAGCAAAAAAGCAAGGGGAAACTATATGGACATTAAAATTACCTTTCTTGGTGCAGCGGGAACTGTAACAGGTTCACGCTTTCTTCTGGAAATTCAGGGCAAAAAAATCCTTATAGACTGTGGCCTTTTTCAGGGTTTAAAGGCAAACAGGCTTAAGAACTGGGAGAGCTTTCCTGTAGCCCCTTCCACAATAGATGCTGTGGCACTTACTCATGCTCATATTGATCATTCAGGATATCTTCCAAAACTTTGCAGGGAGGGTTTTAAAGGAGATATTTTTTGCACCCATGCCACTTATGAGCTATGCAAAATACTTCTGCCTGACAGTGCCTATCTTCAGGAAGAGGATGCACGGTGGGCAAACAAAAAAGGGTTTTCAAAGCACAAACCTGCACTTCCTTTATACAACGCTGAAGATGCACAACGTTGTCTGAAACATTTCAAGCCTTTTTACTACGGAGATGACATATTAATCACAGATAACACCAGGATTAAATTAAAGGATGCAGGACACATACTCGGCTCTGCATTCATTGACATAAAAACAACTGAAAACGGAAAAACAAAGAGAATTCTTTTTACGGGCGATTTAGGCAGTCCGCGCAGATCTGTCATGAATGACCCAGTTCAGGCTTATGAAGTTGATTACCTTGTACTTGAGTCAACCTACGGGAACAGGCTTCACAAGACCGACGATACCCCTAAAGATATTGAACTTGCCAGAATAATCAATGAATGTTCCAGCACCGGAGGCATGCTTATAATTCCGTCTTTTGCTGTTGAAAGAGCCCAGGAAATTCTTTTTCATATCACAGACCTTGAATATAAAAAACTGATACCACCTCTCCCTGTCTTCCTTGACTCTCCCATGGCGATAAATGCAACAGAAGTATTTGAGAAGATGCAAAACCAGTATAACCTTCAGACAAGGGTTCTTGTTATAGAGGGGAAAAAGATACTTAGGCCTCAAAACATCAAATTTACAAAAGATGTTAATCAGGCAAAAAAACTTCATTTTGTAAAAGGCCCTGGTATTATTATCTCAGCCAGCGGAATGCTTGAAGGCGGAAGGATACTGCATCATCTCAAACACAGACTTCCTGACCCTAAAAACACCCTGCTTTTTATCGGATATCAGGCGGAAGGTACAAGGGGAAAAGCAATATTAAACGGACAGGATGAAATAAAGATACATGGCGGATACGTACCCGTAAATGCAAAGGTGGAAAGTATTCAGGGCTTCTCAGGACATGCTGATTATAACGAAATACTTGCCTGGTTAATGGGATTTAACAGACCCCCTGAAAAGACTTTTATAGTGCACGGAGAATCTGGTGCATCAAGGAGTCTTTCTGAAAAAATCACAAAAACCTTTGGTTGGAATGTTGAAATACCAAAAGAGGGTGAAATTAAAAGCTGTTAAGCAAAAAAGCAATCAAAAGTGCGTCATTAATAATATCACACAACCGGGGAAAAATAAAAATTTTTCTTGCCTTTTGGGACAAAATATATTTAAATTAATACAATAATTTTATCCTCTAAAAAGGAGCTTCTATGTTTGGAATTGGAATGCCGGAATTAATCATTATTCTGGTGATAGTTTTGGTGATTTTCGGAGCCGGTAAACTTCCTGATATAGGAAGGGGCCTTGGTAAAGGAATTAAAAACTTCAAAAAATCTGTCAATGAAAATGATATTTCAGAAGAACAGCAGAAGAAAGAAGTTGATTCCAAAAGCAGCCAAGACTGATCGCAGATACATTGCCTGGTTTTTCATTAAAGAAGTTACTTAAAACTCAACCTAACAATAAAAACTTATAAAACAGAAGCCAAAATTATTAAACCAAAACATTAAACTACCAGAAAGGAGAAACCACTGATGAAGATATCAAGAAGAGGATTCTTGAAAGTCTCCACAGCAGCGGTTGCAGCCGGGAGTTTGGGTTTAAATCTTGATCTATTAAAAGCCCACGCCCAGCAGTTAAAGATTTCCTATTCAAAGGAAACAACCACCATCTGCCCCTACTGCTCTGTTGGATGCAGCATCATTGTTCACACAAAAAAAGGCAAGGTTGTTTATACAGAAGGAGATGCTGACCATCCTATAAACGAAGGAAGCCTCTGCAGCAAAGGCTCTTCTCTTTTTCAGCTTTCAGCCAATAATGATCACAGACTTAAGAAACCGCTTTACCGTGCACCTAAAAGCAATAAATGGGAAGAAAAATCCTGGGACTGGGTTCTCAACAAAATAGCTGATAACATAAAAAAGACAAGGGATGAGAGTTTTCAGCTTAAAAACAAAAAAGGCCAGACCGTCAACAGGACAACTGCGATTGCTTCAACCGGAAGCGCTGCTCTTGACAATGAGGAGTGCTATATCTATCATAAATTTTTAAGATCGCTTGGACTTGTATATATTGAACATCAGGCACGAATATGACACTCCGCAACTGTAGCGGCTCTGGCAGAGTCGTTTGGTCGCGGTGCTATGACAAATCACTGGATTGACTTCAGAAACAGTGACTGCATACTTATAATGGGCGCTAATCCAGCTGAAAACCATCCTGTATCTTTTAAATGGATACTGAAGGCCGCTGAGAAAGGGGCAAAGATTGTATCGGTTGATCCAAGATTTACAAAATCATCCGCAATGGCTAATATATATGCTCCTCTGCGCTCCGGAACAGATATTGCTTTTCTGGGCGGAATGATAAAATACATACTGGATAACAACCTTTATTTTGAAGAGTATATCAGAGAATATACAAATGCTTCTTTTCTGGTAAACCCTGATTTTAAACTTCCCGGAGATAATGAAGGGGTCTTTTCAGGGCTTATGGCTGAAAAAACAGATGAGGGTTATATAAACGGAAAATATGATAAATCAACATGGTCTTTTCAAAAAAATCCGGACGGAACCATTAAAAAAGACCCGACACTTTCAGATCCGAACTGTGTGTTCCAGCTTCTTAAAAAACACTATTCACGTTATGACCTTGACAATGTAAGCACAATTACTGGAACCCCTGAAGATAAACTCCTTGATGTTTACAAGGCATACTCTGAAACAGGAAGAAAGGATAAATCCGGCACAATTCTCTATGCAATGGGATGGACACAGCATACAGTTGGGGTTCAAAACATCAGAACAATGTCAATAATCCAGTTGCTTATGGGCAATATGGGAGTTGCCGGAGGAGGCGTAAATGCTTTAAGGGGTGAATCAAACGTCCAGGGTTCAACCGATCATGCCCTTTTGTTTCATCTGCTTCCGGGTTACTTAAAGACTCCAAACGCATCACAAAAAACACTGGAAGAGTATTTGAAGACAAACACACCCGTATCAAAAGACCCTATGAGCGCCAACTGGTGGCAGAACTATCCAAAGTATATTGCAAGTCTGCTTAAAGCCTTCTATAACCCTGATATTTCACTAGAGGAGGCTTATGCCCTGCTGCCAAAAATTGATCCGGGAGAAAACTATTCCTGGCTCACTATTTTTGATGAAATGCATAAGGGTAATATTGAAGGTTATTTTGCATGGGGACAGAATCCAGCCTGCAGCGGCGCTAATTCCAATAAAGTTCGTCAAGCGCTTGCAAAACTTAAATGGATGGTCAATGTCAACCTGTTTCACAATGAGACCGGGGCATTCTGGAAGGGTCCTGACATGAAGCCGGAAGATATTGATACCGAAGTCTTTATGCTACCCTGTGCAGCCTCCATTGAGAAAGAAGGAAGCATTACAAACAGCGGACGCTGGATGCAGTGGAGATACAAGGCAACCGACCCGCCGGGAGAAGCAATGCCTGACGGCGACATAATGACCGAACTCTATTATCGAATCAGTAATAAATATGAGAAAGAGGGAGGAGCTTTTGCAGAACCTATTAAAAATATGACATGGAATTATGGTTTTAAAATGCCAAATGGCAAGATTAAACACCTTGATTCTCATTACATTGCAAAAGAGATAAACGGCTATTTTCTTAAAGATGTTGAAATCGGAGGCAAACTCTATAAAAAAGGAACACTTGTTCCCAGTTTTGCACTGCTTCAGGCAGATGGTTCCACTTCCAGCGGCAACTGGCTGTACTGCAACTCATACACCGAAGATGGAAACAGAGCGGCACGAAGAGGAAAATCTGACCCAACCGGTATGGGATTTTATCATGACTGGGCATGGTGCTGGCCAGTCAACAGGAGAATCATCTACAACCGTGCTTCAGTTGACCTTAAAGGAAATCCATGGGCACCGAAGAAACCTGTAATATGGTGGAACGGAACAAAATGGATAGGCGATGTTCCTGACGGTGGATGGCCTCCTATGGTTAACACTGCTGCCACCAAATATCCGTTTATAATGATTCCTGAGGGGTTTGCAAGGATATTCGGTCCTGGCCTTGCAGATGGTCCTTTCCCTGAACATTATGAACCGCTTGAATGTCCTATAGAAAGGAACCCCATGTCTGCCCAGTTTGTAAATCCGACTATTAAGAGATGGGATATTCACGGTGTTCCGACACTTGATGTAAGAGCAACATGCGATCCAAGATATCCTATTGTCTGCACAACTTACAGAACGGTTGAACACTGGCAGACAGGACTTATGACAAGATGGCAGTCATGGCTGTTAGAAATACAGCCTGACATGTTTGTTGAGATGAGCAATGAACTGGCTGATATGAAGGGCATCAAAAACGGAGAAAAAGTGTTTGTAAAATCAGCAAGAGGCGAAGTTGTTGCTGTAGCGGTCGTCACACCAAGATTCAAACCCTTCACTATAAAAGGGCAGACAGTGCATCAGGTTGGAGTACCATGGCATTTTGGATGGCGCTGGCCATATCCTGAAAAACTTGAGCTGCGCAGTGCAAATCTTCTGACCCCGAACATTGGAGACCCCAACACAATGATACCCGAGTCAAAAGCCTTCATGGTTGACGTTGTTAAGAAAGGAGGTGCAAAATGATTGAAAAAGCAATGCTTGTTGATTTATCAAAATGCACTGCGTGTAAGGCATGTCAGGTAGCTTGTAAAAACTGGAACGGGCTTCCAGCAGAAACAACATCAAATTTTGGAAGCATGCAGAACCCGAAAGATCTGAGCCCTTTCACCTTTACACTGATTCGATTCCAGGAAACTGAAAACTCAGACGGCTCTGTGAAATGGGTTTTTAGAAACGACAAATGTTATCACTGTACAGATGCTGGATGCATGAAGGCATGCCCTGTTCCCGGATGTATAACAAGAACCCCTCAGGGAGCGGTAGTGCTTGACAGCAGCAAATGCATCGGTTGCAAATATTGCTATCATGCATGTCCCTTTCACATTCCACGCTTTGACGAGAAAACAGAAAAAATGTATAAATGTCATTTCTGTCATGACCGTCTGGAGGTTGGTTTGAGTCCTGCATGTGCAAAAGCCTGTCCGACAGGCGCAATAACATTTGGAGATAAACCTGCAATGGTTAAAAAAGCCCATGCACGGGCTTCTGAGATTGGCGGCAGCGCTTCTGTGTATGGAGATAGATTTTTAGGAAGCACACATGTAATGTATGTTCTTAAGGAGCCTTTAAAAATGTATGCAGAACTTCCCGAGAAACCCAAAATTTCCATTGCTGTTACTCTCTGGAAGGACATTCTCAAGCCTCTCGCTCTTCTGAGCTTGTTGGGTGGCATAGGAGCAAGTTTTCTATATTACATAATTAAGGGGCCCAAACTTCCAAAATTTGAGAACGGAGGTAAGGAAAATGAATAATACTGCCAAAACATCTGATTATCAGTTGATTGAAGTCACAAATCCTTTTGAGAGAGTTATTCATTGGCTTTTTGCAGGAAGCTGCATATTGCTCTTTATATCAGGTTTTGGACTTATGTTTCACTCTTTCAGCTTTATAGCCTCAATATTTGGAGGTTATTATCCATTGAAATATGTTCACAATTTTTCAGGGCTTGTGTTTGCTGTAAGTGGGTTTTTTGCTGTGATTATCTGGTTCAGAGACGGTGCAATATTCACCTCTGATGATATAAAATGGTTTGCAAAAGGCGGTGGATATCTATGGACAAAAGAAGGGGTTCCTGAACAGGGTAGATTTAATGCCGGACAGAAAATGTATTTCATTCTCAAAGCTGTCACATGGATAATTATGTCAATAACAGGACTTATAATGTGGTTTCCTTTTATGTTTCCAAAATCACTTGTTCTTTCCTGTTACACTTTTCACGCACTGGGAGTGGCGATTCTTGCAGGAGCTGTTGTGGTACATATCTTTCTTGGCTCATTTGGAAATCCTGGAACCATTCAGTCAATGCTCAGCGGTAAATGTACAAGAGCCTGGGCAAAACTCCAGCACGGCAAATGGCTGAAGGAATATGATGCGAAAAATAAATAAGCACTAAATTAAAAACAAAAAAGGCTGTCTGTTTTTACAGGCAGCCTTTTTTTTGTTTCTGGATGTTTTATTTTCAGATCATAAACATCGGGAAGGGAGAAAGAGATTTTTGAAAAACCGCTCTAAAAACCAAGCTCTGCAAGCAGTTTATCAACTGAACTCTGGTCAAGGGGACCCGTCTTGGATTCTTCATCCGCCTTGCCTGCACTTATCAATTTATTGAATTCATCTTCCACATTCTCTTTTTCATCCCAGGAAATATCTTCATCATCTTTTTGTATCTTTTTAAGTTTAGCACCAAAGGATACAAGTATTCCGAGCAACTGGACCTGCACAAACGAAAGAGTATCAACAATCTTTAATATCTTCTGTCCGGAAAGATCCTGGAAGGTAAGGGTCTCTAGTATACGTTTTATGTTTTCAATAATCTTCTGAATTACAGAATCTGTGGACTCAAGTGCTGAAACAAGAGCTTTATGATCATCCTTCTTTACCATTGAGTATCCGGGTGTTGGGTGAGCAGAACCAACCCCTTGTTTCATAATGTCTGCAAGTTTTTTAAGCTTTTGCATGTTTGCATCAATTATTCCATCCGCCTCTGTGCCAGGAGTACCCTCTTCTTTCTGTGTTTCTGCATCAATTAATGTTTCTTCCTCTTGAACCACCTCCTCAATCTGCTCCTCTTTACCTTCTATCGGCAAAACCTGGTCAAGGAATATACTCTCAGATGATTGATTCATCTTCTTCAATACCTGTTTATTCTTCTCGTTATTTGAGAATTGAAAGAGTATTTTCAGGACAGTGGATATATTAAAATTAAAAAAACCATCCTCTGATTCAGTCTCAGGAGCAAGGTCTGAAAAAGCATTCTGGATTTCATCTACATCAAACTGAGACCCTATATCCTCCCTCATCGGCTTGATATGGCTTTTTTTTACAGTCTCATTTGTACAAAGTTCATAGAGAGTTTGAAATACTACATCAATATCGAATTTATATATAGTTTTTGTTACGGTTTGCGGTTTGGCAGTTACTGTTTCTTTGGCAGGGCTCTTCTCCGGATGAGAATTCTGTTTAATTATTTCTTTAAGCCTTGCTTCATTTTCAAGTATTTCATCAACAATCAGATCACATGAACTGTCTCTTTCCTCTACCTCTTGCTCCTCACTGTTTTCAACAAAATGGAGTTTCTTTATCTGTTCAAGGTTCTGCTTTATCTCATCACAGTTCCCATTGATATTTTCAGAAATATCCATTATCTCCATAGTGGCTTTTTCAGTCATTGTTACAACGTTTTCAAGCATGCTTTTTGCGTTTTCAATATCAAGGCCCGCCTGTTCAATATCCATTTTATTGTCAAAAGCCTCCGGAAGCCCTTTAATGGACAGAGAAAGCTGACGGGCAAGCCTTCCGATCTCGTTGAACATCTCTTCGGTAATTTCCCGATATATTGCCTGCTGATTAAGTTCAGCATCCGAAAGATGCTCTGCAACAGGTTCTTCTTGTTTTTTATTGCTGTCTTCTTCCTTAATCTCCTGTTTTTCAGCCACTTCAGGTTTCCGAGCTTCCGTCTCTTCTGTTTTTGGTAATGCACTTTTATCTTTTTTATCACCCGTTATAATTTCAGCTGTACGTCTCTCCTCCTTTACTACATCCTCAACAATACCTGCAATACTGCTTTGGCTATGAACCGTTATTTCATAAACAGCTTCTTCTGTCTTTATCCTGAAAACACCGCTGTTCAATTCAAGCCGTACAACCGGCAATACCTTCTTTTTTTCCATATTTTCACCTTTATTCATGAATCCTGCCCAGAAATTTTGTTCCAATAAAATATCGGTCTATTTCAGCATCAAAGTCTGAGCGCAGAACCTCTACAATTGCTTCAAGAGGCAACTCATCGGTCTTACCTGCTGACATAACGGCTCTACCTTTTTCAATCGTCCATCCTGAAATAAAGATCCTAACCACAAGCTGTGTTCCCGGCTCAAAACCTGATTCTGCAAAAAAAAGTATGCCTCCACCTCCAATATTCTTCAGCTTTCCTTTGTGAAATTTTTTGTCAGTCAGCACAGAAGGGAATAAGCCGTATTCCACATTAAAATCCCGTTCAACCCTCTCATAACCTCTCATTTCAGTCATATAGCGCCTTTTATTCCTGATAATTTATTTAATTTTAATATCATTTTTTTATATTATATGTCAAACAAAATATATCCCCTGTTTGCTACTGAAAAATTGACAACTGAGGATAAGCTGTTTTGCATGTTTTCAATAACTCATAGTCGTGATCGCAACCGCCACTGCATTAAAAAATCCGAACAGTAAAAGTATTGCTGTTCTAACTATCTGTTATATGTCTTTATTTGCAGCTCTATTATGTATACTCTTCCCGAAATTTACAAAAACACTTGACAAAAAAAAGATTACATTATATCGTTCATATTATGAACACAAGAAACAACTCGGACGAAATTACCTACCATATTTTAGATGCTCTGCATAAAGAAAGGGTTCCCACTCAGCGTGCTCTGGCAGATGAACTTGGCATTGCGTTAGGTCTTGTAAACTCCTATATTAAAAGACTATACAATAAAGGTTTTTTAAAAGCAAAAAACATGCCTCGAAACAGAATAAAATATATCATAACTCCTAAAGGTTTTGCGGAAAAAGCAAAGATAACCTATAGATATATGCAGTATTCTGTAACTTATTACAAAACACTTCGGCAAAAAATTGAAAATATTTATCATTCAATGATAAAAAGCGGAATAAAAAATATACTTTTATGGGGGGACGGCGAAATTGCGGAAATCTGTTATATATCAACACGGGGTATTCCAGTAAAAATAATCGGCATAGTAAAACTTGACAAGACTGCGGGGGACTTCTTCGGACTTCATGTCTATAAAAAAGAGGATATCAAGAATATTTTATTTGATGCGATTCTTTTATCATCTTTCAACCAAAAAGATATTGCTGAACTTAAACTGTTAAATATTGACCCCTCAAAAATATATTATCCGGAATAACTTACCAGTATGCCACAGTCTCAGTTAAATCATATTATTAAACATCCCAATGAAGAATATAACACTGTCTGCAATGATATGTTTTGGTATGCTGTTTATGTAAAGTCCCGACATGAATTCAGGGTTTCAGAAAGACTCGACTGCACAGGTATTGAAGTTTTTCTGCCGTCTGTTGAAAAATTGAGGAAATGGAAAGACCGGAGAAAAATGGTTACATTCCCTCTGTTTCCGGGATATCTTTTCGTCCGTATCCCGAAAGATTATGACAGAATAATTTCTGTGCTAAAAACACCCGGCATTGTAAGCTTTGTATGTGCAAAGGGAGGCATACCGGCTTCTGTGCCTGATTCTCAGATCATATCCCTGAAAACTGTTCTGGAAAACAGTACAGATGTTGACCCATACCCTTATCTCAAAGAAGGCAATAAGGTCAGAATAAAAAAGGGTTCTATGAAAGGTGTTGAAGGAATACTGCTGCAAAGAAGAGGACACCATATTCTCGTTTTGTCAGTGGACGTTCTCCAGCAGGGTGCATCGCTGAAAATAGATGCATGCGATGTTGAACCACTATGATTGTATGCCCTCTGTTATAATAATCAGCTTTCCTTATAAGCTTTTTAGGAGTAATTAAAAAATGACTTTTAAAAAAGCGGATAATAATTGCTATCATAGCTCGGCATTAAAAAGATATATTCTTTCAACCGGGTGCCTTATTCTGGCAGTACTTATTATTAACGGATACATAGGTATGTATGCAGTAAAACAATCCCGGCAACTGCACGAAAATGATTTAATCAAAGCTGGGCTTACCTTAAAATTGGTTGACAGCACACACCTTGCTTATTTTTATTTCAAATCACAGGTCAGATACCTGAATGATACTTTTATCAAACTCGCATCAGAAGAAGATATTGACGAACTTAAAAATGGGTTCTTTTCAAAAGAAGAAAAAGTACAGAAACATCTTACCATTTCCAGGGATTTTGCCAAAAAACTTGGCCTGGAATATGATTTTCTTGATCAATTACTCCATGATCACGTAATATATGGGGAAAAATACATAAATGCAGTTGCAGTTTATAAAGACAAGACGGATGATGAATCGTCCGAACTGTATGAATATGCAAAACTTTTTGAAATAGAAATTGAAAATGATATCAAAGCAGCAGTTGAAAAATATAACAATATGACAGCCCGACTGATTGAAGCGCTCAGAGACAATGCTTCCAGGCATTATAATTACCTTGAAACTTTCTCAATAGGAACTTCCGTTATTGCTGTTTTGTTTGTCTTCATAATTATTTTCATTTTATTGGCAAGAAGAATTTCTTCACCCTGATTTATTTATAAACAATAGTTTTATGATCCTCACAATGAAAAAATAAGTTTCAAATTTTATTTTTTTCTTTTCAAAAGTTCAATAAAAATATATACTTTCAACTTGACTTATATTTACAATCAAAAAGCCTGTTAAACGTTGAAGATAATTATAAGCTTTTTACCCAAATGCAAGGAGATTTTTTATGGAACTTGAAACCAAAAAAAATGATTCATCGTTAATAATTAAAGCTAAGGGAAGAATGGATGCCAAGACCGCCCCTGATTTTGAAAAAGAATGTTTAGAGTGGATTGATAAAAATGAAACCAATCTGATTATCAATCTGGGTGAACTAGACTATATCAGCAGTGCAGGCTTAAGAAGTCTGCTCTCTGTTGGAAAGAAGCTTAAGTCCGAAGGAGGAAAAATTGTTTTCTGCAAGCTAAGCGGCATGGTAAGAGAGGTCTTTGATATTTCAGGTTTTGCCTCTATATTCCCTGTTTTTGACAGCGAGGAAGATGCTGTTGCAAAAGGATAAACCTACGCACCAATGGCTTGAACTATCAGCAGAGATTGAGAACCTGAAAAAATTCAATGACTGGGTTGTATCTGAAGCTTATAAGCATAAACTATCCACTGAAACAGTCTCAAAAATTGAGCTTGCTCTTGAAGAGGTTCTGGTAAATATTATAAATTATGCATACCAACAAGAAAGTAAAGGCAGCATATTAGTTCAATGCGGATACACTGATGAGTCAATATTTTCAATTACAGTAAAAGACAGGGGCTTGCCCTTTAACCCGCTTAAAAAGAAGTCACCCGAACTCATTTCAAACATTGATGAAAGACAGATTGGCGGAGTTGGCCTGATTCTTGTTAAAAAAGTAGCTGACAAGCTTGAATACACAAGAACTGACGACGAAAACATACTTAACATCGGTTTTAAAACATAAGACAACTGATGTTTAAAATAAGATACATTCCCGCATTTTGTGTGCAAAAGCAATTTATCATAAATTCATTGTATACCCAATTATATCATGATATAATTATTTTTAACGGTTAAAAACTCGAGCTGAAGTTATATTGATATTAATGTCATGCATTTTTTTTATATTATCCGCCATATCCTGATCTTAATCCTTATATTTTTTTTTACTTCCTTTTCTGCATGTTACGGGGTCGGTGTTGAAAATCAGGAGAAAAGTATTCCCATTATCAGTAACATTCCGCTTCCGGACTCCCTTTCCATCTGTGATGAGATTGTTCCAATAGATATACCCGTCATCAGGGAAAGGCTTGACAGAGAGTTTACCATTCTTGTATGGGACAGGCCACAGATATTCCTATGGCTGAAAAGAGCAAACCGTTATTTTCCACATATTGAAAAACAACTCAATGCGGCAGGACTGCCGGATGACCTGAAATATCTTGCTGTTGCAGAAAGTTCTCTGTTAACTCATGCACGCTCCCCTGTCGGCGCTACAGGATACTGGCAGTTCATGCCAAGAACAGCAGATTCCCAGGGGCTTCGCAGAGACCGTTTTGCAGATGAAAGACTGAGCATGGAACACTCCACAACAGCAGCCCTTGATTATCTTAAAAAACTCCACGAAATATTCGGCTCATGGTCTCTCGCCATGGCTGCTTACAACTGCGGTAAAAATCGTTTACAAAGAGCTGTTGATGAGCAAAAGGTAAATGATTATTACAGACTGAAACTGCCCAATGAAACAGAAAGATATATTTTCAGAATTGCTGCCATCAAGCTTATTGTTGAAAACCATGAGAAGTATGGTTACAGAATAGCAGGTGAGCAACTATACACAGCTGTTGAATGCGATATGGTTGTTTTAAATATTAGCACCTCCATTCATATAGCAGATCTTGCATTGGCAGCAGGAACCGATTATAAAACAATAAGGGATCTTAACCCCCAGTTTACAGGCTATTATTTCCCGACAGGGGTATATTCAATAAAGGTTCCGGCAGGGTCTGGTGAAGCATTTTCAGAGGTTGCAACAAAAATTATCGCTTCTGCTGAAATGGCTGCAAAAACAGCTGAGAATTATTACACAGTCAAGAAGGGTGATACCTTAAGCCATATATCTATTAGAACCGGTGTTTCCATAAAAACAATAAAAGATTTAAACCAACTTAAAGACTCTACCATAAGACCCGGTCAGAGGCTGAGACTTAAACCCTGAGACTTTCATTTATCTTCTGTCCCCCACAACTGCAAACGGGTTGGTATAAGTTGTTCCACCCTTCCCGCTAACCTCTGCTCTCAAGTAGTTGCGAATATTTGGTTCTTTTCTGAATTTAACAGTTTTTCCCTCGTAAACTTTTCTGCCGGAGGACACCCATATTATTTTATCATGCCCTTTTGCCCTTATTCTTATAAAACCCTTATCATTATCTACTTCTATGGAATTTATAACAGGCGGTGAATCACCGGAACTGAAGTAAAAGACACCGTTTTCCATTGCAAACCTTACCTCTTTTTCATTCAGTTCAGGCAGAGGAAAAACATTCCAGCTTACTGCAAAATGTCGTCTTAAGTGCATATCATCGTTTGCAAAACCCCAGACATTCCTCTTGGGCATAAGAAGTGTTAAAACCCTGTCCCATTTTTCTCTGTCTCCTGGATATTTATCCCTCTGATTTACAACCTCCATTCCGATAAGATGATTATATGTAAGAAAAAAGCGTGCATACCACTCAGCAGAATAGTCGTATCTGCCGGGATGAAAAAAACCGCCAACCCTTCCATTTTACCAAGACACCTAAGCGAAACATGCTCATTCTGGTCACTTTCAGCATAGTCACAAAAATAACTTCCCAGATGATGAAAAGAGGATACCTCATTAGCTTTTACTGCAACCATTCCCAGATCTTCAGAACTTTTTCCGAACTTCTCCCATGGCCATGTAACCATATCATGGTCTGTAATTGCAAGAATTGAATAGCAACCTTCGTTATACATATCAACAACAGCTGAGGGGCTCTGCCTGCCGTCACTCTGGTTAGTATGTGTATGAAGATTTGCCCTGTATTGTTTAAAGCTTTTCCAGTTAACAGATTTATACGGGCTTAATACTTCAATATTTGGATTTGGAGGATGGAAAACAGTTCTTGTATTAGAGGAACATTTTGAACAACCTGAAAAAACAGATAATAACAGTACTGATAACAGACAGATAAATGTTTTTAGTTTTACAATCATAATTTTAACGCTATAATGATGTTTAAGCTTATCAACTGTTAAATTATTGAAAAGCTCCGTAATGCAACCCACCCGATGTCTGTATTTAAAAATAATACCTCAATCTCAGCTCTATCCTGTAAGAGTTCTGTCTTTCACCAAACTCGCTGTAACTCGTGCCTATCAGACAGGCTCCTTTAAGTCTGACCTCAAGATTTGTTATCGGAACATAGAGCATCTCAGGTGCAATGGAAAGACTGTTGTCATTCAGGTTGAAAATTCCTGTTACAGACGGGGTAAAGTAGAGAATATCAAAAGGCTCCTTTTTGCTTATTCTTAAATAGAGATAATCCCGCATCGGGTTTTTTCTGTTGTATATTGTTCGTGTTTCTTGTCGGGCTCTTTTCAGAAGTGTATCATTGCCGAAATTTTTATAACAGTAAAGACCCCTTTTGACAAAGGAGTAATAATCTGTCATTTCCTGTTCTGAAAAACCGGTTTGGCTTTTGTAGTATTCAAAAATATAGGTTGTATAGCCCTTGGTAAGATACCTTATCCCTACTAAATAGTTGGCAGCATTATAGCTTGTTTTATGAACTGTTCCCGAACTGTCGATTACCTTTTTGTTATAACCTTTGATAACAGCAAACTCGCCATGCAATTCAAAATTTGAGGTAATGTTTTTTGAAAAATCAAAACCAAACCTTTCTCCACGGCTTCCGCCTGCAAGAAATATCAAATCAATATCTGTACCATAGAGAAGCAGATAGAGTTTGCCGGCAAAGTTCATTCTGCCCATCCTTCCAAACCCGTCATTTATGTTTCTGTATGCAGGTATTATTACCGGTGTAAAGGCAACTGTCTTCAGAGCGCCTCTGAAACTCCGGATATAATCTGCTGAAATTACTGCAAATCCTTCCCTGTTCAGATCTGGATCGTCCGGGTCTTTGGGTCTGTCGATAAACGCAACCGGATTCCACGCATAGCCTGTACCCCATAGAAGATTTTTTTTACCTATATCAATTTTTAAATTATAAGGAAACTTCAAAGAGAGATATCCGTGATACAGGGATGTCTTATGGCGGGAAACAATGCTTGAATACTGAAAATCTGTATTGCTGCGCACAACCAGTCGTGCAATTCCTTTTTCAATGCTTCCGTCAAGCTGGAATTTAAGGTTAAACTCCTCAAGAGTATCTCTTTTTGACCTGTCATAAAACCTGAGCTTGTAAAGAGAGGAGTTCTTGTCAAGACGGTAGTGAACCGGTCTCAGTTCAAGAAAACCGCCCACATTGTAGGTTTTTTTCTGGGTTTCAGAAATATCAAAGGTAAACTCTTCTGAATAGGCAGGATTAGATAAAGCAAACAGAAGAAAACCTATAGTGGCAGAGAATTGAAAAAAGAAAAAGCTGATTGGTAATTGCCTGTCCATTATCTTAATGAGTCAAGTTCAGACATGAATGTCTGGGTAAATACCTCATCTTTGAGTTGAACTTCCTTTATTTCGGCAAACATCATAACAGACCTGTAGTCTTTGTATAAAGGGCTGTCTGTCTCTATTACAGAAGGTCTGACTATACCATCTCCGAAATCCTTTATCTCTTTGAAATAGAGGGTCTTTATAAGCATATCATCTTTGGTAAAACACGCTATTTTATTTGGCAGCTTTTTTTCTTTATCTGCCCAAAGTTTTACCTTATCGTATGCTACGGTTCTTGTTTTTGCCTTGAGATGAAGAAGAAACTCTTCTCCGTCATCCTCCACCGCTACAACATCATACTCTGCTGAATAGTCAAGTCTCAGAATATCAGAATTGTTGAAAACCCCTCCGACAACCGATTGCAGGCTTGTAATACGTATAGGTTTACCAACCCCTGGAATATACAGCCACATATTATCGCCAAGTCTCAGCGTGCTTCTTCCCTTTTCACTTTTAGGTGATATAAAGACAGAGGCAACTCTGTCAATACCCTTCTTGACCGTAAAAAGTATATATTCCCGCTTTCTGCCATCTGGTTCAATGTTTATCAACTTTCTGTATGACTTAAATGTTTCAGGATTTAGGTTTCTGTCAATCTCTTTTAAAAGTTCATCTCCATCAAGACCATACACCGGCGCAGCAAAAAACAGACATAAAACCGCTACGAACACAGTGTTTCTATTTTTTCTGTAAAAAAGCTTTAACCGCTTCATCAGCCCTTCCCCTGTACTGAAAATTTTTCATTGCCCTGTTTTTTATCTCTTCCTCAATCCTGTCACCGAAAGACTCTGCGATTATAACCCTTACATTTTTTTTATATAGAAAACCCACAGATGATACCCCTGCCTGTCTCCTTGCATCAGCAAAAGGATTATCGACTGCTTCAACCATGTTTGCCTCCTTGTCAAACAGTAAAAAGTAGGGACTTCTTCCTGCCCTTTCAATCTGAGACTCAGGCTCCCTGCCTGATGAGGCAACAGCTATAAGGGTAGAATTCTCCGTTTCACAATAGGCTGAAACAGATAACAGGAGAACGCAAAAAACAATGATGGATATTTTGGTTTTTTTCATAATACTTTACCTCCTTCTGAAATTAATAAAAACGCGATAGGCTATTGGGAAAACAGGGCTCTCACACCTTGCTCCCCTTGAGTATTTCAAAGCGCTTTGTGTCTCTATGCTTAAACAGCTTTAACAGCTCTTCCTCAATTATACCTCAAAGCCACAATGGGCTCCATTTTTGAAGCCTTAAAAGCGGGCTGGAGACTAGCAGCAATGGAAACCATTACCACAATAACTGCAACAGTTAAAAATGCAGTAAAATCAAAACCGACTTCAAGCAGAAGCCCCTTCTGTCTGCCAAAATCAAAGGTTATTTCTGCCATATTAATAACCCATATCACAATAAATCCGCATATACAGCCGATAAAAGCTCCTAATGCACCAAGACAGCAACCTTCTATTATAAAAAGAGATAGTATTCTGGACGGAAGCGTTCCCATTGCAGCCATTGTACCTATCTCGCGAATCCTCTCATAAACCGCCATAATCATCACATTCATAATGCTTATAAGAACGATTGCTATTAGCATTATTTGTATAAAAAACGTCATCAAATCTATCATTCTCGAAATATTGTAAAACGGGGACAGTTTTGCCCAAGTATGAACCTCAAAAACCTCCCTGCCTTTATCCGATCTGTATTCAGATAGAATGCTGTTAAGTTCTGCGCTCACAGCCCCGAGGCTGTTAAAATCTCTCAAACGTACGGCAATCTCACTTATTTCTTTTTCATCCATTCTAAGAATATCCGATGCATCATCTATATGTATATAACCGTCTCTTCCTCCCGGACCTGTTGCGCTTTCAAGTATTCCAGATACTGTGAACTGTTTTCCGTTTACAGAACCATCCCTGTTGGTTGCAACCACAACAGCAATATCGCCAACGCTCAATTCCATTCCCTTTGCAAGCAACTCCGGGACAAGAATTTCTCCCTGCCCAAGTTCCTGTTTTCCATCAATTATTCTTGAGGTAAAAAGTGGAACTGTTGCATATTCCATATCAGGATCAATTCCGTTTATCCTTATATTCGAGGTCTCTTCAAAGTTGCTGAACATCCCCCCGAACTTTATCCTGAAAGAATATGACTCCACATCAGGCAGGCTGTTAAGAGCTGTTTTAACAAGGCTGGTCTGATTAGCACCCACATTGAGGTTCAGCGGAAGGTTTTCAATTGAAGCCACATAACCCTTTCTGTGAACCTGAAGATGGCCAAGCATTGAATCGGTTATCTGCCCCGTCATCATCTTTTTAAATGAACCGGATATGGAAACAAAAACAAGCACAAACAGAACACCGGTCACTATAAGCGCTGCGGTAAGCAGAGACCTTCTGCGATAACGCAGAATATTTCTTATGGCTATTTTTAAAATACCTGCTAAATTCATTGCCTGGTGTTTGTCTCCCTGTTTTTCAGTTCGCCATCCTCGAGTGTGTATATTATCTCAGCCTCTCCCACTATTCTCGTGTCGTGGGTTGAGAAGATGAAAGTAGTTTTAAATTCATCGCGCATCTTTTTCATAAGATCTATAACCATGAAGGCTGTTTTATGGTCAAGGTTTGCGGTTGGCTCGTCAGCAAGTACAAGCTGAGGGTTTGTCACAAGAGCCCTTGCAACAGCAACTCTCTGCTTTTGGCCTCCTGATATCTGATCAGGATATTTGTTTTTGAGCTCTGCTATGCCGACTGCCTCTATAACGGAGTTGACCCGCTTGGCTTTTTCAGGAGAAGCAACGTTCTGAACCATTAAAAGCGGGTATTCTATGTTTTCGTAAACTGTAAGCACAGGAAGAAGGTTGAAATCCTGAAATATAAAACCAATGTTTCTGCCTCTGAACCGTGCTCCTTCTCTGCGGTTTAACAAAGAGATGTTCCTGCCTGCAAAAGTTATGTTTCCGTGTGTCGGCTTGTCAAGACAACCTATCAGGTTTAAAAGAGTTGTCTTACCGCTTCCTGAAGGTCCTACAAAACTTACAAAAGATGCAGGTTCAATTGTAAAGCTGACATCTTTTAAAGCCCTGACTTTCAATGCGCCTGTTGTGTAATCTTTATGTATGTTTTGTGCGGTAATAAGGCTCATAATTAAAAAATTCATAAGTGGGATTATTTATCTACTCTACCAAAGAACCTTTTTTTTTGCAAATTTAGCCAAAAAATTTTTTAAAATGCAAAATTTTGCCCTTACCCAAAAAAGATGAATCCGTAAAAAGTCCACAAAACTCCCTCTCCCGTCAGTGACTGTGTCGCAATTGATTTTTGTGCAATATATTTATTTA
>CAZMHH010000022.1:0-47334 GCA_964566035.1 uncultured Thermodesulfobacteriota bacterium
GCCTTGACTGGCAGACCTTGCGGGGATGATGGATTTGTTGCCAGACTGGAAAGGAGGTTCAAGAGGCGGTTGCGACCTCTTGCTCATGGCAGACCAGGAAAGAAAGGAAAAGGGGAATAACGGTCGCTGTCCCTATTTAAGCCAGGATTGGACAGTACAAAAACCTGAATTTTATAAGCTGTCTTTCACTTTCAGCTTTAACTTTCCGGTAAACGGATCTATCTGCTCCGGCAGCACAGTTATCTCATCGCCCTCTTCAAAACAGATACTTTCACCTGTTTTAATCAACGCTGTTAAAAGATAGTCTTTTAACAGCACTTCATATTTGCCGCCAAAGCGTTTTTCAAGAACCACAGCCTGGATTTCACTTATATTCTGTCTTTGAATATATTTCAAAATCCAGTAGCGTCGTCTCTCCTGCTCAATGGCAGCAACCCTGGCAAGACAGGGTTGAACGCTTGCTGCAACAGCTCTTAAAGTGTTTCTGTCATATACAGGCTCAGTTCCAAGAAGAAGGCTTATAAACTGCTGCTGTGTAATCAGGTCAAGATATTTTCTAAGAGGGGACGTAATGGATGTATACCCTGAAAGCCCGAGACTGCTGTGCAAACCTGCAACAACATCAACTTCAACTCTGCTAAAGTTTTTTCTTTGGGTGAAAATCCGGAAAAGTGATGGCTCTTTGTCAACCTTAATCGCACTCAAAGGCTCTGTCTGTCTTCTGTAGAGAACAGGATAGTCCTTTTCCATAAAAAGGCTTGCGGCAAAACTGTTGGTATAAATCATAAACTCAGAGACTATAACCTGACTCATTGACTCCCTGTCGCGAATGGATAAATATATCTTTTGGTTCCTGTCAACCCATACCTGAACATCGGGTATTAAAATAACAGAAGCACCTGCATCAATCCTTTTTTTTCTAAGCTGACAGGCAAGGTTAAAAAGTTTCATAAAGTCAGAATTTGTCTCAATCTCTTTGTCAACTTCCGCATAGGTCATTTTTTTTTGGACTTTAATTACGCTCAATGCCGCTCTGCTCTCAAGAACAGCTCCGCCGGGGGAAAATTTTACCATAAAGGATATTGCAGCTCTTGGCTCCCCTTCCTGAAGACTCAGCATATTCTCTGAAAGAGGCTGGGGTATCATGGGTATCTTGCCTTCCGGCAGGTATATTGATGTTGAACGAACCGATGCTTCCTTGTCAAGACTGCTTCCGGGCTCTATAAATGAGGCAACATCAGTTATATGTATTCCAACAGATATAGTCTCATTTTCAATTTCAAAACTTATTGCATCGTCAACATCGCGCGTATGGGCATCATCGACGGAAAATGTACTTATACCTGTCATGTCCTCCCGTTTCATAAAATCAGGTTTTGAATGAATGATACTGTCAACCTGCTGAAGAACACTTCCGGGCCAGACATAAGAAATCCCATGACGCTGAAGAAGAAAGTTTTCATCCTCATCCCAGACACCCAGCTGCACAAGCAAATCAAAACAATCCTTATCAGATTTCATATCCGTTCTTTTAAGAATTTCTCTGACGGTGACGCGGTCTTTGCATTCATCACCATGTATTACGTACTGTTTCAAATATTCAATATAGTTATCCTTTTTAGGTACCAGGTATTCTCTTCCTTCTTTTACAGATGTAATCCAGAGAACAGCATCTTCAATATCTTTCTGTTTTTGCAGTTCCGCTTCTTTTTTACGCCTTATTTTTTCTACATCATCCGGGGTGTTTGCAAGAAAATTTGTCCCCTGAAGCCTGAAATACAAGCCGTCAGTGGTTAATGCCCTGATAACTGCGGCTTCATGGACAGAACCTGCCCCTGTGCCGAAAACAATCCCTGCCAGCAGAGAAACATCATAGACACATCCATAATCATCAATCATATTCCAAAGTTCTTCAGGATCAACCTGCTTCACCAAATCCAGTTCCTGCTCAACATGTGATTTGATGAAGCTCAGGATATCATCCTTTGAAGCCCTGGTATCTGTAACATTTGAGTATTCATGAATGATTCTGCCTTTGCTCATGTTTTTTTCTCTGCCGTTTTCGCACAGCAGATGCAGTTTACCATTCTTTTCTTCAAGAACAACGGCGCTTACAAGCTCCTTATCCTGAAAGAATTTTACCAGTTTTCCTATGTGTTGCATTTCCACCTGCGTTCCTCAAAAATCATAAGGCTGGGCATAACCGCCAACCTCTTCATAACAGAATTCGGGCAGTTCGCGTACAAACCTGGACAGTGTCAAATGTTGAGTAAAACCCGACCGGTCCTTCATTAAAAGAGGGGCTGTAAGATAGAGATGTTCCTTTGCACGGGTTGCAGCAACATAGAACAGTCTTCTCTCCTCTTCTTCATCCTCATCGTTTGTATAGTTTTTCGGGTTCGGGAACCTCCCGTCAACAAGAGATATTATAAAAACGACCGCCCATTCAAGCCCCTTTGCCTGGTGTATTGTAGTCAGTTTTACTGATTCACCCTCGTAATTTTTCTCGGAAGCAGCTACTTCACTGCTTGTAAGAAGGGCAAACTCGCTCAAAAAATCTCCTACCGAGGCAAAGTCAAAAGCAAATTCAATTAAATGCTCTATATCTTCAAGACGTGAGTATGCATCTGAATATTTTAAAAACATTATATCCTTATATGCTTTTTCATAAAACATTTTTATTGCATCAGACGGAATAATATCAGCACCTTTTTGTGCAAGTTCCTCAAAAACAGCTCTAAGACTCTGGTAAAAGGGTTTTGAGGACTTTGGGAATAATTTCCCGGTTTCTTCAAGTGTCAACGTTTCAACAGGGTTATCTGAGAGGGTAATTGCCTTAAATATCTTAGAACAGGTTTTTTCTCCAATGCCAGGCATCGTCTGAAAAATCCTTTTACATGCTGTTTCATCTAATGGATTTGCTATTAATCTCATGTATGAAACAATATCCTTGACATGAGCCTGTTCAAAAAACCTTATTCCGGATCTGACCTCGAAGGGTACCCCTCTTCTGGTAAGTTCAGTCTGAAGTTCCATTGAGTGGAAATGTGCTCTGTAGAGAACAGCTATCTCATTCATGGATATTTGATGGTTGAAAATATACTTCTCAATGCTGTTGGCAATAAAGGATGCCTGCGAATAGGCATCTTCTGTTGTAACAAGCACCGGGGGGCGAACTGTTTTTCTGACAGGTTCAAGTGTCTTCTCAAACCCTCTTCTGTTTGATTTAATAACGAAGTTGGCAAAATTCAGAATTTCAGGCGAAGAACGATAGTTTCTTTCAAGCCTGAATATCTTAGCATCAGAATAGCGCTCGGGAAAATCCATTATATTGTTAACATCAGCACCCCTGAATGAGTATATGCTCTGAGAATCATCACCCACAACCATTACATTTCGCTTCAGTGAAGCTATCATATCAATTATTTCAGACTGAAGTCTGTTTGTATCCTGATATTCATCTACAAGCACATATTCAAACCGGTTGGAATAATATTCACGGATCTCTCTGTTGTTCTGCATAAGAAACAGCCATTCACAAAGAAGATCGTCGAAATCCATTGCATTAACCTTCCTTTTTCTGTTCTGGTAATACCTTGAAATCTCCTCAATTTCACCTGCTATATTATTAAAATACGGGAATCGGAGCTCTATTGTTTTGTGCAGTGGAATAAGCATATTGCGAGACAGACTCAGAAGATTTAGAAGAACACCGGGTTGTGGCATAAAGCCTTCTGTTTTTTTATATCCAAGCTCTTTTAAACATTCATTTAAAAGTGATTTTGAGTCTGATTGATCAAGTATTGTATAGTTGGAACCAAAACCAGTATGATTGAAGTGTATTCTAAGGATTCTGTTTGCAATATGATGGAACGTTCCCCCCCATATTTTATACACTTCACCCGGGACCAGTATTTCAACACGCCCGAGCATCTCTTTTGCAGCCTTGTTTGTAAAGGTAAGAAGAAGTATTCTATAAGGTGCTACACCTGAATTTATCAAATGCGCCACCCTGTATGTAAGGGTTCTGGTCTTGCCGCTTCCTGCTCCTGCTATGACAAGTATAGGTCCATCAGGTGATTGAACAACCCTCAACTGCTGTTCGTTTAATTCATTATATATTGACTGCGGAGCAGTTGATTTTTCTGTCACCTTATGCCTGCAGGTATTTTAGTTTTATAATTGATTACAGGTTCTGTTTTAAAAAAGACGCGAATAACCCATAAAAAAGTTATTCATGTTCAAACCGCCATTCTGCCTCTTGATATCGGCATTTGATATGTGAAATGCCCTCCACTCAACCGATACTGCATTGGAGGGATTTAAGAAATATTGCAACCCTGCAGCTCCGCCTGTGCAGAAGTTGAAATTTGATCCAAAACTTCTCGCTCTGAGGTTTGTAAGAAGAAAACCGGCGACTCCCTGAATATAAGGTCTCCATTTCTCAGAAGAGGAAAGAAAGTTATACCTTAAAATAAAATTCAGCCCTGAAGAATAACTTCTCTGATTTTTAAAAACAAAGCTGAAAGCTCCCTCAACAATTCCCTGCAACGTTCCCCTATACCAGCTTCCGCCAACAGGATCTGTCATCACATAACCCAGATAGGGATAAAAGTTTGCAAAGCGTATATCATTTTTGGAACTGAAGGAATAACCATAGCCCACATTAAAACCAAACTGTTTCTGCCCCTTCTTTGAAAGAGGTAAATTATCCAAAGCCCTGGCTGCCGGAACATTTAAGACAAAAATAATAAGCAATAAACCAACTGTTTTTAAATTAATTTTAGCACCCATTTCTCTTCATCCCTTTAGATTGATAATCTTTTTCCCGTCAAAATTCTGTCTCTGAACAGAGAAATAAAATCCTCATTCTTTTCAATTACAACCTCTGTTTCAAGAACAACCACTTTTTTATCTATCATATTAAGATCGATTTTTGCAATATCTTTCTCGGTTGTTACAATCAGGTCTGCCTGTCTGGCTCTAAGACAAATATATGAATAATCATTATCTTTATAAATATAATGGTCCGGATAGGCAATCCTCTCAACAGCAACAATATTGATTTTATCAAGAACAGAAAAAAAACTTTCAGGATCCCCTATACTGCAGAAAGCAAATATTTTTTTTCCGTCCAATTTATCAATTTTAATCCTTTCTCCTTTTGAGGCGTCTCTTAACCCCGAAGCTATCAGATCTGAAACAAACACCTTCGTATTGCCGCAATATTTTTTCACCTCTTGTGCAACAGCTTTGAACCTGCCATCAGAAATATTAGCTTTGGTTAAAACCACTATACCCGCTCTTTTCAGACTGCTTACAGGTTCCCTGAGTTTTCCGCGAGGAAGCATAAACCCGTTTCCAAACGGATCCGTAGAGTTAACAAGAACAATATCAAGGTCTCTTTGAAGTCTCAAATGCTGAAATCCGTCATCAAGTATAATAACCTCGGGTTTAAAAATATCAAAGGCGGCAGAGCCGCCTCTTACCCTGTCTTTTGCACAAACAACAGGAACACCTTTAAGCTTTGAAGCCAGCATATAAGCTTCATCACCTACTGCTTCAGCACTCCCAAAAATATTTTTCCCATCAGACAATACAACAATCCCAGAGTTCCCGCCTCCTCCGTATCCTCTTGTAAGCACAACCGTTTTTACACCCTGTCTGACAAGAAAATCTGCAAGGCAGATCACCATAGGGGTTTTGCCGGTTCCACCTGTTGTTATGTTTCCAATGACAACAACCTTACAGGAAAGCCTGAAGCTTTTCAAAACCCCTGAACTGTAAAGCAGCCCTCTTGTGTGGACAATAAGCCTGAACAAAAAGGATAATACTGTAAGGGGAAACAGGAACAGTTCAACGGCAACACCTGTTTTTTTTATATTTATCAGATATTCAATTAGTTTTCTCATGCGAAGGTAACTGCCCATACGGTAAACAGGTTTTGTTTTTTATTATATCTGAATTTCTGCTTTCAAAACTTGCTATGAACTGCACTGCTTTCTTAAAACCCCATCCAGCACTTCTAAGCTTTTTTTGATTGCTCCGCTGTTTTCAGTAATAACCCTGAAAGCATTCCTTCCGGTTTCTTCTCTTAGTTTCTCATTAGTCAAAAGTATTTCTGCTGTCTTAAAAAAATCCTGCCTGCCTGAAACCTGGAAAGCTGCCCTGTTGCTTAGCAGAATACCGGATATCTCCTCAAAATTACCCATGCAGGGTCCAAATATTACCGGTTTGGCAAACACAGCAGGCTCCAGCACATTATGCCCGCCAACAGGCACAAGGCTTCCCCCTATAAACACAATGGTTGATATGCTGTAAAACTTGGAAAGCTCCCCGATGGTGTCAAGCAGGACAACCTTTGCAACAGTATTACCACCTGCAAACTCTGTCTTTTTGACAAAATCAATACCCTGGTATCTCAGAACATTCTCAACCTCTGCAAATCTCTCAGGATGTCTTGGGGCTATAATAAGTACCAGGTCAGGGAAAAAAACTTTGAGCATCTTGTAAATCTCTGCAACTGTTTCTTCCTCCCCCCTGTGAGTGCTGCCTGCTATAAAAACCTTTTGCTTTAAAGAGATATTAATATCATTATAAAGCTTGTTCCTTTCCGCTTCAGTAATGGCAGGTATCTGCTGATCAAATTTTATATTCCCTGTCACAGTAACCCTTTGAGGCAATGCCCCCATTTTTTTTATTCTTAATGCATCATTATTGGTCTGCATACAGAAAAAGTTTATATTCTCAAGCACTCTTTTAAAAAACCATCTGAAGAAATAATACCTTCTAAAGGAAACAGAAGAAATTCTTCCGCTCACTATTATTGCAGGTATGGCTCTTCTTCCAAGCTCCCGCAAAAGGTTAGGCCAGATTTCGGTTTCTAGAGAAATAAAAACACCTGGATTTATCTTTGAAACCACACTTTTAACAATAAAGGGAAAATCAAAAGGAAAATAGAAAATTGAGTCCACCCCTTTCAGGGTGGTCGTTGCAGTATGAAAACCTGTTTCAGTCACCGTTGAAACAAACACAGGACGATCAGGATATTTCTGTTGTATCCCTTTTATAAATGGAACAGATGCCATAACCTCACCAACAGAAACAGCATGAACCCATACAGGCCTGGAACTTAAATCGGCAGGAAAAACACTGACTGGATAAAAACCGCATTTTTGAAAAAATCCGCTGCGGTATTTTCTTCGAAACATCAAAATCAGTAATATCACCGGAGAGGCAATAACAGTTATTATCACAATAAGTATGTTGAAAATAAAATACATTAACCTGAAACCTCTCTGTTCATAGAAAAACTTATAATATATTATTTCTGAACTTGAAACCCGAAAACAAATGGAGATAACTGTTAAAAGACAAAGAAAAAGAACAGCAACCGGACGGTCAAGGTAAAAAACCTACAAGTTACTCTTTTCCAAATCTTCAAAGTATGTTGCGTATAATCTTGAATATTCTCCTCCAAGGCTTAAAAGAACGTCATGGGAACCCTGTTCAACAATTTCACCATGGGAAAGAACTATTATCCTGTGGGCATTTCTGACAGTTGAAAGCCTGTGCGAAATAATAAATGTTGTCCTGCCCGAAACAAGTCTTTCAAGGGACGTCTGTATCTCTGCCTCTACTTCACTGTCAAGAGAAGAGGTTGCTTCATCAAATATGACAATAGGGGCATTTTTGAGAAAAGCCCTCGCAAGAGCAATCCTCTGTTTCTGACCTCCGGACAGCTTCTGACCGTGTTCTCCAATGACAGTATTATAGCCTTCCGGCAGGGACTGTATAAAATCATGGGCAAGAGCAGCTTCTGCCGCATCAATGACTTCTTGTTTTTCATATTTTCCTGAATACCTGCCATAGACAATATTGTTTTCAACGGTATCGTTAAAAAGGTATGGGTGCTGGCTTACAAATGATATCTGCTCCCTTAGGGATTTTAAGGTCACGTTTTTTATGTCAATCCCGTCTACGGTCAGGACACCTGAAGTAACATCATAAAATCTTGGTATCAGATTGACAAGGGTTGATTTTCCTGAACCTGTCATGCCTACTACTGCAACAGCTTCCCCTCTGCTGACTTTAAGGTTTATATTAAAAAGAACAGGTATATCTCCGTAGGAAAAACAGACTTCAGAGAACTCCACCTCTCCTTTGACATAAGCAAGCCTGGCAGCGCCTTTAAGTTCTTTAACCTCTGTTTCCGTGTCAAGTATATCAAAAACCCTCTTAGCGGCTGCAAGTCCCTCCTGAACGTCCTGATATGCATTGCTTATGCCCTTTGCAGGACCATAAAGCAGAAGAAGGGACGCCACAAATGAAAAGAATGTTCCAGGGGTCGAAACCCCTGTGATAACATTATATCCTCCATAAAAAATAACCGCTGAAGCTGCAAGCCCTCCTATCATTTCCATGATAGGAGGAGACATTGCTCTTATCCTCAATCTTTTCAGAGCAATTCTTAAGAGCCTCTTATTCTCAATTGCAAACCTGGCGGCCTCATATTCCTCCATACAGAAAGCCTTTACAATACGATATCCCTTTATAGTTTCATGAAGAAAGGTGGCGATCTGCCCAGTCTTTTCCTGTTTTCGGGTGCTGAGTTTTCTGCTCTTTTTTCCAAATTTCCATATCGGAACAAGCATCCATGGAATAATCAGAAGGGCAACACATGCAAGCACTGGGTCATGAACAAAAAGCACAACTACAAGCCCTATGGCAGTCACTGTCTCCTTTGCAATATTGAGCACACCTTCATTAATGGCTCCCTGCATCATATTAACATCATGGGTAATCCTTGACATCAGATACCCTGTAGGAGTATGCGCAAAAAAACCAACTGACAGATTCTGAATATGCCCGTAAACCTTGTTTCTCATATTGGCAATAATACGGTTGCCAACCGAACCGAGCATAAAACCGTATATATACTCAAACAAACCTCTCAGAAAATATATTACAATTATTGCAAGTGGTATCAGGTAGAGCATCGTAATATCTTTTTTCAAGAATACCTCATCAAGAGCAGGTTTGATAAGGTAAGCTATACCGGCACTACATGCAGAAAGAGGAATGGTGCATATAAATGCTGTTAATATTTTTTTCCAGTACGGAATAACGAGAGGGATAAGGCGCTTATAAAGCAATATGCTCTCTTTAATAATATCAGCATCCAGTACAGAGAAAAATATGCTGTTTTTTTTTATCGTTGTCATTAATGCCTATCTATAAATGTTTCTAAGAACCAGTTCAGCCACTCGTCTTGATGCCCCTTTTTCTCCTAAATAACTTTTAGTCAATGAAAGCTCCTTTTTTGTTGCATCCATAATGTCGGGGTTATTGAGCATATTCAGAACCTCAGATGCGATCCTTTTGCCATTAACCTCAGACTGAAGCAGTTCCTGTGCTATTTTTTTACCTGCTAAAATATTTACAAGACCTATAAACGGCACCTTTATCAACAGCCTTCCAATAACATAGGTCAGCAAAGATACCTTATATACAATTATCATGGGCTTTTGCATAAGGGCTGTCTCAAGTGTTGCTGTACCGGATGCAACAACTGCCATATCACACATACTTAGCATATTATAAAAACTGTCCGGCACAACAGTAATGGGAAGGTCCTGCTCTCTGATACATTTTTCAACATATCCGGCATCTATGCCGGAAGCAAGGGGAATAACAAACTGAGCTGATGGTTTTTCCGTCTTAATAATTGCTGCTGCATCCAGCATCGGCACAAGAAGCCTGTCAACCTCTGATTTTCTGCTCCCGGGCAGAAGCCCGATGACAGGTGCTTTTGCATCTATCTGATACAAACCAAGCAGCTCTTCTCTTGGTTTAATATCCCTCTCAACATCAAGCAGCGGATGACCCACAAAATGAACATCCATACCGGCTCTCCTGAAAAATTCGGCCTCAAACGGAAATATTACAGCAATTGTGTCTATCATCGCTGCCATCTTTTTGGCTCTGCCTCTGCGCCATGCCCATACCTGAGGGCTTATATAATAGAATACAGGTATTCCTCTCTTTTTGGCATAAGAAGCAACACGCAGGTTGAAATCAGGGTAGTCAATAAGCACAACCATATCAGGGGGGTTGTCTCTGATTGCTTTCCTGACTATTCTCATTGCCTTTATTATATGACCTGCCTTGAAAAGAACCTCAATAACCCCTACTACGGAAAGATCTTTTGCATGATACAATAACTGCATACCGGCTTTTTCAAGTTCATCACCCCCGATTCCATAAATAGATACAGAAGGATCAATTGTTTTTATTTCCCTGAAAACAAGGGAACCATGAAAATCTCCGGATGACTCCCCGGTAATAAGAAGTATTTTCTTTGACATATATTTTTTTTTAAATTGGTTAAGTTTTTGGAGGACACAGGAGGAAATTTAAAGAATATCCATAGTCTTTTTTTTTCTTTCAACCTGGCTAACGATTTCAAAGGCAACCTTAAGAGCATCCCTGCCATCCCTGCCCCCAACCACAGGGGGTTTGCGCAGTTTAACAGACATGATAAAAGAAGCAATTTCTTCCCTTAACTGATCTGCCTTAGGAGCTTCAATTAAATCATAAGCTATTGAAGGCATGTCACTGCTGTTGTGAGAGGATTCTTCTTTCCTGAACACCTCCGACTTCTGTTCTGCAAAATCAATAGAAATATAGGCATCTTCCTGAAAAATTCTTGTTTTTCGCATTTCCTTGACAGATATTCTGCTCGCAGTAATATTTGCAACACATCCATTTTCAAATTCTATCCTTGCATTTGCTATATCATTTGTATCAGCCATCAGCACAGGTACTCCCACAGCATGAATTGAAACAATATCAGAAGGTACAATACTCAAGATAATGTCAATGTCATGTATCATGATATCCAGAATAACATCCACATCCGTACCCCTGTTTTTAAAGGGAGCAAGACGATGGGTCTCAATAAACAGAGGGGACTTTAATATTCCATCCAGAAGCATAAAACCGGGGTTAAACCGTTCAAGATGCCCTACCTGTAGAACACATCTGTTTTTTTCAGCAAGCGCAACAAGTTCATCTGCTTCATCCAGTGAAGCTGCGATTGGCTTTTCAACAAGAACATCTATGCCTTGCTGTAAAAAATCCTTTACAACCAAATAGTGAAGTCCTGTCGGAACAGCTACGCTTACAGCTTCAACCTTGCCAAAAAGTTCTCTGTAATCGGTATAAGCGGCAACATTATGTTTCCTTGAAACCTCTTCAGCCCTTTTCGGGTCGATATCAACAACCCCTGCAAGCTGTGCCTCCTGGAGACCGGCATATTTATCAGCATGGTATCTGCCTAAATATCCGACTCCAATAACCCCTGCGGCTGTCTTTTTCACTCCCTTGCAACACCTCTCTTTGAGTTTTTAACAAATTCAAACAGGGCTTTTACCTCCTTTGAATTCAGTTTTTCCTCTTCAATCTTTTGCAAAGCCTTCTGAAGGTTAAGCCCTGAACGGAAAAGTATCCTGTATGCATGTTTAAGTTCGGTGATAACATCATCAGAAAAACCCTGTCTTTCAAGACCTGTAAGGTTCAGGCCGCGAAGTCTGCACCTGTGTCCTGCCGCAAGGGTATAAGGCGGAACATCTTTTGAAACTCCTGAAACCCCTCCAATCATTGCGCATGAACCGATATGGACAAACTGATGAACCCCCACAAGACCGCCCACAATTGCATTGTCATCTATTCTTATATGGCCTGCAAGGTTTGCTGAATTAGCAAGCACAATATTGTTGCCGAGAATAGAATCGTGGGCAACATGAGAATATGCCATCAACAGATTATTATTTCCTATTACGGTCTTACAACCTCCGCCCTCTGTTCCCCTGTTTATAGTAACAAACTCCCGGAAAACATTCTCATTGCCTATAATCAGCTCTGATCTTTCCCCATGGTATTTCAAATCCTGAGGTATCTCCCCAATAGATGAAAACTGGAAAAACCTGCATCTGTTTCCGATCACACAGGGTCCTTTAACAACAACATGGGGAGCTATTACTGTATCCTGCCCAATCCTTACCTCATCACCTATAATTGAATAAGCACCAATCTCCACTCCTGGAGATATTTCAGCACCGCTGCCTACAATTGCTGTTTTATGAATTTTTGTATCTGACATTGTCCTCTTTTTCTATATATGTTTTATCATCTGTTATCTGCAAGATGGATTTTCTGATTCCTGAACACTGCCTTTTTTGCATAGCAGAACGGCACAGCACCAGCCTAAAACTATTTTCCTATACTTGCCATCAGTTCAGCCTCAGCCACAAGGTTTCCTTCAACAAAAGCCTTTCCTCTGAACTTCCAGATAGCTCTCTTGTGGGAAATGCTGTCAAGCTCAAAGCGAAGTTGGTCCCCCGGCACGACCGGTCTTCTGAACCTGCAATTGTCTATACCAAGAAAACGCACCTCAAGATTTTTTGCATTATCTTCATTACCGGAATAAAAGGCGAGGATGCCCCAGCATTGAGCCATTGCCTCAACAATCAGAACACCGGGCATGATTGGCTCACCCGGAAAATGTCCCTGAAAAAAAGGCTCATTTATTGTCACATTTTTAATGCCTACCACCCTTTGACCTTTTTCAACCTCCAAAACCCTGTCGACAAGAAGGAAAGGGTACCTGTGGGGAAGATACTGCATTATCTCTTTAATTGTTATCATCTTTACTCCCTCTTAACTGGTCAATATAATTCTCAAGCTCTGAAACCCTGTTCTCCATTTCTCTTATTTTGTTTCTCATCTCAGGAAGTCTTGGAACGATTCTTGAGCTTTTAAGCCATTCTTTATGTGAAATATGAGGGTAACCAAAAACAACTTCACCTGAAGGTATGCTGCCAGAAATGCCTGTTTTGGGACCTGCCACAACATCATCCCCTATTGTAATATGACCTATGGTCCCAACCTGTCCTGCCAGTGTTACCCTGTTGCCCAGAGTTGTGCTCCCTGATATACCAACCTGGGCAACAAGAGCACAATCCTCTCCTACAACAACATTGTGAGCAATGTGAACAAGGTTATCTGTTTTGGTTCCCCGTTTTATCCATGTCATGCCAAGTGCTGCTCTGTCAATTGCGTTACAGGCGCCTATCTCAACATCATCATCAATCCTAACCCCTCCAATCTGGGGAATCTTATAATATTCAGCTCCATCTTTTGCATACCCAAAACCGTCACTTCCGATAACAGATCCTGAATGCAGAATAACCCGGTTTCCGACCCTGCAGTTTTCCCTTATTGTAACACCCGGATGGATAAAGACATCATCGCCAAGCACACTGTTTTTACCAATGAAACAATTAGGATATATGGTAACCCTGTCTCCTATTACAGCTCCGTCACCAATATAGACAAAGGGATAAACAGTTACATCACTGCCAAATGAAACATCGGCTCCGATAACCGCCCGTTCATCAATCCTGCACGGCTCAGAAGCCGGAGGGCTGAAAAACCTTACCGTTTTTGCGAAAGCAAGGTATGGTTTGTCAACCTTGAGAAGTGTCTTTGATGCATGTTTTATCTCAGGCGAACATATTACAGCAGATGCCTTTGTCGTATCAAGATATTTTACATATTTGGGATTTGAAATAAATGTAATATCACCGACTTCAGCCTCGACAATACCTGCCACCCTTTCAATTAACAGTGAGTCATCTCCTTCTACAATGCCTCCGGTAACTGATGCAATTTCATGCAATTTTTTTTTCATTTTTTCACCATGCAATTAAAACAACAACTTAGCTGCCGGCTTTTAAGCAAAAGCCGCAAAAAGAGCTGATCAACTCAAGGGTAAAGAATTATTACCCTTCTACAGCTGTTTTTTTTAAACCTCAAGCTTTTCTAATTTTGTGCAACAGCGGCAAAGCTATCTTAGTTTTTATGTTTCTGATTAAAAAGATCAATAATAGTGTCTGTCATATCAAGGGCGCTGTCTCCAAAAAGCATAGACCCTTCTCTTCTCTCAAAAATCATACTGAACTTATTATCTTTTCCATACTGTTGAATTATAGGAACAAGTTTCTCCAGCAGTTTGTTTGTAAGTTCTGCTTCCATAATCTGAAGCTCTGTTCTGGAATCCTCCACCCTTCTTTCAAAATCCCTCTGTCGTCTGAGGTAGTCCTTTTCCCTTTCCCTCCTCACGGAATCTGTAAGCATCATACTCTGTTTTTCCAGAACCTCGCCAAGTTTTTCAATCTCCTCCTTTTCCTTTATAATCTCGCCCTCCATTCTTTGAACCTCTTTCTGGAATTTCTCAAGCGCGGCCTTTCCTGCCAGACTTTCCATAACAGCTTTCTGAACATCGACAAAACCAAGTTTGTACTGCTGTGCAAAACAGGGGGAACCTGAAAACAGAATGGCCAGGAAAAACGTAAACGATAATAATAAAACTTTTTTCATCCTTTCAATACCTCCAAATTAATTAAGTTATATGTTTTATTTGCTTTTTTTGCTTCAGGTTTTGCTGTGAACTGACGGCTAAATTGCTAACTAGAACATTCCCCCCATTGAAAATTCAAAGTTGCTGTTAGCCTCATCTTTTTTAGGATTAAGGTTGATACCCCAATAAACCTTAAGAGGTCCAAAAGGTGAATACCAGTGTATTCCAAAACCCGTAGAATACCTCATACGTGTAAAAAAAGTTTCGCTGGTTCTATATGCATTACCTGTATCAAAGAAAAGAGAGCCCCGTACACCAGCTTCCTTGAGCACCGGGAAGAAATACTCAAAATTAAAATAAAGCTCCTTCTCGCCTCCAACAACATCCCATTTATCTCTTTTTCCCGGAGGTCTGTATTTATATTCTCTTCCAAAAAGGTAAAAATACCTCATCCTCTGAGGACGCTGCTCCCTTGGTCCAACTGTTCTTGTCTTAAATCCTCTTAAGGAGTCTATGCCTCCAAGAAAATACTTCTCGGAGATCGGAACATCCTTGCCTCCATAACCGAAAAGCTGACCTATTGTTCCGCCTATCATAAATGCAGTTTCATAGGGAAGCGGAAAATACCTTGACATACTCGCTGTAAGCCCCACAAACTTGTTATCACCGCCAAGACCTGCTAATTCAAAAGAAAAATAGTTGTATACACCCGACCTGGTATTCCATTTGTCATCCCTTGAGTCTTTGATTATACTGTTTGTTATGGAGCTTGTTGATGCACTTCCCTGCTGATCCATTATTTCAAGAGACATGTCCTCGTCCCAAACCTTGATTTTAATGTCTTCGTATCTGTATGTAACATGGAAACGGGTATAGTCAAAATACTGATCTATGGGAAAACTTGTTCTTAAATTAAAACCGCTGCTGTCTCTGTCAAAATCCCAGTACTCTCTTTCTATCCTGAAAATATCAAACCCTAAAGATACTCGTGTATCCCTGAACCATGGCTCTGTATAAGAAAGATTAAAATAGGTGGTTCGACTGCCAAGTTGAGCCATAAGGCTTAACTGCTGTCCTTTACCGAAAAGATTATTCTGGGAAATTTGGAACATACCTATGACACTGTCATAAGAGCTGTAACCTGCCCCGATGCTGAATGATCCCGTAGGCCTTTCTTCAACCTCAACACTCAGCTTTACAAGATCCGGGGAAGTTCCGGGCTCGGTGTTTATATTCACATTTTCAAAATACCCAAGGTTGTTTATTTCCTGCTTACTTCGCTTTATTTCTTCTGAGTTGTACAAAGCCCCTTCTGTAAGACGCATTTCCCTTCGTATAACATTGTCCCTTGTTCGGGTATTGCCTGTTATTTTAATTGTCTCTATATATATTTTCTCGGCTTTGTCAATATCAAACCTTATGTTCACCATCCTTTCAGCTTCGTTTATATCTGTAAGCGGTGTAATATCTGCATAGGCAAAACCCTCTTCCGCATAAAGAGCTTTCAACGTCACAAGATCCTCGCTCAGTGTGGTTCCGCTGAAAATCTTTTCTTTCTCCAGCTTTATTTTTGAAGCAAGAAATTCCTCTTCATATATCAAATCCCCTTCAAAATCAATTTCCCCCACAACAAACCTGTCGCCTTCATCCACATTAATATGAATATGAATACCGTCTTCCCTGAAATCCACTTCCGGGGTAGCAACAGTTGCAAGCAGAAAACCCTGGCTGAAATAATATGATGTCAAACGGTTTATATCATTTTCAAGAGCCTCGTCTCTGTAAACACCAGCGGAAGTAAAAAACGAAGTAAGCCCCTTTTTCCTTGTTTCCATAACTTTTCTGAGTCGCCTTGAGGATATGGAATCATTGCCTGAAAATGTCACGGACTTTACCTTGACGGTATCACCCTCCCTGATGGAAAAATCCACAGACACTGAATGCTGGTCTATTGTATTTACACTGTATGATACATTTGCATTATAATAGCCTTTTCCACGGTAAAGTTTTTTTATCCTTTCAACATCTTCGGATACCTTACTGAGGTCAAGAATAGTTCTTATTTTGGTCTCTACTTCTTTCTGAATGTCAGAAAGTTTCACTTTTTTATTGCCTTTTATCTCAATTGCCCGCACAACAGGCTTTTCCTCAACATCTAATGTTATTTCCATCCCATCAGGGGTCTTCTCTGTTATAATCTTTATATCCTTGAAATAATCCATCTGATAAATTCTTCTAAGATCCTCCTGAAGAACTTCCGGGGAAAAAGCCTCTCCCTGCTTTGTTTCAATGGCATAGAGCACCGCATCGCTTTCAATCAACCTGTTGCCTGTTACTCTTATGCTTTTTACGGGTATTTTATCCATAACAACAAAGTTAAGTCTGTGAGCTAACTCTCTCAGCCGCTCTGGAAGATCACCAATTGTTTCAGAGGTTACAAAAAGCCTCTGGACAGGTTTTTCTTCTTCTTTTATATCAAGCACAGCAACATCAATACTTATTGACTCTCCGATCTGGGTTAACTCTCCGGTTATTATGAAATCTGCCCCGAGAATTTCGCCCGCCATCCTGCCTTCCTGTTCACCGATAACATCTGCCTGAATAGTGCCTATAACCTCTTTAATTAGAGAAACACGAACGGTTGTTATTTCACCCTTTTTTTCAAGTCGTGTGGAAAGCATGGCTGAAACGGCGGTAGACATATCTTCCATGTCCTGTTTGGCATGTATAGTAAAAGGCATTACCCCGACTTTTTTGACCTCATCTCCAAAACAAAATCCGGAAGAGAGGCAAAACATAAAAATAAAATAACAAAAACAGAAAAAAACTTTTTTCAAAGGATTAAAAACTCTTTTTTCTTGATTCTTCATATTCCTCTGCTTTTTAAGGTTTAAGGTTTTTCTTCAGTCCACAGTCTATTTTTACTTATCAGCTCTTTTTCTTTCCCTGAGTGATGATCGCTGTCTTTAAGCTGTCGATCACCACAACGGCTCTTCTGTGCACCATTTATCCTGCCTGCCATATTTAACTTTTTTGATTTTTTTAAACTGGATTAAATTTTGCAGAGCCTTTTTAAGCCTGCAAAACACATGGGGCACGCCACGATCCAAATTGCTGATCAAACTTATACAATACTGCCGTCAACCATTGTTATACAACGCGGCAGTTTTGATGAAAACTCCCTGTTATGAGTTACAAGAACAAGTGTAATAGCAAGTTCTGCATTAACCTCCAGCAGAAGGTCAAAAACCTCCATGCCGGTATTTGTATCCAGATTTCCTGTTGGTTCATCCGCAAAAAGAACCTCTGGTGACATTATAAGAGAACGGGCAACAGCCACCCGCTGCTGCTCACCCCCTGACAACTCCCCTGATTTATGTTTAAGCCTGTTTTCAAGCCCCATCCTTTTCAAAATACTGAACGCTGCTGCTTCAGCCTCAGACAGTTCAACACCCGATACAAGTGCCGGCATCATAGTGTTTTCAAGGGCATTGAATTCGGGCAGAAGATGATGAAACTGAAAAACAAAGCCAATTTTTTTATTCCTGAATTCAGCAAGTTTTTTTTGGTCCCACCCTGTTATATCCTCTCCTGAAAAAGCTATGGTCCCTGATGTGGGTCTGTCCAGAGTGCCCAGTATATGCAAAAGAGTGCTTTTACCCGCCCCTGAAGGACCCACTATTGCAAGCGCCTCACCCTTTTCTATTTTCAGTTTTATCTGTTTAAGAACCTCTGTTCTTGCCCTTTTATTAATAAATGTCTTGTTTATCGACAGAGCCTCTAGAACCGGGTGCCTGTATTGTGAATTTACTGCTTCTGAATTATTCATATCTTAGCGCCTCCGCAGGATCAAGAGCCGCAGCCTGTCTGGATGGATACAGTGTGGCCATAAAACTTATAAGAATTGCACAGAAAACAACCCAGAATGTATCAGCAAAACTTGTCTTCACCGTTAAGGAAGCTATATAATACACGTCTTTTGACAGAGAAACAATCTGAAAATTATTCTGAAGAAAAGCAAGAAAGTAACCGGCGACAAGCCCGATAACTGTTCCGACAACGCCAATAACAAGTCCCTGAAACATAAAAATTTTCATTATCGATCCTGATCTTGCACCCATTGACTTGAGAACGGCTATTTCTCTGTTTTTGTCGTGAACCATCATTATAAGTGTTGCCACTATACTGAATGCGGCAACAATTATAATTAGAACAAGAATAACAAACATGGCGGTTTTTTCAAGCTTTAATGCATAATATAGATTTTTATGCATCTCTTTCCAGTCCCGCACACTATAGAAATCGCCAAATTCCTCTTTTATCCTGTTTACAACAGAATCTGTTCTGTGAATATCTGCCGTCTTAACCGCAACCAAAGTTACTTCATCCGGCATCCTAAGGAACCTCTGGGCGTCGAAAAGGGATATATATGCAAAACCGGTATCATATTCATACATGCCTGACTCAAAGATACCTTCCACAATAAATCTTTTCCACCTGGGCATCATGCCCGCAGGCGACAGAAGCCCTGATGGAGATATTATCCTCACAACACTGCCCACATCAACACCAAGCATGCCTGCCATCTCAACCCCGATAATTATTCCTGTGGAACCTGTCCCTTCATGAAAAGCAGTGTCAAGTTTTTTTATATCTCCCTTAACAATTGTATCCTCTAAATTGAAAACCTTTGCAGCGCTTGCTGTATCTATGCCGTGCAGCAAAACCCCTGTTACACCGCTTCCTCCCGAAATCATAACCTGACTCAGCAAAACAGGGGTTGAAGCAGTAATATCTCCTACACTCTCAAGACTTTCCATTATTTCTCTATACTCACTTATACCTGACCCATATCCTGTAATCACAATATGGGAATGACTGCCCAGTATTTTTTCTCTGAGATCATCGGTAAATCCTGTCATGACACCAAGCACAAGTATCAGAGCCATGACTCCTATGGCAACACCGATAATAGAGATGAAGGTTATTGCTGAAATAAGGGTCTGCCTTCTTTTTGCCCTGAGATACCTCAATGCAATAAAAATTTCGTATGGCATTTTCATCAATCAAGAGACCTCTGGGGTTTCAGTTGAGGAAAAAGAATAACATCACGGATTGAACATGAATCCGTCAGAAGCATTACAAGCCGGTCAACCCCTATTCCTTCCCCTGCAGCAGGCGGCATCCCGCATTCAAGGGCTCTTAAGAAATCCTCGTCAACAACCCCTTTTTTACCTTCTTTTTTTTCTTTTGTTTTAGCTTGTTCCTCAAGCCGTGCCCTCTGATCCACAGGATCATTAAGTTCGGAAAAAGCATTTGCTACCTCCATTCCGGCAATATATAGCTCAAACCTGTCCGTAACCCGTTGATCTTTTTCGTTTTTCCTTGCAAGTGGAGAGACTTCAACAGGATAGTGAGTTATAAAAGTGGGTTGAATGAGGTTCTTTTCACAAACCTCCTCAAAAACAGCGGTTAATGCCTCCCCTGCTGTATCTATACCCATTAAATCAATTCCAAGCCTTTTTGCGTGAGCACTCACTGATTCATAATCGCCAAGTTCCTCATAAGCAATTGAGCCATATTCCGAAACACATTCTCTCATTGTCATGCTTTTCCATGGAGGCGACATATCAATTGTCTTGTCCTGGTAGGTGAATTTGAATCCGTCAAAGAGCCTTCTGCATATACCTGAGAACATCTCCTCTGTGAGCTTAATTAAATCATCAAAAGTAGCATATGCCTGATAAAACTCAAGCATTGTAAACTCCGGATTATGCTGGGTTGAGATTCCTTCATTGCGAAAATTTCTGTTTATCTCAAACACCCTCTCAAGTCCGCCGACAAGAAGTCTTTTGAGATAAAGCTCCGGGGCAATCCTGAGATAAAGGTCAACGTTCAGGGCATTATGGTGTGTCTTAAAAGGCTGAGCAGCAGCACCGCCTGCAATCTGCTGCATCATAGGTGTTTCAACCTCTAAAAAGTCATGTTCTGTCAGAAACTTTCGCAACATTGAAACTATCTTTGCCCTGGTTATAAAAATCTCCTTTACTTTGTCATTGACTATAAGATCAACATATCTCTGCCTGTAACGCAGCTCAACATCCTGAAGTCCATGCCATTTTTCAGGAAGCGGAAGGATTGATTTTGTGAGGAAATGAAAGCTTTTTACCTGTATTGTAAGTTCTCCGGAACGGGTTAAAAACAGCCTTCCCTTTATGCCTATAAAATCTCCAATATCAACTTTCTTAAATATTTCATACTTATCACTGCCTATAATGTTTTTCTGAATATATCCCTGTATCTGACCTGTTCTGTCTTTTATACTGAAAAAAGAAGATTTGCCAAAATCCCTTATTGACATTACCCTGCCTGCAACAGAAAAACTCTCTTCCGCTGCCTCAACGTATTCTTTATCTTTTTCAGCATATTTTTCCTTAATCTGCTTTGAAGTATGCAAAACATTAAAATCATTTGAATAAGGATTTATTCCTGCCTCTTTAAGTTCCCGGGCTTTTTCAAGCCTGTGTTTAATAAAATCTCTGTTAGTCTCTTTCATAATCTTTCTATCAATAAAATATAAAACAATAAAATATAAAAATATTTGCTCGAAACCTGCAGCAAAAGAAATTCCCCATTGCTTCCTTTACAAATAACATGCTAAATATTGCAAGATAACTTAACTTTGCAATATAGTCAAGGCAAACGTTGAAACTGTATTTAAAAACAGATAAACTCATTTAACAACCTGGAAAATATTTTTTTGTATTCAGCGGCAAAATATTTTCAGGCATAAAAAAAACAGCTCTTATTATCAATGATGGGTCGGTAAAAAATCGATTTTTTCTGAAATTACTAAAAGTGGTTGCGGGAACGATATTTGTAACATATTGTAATTGCTTTTATATCACCCTCACCCCAACCCGGTTTTAGCTGTTAAGCTGTTGGCTATTGAGCTATTAAGCAAAATCTTTTTCCCTCTTATCAGCAAACAGCTTATTAGCTCAGCAGCTCTTTTCAGGGAGAGGGAGCTTTTTAGACTTTTTACCGGTTTATCATCAATGGTTTCAGCGGTTTTTTACAGCTATTTTTTTATTTCAGTTTTTTTGTGTTTCCTCTATCTGCTGTTTTAAATTCAAACCGAAGGGTTACTGTTTTCAGGAAAAACTTTTTTCATGGTTCAAAAGGTTTAAACATTTTTTTCTTAATTTTATTCTAAATATATGTTATATTTATTTAGATTTGGATTTTTTGTTAAAATTTCATTAATGAAAGGAGAATGGCATGGCAGATGAAGAACTTAAAAAAAAGATTTTAGAATTCACAAAAACTTATGAATATTCAAACCTGATTACAATTGCTGAATCAGGCTACCCTAAGGGAAGGATGATGGAGAATGTTCCTGTAGATGATAACATGGCTTTCTTCTTTGCCACCGGCGCAAAATCAGACAAAGTCCGTGAGATCCGCAACAATAACCATACAAGCATATTTCTATACAGACCTTCAGACCACAGCAGCATTTCAGTTCAGGGCACTGCGGAAATCATAACCGATGAAAAGATAAAAAAAGAAAAATGGAAAGAAAAATGGACTGTATTCTGGAAAGAAGGTCCATCGGACCCACTCTACACACTTATAAGAATAATCCCGAAGAAAATTACCCTTGTTGACTTTGCTGCGAAAAGCAAGGAGGTTCTTGAGTTTTAACTTAAGTATTGTTACAAACATAAAGTTCTTTTTTGAAACAAACCTGAAATACTGAAACTGTTATATAAAGCTTTTAAAACCCCGCCCTGTCGGGGGTTTTAAAAGCTAATTTTATATATCTAAAAATTGTTATTGACTTTTTTTGTTTATATTAATATATAAATAAGTTAATTTGCTCAGTTCAAATGGAAAGATTCATTGTAAATGTTAGCGATATTCATGACCAATATATTGTTGAAACAGAATGGAGTCGGGATTCTGTCAATAATCTTCTAATTGAAGAGACAGCTTTTAACTTGTTTATTAAGCCTTTAAAGCTTAGATTTTCTTTTTCTTTAATGCCCTCAAAGGATATTGTTTTTAAAGGCAGCGCCAACGGGACAGTTGAATTAACCTGTGATAGATGTTTAAATAATTTTATCTGGAATATGGATTTTAAGTTTGGTTATATCCTGTCTCCGGGTAAGGATACCGTTGCTTCCCTTAACAAGAAGGTAGAGGAAGAAGGGATAGAAAAATCATATTATAACGGATATCATATAGATTTAAGAGAATATATTGTTGAACAAATAAGACTCAATCTGCCGGATTACGCCCATTGCAGGGAAGACTGCAGGGGACTTTGTCACATTTGCGGAACAAACCTTAATGAAAGCAGATGTGTCTGCTCTGAAAAAACTTTCAGCAAGAACTCTCCTTTCAGTAAACTGGAAAAACTAAAAAACAGATAAGGACTAATTTAAAATGGCATTACCAAAAAAGAAAATATCAAGTTCACGAAGAGGCAACAGACGGTCTCACGACAGACTGAAAACAGTCTGTCTGGATACATGCCCAAAATGCAGGGAACCGAAAAGACCCCACTATGCATGCCCAAAATGCGGCTTTTACAAAAACAGGGAAGTTGTTTCTGTTGGAGCTTAACCGAAACAGAATAATTCAAGCATTAGCGCAGGAATATAAACATCAATGCACAGAGCAAGAATAATCGGCACGGGGTCAAGTGTACCTGAAAAGGTACTTTCAAACAAAGACCTTGAAATAATGGTGGATACAACAGACGAGTGGATAACCACAAGGTCCGGCATAAAAGAACGCCATATTTGCTCCGACGGCGAGAGCTGTTCAACTTTTTCCTTTGAAGCCGCAGTAAAAGCTCTTGCGATGGCAGGAGTTTCTGCCGAGCAGCTTGACTTGATTATTATAGGTACAGTAACCTCAGACATGATAACCCCGTCTACTTCCTGTGTTCTACAGCACAGGCTAAATGCTAAAAATGCTTTTGCATTTGATGTTTCGGCAGGTTGTACGGGATTTATATACAGTTTAAGCATTGCAGAATGTTTTATAAAAACAGACAAATGCAGAAATGTACTTGTAGTTGGATGCGACACATTATCAAAAATAACTGATTATCAGGACAGGGGTACATGTATACTTTTTGGCGATGGAGCTGGTGCTGTGGTTCTTACCCGGGATAATGGCAACCGTGGAATCCTCTCTACCCATCTCTATTCAGATGGAGCTTTCGGCAACCTGCTTTACATGCCTGCAGGAGGGTCGTTTAAACCATCTTCTCATGAAACAATCAACAGCAGGGATCACTACCTGAAAATGGATGGGAATAAAGTTTTTAAAATTGCAGTAAAATCCCTTGAAGAGGCAGCATGCACCGCGCTTGTGCATAACAAAATTACGGGCGAAGATATTGACATGCTCATATCCCATCAGGCAAATGAGAGAATAATTGATGCGATAGCAAAAAGGCTGAATCTCGGGCCTGAAAAAGTTTTTAAGAATATCCAGAAATACGGAAACACCTCAGCAGGCTCTGTACCTATAGCACTTGACGAGGCAAACCGCCTGAATGCTATAAAAGATGATGATTTAATACTGCTGGATGCTTTTGGAGCAGGATTTACATGGGGTTCAGCTCTTATACGTTGGTAAAAACAAACAAAATGGAGTGATTTTTATGTTAGACTACAACTTAAATGAAACACAATTACAGATGATTGAACTTGCAAGGAAAATCGGTAAAGAAAAGATCCTGCCTGTCAGATCTCATCTTGATGAAACAGGCGAGTTTCCATGGGACATACTTAAAGTTATAGCTGATGCAGGGCTTTTTGGCATATATATTCCAGAAGAATACGGAGGGCTTGGCTTTGGCAATTTTGATAACTGTCTTGTCGTTGAAGAGCTCAGCAAATACTGTATCGGGGTGTCTGTGAGCTTTGCAGCAAGCGGACTTGGCGCATATCCGATACTACTGTTTGGAAATGAAGAGCAGAAAAAGAAATATCTTCCTGACATTGCGGCAGGGAAAAAACTTGCTGCTTTCGGCATCACAGAATCAGGCGCTGGAAGCGATGCAGCAGCAATAAGAACATCAGCAAAAAAGGAGAACGACTCTTATATCCTTGATGGAACCAAACAGTGGATCACAAACGGAGGAGAGGCTGAAACATATTCAGTTATTGCAAAAACAGACAAGACTAAGGGTCCTCGCGGAGCAAGCGCTTTTGTTGTTGAGAAAGGAACTCCTGGTTTTGAGTTCGGAAAGAAAGAGAACAAACTGGGCATCAGGGCATCAGCCACGAGGGAACTGATTTTTGAAGAGTGTAAAATCCCCAAAGAGAACCTTCTTGGAAGAGAAGGCATGGGATTCATGGTTGCCATGAAGACATTTGACCAGACCAGAACAGGTATTGCGGCTCAGGCAGTAGGACTTGCTCAAGGTGCTTTAAATGAAGCGGTAAAATATGCGCATGAAAGAAAAACTTTCGGCAAATCCATTATATCTCATCAGGCTGTTCAGCACATGCTTGCTGATATGGCAACACAGATTGAGGCATGCAGAGCACTTACATATGAAGCATCAAGATACTGCGACTCTGGAGCAAAGGATATGTCAAAATATTCATCTATGGCAAAACTTCTCTCAACAGATGTATGTATGAAGGTTACGGTGGATGTCGTTCAGATATTCGGGGGATACGGTTACATGAAGGAGTATCCTGCTGAAAAGATGATGAGAGACGCCAAAATACTTCAAATATATGAAGGAACAAACCAGATTCAGAGAAGTGTTATAGGACAGTTCCTTATTAAAGAATGTGCAGCAAAAAAAATTGATTAGATTAATACAGCTAACAGGGCTATGGTTTGCCTGTTAAATGCAAAGCAGGGGTTATTTAGCGGAGATGTCAAGCAGAAACAGAAAACTGTAAAAAGGCTTAAATCTCAAAACCTTAAGTTTTTTCCTATAGCCTATAGTTTTTTATTTATTAACTTCTTATCAGGGTAAAAATATTCATGACAAAATGGGCTTTCTTATTTCCGGGACAGGGTTCCCAGCAGGTTGGCATGGGACTGGACCTGAAATCAAATTTTAAAATAGCTGCAGAAACATTTGCTGAAGCAGACGACTCACTGAACCTTCATCTTTCAAAACTCTGCTTTGAAGGTCCTGAAACTGATCTCAAACTGACTGAAAACACTCAGCCTGCCATACTGACCATAAGCATTGCCGTTATGAGAGTTCTTGCTAATGAAACAGAGATAAAACCTTCCGTTACAGCAGGACACAGTCTTGGTGAATACAGTGCCCTTGTGACATCAGGTGTTTTGTCCTTTGCTGATGCAGTGAGAACCGTGAGACTCAGGGGCAGATTCATGCAGGAAGCAGTTCCTGTTGGGGTGGGTTCCATGGCAGCCATTCTCGGTCTCGAGCCTGAAACAGTAGAAACCATATGCACTGAAAGCAGCCGTGGACAGGTTGTGAGCCCTGCAAATTTCAACTGCCCCGGGCAGATTGTCATCTCAGGACACACAGAAGCCGTACAAAGGGCTTCTCAGAAAGCCATTGAAATAGGGGCTAAAAATGCCGTCACACTTGCCGTAAGCGCTCCTTTCCACAGCTCTTTGATGAAACCCGCAGCGGAAAGACTCTCCGAAGCGCTTGAACCTGTTAATGTCGCCCCCCTTAATATTCCTGTAATATCAAACTTTGAGGCTGATTATTATCCTTCAACAGACAGAGTTAAAGAAATTTTAACAAAACAGGTTTACAATCCTGTCAGGTGGCAGGAATCAATGCAGCTTATGCTGGATAACGGTGTTGAGAGGTTTCTTGAACTTGGACCCGGAAGGGTTTTATCCGGTCTTTTGAAAAAACTGAACAGAAAAGCTCAAATAGATAATATTGAAACCTCTGCCCAGATAAAAAAAATTGCAGAATAAATATAAATATTATAAAAGGAAAGTTTATGAATCTCCACGGTAAAACAGCAATTGTAACAGGAGCTGCTCAAGGCATAGGTTATACCATTGCCTGTTTTCTTGCTGAACAGGGCGCTGATGTGGCAGTGTGTGACATTTCCATAGAGGGTCTCAAAAATGTTATTGGGGAGATTGAAAAAAAGGGAAGAAATGCGCTTGGAATCAAAGCCGATGTTTGCCTTTCTTCTGAAACAGATGAGATGGTAAAAAAAACGTTGGCAGAATTTGAAAAAATCGACATACTTGTTAACAATGCCGGTATTACAAGAGACACTGTTCTTTTAAGAATGAAAGAAGAACAATGGGATCAGGTAATGCAGGTAAATCTGAAAGGAACCTTCAACTGCACTAAAGCTGTTATACGCCCCATGTTCAAACAGAAATATGGAAGGGTTGTAAACATCTCATCAGTCACAGGCGCTATGGGCAATGCTGGTCAGGCAAATTACTCCGCCTCCAAAGCAGCGGTCATTGGTTTTACAAAGGCTGTTGCACGGGAATATGCCCATTGCGGTATTACTGTAAATGCCGTTGCTCCAGGTTTTATTAAAACAGCCATGACAGATGCAATACCTGACAAGGAAAGAGAGGCAATGGTATCTGTTATTCCTGCAAAAGAACTTGGACTGCCTGAGGATGTAGCCCATGCTGTATGTTTTCTTGCAAGCGACCTTTCAAAATATATTACAGGCCAGGTGCTTCATGTAAACGGCGGGCTTTATATGTAGGGTGCTCAATAATTTTATGATTGTAAAAAACTCTCTGTTTTAATTGCAGTTTACAGAAAAAAATACAGGAACATAATTTTCAATTCAAATAATGAAACATATTAACAAATAACAATTTTTTCAGGAGGAATTTTAAAATGTCAGAAAAATCTGTAGAAGAAATGGTAAAAGAGATTATAGTTGAACAACTTTCAGTAAGCGAGTCAGAGGTAGTTCCAGAGGCTTCTTTTGTTGATGACCTTGGAGCTGATTCACTTGATCTGGTTGAACTTATCATGGTTATGGAAGAAAAGTTCAACAAGGAAATCCCTGATGAAGATGCTGAAAAACTTCAGACTGTAAAAGATGTAATAGATTATATCAAAGCCAATCAGAACTGAAAATAAATTTAAAATTCAGAACATTCCCTGAAAACAAAACATATAAAAAGGGGAGAGAAATCAGGTGAACAGAAGAAGAGTTGTAATAACAGGTCTTGGCATTGTATCTCCAATAGGCATAGGGCTTGATGAGAACTGGAAAAATGTATGCGATGGAGTTTCAGGAATCGACTATATCACCAAGTTTGACACCACTGGATTTGCATCAAGAATCGCCGGAGAAGTGAAAAACTTCAATCCCGAAGATTACATTGACAAAAAAGAGATAAAAAAAATGGATATTTTTCTTCATTATTCTCTTGCAGCAGGAAAAATGGCGGTCAAGGATTCGGGACTCGTAATAGATGATTCAAACTCGGAAAGGGTTGGTGTTCTCGTCGGTTCCGGTCTTGGAGGTCTTGCAACTATAGAAAAATATCACTCCCTGTATCTTGAACACGGACCTAAAAAAATATCCCCGTTCTTTGTTCCAATGCTGATTGTAAACCTTGCACCTGGTCATATTTCAATGCATTTCGGATGCAAAGGTCCAAACACAAGCATTGTCACAGCATGCGCAACCGGCAATCATTCAATCGGTGAAGCTTATAGAATAATTCAAAGGGGTGATGCTGATGCCATGATAGCCGGGGGTGTAGAATCAACAATTACACCATTGGCAGTGGGGGGGTTTTGTTCAATGAAAGCCCTATCAACCAGAAATGATGAGCCCAAGCGTGCAAGCAGACCTTTTGAAAATGACAGGGACGGTTTTGTAATAGCAGAGGGTGCCGGAATTATTGTTCTTGAAGATATGGACTCGGCAAAAAAGAGGGGTGCTAATATTTATGCCGAAATAATAGGTTTTGGCTGCAATGCAGATGCCTACCACATCACAGCCCCTTCTCCCAATGGTGAGGGAGCTTCAAAATGCATGGGCCTTGCGCTGAAAAGTGCTGAACTTAATCCTGAGGATATTGATTATATAAACGCCCACGGAACTTCGACACCCCTTAATGACATGTCAGAATCAAGGGCAATGAAGATAGTTTTTCAAGAACAGTCAAAAAACCTTATGGTCAGTTCAACCAAATCAATGACAGGACATCTTCTCGGTGCAGCCGGTGGTGTTGAAGCCATATTCAGCATAATGTCGCTTAAACACGGAATCCTTCCCCCAACCATAAACTATGAAACACCTGATCCTGAGTGTGACCTTGATTATGTTCCAAACACAGCAAGAGAAGTCCCTATTAAGACAGTTATGAGCAACTCATTCGGCTTTGGGGGAACAAATGCAACATTGATATTTAAAAAATTTTAGAAAGCATTTCTTATGGTTAAAAATATCTCAGTTGGAGCTGATCACAGAGGCTATAGCCTTAAAGAGACTCTGAAACTTTTTCTGGAAGCTAAAACAATCCGTGTTTTTGATAAAGGCACCTCTTCTTCATCCGAACCCGCTGACTATCCTGATATTGGCGCTTTGGTTGCCCTTTCTGTATCAACAGGTGAAACGGAAAGAGGAATACTTATCTGCGGAACAGGAATAGGCATGTCAATTGTTGCAAATAAGTTTAAGGGCATAAGAGCCTCTCTTTGTTATGACAGTAATGCGGCAGCCCTTACCAGAAAACATAATGATTCAAACATTCTTGTTCTCAATGCTTCAATGGAGGGAAAAACAGCAGAAGAAATTTTACAGACATGGCTTGAAATACCCTTTGAGGGAGGAAGACACCAGAAACGTATTGATATTATTGAGAGAATAGAAAAGAACAATTTTAAAGATACAGCTTCTTCTTAAATCTTCTGCACTTTTTAGTTTTCTATTTAATTTAACCCCTTTTACTTGCTGTAAAACCATGCCAGACACACACAATCGCCCTGAATGGAATCAATACTTCATGGATATCGCACATCTTATATCCAAAAGGTCAACCTGTATAAGAAGGCATGTAGGGGCTGTTCTTGTAAAGGATAAAAGAATTCTCTCAACAGGCTATAACGGGGCTCCAAGCGGACTTGCCCATTGCAGGGACACAGGATGCATAAGACAGAAAAACAACATACCATCAGGACAGAGACATGAACTCTGCAGAGGTCTTCATGCTGAACAGAATGCAATAATTCAGGCAGCATATCACGGAATCAGCATAAATGGAGCAACTCTTTTCTGTACTACTCTTCCATGCAGTATTTGCTTTAAAATGCTTATAAATGCAGGTATAATAGAGGTTGTCTATGAGGAAGGATACGCCGATGAACTCACTCAGAACTTTTTAAATGAGAGCAGCATTATCCTTAAACAATACCAAACGGAGGAAAAGAGATGAAATGTCCGTACTGTAAAGGTTTTGATGATAAAGTTATAGATTCGAGAATAAGCAAAGATGCCCGAACTATTCGCAGAAGGAGGGAGTGTCTTACCTGCCAGAAACGATTTACAACACATGAGACAATAGAGGACACGCTTCCTTCTGTAATCAAGATAGGTGATAAAAGAAGAGAGCCTTTTGACAGAAAAAAAATTCTCGACGGGCTAAAAAAAGCATGTCAGAAAAGGGACATAAGCATGGACACTCTTTCTGCAATAGTTGACAAACTCGAGAAAAATATTCTGGAAACAAGCGCCAAAGAGATCAAAAGCTCAGATATTGGGGAGATGATTATGAAGGAACTGCATGAACTTGACGAAGTAGCATATGTCCGTTTTGCCTCAGTTTACCGTTCCTTTAAAGATATAAGCGATTTTATGGAAGAGTTTGAGACACTCAGAAAGGCTAAGGAAAAACAGCAGCAAGGCACTGATGGACAAAGCTGATATAAACAGTAAATACATGAAACAGGCTCTTTTACTGGCAGGAAAAGGAGCTGGTAAGGTGAGTCCAAATCCCATGGTTGGCTCTGTTATTATAAAGGATGGCACTGTTGCCGGAAAAGGATTTCACAGATTTTTTGGAGGTCCGCATGCAGAGGTAGAGGCATTAAAAAACGCCGGAGAAAAAGCAAGGGGAGCAGACCTCTATGTAAACCTGGAACCTTGCTGCCACTACGGTAAAACTCCTCCGTGCACTGATGCAGTTATTCAAAGCGGAATAACAAGGGTGTTTATAGGAATAATAGATCCCAACCCTTCAGTTTCAGGTATGGGAATAAAAAAACTTCAGGAAGCAGGCATTGAAGTAACATCAGGCATACTTGAAAAAGAGTGCAGGAAAATCAATGAAGCATTTATAAAATTCACAACAGAGCACATGCCTTTTGTAACTCTCAAAACAGCCCTCACACTGGACGGTAAATCAGCAACAACCCTGCGGGATTCAAAATGGATATCAGGAGAAAGATCAAGGGTGGTTGCTCATAAGCTTCGCTCAGAAACAGATGCTGTTATGGTTGGGGTTGACACTGTGATTGCAGATAACCCCCAACTGACAGTAAGACTTCATAAATACAGGGGGAAACAGCCCCTTCGGATAGTGGTTGATTCAAATCTCAGAATTCCTTTAAAAAGCAGACTGCTTGGAGAAGGGACTTTGATTGCAACCTTGAAGGGCAACGGCAATACTGAAAAAGCCCTGAAACTTACAGCCCTTGGGGCTGAAATAATTGAAACAACTGCTAAAAAAAACAGGGTTGATCTGAAAAATCTTTTAAAAATGCTTGCAAAACGCAATATCTCAAGCATCCTGATAGAGGGTGGCTCGGAGCTGAACAGCTCAGTACTCGATGCAGAACTTGTGGATAAGGTAATTATTTTTTATGCTCCAAAAATTATCGGCGGAGCAAAAGCTCCCGGCATGGTCGGCGGAGAAGGCAGGAAATTTATAACTGAAGCAATACAGTTGGAAAACATATCAACAAAAAGAATTGATCAGGATTTAATGCTGGAAGGGTATATAAAAAAGAGATAATAAGGCAACAGTTCAACCTGTTAAATAACCTTCGGTTACTTCGCATTTAACAGGGCAGGTAAGATATTGAGCAAAAGCATAAGAGCTGTTGGCTGATAAGCTGTTAAGCAAAATCATGAAGTTGAAAAGTTGAGACTGTAGGTTGGGTTGAGCCAAGCGAAACCCAACAAAAAAGGTAAGAGCAGATTTCAGCTATAAGCAAAAGCATAAAAGCTGTTGGCTATTGAGCTGTTAAGCAAAAAAACAGTTTCAGGTATCGGCTATCAGCTTAATAGCTTATCAGCTCTTCTGCCTTTGCTGAAACCTGACTGCTGATACCTGCTATGCCTGACAATTAATTTAAAGGTTTTAATAATGTTCACAGGTCTTATAGAAGGAACCGGAAAAATATTAAAAACACACAATCGAAACAATGGTATTGTTCTTGAGATAAAACCGTCCTTTGAATTAGAAGAACCTGTAATTGGTGAAAGCATCTCAGTTGACGGAGCATGTCTTACGCTTACAGAATACAGTGAAAAAACTATCAGAGCTGATGTTTCGCCCGAAACCTTGAAAAAGACAACACTTGTGCATAAAAGACAGGGCGATATTGTCAATCTTGAGAGGGCGCTGCGCCTCTCAGACAGACTTGGCGGACATCTTGTTACAGGACATATAGACGGAACAGGAAAGATTCTCTCAATAACAGACAAGGGTGATTTTACTCAATTTGACTTTACAGCTCCTGACTATATAATTAAATATATAATTGAAAAAGGCTCAGTTGCAATTGACGGAATAAGCCTTACTGTAAACAGTTGCTCAAAAACAGCCTTTTCGGTAATGATAATACCACATACAATAAATGCCACAAATCTTATTACAAAAAAAACCGGGGAGAGAGTCAACATTGAAAACGATATCATTGGCAAATATGTTGAAAAACTTTTAACACAAGAACAGGACATAAAAACCGGGATAACCAAAGATTTTCTTGAGAAATATAATTTTATTTAAATCATTAAAAAAAGAGGTTAAAAAAATGCCTATAAACAGAGTTCAAAAGGCGATTGAAGAGATCAGACAGGGAAAAATGGTAATACTCTGTGATGATGAAGACAGGGAAAATGAAGGCGACCTTACAATGGCGGCTGAAAAGGTTACACCTGATGCTATAAATTTTATGGCAAAATACGGAAGGGGCTTGATATGCCTCACTCTTACAGATGAGAAGTGCAGACAACTCGATCTTCCCATGATGGTTCAAGATAACACTTCCTCTTTCCAGACGGCATTCACTGTTTCTGTGGATGCAAAACAAGGAGTTACCACCGGTATTTCCGCTGCAGACAGATCTCACACCATTTTAACCGCAATTGCCGGTGACGCAAAACCAGAAGATCTGAGCAGACCAGGACATATTTTTCCTCTGCGAGCAATGGAGGGAGGTGTCCTTAGACGCGCCGGACAGACAGAAGGTTCTATTGATCTGTGTAAAATTGCAGGTATGCAACCGGCCGGCATAATATGTGAGATAATGAAAGATAACGGAGAAATGGCAAGAATGCCGGATCTGGAAAAGTTCTCCGCCGAACATAATATAACAATAGTAACCATTGCAGATATTATCAAATACAAACTCGCAAAGGAATCCCTTGTTAAAAGGATGGTGGAAACGAAACTGCCGACAATATATGGTGGTGTTTTTGACATGATCATATATGAAAACGTGGTTGATGCTCATCACCATATTGCGATGTTGAAAGGCACATGGGAAAAAGATGAACCGGTCATGGTCAGGGTTCATTCAGAATGCCTTACAGGTGATTCTCTCGGCTCTATACGATGTGACTGTGGTCAACAGCTTCAAAACTCTATGAAAATGATTGATAAAGAAGGCAAAGGAGTTATAGTATATATGAGACAGGAAGGACGGGGGATAGGTTTTTTGAATAAGATGAGAGCATATTCCCTTCAGGACAAAGGCAGAGACACTGTTGAGGCTAACGAAGACCTTGGCTTTGCTCCTGATTTGAGGGATTACGGAATAGGAGCTCAGATACTGCGTGACCTTGAGATAAAGAAAATAAAACTCCTGACAAACAATCCAAAAAAGATTATCGGGCTTGAAGGCTATGGACTTGAAGTAACTGAAAGACTGCCAATTGAAATGGAGCCGGGTCCTCAAAACATAAAATATCTTTCCACAAAAAAGGAAAAGATGGGGCATATATTAAATATAAAAGAATAGGTTGCCGACAGCTGGTAGTTCATAGTAAAAAAGCAATTAGTATTTTGTCATGGTCGTAATTGAAAAATCAGCAGTAGGTTGGGTTGAGCTAAGTAAAACCCGACAAAAGGCTGTTGAACTTATATGGTTTTGCTACAAGCTAACAGCTGTTTTTTTGATCAAGGCTTATAATATATCAATTATAAAAGAGGAAGGATACATGTTATGGGAAAAACAGTTGAAGGGAAACTGGATGCAAAGGGCTGCAGATTTGCAATAATAGTAAGCAGGTTCAATGACTTCATCGGTTCCAAATTAAAAGACGGTGCCGTGGATGCATTGATCAGACACGGAGCAGATGAGGAGTCAATCGATATAATAAAGGTACCCGGGGCTTTTGAAATACCTCTTATGGCAAAAACCATTGCTTCTTCCAAAAAATATGATTCTGTGATTTGCCTTGGCGCTGTAATAAGAGGCGCTACACCACACTTTGAATATGTCGCAGCAGAGGTAACAAAAGGCATTGCAACTGTCAGCCTTGAAACAGGAATACCCGTAACACTTGGTGTCCTTACAACTGACAGTATTGAACAGGCAATAGAAAGAGCAGGCACAAAATCTGGAAACAAGGGCTGGGACTGTGCTGTTTCCGCCATTGAAATGGTAAACATTATCAAACAGTTGTCTGAATAATTAAAACAAAACGCTTTACGCTAAGGAAAAATATTGGGAAGCAGACGGAAATCAAGAGAATCTGCAATTCAGCTTCTCTACCAGCTTGATATGAACCCATCGGATGTTGATTCTGCCATTGAGCTCTTCTTTGAAACACTCGACTCTCCTCCTGTTGAAATAAGAGAATTCACGGAATTTCTTGTCAAAGGGGTTATGCAAAACAAGGAGAAGATTGACAACACAATTATAAAATCAGCCAGGAACTGGTCGCTTAAGCGCATAACACCCATTGACAGAGGCATTCTAAGGGAAGCAATTTTTGAAATTATGTTTTTAAATGATATTCCTGTAAAAGCAACAATAAATGAGGCAATAGAGCTTGCAAAAAAATTTGGGACTGAAAAATCAGGATCCTTCATAAACGGTATATTGGACAACATAAAAGATAAACGCAGAGAAATGCAGTAAGACTCTCCTTTTATTTAATAAAAACTGCCTTTTCGACTACGAGAATGAATAAAACAGCTACAAGTTTCAAGATACAAGTAAAAGCAATTCAGCTCGTAGCTGGTAGCAAAACCTAAAACAAGCTATGAGCTATGTTGCTAAATCAGTTGTAGGATGCGCCGCGCGCACCGAATAAAAAACAGCTTTTATGGTTTCGTCCGATTAACCCAACCTGCCGCTGCAACCCCTCACCTTCTCCCTTGACGGGAGAAGGCCGGGATGAGGGTAATCCAAAATAATCAAATTTAAAATTGCATTTGACCGCTGACAACTGCTCTTACCTTTTTGTGTCTTTGGTTATCAGTTTAAAAAGCAGGTAACAGCAGTCAGGTCTCAACTTTCAGTAAATGCGTATTTTCCAGATTTCAGGAGTTACCCTTTTTGTTGGGTTTCGCTCCGCTCAACCCAACCTACAGCTTTTGCTGACAGCTGAGAGCTGTCACCTGATAGCTGCTCTTAGCTTAACAGCTTATCAGCCAACAGCTTTTTTCTACGAGCTATGAGCTACCAGCTAACTCGCTATTTTCTCATTCTTCTCAATAAATTTTTTACCGGCTCGAACCTGAACTTTTTCCTGATTTTTGCAGTTGACAGTTTGCCCCAGGGCTGGGTTCTCCAGCGCCAGTTTGTCCAGAGCCATTGTCTTAAGTTCTGTCTTACAAAGTTTTCTATAGCAATTGTATATTTTGCCGTGATCTCTGCAATATCTTGCTCCGAATCGCCTGTCAGACAATAATGAATCTCTTTTCCAACTATTATTTTCTGCGTGTCATCATTATTCCTCATAATAAAAACAGGGAGCATTACTGCGCCTGTTCTAAGAGCAAGGACCGCGGGACCGGGAGCAGTCGAAGCAGGATGACCGAAGAAATCGACAAACACCCCTCCATGTCTCTTGTTTTCATCTGCAATTATGCATATAATCCTGTTATCCTTAAGTACTTTCAACGATCTTTTAAAAAGATGCATCTCCGGTTTGGTGTATAAAACTGAATTCAACCCCAACATCTTTCTGCTTTTTGTGTAAAGCTGTGAGCCTGCTTTTGTCTTAAAATCCCTGATAACCATTGTCACGTTATATCCTTCTCTTTCAAGCCTTGGAGCGATCAAGGGATAGCTCCCAATATGAGCGCTTACTGCAATAACTCCTTTGCCGAGGGCAAGTGCTGTATCGAGGTTTTCTTTACCTTCAATTTCAATATTTTTGTGAACCTCATCCCTTCCCCCTCCTCCTGCAAAAAATATCTCAAACCAGTTTTTCCAGAAATTAACAACCACACTCTTTGCAATATGCTGTTTTTCGTCCCAGGATATTTCATCTTTCAGGGCAAAGTTAAGGTTATGATAGACCTTAAGTTTCATTCGGCTGGTGTAATAGACTGCTGTTCCGAACCATCTGCCCAGTGTCAGACTGTTTTTATAGCCGATCAGTTTCAGAAAAGAGGTACTGACATCCAAAAAGATATAACCCAGAATATAATATGCCCTGTCATATAAATGTTCAATAAAACCAATGATTTTTTTCAATATATTTTCCCTTTCAGGCATTTGTTGGGTTTCGCTCCGGTCAACCCAAACCTACCGCTTTTAATCCCCCTCACCCTGTCCCTCTCCCACAGCAACCCCATTTCCCCTCCCCTGGTGAGAGGGGATTAAGGGGAGAGGGATAAAAAAATAATCAAATTTAAAATTGCATTTGCTTTTACGATTTCGATAAGGATAACGATAACGCCTACGATCACGACCACGAAAGTTTTTACTCAACTTCTAAACTTTTCAACTTTAATGTTTTTGCTTAACAGCTTTCATGCTTTTATGCATTCAACTTGAAACTGCTTTTGCTGACAACTGCTCTTACCCTTTTTGTTGGGTTTCGCTCCGCTCAACCCAACCTACAGTCTGGTGGGAGGGGATTGAAAATAATCAAAAATTTAAAATTGCATTTGCTTTTACGATTTCGATAACGATCACGCCTACGACCACGATCTTTTTCGCTTCTCTCTTTTTTTTGCCTTTACTTATCAGCTTAACAGCTATTTTTACTACGAGCTACCAGCTATGAGCTACGCTGCTAACCCGCTTCATATAATACTATACGGTCAAGTTCATCCTGAAGTTCAATCCATTTCAATCTGCACTCCGCAATATCTTCGTTCTTTGCGGCAAGTTCTATGTCCTGTGCAGTATTCATTGCTTTTTCAGCACATATTACACCAAGTGAGCCTTTTATCTTATGGCTCATATTATATATTTCATCAAATTTTTGAAGATCCATTACACGACTTATCTCTTTTTTATATACTGCTATATCTTTTTCAATAAATCTGTTCAGAAGTTTTTTCCATAGATCAAGCCTTCCCCCATATCGTTTAGAAGCAACATTTTTATCCACAGCAGGCTTGTGCTGTTCAAAAATCTTTTCCCCTGTTTTCTTATCAAGTTTAACAGATGCTTTTATACCTGCCATAACTCTGCTGATCTCAGAAGAGAGCAGAGTTGAATCAACTGGTTTGGTAACATAACCGTCCATGCCCGATTCAAGGATTTTCTCCTTCTCCTCTTTCATGGCATAGGCTGTAAGGGCAATTATGGGGGTTTTAACTCGGTTTTCCTTCCGTTCAATATCCCTTATACGTTTTGCAGCCTCCATACCATCCATCTCAGGCATCTGAATATCCATAAGTATTAAATCAAAAGGTTCTTTATTGTATGCCTCAACAGCCTGTTTCCCGTTAGAAACCATAACTATCTGATGTCCTGCTTCATTCAGAATAAATGATATATACTCTTTGTTTATATCAACATCCTCTGCAACAAGTATGTTTAATACCTTACTATAAGGCTTTATACCCTCTTCTTTGCTTACTGATTCATCTCCTGGCTCAGTCGGTGCTGTGACTGCTTTTGTAAAAGGAACCGTAAAATAAAATGAACTTCCCTTGCCCTCAAGACTTTCAGCCCAAATCTTTCCGCCCATTATTTCAACCAGGTTTTTTGATATGGCAAGGCCAAGCCCGGTTCCCCCAAACCTTTTTTTGTAGGATGAATCTGCCTGGGAGAAACTTTTAAAAAGTCTCGGCATGACATCAGAGGGAATTCCGATGCCGGAGTCTCTAACCTCAAAAAGAATCCGGCATCTGTCGTCTGAAGAATCCTGAATTGAGACCTTCAGCAGAACAGACCCTGAGGGGGTGAATTTTATTGCATTGTAGAGAAGATTTTTAAGTATCTGCTCGAGTTTTTGAGGATCTCCATGAACATTCTCAGGAACATCAGAGGTTTTTTCAAGACCGAGCTTTAACCCTTTTTCAGTTGCGATCACTGCATAAAGACTTACCGCCTTCTTCAGAACACGGTCAAGTCTGAAATCTTCATTAAAAAGCTCCACCTTTCCAGCCTCAATTTTAGAAAGATCAAGTATATCATTTATTATATTTAAAAGAGATTTGGCAGATGACATCATCAGGTCAAGTGTATTGAGACGCTGAGGGTCAGTATCTTTCTTTATCAGCATCTCAATAGCACCCATTATTCCAGCCATTGGGGTTCGTATTTCATGGCTCATGTTTGCAAGGAAACGGCTTTTAGCAATGTTTGCCGCCTCTGCCTGCTCCTTTGCTGTTAAAATATCTTTCTCCATTTTCTTCCGTTCAGTTACATCATGTGCAACGTGAACGCAGCCCTGCACCTCGCCTTTATCATCAAACAGAGGAGAGACAGTCACTTCAAAGATCCCTCCCAGCAGGGGTTCATCAATCTCCATAGAATGTGCTTTCCCATCTGTCAAAAGCCTGGAGAAAGGACATATCTCAGGCGGCTTGTCTGCACCGTGGACATCAGGATAGCATTTTCTTCCTATACAGGATAAAGGATTGCAATTCATCCTGTCAGCCATTGCTTTATTGACACGAAGAATTCTGTAATCTTTATCAAGTATTGTTATAAGATCAGGGATTGTATTAAATGTTTTTTCCCAATACTCTTTTGCCTTGATCAGCTCTGCCTCATTGTTTTTCCGCTCAGTTATGTCATAGTTAATTCCAACAGCCCTTACCGGTTTGCCGTACTCATCACTTTTAATAATTCCAGCTCCTGCAATAGATCGGATTTCGCCCTTTGCTGTTTTTATCGGAAATTCAATACAAAAATCATTGCCACTGCTCAATGCTCCCTCAATTTGCTGCATTACTTTGGGAAAGGCAGCAGGAAGTACACATTTTTTAAAATCATTAATAGAACCTTTGAAGTTATCCGCTGAAACATCAAAAAGTTCAAACATAATCTCATCCCACTCGAGCCTGTCCTCATCAATGTGATAGTCCCATATCCCGATGCCCGTTCCTTTTGTTGCAAGCTCAAGCCTCTCCTTTGTCTTAAAAAGGTCTTCCTGTATTGCTTTATCCTCAGTGATATCGGTTGCTACTTCAAGCCGCACAATCCTCCCGTCAGACCATTGGATAGCCCTGTCACGGCAGTCAAACCATTTTTTTGTGGAAGTGTTTTGAAACTGCCATGCATAGGTTCCGGATGGAAAACCGTCCGGGTCTAAAATTTTACTGTTTGTGCAGAAGGAACATGGTCCGGTCTGCCCGCTCTGAATAGTCTCCCAGCATTTTTTTCCTTGAATATCCCCCCAGATTTTTCTGCCGAATTCGTTGACAAACAGTACCTCATAGGTTTGCATATCTGCAACATATATCATTGCATCAATGCTGTTAAAAACAGCAAGCAGACGCTCATGGGATTCTTTCAAATCATACTGTGCTCTTTTTCTGTCAACAGTCTGCCATACCGAGTCCATGAGCAATGATAGGTGAAGTATATCAGTATCATTGTAGTCTGCCTCTTTGTTGCCGACACCGATTACGGCTATAATTTTCTCCTCCCTGAATACTGGAACCGTCAAGAAGTTCTTCAATACAGCATGACCTTCCGGATAGCCTTTCCTGAGAGGGTTTTCAGCAGCAAAGTCATTTACAATAAGAGGTTTTCGCTGGCGGACAACCTCTCCCCAAATACCTGTTTTTTTAAGGTGATATACTGTTTGGGGTTGAGTTATGCTGCACTCTTTCATCACATTTTTTGACCACGAGTTGAGAGTAAACTCTTCTTTATTCTCATCATAATGATAGATATAGCCTATTTTGCTCGATGTCAGCTCTATTGCTTCATTTAATGCATGGTCAAGGAAATCCTCAAAAGAAGAATACTGATACTGAAGAAGATTGACTATGCTTTGAAGCCTTCTTTCATTTAGCTGAAGCTGCTCTGCACTCTTTTTTATTTCAGTAATATCTCTTGCCACATGAACAGCGCCTTTAAGACTTCCATCTTTATCAAGCAGAGGGGTAACGCTGACACTGAATATGCCGTCCAGACTCTCAATGCAAACCTCTTCTGCCTGCTCGCGCTCTGTTTGTAACAGTTTTGTATGAGGGCAAAAATCAGGAGGGGCGTCTGAGTTATGAATACACTCATAGCATTTTTTTCCAATAACCTCTTCAGCAGATAAACCAAGCCGCTCTGTCATGGTTCTGTTGATATTGGTAACTGTGTGGTTGTTGTCCAAAATGCATATCATATCAGGAACAGCGTTGAATGTGTCTTCCCATTCTTCTTTTGAGTTTTTCAGTTCACTCAAAGTTTTTCTCTCTTCAATCAGCATTTGAAGCTTGGAGTTTTCAACCTCAAGCTCTGTAATCCTCTTCCTGAGAAGTTCTGTCTCAGACATTTCAGGGGCATCTTTTTTATGATTTTTGTTGTTCATAGAGATTTTATGAAATTGATTTTGAATTTTATGAAGGATTGATAGATATTTTTTTATTTTATCATGTTTTGCATATTATGAAAACCATAGACTAATCTATTATTGCCCTGCTTTTCCTATAGCCCATAGCCTATAGCCTTAAAGATTTTCCTGATAACTGACATCTGATACTTGCTCTTTCGATTACGATTACGACCACGCCTACGACCACGAAAAGGTTTTGCTGACAGCCGACACCTGATACCTGACAGCTGTACATTGCTAAGAGCAAAATTGCTTTACTGATTACTGCTCCCTCTTTGCGGCAGGGAAAATCTAACAGAGGTGCGATTTTCTGCTTCTATGATACTAAAATCTGTACGGTGCAGTTGAAGAGAATTTTTAATAAACTGGATAAAAAGAAGGTCTTTTTCTGAAGTTGCATTTACTACCCTTTCAATAGCAGATACACTGTTTTTCAGTATTTCACAATAACTTCCCTTTACACTTACTGAAAAAACCGTTTCATTTCTTTCTGTAAACACTTCTATAGCAACAGGCTCCCCTGACGGAATATGTTTGTTAAGGAACCTGACCATATAGTAGAGACATCTTTCAATGGCATTACGGCAGCAGTAAATTTCAAGTGTGTCCGGAAAATTAAACTCCACTCTTCTCATAATGTTTTTTAAATAATTTTTCAGGTTTTCAATAATAACAGATATATGTGTATGCTCAAATATTTTATTACAGTCAACATTATCTGTGATTAATACTTCATTCAGGTCTTCAAAGAGAATCCTCAGGTTTTTTGCAGCTTCAAGTATTGAGTCCGTCTGCTTATCAAGGCTCTGTTTTTTAAAAACAGGGTTCATGGATAGAACCTCAACACCTGTTATCACCCCGGTACACAGATTAGCCATATCATTTTTTAAAGCCGAGAGCATTATTTCCCTATGCAACAGGTAACTGGACAGACGTTCATAACTATCAAGCAGTGTATTTAAATGAGCAAGCAGAAATGAGGTGGATTGGCTTTTTGAAATAAATGCCTGTGCTCCTGCGTTAAATGCTTTCTGCATATTATCCACACTTGGTTCTATTGCTGTATAAAAAGCTATCGGAACAAGCTCAAGCCACTGTTTTTTTCTGAGTTCAATGGTCAGCGCAATACCATCCATATCAGGCATCATCCAGTCTATAACAAATAATCCAGGGGTTATTCTCTCAATGTTGTCCAGAAGATGCGAAGCGGACTTAAAAGTCTCTATATTAAACCACTCATTAAGCCTTATCTCAAACAATTCGCGCATTTCCGCACTGTCATCTACCATTATTATGCGATGTTTTTTACTATTCATAAATTCATTCCTCTTTCAGCAATTAATCCCTTATTCATAAGCATCTCCTTTAATTTAACCGGGCTCCATGGTTTTTGAAGCACAATGTCAGCTAAAGCTGTAGTTTGCCGGTCAAGCATTTCAGTATGCCCTGAGATAAAAGCAATCAAAAAAGATCTGTTCTTTTTCGGAAACTCGGCGCTTAGCTGTTGAAGCCACTGACTTCCTGTTGTGTTTCTGCCCTGAGCATCAACACCCAGAAAATTATCAAGCACTACAAGTCTAATTCTTTCAGGATTGTCTCGCAGGTAATCATCAGCCTCAGAAACTGTGGTAACATGGCGGCATGAAAGTCCTGTATTCTGGCAGAAGTGAAGAACAGTAGTAGCGCTGAATATATCATCTTCTACCAGCAGCACACTGAGAGTTTTACCCGACTGTTTCAGCTTTTTCACCGCAGAAACATATTCATCAAGACCGGCTATACCTGAACGGACGTCAGAAACCATAAGACGGGGAACCTGCATAAGAATGTCAAGGGGTATAAGAAGAGGAGTAAAGGCAATAATTACTGCCACAGGCATAACCATTGACATAGCTCCGTCCATGGTAGCATCAATGTCCAGTGTATCAAACAGACCATAACCTGAAACATCATAAATCTCTTTACCTGTTCCGAAAATAAAAGCAATTCCGATTGCCAGACAAATACATACGACTATAAGCGCAGGTATCCAGAGCAGAGCAAGAGTCAACGATGTACCCCCCCCTTTTCTCATAAGAAGGACACGTGAAATAATGCAAATATATGCAAGATAGAATACGCAGGAGGCAATAATTCGCCCTGCCTTATAATGAAGGACTTTGTCCGGAGCAAGCTCTTGTTCTAAAAACAGATCCCAGCCAAGGGTTGCAGCAAGCACCATTCCTGTACCGGCAAGCAGAATGGCTGCATGGAAATGTGAGCGTGTTCTCTGTCTGGAAATAAAATCTGTAATTTCTGTTTTTGGCATAAAAAGCAAAAAAAATATAAATAAATGGTTAGCAGAAAAACAGAAAGCTGATAACCTTTGGGCGTTTCCTGTTCACACTCTACCCGGAGAAAAAATTGCTCTACCATAAATCTATGTTTTTTTCAGGGGTTATTGATTTGCCAAAGGTATTGCAAATGAGAACATGCTCCCCTCACCCTGACCTTTGCTCTCAGCCCATATAAAACCGTTATGCAGCTCAACTATTTTGCTTGAAATTGAGAGCCCAAGCCCTGTTCCCTCGAATTTTCTGGTATAAGAGGAGTCAACCTGTTCAAACTCTTTGAAAATACGTTCAATATCTTCCTGTGCTATGCCTATCCCGCTGTCCTTAACTGACACCATAAGATAGCTGACATTTTCAGGGGTTGCATGAAAATCAACCGGTTTGTCTCTGAGAAACCCTTTGTCGATTACCTTTGCCTCAAGAGAGATATTACCGCTGTCCGGGGTAAACTTAAGCGAATTTGAGATAAGGTTGAAGATAACCTGTTTTATCTTTGTCTGATCTGCATTGATCTTTAATCCTGAAATTTCAGGTGATTTTACCAGCTCAACAGATATGTTTTTGTTATAGGCTTTTTCACTAATAAGGGTAAGACTTTCTTTGAGAGTATTTTCAACAGTAAACTGAGAAAATTCGAGACTTATTTTCCCTGCTTCAATCTTTGCAAGGTCAAGGATATCGTTTATAAGATCGAGCAGATGCTTTCCGCTTGAATGAATATTGTTTATATAGCGCAGTTGTTTTTCATTAACTTCTCCAAAATACTTATTTGTAAGAACCTCTGAAAAACCTATAATCGAATTAAGAGGGGTTCTCAGTTCATGACTCATGTTTGCAAGAAATTCACTCTTTGCTCTGTTTGCTGTTTGTGCCTCTTCCCTGCTTCGTATAAGTTCATCCTCATACCGTTTTTTTGTAATAATAATTGAATAAATAGTTGCAAGACGGTTTAATAGAAGAATGTCAAGTTCGGTATAATCATTTTCAGGAGATGTAACTGCTATCATGCCTGCAATATCATCTTCAATAAGCACAGGAACCCCTAAAAATTTTTCAACAGCAACATGCCCTGACGGTGTCCCTGAAGACCTTGGATCAGAAACTGCATCATTTGTCATAAGTACTTTACTGTTTTTAAGAACCCATCCCCATAATCCGTTAAAATCCTTGAAAACAATATCCTTATTAACTATCTTGCACTCATTCCAGATAGTTTTTTCAAAGGTAGGACATATAAGAAATCCCGTTCTTGGATCAATATATCCTGCAAATCCGTATCTGCTTTTGGTAAATTTAAGTGCAACTTCAAGAACTTTTTCAGAAATATCCTTAATATCTTTAAGTTCAAGTATCTGCTTGGACAGATTAGCAAAAGTGGAATTTACTGAAGATGTAAACAAGAGGGATTCCTCCAGTTGTTTCATAGGGGTGATGTCTATACCAAGTTGAAGATAGAGTCTGCGTCCGTCAATATCAACAAAGGGATATGCGTTAAGCTGGTAGGTCTTCCCATCAGCCAGTTTTTCCTCATGAGTCAAAAGCGAACCTGTTTTGAACAGATCCCTATAAACACACTCGCTACACGGGGTATCCCTGCCCTTTATCACTTCATAGCATAATCTGTTAAAGGTATTGCCAAAAGCTTTTCTGAACATTTTATTTGAAAAAACAAAAGCATAATCCTGATCAATCAGACATATTGTGGCAGGAAGTTCATCAAGTATATCAAAAAGGCGTTGTCTCTCTTTTTCAACTGCGAGTTCTGCCGCTTTGCGTTCTGCAATCTCTTTTTCAAGATTGTAATTTATTTCAATAAGTTCAGCGTTCTTTTCCTCAATCCTGTTCTTGAGTTCTGTGTTGAAACCTTTAAGAAGATGCTCTGCTCTTTTTCTTTCCGTAATATCCTCTAATATTCCTTCAATATATTCATACCCGTTCTGGCTGTCAATCTGTTTTGAGGCGGTAAGAGATACCCATATTTTTGATCCGTCCTTTCTGTTTATAAGCAGTTCCTGTGATTTTATAAAACCATCCTTCTCCAACCGTTCAAGAATGATTTTTCTGTCATTCATATCCTCAAAAATTTGAGAATCACGAACCTTCATCATCTCCTGAACAGAGCTGTAACCAAGTATTTTAAAAAAGGCGGGGTTAGCATCAACAATTTTTGATTCAGCCCCTATATACACCCTGTAAACCCCTACAGAAAGATTTTTTACAAGATTACTGTATTTATCTTCAGCATTAACAGGTTGTTGTATTGCTTCTGTCTCATCTGTTATATCATTAACAGCATCTTCACAGGAAACAAACCTGCCCTTTTTTTCAATATACTGAACCATCTTTAATTATGCCTTTTGCTTTCAGCTCACAACATTTCGCTGTAATTGGTATTCTTTATGCTACTCAAGAGGGTTTCCTCCTCGTAATCATCACAGAATTGATCCTTTATTACCAGAATCTCATCGATAATTGATAGAAATGAGTCAGTAACTTCAGGGTCAAAATGATTTCCTCTGCCCTGTTTTATTATGTCAATTGATTTTTCAACAGAGAACGGTTCCTTATAGGGTCTTTTGGAAGTGAGTGCATCAAAGACATCTGCAATAGCAACAATTCTTCCTGCCAGCGGAATATCTTTTCCTTTAAGCCCTTGCGGATAACCTGTTCCATCCCATTTTTCATGATGGTTTTGAGCTATTACCTCCGCAAGTTTTAAAAAACCCTCTTCAGCCCCTTCAAGTATTCTAACCCCTATATCAACATGCAGTTTCATTATTTCCCATTCTACGGAGGTAAGTTTTCCGGGTTTTGCAAGTATCCGGTCAGGGATACCGATTTTTCCCACATCATGCATCGGAGCGGCATAAAGAATTGATTCAACAGTTTTCTCCTGCAAGCCAAGATCTTTTGCAACAGATGCAGCGTAATTGCTCATTCTTTTAAGATGGGCTCCTGTATCATCATCTTTATATTCAGCAGCCCTTGAAAGCCTATATATTGTGTCAAGTGATGTTTTCTTGATTTTTGCAAAAGCCATTTGGAGCTCAAGGGTTCTTTTCTGAACATCCTGCTCAAGCTTTTGCTGATAATTTATCATATAATCGTTATATTCTTTTACCTTGAGAAGCGACCTCACCCTTGCTTTGAGTTCTGAGGAATCAACAGGCTTGGAAAGAAAATCATCAACACCGATCGCAATTGCCTTTACCTTGTTTTCAACATCTTTCAGGGCAGTAACCATCACTATAGGGATTATCCTTAAAGTATCATCTGCTTTCAGCCTTTTTGCCGCTTCAAATCCATTCATGCGTGGCATCATTACATCGAGCAGGATAAGGTCGGGCTGATATTGAGCAACTTTTTCTAAAGCTTCCTCTCCGTCTGAAGCTGTCTCCACCAAATAGTCAAGAGGAATAAGCATTGCCTCGAGGAGTTCCCTGTTTTTTTCTTCGTCATCAACTACAAGTATTTTTTTCTTGTCAGACATATAAAAATCCGCCGTTATCAGTAAACATATGATTTAATTTTTTCAAGAAATACCTTAATGTCAATTGGCTTGGTAAGGTAGTCATCACAGCCTGCCTCAATTGCCTTCTCTCTGTCTCCCTTCATAGCGTGAGCAGTCAGGGCAATTACAGGAATTGAAGCTGTAGCAGATTGTTTTTTCAGTTTTTTTGCAGCTTCAAGACCATCTAGGTCAGGAAGGGATATATCCATTATTATGAGGTCGGGTTTTTCTGTCTGTGCAGCAGTTATTCCATCGGCAGCATTGAATTTCTGGACAGTATCAAAACCCTCTTTTCCCAGAACATCGCTTAAAAGCTCCATGTTCAGTTGGTCATCTTCTATTACAAGTATTTTTTTTCTTCCCACAACAGTTCTCCTTCTGAGCAGTAATATGATTTAAATTCAGCATCTAAAATTGTAATGATATAAGAAAAAAAACATCATTTGCAAGTGGTATTATGATAAACAGGTAAAAAGTCTAAAAACAACCATATTGTCATTTCGAACCGCACCCCGCGGGGGAGAAAACCCCTTATTCCAGTGTGTTTCGATATCTCTTCCCGCTCTTCACGGGATTCGAGCTGGCAGCGGGGCTCTTTGCGTAACCATATTATTATAATAAAAGGACAAAACAAGAGAAAGTCACTCTTCTGCATGATTACAAGTAGATGATTTTTGAAAACATAAAACCAGCTCCAGGTGATAAGGCAAGGCATGGAAGGGTGTTTCTCATGAACGTTGGCTGACACCTGCTTTTCCAATAGCCTTTTGTTGGGTTTCGCTCCGCTCAACCCAACCTACAGTCTACAGTCTGCCGCCCCATTTCCCCTCCCCTGGTGACTGTGTCGCAATTGATTTTTGTGCAATATATTTATTTACAATAATGATG
>CAZMHH010000023.1:0-46255 GCA_964566035.1 uncultured Thermodesulfobacteriota bacterium
CCGGAGCAACTATGACTTTTCTTTCCCCTGACTTAATTGGGTATGGACCCTCTTCTGCAGTAAATGATTCAAAATCAGCAGGGGGATCAGGGGTCGGTATAAGTTCTGTATACTGCGACAGATCCTGAGGCAAAGAATATACATCTTTGGTATGTGCCTTTTCAATATACATATGTCCATTAACCATGGTACTGAAATATATCATGAACTCTACATCACCAGGGCTTTTTATACCATAAGCCAAGTGGCTCATGCCGGATCCGCTGACCCATGTTTCATCTATGTTCCATGAAACAGTTGATCCATCCTTCATCTCAACCACCCAGTCTCCCAGCCACCCGTCAACATAATCCGACTGGGCAAAGGATGGTGCCGCCCAAAAAAGCAACAGCAATGCAATACTAATTAGCCTCTTCTTCATACATGCCTCCTTAAAATAATGTTAATAAAAAATATAAAACAGCCAATTTATAAGCTTTCATAACATATTAAAAATTTATTTTCAAGTAAAAAACATTAATTAGGTTTCTGATTTATAAAAAAGCAATTAATATACCAAACTACTGTCAACAATATATATTTACAAATAGCACTGTAAAATCAGATTATTATGGAAATGTTAAATACCTCCCCCATTAAAAACCATCAGTAAAACTGGCTCACCACAGCCGTTCAATTTAAATATATGGCTATTTCGGGAGTTGTCAACTATGAATATGTTTATATAAGATTATCTGGTTGGAATTGCTATTTTAGAATTCTTATAGACTGGGCTTCGCATATACCTTCACGGGTTACTGAATATTTTACCCTAACTTTATTCTGTTTTTCAATTTTATGCAGCCTTATGGCATCCCATGAAGAGTTATAAATAGTGGTAGTACTTTTTACAATAACCGGGGTATTAAATCCATTCTCATTTAATACAACTATCTCTGAACGTTTACCTCTTTCAGGATCAGCCAGTGAGATATGACCTACTATACCCACAATTTCACTTATTTCTGTTTTTTCAGGTTCTGAGAACTCAACCGATATTACCTGATTAAAAGCAGTTGAATTCGAAGCAAAAATAAACAGACTTAAAAAAGCGGGTAAAATATATTTCATAAATCAAGCTCCTTTGTTAGTTAATTTCCGTTACAAAAAAGGGGCGCTGTGAAGAACGGGAGGGGGGAAAATTCTCCACAGCACCGCTAATTTTACAACTCCAAAGACCAAATACCGTCTCCGGGGCTTTGGGGGAGGAGACATAAAAGAAGGTTATTATTAACTTGTAATAATGCAGTATTTCATTAAATAATAAAACTTTACCATACAAAGATTAAAGAAAGATTAAATAAACATTAAAAGCTTTTAATGCTCTTAAAAGCAACTGTAACACTGGTTCCTTTATTCAAAGAGCTTTCAATAGATATGCTTCCATTATGTCTTGTCACAATAGACTTTGCTATGCTAAGCCCCAGTCCGAACCCTTTTGTGCTTCTTGACCTGTCAACCCTGAAAAACCTGTCAAAAACCTGTGGTAAATCCCGGGCAGGAATACCCTCACCTGTATCTTCAACAACAACTTTTATCAAAGAATCCTCCTTAGACAGAACAACATTAATGCTGCCGCCTTCATTAGTATATTTTATTGCATTGTCAAGAATAATTACTATCAACTGTTTAAGCTGATTTTTGTCTCCTTCAACTGTTCCAGACTGGATAAGGTTTTTTTTAATAACTATTTTTTTCTCCTCAGCCATAACAGAAATATCATCAACAACACTGTCTATCATATAAGCAAAATCAAGCGGTTCCTTTGACATTGAACTGGCATTATCATCAAACCTGGCAAGCATTAAAAGATTATCTACTATCCTGCTGATGCGCTCTATCTCCTCAAGATTGCTCTTCAGGGTAGATTCATACTCGGAAGGTGTACGGGGTCTGTTTAAAGCTACTTCGATATCACCTTTTAATATTGTAATAGGTGTTTTAAGTTCATGAGAAGCATCCTGAATAAAATGTTTCTGAGATAAAAAAGCTTTTTCTATCCGTTCGAGCATTTCATTGAAAGTGTCTCCAAGCTTTTGCATTTCATCATTTGTTGAGGGAACAGGAAGGCGCAAGGTGAGGTTCTTTGCGGTTATTCTGTTTACAGTGTCAACCATATCTCCAATGGGTCTCAAAACAATTTTTGCAAGAAGAGTCCCGATAATTCCTGTCAGGAAAACAGTTAGAGGAAGCAGGATAAAAAGCTGGGCTTTGAAATTATCAAGTGTTGCCTTAATAGCTGAAAAAGATCTTCCCAGTTGCAGTGTATAAATCAGCTTCCCATTTTCAAAAACAGGAACAGTATACAACCTCAACAGTAATTCCTCTTTAGGGGGCAATGTCACAGACACGGTGTCATAGCGTTTTTCGCCATGAATGGCTGAATACAGAAACTCATCAGGGAAAATTATACTCCCTGGAATGTTTTGAGAAAATGCGATGACACCGCCTTCAGGGTCTAAAATCTGTATTATATTATGCTGAACAAGCGAAGTCTTCGGCGCCTCTTCTTCAACCCATCGTTGTATTATTTTTAAAAAATTTATATTGTTAATACGGCTCCATGAATCAGGCTCAATCCCTTCTTTTCTTGCCTCTTCTTTTTCGATTTCCCAGCAGTGGTCTAAGGCAGCAATTATGCTATGGGCATTATAACATAGATACTCGTCAATACCCTTGTGATGAACCTTTTTAAGCTGACTATAAAGAGCAAAGCTGAAAGCAAATATTGTCAGGCTTAAAAGAGCCATGTAGCATAGAATTATCCTGAAACGGAAGGTTTTAAAAATCATTTTAAGCCTTTAAAATATAGCCTCTTCCCCTTACTGTATAAATCATCTTTTTATCAAACCCCTGGTCAAGCTTGTTTCTAAGATAGTTTATATAGACATCAATTATATTTGTATAGGTATCAAAGTTTACATCCCAGACATGTTCGGCTATCATTGTTCTTGTAACAAGACTGTTTTGATTGCGCATTAGAAACTCAAGAAGAGAATATTCCTTTGATGTGAGAAGAATCTCTTTCCCGGCTCGGGTAACCTTATGGGTCAACATATCAAGCTCAATATCCCCTGCATTAAGTTTGGTAAGCTTGTAAGAACCCTTTCGTAAAAGCGCCCTTATTCTTGCAAGAAGTTCTTCAAAAGCAAACGGCTTTGTAAGATAATCATTGGCACCGGAATCCAATCCTGTTACTCTGTCCTCAACAGATGTTTTTGCAGTTAGCATAATTATGGGAACATCTATCTTTTCTTTTCTTATCTTCTCACACAGAGTAACTCCATCCATTTTAGGCAATAACAGGTCAAGAATAACCACATCATACTCATTGTCATGTATCAACATATAACCTTCTTCCCCGTCACCAGCAACATCAACTGCATATCCTTCTTCCTGCAACCCGCGTTTTATAAAATCAGCAATTTTTTTCTCGTCTTCTATAACAAGAATCCGCATAACCTTTACCCCTTCTGTGGTTTTCTTTTTACTTCTGGTTTTGCTAAGCAGCGCTTATCAGCAGACAGCTTTGTTGCTATATTTTTCTTTCTCCAAAAAGCACTGTTCCAAGTCTTACCATGTTTGCTCCTTCTTCTATAGCAAGCTCATAAGAATCAGACATTCCCATTGACAATATTTTAATATCTGTGTTGTCAACATTTAAGGTTTTTAAATATTTAAATAAACTGCAGGTTTTTCTGAAATATTGTCTGGTTGTTCTGTCATCCACCCCGAAAGCACCCATGGTCATAATCCCTTCAACCCTCATATTTTTTAAAAGAGCAATTTCTCTCAACTGTTTTTCAAGGGCTTTTTCATCAGGGATAAAACCTTGCTTTGCCTCTTCTGATGCAATATTTATCTCCATATAAACAGACACTGTTTTCCCTGCTATGGCTGCCCTCTTATTTATTTCAGAAGCTGTCTTCAAAGAATCAACTGTCTGTATTACATCAAAAAGCTCAATGGCTTTGTTTATCTTGTTTTTCTGTACCCCTCCCAACATATGCCATCTTACTGTTTTTGTCTTTTCTCCAAGAAATGGAATTGCCTTTTCTGCTTCCTGTACATAATTTTCACCAATATCGGTACCCCCGGCATCTATAAGGCTGAGGATCTCATCAGGGGTTCTTGTCTTTACGGCAGCAACTATTGTCACGTATTCAGGTATTTCCCTGCGTAACCGGTAATAATTTTCTGCTATATCCATAAAAGCACCTCTCAGTTTATTAGCTCGCAGCAAAATCCAAAAGGCTCTGGCTATTCATCTCAACTAACAACAGATTGATAAAAGTTTTACCGCTAGCTATCAGCAGCTAAGAGCTGAGCTGCTATTAAATGCCATACACCTTTTCATAAGGCCACATTTCGACCCCGCCATCCATCACTTTAACCCTTTTATAACCTGCCGCTTTAAGAGCAAGAGCAGCCTCATATCCTCTTATTGAAAGTCTGCAGAAAACCACGATATCCTTATCTCTCGGGATTTCATCAATTCTGCCACGTAAGGCTCCTGAAGGAATTAATATTGAATTGGGCAGTCTTTCGGTTTCATATTCTCTTGGCGTACTTACATCAAGCAGGATAAAATCCTCCTTTTTCTTAATCTTACTGTAAACCTCCACAGGAGTTATGCTTTCAAAGTTACCTGCAAGCTTGTTTTTAGCTATATTTGCTCCTGTAATCAGATTATCCATCGCAAGAGAATAAGGCGGGGCATAGCACAAATCAAGATTTGAAACCTGATCAACCGTCATACCTGAGATTATGGCTGCTGCTGCAACATCAATTCTTTTTGCACCCTGACCGGGGCCTACAGCCTGAACACCTAAAAGTTTTCTTGACTTTATGTCAACTACAAGTTTAAGCATAAGTGTTTTTGCATGAGGCATAAAATGTTCTCTGTCAGGAGAACCGGTAAGAACAGTTACCACATCAAAACCTTCCCTTTTTGCCTCTTCCTCTGTAAGACCTGTTCTTGCAACACAATAATCAAATACCTTGCAGATAGTAGTTCCTATTATTCCTGGAAAACGTTCATCTCCTCCACAGATGTTAATCGCAGCAAGCCTTCCCTGTTTATTTGCCGTTGATCCAAGAGGCACATAGCAGGGTTTCCCTGTTAAAATATCAATTGATTCCACACAGTCACCTGCTGCATAAATATCAGGGTCAGATGTTGCCATACGGTCATCAACCTTTATAGCTCCTGTTACCCCAATCTCAAGTCCGGCATTTTTTGCAAGACCTACCTCTGGCCTGACTCCGACAGCAAGAATAACCATATCCGTAGCAATAGTTCCCTTGTTAGTAACAACTGCTTCAACATATTCTCTGCCAAGGAATGATTCGGCTTTTGTTTCTGTAAGAATTCTAACACCGTGGGATTCCATGTGCCTATCCACAAGCTTTGCAATTTCCCAGTCAAGTATAGTCAATATCTGGTTCTGCATCTCAATTATGGTTACGCGGCAACCTCTTTCAACAAGAGCTTCTGTCATCTCTACTCCAATTAGTCCTCCTCCAACAATAACCACATCCCTTGCTTTACTCTCACTTAGGCGGATTTTTACTCCCTCAGCATCATGAACCCCATGGAGTGTAAAAATATTTTTGAGATTTATCCCGTCTATCTTAGGTTTAACCGGTTTAGCACCTGTTGCAAGAGCAAGTTTATCATATCTCAATCTGCTCTTTTTACCTGTAAAAAGATTTTTAATAACAACCTCTTTGGATTTTCTATCAATCTCAACTGCTTCTGTTCTGTTCAACACTTTAACGCTTTTAATGTTCTGAAAAAATATAGGGTCACGAACACAGCCAAGCGGAGTTGCCATCAACTCTTTCTGTTCCTTTACAACACCTGAAACATAATACGGAAGACCGCAACCGGCATAGGCAAGGAAATCCCCTTTTTCAACAACTGTAACAGAGGTTTCAGGCTCCAATCTTATTACTTTTGAAGCAACCTTTGGACCTGCAGCAACACCTCCTATAATAACAATACTTTTGCGGTCTTTCTTTACATCATCAGCCTTGGGAACAATGTCAGTATCCGCAACTATAGGAAGGGCGATATAGAAAACAGCTCCGCCAAGTACTGATTTGTCAACCCAGATCCTTCCCCCAGCAGCCTCCACCACCGCCTTTACAAAAGCAAGACCAAGACCTACACCCGGCAATGTTGTGTCCTGCGCACTTGATGCTCTGAAAAAAGGCTCGAATATTTTTTTCCGATAATCTTCATGGACTCCTATACCGGAATCAGCAACAGCAATAGTAAAGCACTCTTCAGCGGGTGTTTTTTCTAAAGATACGCAAATTTTTCCGTTATCAGGGGTATATTTCAGAGCATTATTAAGAAGAGAATTAATGATTTCAACAAACACTGATTCACCAATCCGGACATAAGCCGGTTCGACCTTTATCTCCGTGGTTATTATTATTCCCCGATTACCAACCTCCTGTTCATGATGCAGGATTGTTCTTCTTATATTTTTTGCAGCTTCTGTAACAGTTCCAGAATAACTATCTGAAATTTCCGGGTTAACAATAGAGAGCATCCTTGTAACTGTATTTATTGCCTCAGTTACCCGCTTATCAGCCCTGCTCAGAAGTTCTTTCTGTTGGACATTTAACTCACCTGCATAATCGCCCAGCAACGTCTTCAGAATCGAGGATGCAGAGCTCACAGGTGATTTCAACTGATGTGCTACCAGCAGACCAAAATGCAGTGAACTATCAATGTTCTTATCATCTTCTTTGCTTTTGATCTGTTTTTTATCCTCCATACTATTGCCCTTGTTTGGTTTGTCGGGTTATTTCGTTTATGTAGTCTTGATAATGAACACAACCACTCTTAGAAAATCGTTAAATAGTAACTATATCAACTCATGATTATGAATACATAAGTATATGATTTTATCAATCTAATCATTGCTTTTTCAACAGACTAACGGCACCGCTCGGAGCTATATCTCCAGATTTTAGAATACGCCAAACCCAATTTTGTGTCAATAAATAATCAAACTATAAAAAAGCCTCTGTTTAAAAGCTGTATTGCAATATTTCTTGTTTTGACAGAAACTTCTATTTACAATATAATATTGTTCTTAAATAAATTTTTCTGGGATTTACAAATGTTTGTTGACAGTGCAAAAATATTAATAAAAGCCGGGGACGGGGGAAGAGGTTGTGTATCTTTCCGTAGAGAAAGATTTAAACCACGCGGAGGTCCTGACGGAGGAGACGGTGGTCATGGCGGGGATGTTGTTTTTAGGGGAAGCAGCAGCATGAACAACCTTTCAAGGTTCCGCTATACCCCGAGACTTTTTGCAAAAAACGGGCACCCCGGCAGGGGGAACAACTGCTCAGGGAAAAAAGGCAAATCAATTACAGTTAATGTCCCATGTGGCACTATTATAAAAAACCTTGCCGACGGCACAATCCTGTACGAAATCATAGAACCGGATATCCCTGTAATAGTTGCTAAGGGTGGGAAGGGGGGAATGGGTAATCAGCACTTTGCTACCCCCACAAAACAGGCTCCAAGATATGCCCAGAAAGGCCTGCCCGGTGAGGCTTTCGAAGTAGAGCTTGAACTTAAGATTATGGCGGATGTGGGGCTTGTTGGGCTTCCAAATGCCGGTAAATCCTCTCTAATTTCAAAACTTTCCAACGCTCATCCCAAAATAGCAGGATATCCCTTTACAACATTAAACCCTGTGGTAGGTGTTGTTGAACTCCCTGAGTTTCGCAGTCTTGTTATGGCTGACATACCTGGAATTATTGAAGGTGCCTCATCAGGAAAAGGACTCGGTTTAAAGTTTCTAAAACATATTGAAAGAACAAAAGCAATACTATACGTTATTGATATATCGTCTTTTGCTGATACCAGCCCAAGCCAGGCATTCAGGATACTCCAAAATGAACTCAAATCCTTTGGACACGGTCTAACAGAAAAAAAATTCCTAATAGCAGCCAATAAAACAGATATTGACCCTGATGGCACCTCATTAAATGACTTTCTGAAAAACATCGGAACAAAAATGGCAGAAAAGGTTCATCCTGTTTCCGTTGCAACCGGAAACGGCACAGACAGTCTTCTCGCAGCACTTGACAAACTGCTCTGTAAAGTGGTTTAATAAGTTAATAAGTTTTTGGCTGGTGAGCCAAAAAACAGGGATTAACTGCCAGCAGCAAGCTCCCTTTGCTGGTAATAACCTTTTTTAAACAACCTTACACAGATGGAACATGTTTATACATATAATACAAAAAAAGTTTAATCCCGCATGAAGGACATTCTTTTTTTTTACCACTAATTGAAAAATATATTAAGGCACTAAAAGACAAAATAACAAAAAGGAGGATTTAATATGGCTTACTCACAGGATTTTATTAAAGCTCTTGAAAAAGGGAGGCCGCCAAACATAGTTAAACTTTTTCCCAATTCAAAAGCCCTAATTGTAAGTGGAAAAATTGTTGACAGGGCAATGCTTGCAAAAGGCAAATGCATGACCATTGCTGCAAACGCCAGAAACTCTATAGTTATAAGAGGTGCGCTTATGGCTGCGCAAAGAGCTAATGCAGCAATAATAATTGAAATTGCAAAGTCCGAAGGCGGGGCCGATGCATACTGTGCTGTAAACTACTGGAACATGGCAACCTATGTTGATGCAATCTGCAACGAACTGAAGATAACTGTTCCTGTTGCAATACATGCAGACCACTATGGTATAAAAGGTACAAAAGATGTTGACTCGGCAAAAACAGAAATTCCCAGCATGTTCGATGCAGGAATGACCTCTATTGCAATTGATGCCTCTCATCTTCCCGATGCAGAAAATCTGCTGGCAAGCATTGAGTTAAATCAGTATATCCCCAAATGGGCCGGGCTTGAAACAGAGGTTGGTGAAATAAAGGGAAAAGACGGACTTTCTACACCTCAGGAGGCACTTTTTCTGATACGGGGACTTAATGCTAATGAAATTTTTCCAGACTGGATAGCATTAAACAACGGTACAACCCATGGAATAGAATCAAACGATACCGGCATACAGGTCGAGCTTACAGCAGAAATTCATAATGCCCTTGAAAAATATAACATATCCGGGGCACAGCATGGTACATCTGGAAACAGTTCTGAAAGACTCAGACAGATTGCCTCTACCACAAAGACAACAAAGGCAAATGTCGCAACAGCGCTTCAGATGATATCATGGGGAGTTGAGGTAAACGACTATGGAAATGCCATACTCGATGACAGCGGAAACTTCATAAAAACTCCGGGCAAAGGCGTTACAGAAGAACTCTGGGCTGAAATGGTTGAATATGCAAACTCAAAAAACATTAAAAAAGGCGATTATAAAAAATTAAACCTGCCCTTTGAAAACAGGATATTAAGACAGCCTGAAAGGATAAGACAGAGAATGGCAAAGGATGTTGAGGATTTTGTCTACAATATGCTTACAGACGTTTTCAATGCCGGCGACACAGCTCCGCTCGCAATAGAGACTATTTTAAAGGCAGGTTCTTATGATATAGACGCAAAGGCAGGGCAGATAGAAAACCCTTCAGAATGGACAAAAGAACAAATAAATGAAAATGCTAAATCACTAGGTTCCGACAAGGGACCTTCCGGTAATTTTGATGACTGATTACGTCTAATCACTAAAGGAGAAAGATATGAATCTGTATGGATGGGCAGGAAAAATTCTAAAAATTGATCTGACTGAACATAAAATTGAAACCATTAATACTGCAGACTATAGCGACAGATTTCTTGGCGGGCTCGGGCTTGGGCAAAAACTTTACTGGGACAATGCAAATCCGGGAGCCTCTGCATTTGCCCCTGAAAACCCACTGATTATGATGACAGGACCTCTTACAGGAACCACCGCGCCAAGCGCCCCGCGACTTGCCGTGTGCGGAAAATCTCCCTGCATCTATCCTGAAACATTTGTAAATGCAAGCATTGCCGGATTTTTTCCGGCTGAGATTAAAAAAGCTGGTTTTGACGGAATTTTTGTTACAGGAAAATCTGATAAGCCTGTTTATATAAACATTCAGGATGAAAAAGCCGCAATTAAAGATGCAGGCCATCTTTGGGGTCTTACCAACAGCAAAACAATGGATACAATTAAAGCAGAAGTCGGCAATAAAGCGCGTATTATTTCAATAGGACCCGGGGCTGAAACACCTACCCGAATAGGTATAATGTTCACAGATGTTGCAGGAAGTGCTTCAATGGGCTTTGGCTCTGTAATGGGTTCAAAAAACCTGAAAGCAATAGCTGTACAGGGTACAAATACTGTGCCTGTAGCCGATCCTGAAGAGATCAAAATTATCCGAAAAAAAATTAGGGCTATGAGGGGTGATGGTTTTTTCAATCTCTACGGCAACCCCATAGTTCTACCCGGCACAGAGGTTGTAAAAAAAGCCCATTGTCATGGCTGTCCCCAAGGCTGCTGGCGTTCTCTTCAAAAAGGACCAAACGGAGAGCTTGGCATAAGGAAATGTCAGACAGGGGTCTTCTATTCCCTGTGGGACAAAAAACTTCATGGCAAACCTACTGAGGCAAGCTTTAGAGCAACAACACTGTTAAATGAATATTCCCTCTGCGGCATGGAAACAGTTTTTCTGCTGATGTGGCTTGATAAATGCCTTGAAAGCAATACCCTGACTGAAAAAGATGTGGAACTGCCTGTTTCAAAACTGGGAAGCATAGAGTTTCTTGAAGCCATGATTGAGAAAATCTGCAAAAGGGAGGGCTTCGGCGCTGTTCTGGCAGAAGGTTCATTAAGGGCATCAGAAATTGTGGGGGGCAAAGGCAGGGAGTTTACCAGAAATTTTCTCACCCCTTCCGGCAGGGCAATTGCTTATGGACCTAAGGTCTTTATTCATTCAGCTCTTATTTACGCCACCGAGCCAAGACCATTTATTACAGAACTCCACGAGGTTTGTGAACCTTTTACAAAATGGGCTCTGTGGTACACCTCAAAAGGAGAAAAATCTTATGTTTCAACAGATGTGCTGCGCGGTATTTCTGAAAAATTCTGGGGAAGCAGAGATGCTGTTGATTTCTCAACATATAACGGCAAAGCACTTGCTTCTTTTTTAATTCAGAACAGACAATATGTAAAAGAGTCTCTTACTCTTTGTGATTTTACATTCCCTGTCTATGATGACGCCTCAACCCCCGATCATGTCGGAGACCCGGAACTTGAAAACAGGCTGTTATCAGCTGTTACCGGAAAAGAGGTGACAAAGGATGAACTCAACCGTATCGGCGAACGGATATTTGCCCTGAACCGGGCGATACTGCTTAGAGAGGGACGAAATGGAAAAAAGGATGATATCCTGCCTGAATTTTTCTTTGTGGAACAGAATGATTTTGTAGCCGACGTGTTCGGGATGCACAACCCTCAGCTTCTGCTTCCGGCTTCAGGAGACGAGGTTGTTTCAAGAAAAGGCAAAGCGGTTGAAAGACAGAAATTTGAAAATATCCGGGATGAATACTACGAACTGAGAGGCTGGGATCTTAAAACAGGCCTGATGAAAAGAATGACTCTGGAACAACTGAATTTAAGTGATGTGGTAGACAGCTTAGGGGAACAAGCGGTTTAGCCGGTACGTTGTTTTTCCAGAACCGGTTTTATGTCAAATGCTTCAGCCCCGCACGGCACGGGGCTGAACTGCTTTTTCTATCTCTTCTGTAAGGTTATATGCTTTTGTCAGAACAGTGCCATCGGCGTTTACAACCCTTTTATCCACAAGACGGATATCCCCCCTTGCAAAGGCATTGACTGTTTCAACCACAAGAGGTATTTCCCTTTTCACCCCTTCCTGCCTTATCCTTGTAAAAAGAGGATTGTTATCACCATCTTTTTTCTTTATTTCATCAATTGACTCTGTTTTGAGAGTTTCGTCAAGCTCTTTCCAAAGGCGGTCAAACCCTTCTCCCTGCAGTGGAAATTCAGAATAGGTAATTGCAGGTCCCCTGTCAAGCTCCTCTGTGACAAGATGCATCATATTGCCGCTCAACTTAACCCTCTTTTCTATAAGCTGCCATATAACCTCCTGCCAGGTGCCTGCCGGACCGTCCGGCGCTGCAGGATGAAGATTTATCATATCAAACCGTGTACACATACCCCTGCTGACTATGAGCATATAGCCTGCAAGAACTATAATATCTGCCTTAAAATGTTCTATTTTTTTTGTTATTTCACTGTCATATTCACGACGCCAAACCTCAAGAACATTGGGATTTCGTCTTCCTTCTGCCCTCAAATCAGGGCGAAACCTTCTGGAGGATAAAGAGACCAGATTCAGTCCATAGTCTTTAACCTGCTGTATGTATCTGTCGCTGCCTTCGGCATCACCCTGCTCTCTGCTGCAGAAAACATAGGCAATCTCTGCGGGGACATGTCCTGTTTTTACCGCATCGACAATTGCATGGAGCAGGTTTAAAGAACCCTGTCCCCTTCCTGTAGAAAACCATCCGATTTTAAACATAACTTTTCCCTTAACTGTATTGAAAATGTTAAAACCGCAGTTACAACCTTCGAGATTCAAGCAAACAATGCTAACGCACTTACGACTACGATCACGAAAGGTTTTGCTTTTGCTATGAGTTTTTGCTTGCAGCTTGAAGCTGTGTTTTTACTACCAACTACCAGCTATCAGCTACTAACTGACAAGGCTTGTGCCGGTTGATATCATACCTTAAACCTTATATTCAAAATATCCCCGTCTTCAACAATATAGTCTTTTCCTTTGATATAGAATTTTCCGGCAGCTTTGAGCTTTGCCTCACTTCCACCCTCCATCAAATCTTCATATTTCATAACCTCTGCCCTTATAAAACCCCTCTGCAGATCAGAATGGATAACACCAGCTGCTTCCGGCGCGGAAGCCCCCTTTTTTAGAAGCCACTGTTTCACCTCATCATCGCCTACAGTAAAAAAAGATATAAGTCCCAGAACTTTTAAACAGAGAACTGAAAGTCTGCTGAGAGCCGACTCCTGTACGCCTAAATCCTCTAAAAAATCTTCTCTTTCATTTTCCGACTCAATCTCGGCAATTTCTGCTTCAACACTTGCTGAAACCTGCATTGAACATGTCTCATCTCTCAGGCATTTATGATCAATTTCAGCCGGCAGGTCCTTTGATAAATCATTATCAGAAACATTGAGAATAACCACCATTGGTTTTAAAGTTAAAAAAGGGTAGCTCCTTATAATCAATTCCTCTTCATAGCTGAAGTCCATACCCCTGAGGGGTTTTTCTTCTTCAAGAAACAGCCTCATCTTTTCAAGCAACCCCTTCTCTTCTAACTGTCTTTCATCCTTCTGTTTTTTAAGATTGTTTTCAATCCGCTCAAATCTTTTTTCAATAAAAATAAGATCATGCAGAATAAATTCACCGTTTACCTTCTCAATATCCCTTAGAGGATTAACAGACCCGTCAACATGATAAACAGCCTCATCTTCAAAAGCCCTTACAACATGACAGACGGCATCCATATCAGCAATATCATCTAAAACCCATCCTTTTGTTATCGTATCCTTTTCAACTGATGGAAGAAGAGCAATATCAATCCTTGCCTGAGCCTCCTTTTTGGGTTTATACATCTCTGCAAGTTTTCTGAAACGCGGGTCTTTAATATCAGCAGTTCCCATAACAGGTTTTTTTTTATCAGGGTTTTGAGAAGGACTATGGCCTGTTAATGCCTTAAATAAGCTTTTTTTTCCGGCATGAGGCAGTCCTGTTACTCCAATTTTCATAATCAGTTTTCATCCCCTTTATTCTATTTATTGATTTTAATCAGCTTATTAGTGGTAAATGTAAACATACTTTCTTGCTGCGAACCGGGCTGCAATTTTTTATTTTACCACAATCAATAAAAATTTATTGTATGAAACTCCATATTTCATTATTATAGTACCACAACCCTTTTAATACAAAACATAAAAAACTCTGTACGACAGGGGGCTTTTAAAAAATGACCGCAACAATTATAAACGGCCTTGAAATTGCGAGACAGATCCGACAGGAAATATTGCATGAAACAGGGTATTTAAAAGAACATCATAATCTCATACCCGGTCTTGTAACAATCCTTGTCGGCAGCAATCCCGCCTCAGTCAGTTATGTTACCGCAAAACAGAAAACCTCCCTTGAACTCGGTTTTCACTCTGTTCAGGAAAACCTGCCTGAAAAAATATCAGAGGATGAACTTATTACTCTAATAAACAACTATAACCATAACCCGCAGATTCACGGCATACTGGTTCAGCTTCCTCTGCCAGAGCATATTGATGAAAACAAAATTATCAACTCCATCAAACCTGATAAGGATGTTGACGGCTTTCACCCTGTAAATATAGGGAAACTTATGCTTGGAAGTAAACTCGTTGTTTTTAAACCATGCACCCCTGCCGGAATCCAGCAACTTCTTATCCGTTCAGGAATTACAACACAAGGAGCAGAAGTTGTGATTGTGGGAAGATCAAATATTGTCGGGAAGCCTCTTGCAAACATGCTCATGCAGAAATCAGCAGGAGCAAATTCAACTGTTACAGTTGTTCATACCGCAACAAAGCATCTTGAATCCCACTGCAGGCGGGCAGATATACTTATTGTGGCAGCCGGTGCTCCGGGTCTTGTTAGATCAGATTGGATTAAACCATCCTCCTGCGTTATCGATGTCGGCGTAAACAGGGTCGGCGAAAAAACAAGCACAAAAACAGGCAAAAAAATTCCTCTTCTAAAGGGTGATGTGGATTTTGAATCAGCAAAAGATATTGCAGGGTTTATTACTCCCGTTCCAGGAGGGGTAGGACCTATGACCATAACAATGCTTATGGCAAACACCCTGAAAGCAGCAAAACTGTTTTCAGGAATAAGTTCCTGACCCGGGAAAGCGGGTTAGCATTTTGTTTTTTCTTGTAACTTGTATCCTGAAGCTTTATTTATTTAATGTTGCCACTGAACACAAAAAACACCACCCTGCACAAAACTACTCAACCAGGGCGTCATCGGGAAATACAAAATCAACAGGTTTTCCATGTTCTCCATTCAATTCAACAGGCTTATCATTAAAAAAAACAGCTACCCCTGCTGAGTTACCTATTCTTACCTCCATTTTATTTTGCGCACTCTGACGATATGACTCACCTTCCCGGAGCATTATATCAAAAGCAGGTTCATCATCAACTTCAAGCTTTATCCATGTAAGCTCTTTTGCTGAAAAACTTATGATAAATTTTTCATCAACCGGAGCTGTCTGCCTGACAGGTACTTGCTCAATAACCTCCTCCTCTTCTTCAACTACAGGCTCTTCCTCTGCTTCAAGGGATTCTGCAGCAGTCTCTTCCTCAACTACCGGTTCTTCCTCTGCTTCAAGAGATTCTGCAATAGTTTCTTCTTCTATCTCTTCTTTTTCAGACAATATCTCAGTTGTAATTTCAGGGTATACAGTTTCAAAAGTCCTTTTACCTTCTTCGTAATAATTCTGAACCATATACATACCTGCAGCTAAAAACAGTAGTAAAAGTATAATTAAAAAACCTGTATATTGCTTTTTTTCTGCTCTTGTAGAATCAATTTCCCTTAATAGCTTAAATTCAGCTGTCCTTTTACCCTGAAATACTTTTTCATAACTTGCTACAATCTCCTCTGCGTCAAGGTTAAGTTCTTTTGCATAAATACGAAGCAAACCCTTCAGATATTGCAAAGGAGGAAGAGCCTTATAATCATTACGCTCTATTGCTTCTATTACAGTTTTGCTTATCCTTGTTGAAGATACAATATCACTTACTGTTTTTTGCTGTTTTTCTCTTTCCTGTTTTAAATATTCACCTGTATTTTCCATAACTTTTTCTTGACCCTTAAATGCTGGTAGCTGATTTTTTGGCTATTGATATACAAAAAACATATCAGTCACTATTGTTGCATTTTAATATCTCAAATAACATTAGTCTCTTGGAAATTATTTTTTTTATTGGCAAAAAATATTTTAGTCAAGAGAAACAGCTCTAAAAAAAGATTTCATAAGTCAGAATAATTCGTTCGATTAAGAAAAAGACTAAGGACACGATCTCGAAAGGTTTTGCTTTTGCTAAAGGCTAAGAGCTGCAAACTAATCAGTTTTCCATGACATCCGACGCTGATACCTGCTTTAATGTTCCGGCCTGTCCGGGTTAGGTATAAGTGTTTATACACCTGAAGCATCAATTTTAACTGCTGTTTCTATAGTTTTACTGAAAGCTGCGCCGTTAATAGCTGAATTGCTAATCCACCAAACTTTCTTAGTATTATTGATAGCATGAAGAGTATTGTTATACAAGCCCAAAAATAAAATATTGATAAAAAATAGTATATCTGTTATATTTATACAAATGTATTTGACGCGTCTTTATCACCAGACGCGTTTCTTCTATTCTGGAATATTTTTTATGAAAACCATTCTTTCCATAGCCGCATCTGACTCGGGAGGCGGGGCAGGTATTCAGGGAGATATAAAAACCATAAGTGTTCTTGGTGGATTTCCTGTCACAGCCATTACTGCACTGACCTCACAAAACACTACTGGCATATCTTCAGTATATCCTGTTAATCCGGACTTTGTCAAAGAGCAGATACACACAGTTCTTTCAGATATCGGAGCAGAAGCTGTAAAGACAGGAATGCTTTGCAACAATGAGATAGTCCTGGCAGTTGCAGAGTGTCTAAAAAAACATAAAACAAAATCTGTTGTTGTAGATACTGTTATGAAATCAAAGTCCGGTCTATCTCTTCTAAACGGAAATGCTATAACAGCCCTTAAAAAAGAACTTTTGCCTCTGGCTGAGATTGTAACCCCAAACCTTGATGAGGCAGCCTCTCTCTGCTCAATAGATGTGGATTCAATACCTTCCATGAAAGAGGCTGCTAAAACAATTTATGGTTTTGGTCCAGGCAATGTCCTTGTAAAAGGAGGTCATCTAAAGGACAAAGCTGTTGATATTTTTTATGACGGCAGCAATTTCAGCGAACTTGTATATGAAAAACTTAACACTTCCAACACACACGGAACCGGATGCTGCCTGTCTGCGGCACTTGCTACTTTTCTCTCTTTTGGCTGCTCTGCTCTTGAAGCTTCGGCAAAGGCAAAGGAGTTTGTGACAATGGCAATTAAATTTTCACACCCACTTGGCAGTGGCTGGGGACCTGTTAACCCGCTTGCAGGTATTTCAACAGACGCTCAGATTTATTCATGCATAAAAAACCTCAAAAAAGCCCTGGAAATGCTTAAAAACGCAGCTGTGGCATGGCTGATACCAGAGGTCCAGTCAAACCTTGGCTTTGCCCTGCCCACCGCCACATCAATTAATGATATTGTCGCTTTTCCCGGAAGAATAGCCAGGCTGTACAACAAAGTAAAGGCTGTTGCAGAACCAGAACCGGGGGCTTCAAGACATATTGCAAAAATAATTCTTACAATCCTCAAATATGACAGAAGATACCGCTCAGCCATGAATATACTGTTTACCCCTGAAATAATTGCTTTGTGCAGAAAAGCAGGCCTTTCAGTAGGAGAGTTCAACAGAAAAGACGAGCCTCCAGACCTGAAAGAAATTGAGGGCTCAACACTTGAATGGGGAACCGATCAGGTTATTTCAAATCTTAAATATGTGCCTGACATCATATTTGACACTGGAGATACAGGCAAGGAACCTATGGCAAGAGTGCTTGGAACCGATCCTGTTGATGTTGCATCAAAAGTAATAAAAATTTCAGCCATGAAGGATATTTAAATATGCAGATTGAAAAAGCAAAAAAAGGTGTTTTGACTGCTGAGATGAAAAAAGTAGCAGACAGGGAAAACATTGATGGACAGAAAATAATGGAAGGAATCGGGTGTGGACATATAATAATTCCGGTAAACAAAAATCATAAAATAATAGAGCCTATTGGAATAGGAAAAGGGCTTAAAACCAAAATAAATGCCAATATAGGCACATCAAAAGACTGCTCTGATATAGATGATGAACTCAACAAACTTGATGTAGCGATAAGAGCAGGGGCGGACACTGTAATGGACCTGAGTACCGGTGGTGACATAAATGAGGTTAGAAAAGAGGTGCTCAAGCATTCAACAGTTCCGGTTGGAACTGTACCCATATATCAGGCAGGAATTGAAACTGTCAGAAAAGGCAGGGCTATTGTAGAGATGACAGATGATGATATATTCGGGGTTATTGAGCAGCATGCCGAAGACGGCATTGACTTTGTCACTGTTCATTGCGGACTTACAATGGAATCTGCGATGAGGATAAAAAAAGAAGGCAGACTTATGGATGTTGTAAGCAGAGGAGGTGCATTCACAGTTGCATGGATGCTTCACAACAACAGAGAAAACCCTTTGTATGAACAGTTCGACAGGCTTATGGATATTGCCCTGTCATACGACCTGACCCTGAGCCTTGGAGACGGTTTAAGACCCGGCTCTGTGGCGGATGCAACTGACAGAGCTCAGATACAGGAACTTATAATCCTCGGAGAGCTCTGTCAGAGAGCTCTTGAAAAGGGTGTTCAGGTCATGGTTGAAGGACCCGGGCATGTTCCCATAAACCAGATTGAAACAAATATACTTTTGCAGAAAAGGCTCTGTCACGATGCTCCTTTTTATGTATTAGGACCACTTGTTACAGACATTGCCCCGGGTTACGATCATATAACATCTGCTATAGGAGGAGCAATGGCAGCCTCATTCGGGGCTGATTATCTCTGCTATGTTACCCCGTCAGAGCATCTGAGACTGCCAGATATTGATGATGTCCGTCAAGGTGTTATTGCTTCCAAAATTGCAGCCCATGCAGGAGATATTGCAAAAGGTGTTAAGGGTGCACTCGACAGGGACATTGCCATGTCTAAATGCAGAAAAAACATGGACTGGGAAGGTCAGATAAAAGCATCAATCGATCCTGAGTTTGCCCGTAAGTTGAGAGACAGCAGGGCTCCGTCTGACAATGATGTCTGCACAATGTGCGGCGAATACTGCGCAATAAAAGTTCTTAGAAGCAAGTGGAAATAGAAAGAAGGTATCAGCAGTCAGGAGGGGGGGCTGGTTTCAGGAAAAATGCCTACATATTGTCATCTTGAACTTGTCTTAGCAGGTTAGAAGGCTTTTTATTTTCATGACCAAATAGGGGGTAAAAATCATGAAATATTTATACAGAATTTTCAAACTGTATATTGTTTTCTTATCATTGCTTATATTTTGTTTTCCTTCTTCGAACTGCACAGGCAAAAAGAACGAAAAACAGATAAAAATGCTCTTACCTCAATTTGTTGAGGCTCTTTTTCAGGATGATTTTGACAGAGGAGGCAAACTCCTCCAGAATATAACAGAACATTTAAGTTATTCAACTCCTGAAAAATTGACTTTAGATAATCACAACACAATAATCCTCCATTCAATTGCTCGAAAACTATCTAAACCTTTCAAATCTTCTACCTCGGATAATTTAAACACTTTCATTCCGCTTTCAACTAAAACCGATCTTTTTTTTGACTATTATGACCTTAAATACCTGAGAAACATTCTTATATTAAAAAAACTTTCTGACTCTATTTGTAGTGGTGCTGAAAATGATCTTGATAAAGTCATTCTGTTAATGAACTGGATATTTTATCATGTGTATCCACACAATCCAATTCCTGATACAGAACCCATAGGAGCTCTTCCTTACGATATTCTGGAGAGAGGTTTTGGTTTGTGTGATCGTATGTCGTGGCTTTTCTGCGCTCTTGCACAGCAGCAGGACATTAAAGCTTCTGTAGTATATCTTTACCCCCCAGAAGGAGGTTCAAACCATACGATTGTCCAGGTATTTCTTGATAAGCCTTTTTTGATTGATCCGCAAAATGCGATTATATTCAAAAATCAAAATGGGTTGATTGGATTGCAGCAAATTAATTCAGACCCTTCAATTCTTTTGGACTTACATCCTGTATATAATGATCTTAAAAAATTTGACTTCAAGCGTTCAATTATTTTTATGACAGCTCATCCTTACTCTTTTATACCAAAGATGAAAGCAGTGCAGTACCTCTTTGGTTCATTTCATAAAAACCCTCCTGTTATTTATACCAATATAAAAGAAGAGTTTTTATCTTTTGATCAACTATATGGTACTGCTGACCATATAGTTAAGATTGCTGATACAAGGTCAACAACACCAATACTTGTTCAACTTCCAAGTCTTCAAGGTTTTTTTGCGCTTTGGGATTATCCTCTCAGATTTCCATGGAGGAGCTATGATGAACTTGTCACAAAAGGTATTCTATTACCTGGACTTAACAAATATAGAGAAGCAAGAAAATTTCATATACTGGGGAGATATGATGAATCTTTAGAATTATATAAAGAAGTAATCAAAAACTCTAATAATCCAAATGCGGTTGAAGATTGCACATATTTCCAGGGAATCCTTTACTTTGATATGGGTGATTATGATAAGTCTTCAGAGGTTTTTGAACAATATCTCAAAAGTGGATATAACAAATGGGAGAATCACGCCTTTTTTCTTTTATGCAGAGCATATAAAAAAATTGGTGAGGGAAATAAAGCCTCAGAAGTTTTTAACAATATTGAAGATATTAGCATATACCTAAGCTGGAAATACTAGTAACTTTATAAATTTTCTTTCTTTTTCTTTTCATTTGTTCTATTTAACTACAGTCTTTACCCCAATTTATTTATTGACCTTTCTATTTAATTGTTTTATATGTAAATATTAAGTATTATTTCCGCTTTGCATGATTTTATTCTTCTTTTAAAAATTTTCCCTGTAAGCTATAAGCATTTTTAAGGGCACTGCCTTGTAATTAAACCTTAAAAACTGGCAAATGTAGCTGAGAGGGCGGAGCTGTCAAAAAGAGGGGTAGGCTACGAGACCTTTGAATAAGGGTAATATTTTTACCTAATCTGAGCGATTTTTTACAGAACTGTTGCGTCAAACAAGGGATGATCAAACAGTTTAATTAGAAAATAATAAATCTTCGGCTATTCCAGAGAACAATTGATAACCTACAACAGATAGCCAATAACCCTGCAGTTGTTTTGGAAGCACCCCCTGCTACAGCAATTTAAGAAAAAATCGACTTTTTACATGACCATCAAAGAAGACTAACCGGGATTTTGTCTGAGCTTGGATTGTCAAGAGTGTAGCTCTGCGCCCTTATGTTGCGCATAAAATCAACTACATAGCATGGCCAGACCCCAGGCTTAAACCTTAAACCTTTCAGTTTTTTAATTTGTCAGGAGTGTAGCTCTGACAGGGTGCCTTTAATGTGTGACCCCGAGTCGCCTCGCTACTTTAATTAAACAGCCTGTTAGCTGAAAATAGAAAACAATTACCTTAAATCTTAAACCAATTCAACTTCTAAACTTATATTAAAGCCGCAGCAGCCAGGCCCAAAGAAGACAATTTAATAAGGTGTCCCCGGAATTGCATAATAACCTTGGCAGCAATTCAACTTATTCAACAACGTCCCCAAGGTGCTCAAGGTGCTTCGAGAATGAGCGAAAAACCGTTGCGAATGCCTCCAAAACTTGAAAATCGCTCAATTTAGGTTTTAATTGTTATGTGATTTCGGTAACATTACAAGATGAGTTGCTAGTTGCTGAGGTTTCGAAGATATTAAAGAGGATGAAGATAAAAATGTATGGAGAATATTTATGTCATCAGAAAAAGCATTGATTATAGGGGTTTCAGGACAGGACGGTGCATACCTTGCTGAACTGCTTATAAATAAAGGATATGAGGTATATGGAACATCAAGAGATGTTCCGATGTCCTCTTTCATAAATCTTGTCCGACTTGGAATAAAAGACAAAGTTAAACTTCTTTCAATGGCAATCAATGATTTCAGAAGCGTTGTTCAGTGTCTTATAAAATCAGAACCCGATGAGATATATAATCTGGCAGGACAGAGTTCTGTGGGACTTTCTTTTGATCAGCCGGTTGAAACCTTTGAGAGTATCTGTGTGGCAAACTTAAATCTCCTTGAATCCATAAGGCTTTTAAATAAACCCATAAAACTCTATAACGCATCTTCAAGTGAATGTTTTGGAAACACAAACGGTGTCCCTGCTGATGAAAAAACCCCTTTCCACCCAAGAAGCCCTTATGCCGTGGCAAAAGCAGCGGCATTCTGGGAAGTTGCTAACTACAGAGAAGCATATAATTTATTTGCCTGTAACGGCATACTGTTCAACCATGAATCACCTTTAAGACCTGAGAGGTTTGTTACTCAAAAAATTGTTTCTGCTGCCTGCCGAATTTCAAACGGAAGTAAAGAAAAGCTATCTCTTGGCAACATAGATGTTCAGCGGGATTGGGGCTGGGCACCGGAATACATTCGTGCCATGTGGCTGATGCTCCAGCAGCAAACCCCTGATGATTATGTTATAGCAACAGGAAAAACATCATCTTTGAAAGCTTTTATAGAGGCTGTGTTTTCAAGTTTGCAACTTGACTGGAGAGAACATGTTGAAACACAACCTGAACTTATCAGACCTTCAGAGATCATGATCAGCATGGCAAACCCGAATAAAGCAGAGCAAAAACTCGGCTGGCAGGCAGGGTATTTTATGCCTGATGTGGCAAAGATGATGGTCAAAGAACAGATGAAAAATTTTAATTACACAGAAAGGAAATTTCAGTTATGAAAAAAGCCCTGATCAGCGGCATTACCGGGCAGGACGGATCATATCTGGCAGAACAGTTGCTTGAAAAAGGCTATGAGGTTCACGGAATTATCCGAAGGGCAAGCTCATTTAATACCAAAAGGATTGATCATCTCTATATTGATCCCCATAAAACGGGTGTAAAACTATTTCTTCATTACGGAGATCTCACTGACAGCAGCAACTTAAACAGACTTCTTGAAAAGGTAAGTCCTGACGAGGTCTATAATCTGGGGGCACAGTCTCATGTCCAGGTCTCTTTTGAAGTCCCCGAATACACTGCAGAGGTCGATGGAGTAGGAACATTGCGGTTTCTGGATGCCATAAAAGAGGTGGGACTGAAGGATAAAACAAAGTTTTATCAGGCATCCACAAGCGAGCTTTACGGAAAAGTTGTTGAAACACCTCAGAGCGAGACCACCCCTTTTTATCCCCGTTCTCCGTATGCCGCTGCAAAGCTCTATGCTTACTGGATTGTGGTCAACTACCGGGAAGCCTATAACATTCATGCATCTAACGGAATCCTGTTTAATCATGAATCCCCCAGAAGGGGGGAGACCTTTGTTACAAGAAAAATCACAATGGCTGCCGCCAGAATCAGCAAGGGACTGCAGGACTGCCTTTATATAGGCAATATCGACTCAAAGCGGGACTGGGGCTATGCCCCAGAATATACCCATGCCATGTGGATGATGATGCAGCTTGAAAAAGCGGATGATTTTGTCATAGCAACAGGTGAAACACATACCGTAAGAGAGTTCATTGAAAGAGCGTTTGAATATGCGGGGATAAATATTGAGTGGCAGGGAAGCGGTGTAGATGAAACCGGGGTTGACAGCAGAACAGGCAATACCATTGTCAGGATTGATCCGAAGTATTTCAGACCCACGGAGGTGGAACTGCTGCTGGGAAATATCACAAAGGCAAAACAGAAGCTTAAATGGGAACCAAAAGTAACATTTGAAGAGTTGGTGAAGATTATGATGGAGGCGGATTTAAGGGAAGCGGGAAGCGCAGAGATGTAAGAGGTTAAAGACGGTGGCTCATTTTAGATTTGAGGATCTCGAAATCTGGCATATGGCAAAGAATCTTGCAGTTAAATTTCATAATGTTGCAGACCGTCTTGAACAGAGAAAATGTTATCGCTATGCAGAACAGTTAAGGTCTGCAGGACTTTCGGTGTCAAATAACATTGCAGAAGGCAGTGGGAGTATCCATCCTAAAGAATTTTATCATTTTTTAAACATTGCAAGACGTTCCATTTTTGAAGATGCCTCAATGGTGCTGGTGTTTTTTGAACTGGGACTTATTGAAAACAGCGAAAAGGAAGAATTGCTTGAAGAATGTGATAAACTGAGTCGTAAAATTACTAATTATTGCAAAGCAAGACAAGGGGAGTAAGGCTTGAATTCAAGCTGTTTTACGCTTACCCCTTACCTCTTACCTCTTTCCGCTTACCTATAATTGTATTGTACCGAAAACTTAAAACGTAAAACTTTTTTATGCTCAACCCTACACTTATCATAGACCTGACCAAAAGAGATTTTACAGAGCGGTTTGCCGGCTCGTCACTGGGCGCAGTGTGGGCATTTATCTGGCCCCTTGTTAATCTGTTTATCTATATCGTTATATTCGGCAACCTGATGGGCGGGAGGCTGCCCGGAACATCCAACATTTATTCTTACAGCATTTATCTGGCGTCAGGGCTTATTGCCTGGACCGCATTTGCAGCAACACTTACAAGAAGTGTCAATATTTTTATTGATAAAAAACATCTGATCTCGAAAGTGAATCTCTCTCTTCCGTCACTGCTTATATACATTAACCTTGCCGAGACCGTAACCTTTTTGATTTCCATGACTATTTTTTTGCTTTTTCTGATTGCAACAGGTCATCCCTTCAGCAAACATCTGATACTGCTTCCCTTTGTCTTCTATCTTCAGCAACTTTTTGCTTTCGGGCTTGGGCTGCTGGCAGCAACTTTAAATGTGTTTATCCGGGATTTAAGAGAGGTTGTGGGCATTGTGGTTCAGCTCTGGTTCTGGTTTACACCCATAATTTATGTTCGGGATATTCTTCCTTCTATTATAAAAAGCTTAATGATTTACAACCCTGCATATATATTTATTGAATCTTATCAGAGGATTTTTGTTTTTAATGACGCACCCCCTTTGCGTTCACTTATCATTCTTACAATTCTTACGCACGCAATGGTATGGTTTGCCTACGTGGTTTTTAGAAAACTTGAAAAAGATGTAAGGGATTTCCTATGATTGCCGCTGCACTGCTTCTTATATTTACTCTTTTATGCGTCCTGTCCGGTTTTCTGATCTTCAGGTATATCAAGAGTCATTTTAAGGTCTATTTAATTCTTATGCTCAACTGCATCTTTTTATGCGGGGTTTTTGCAATATACCGGTTTTTACAAACATGAACTTTAACTGAACAAAGTAATAGCATTTACAAATAATACTTGAGCCTTGTTTCCAGCAGCCTGAACCTGATTATTTATGAATATCCTCGTCAACGCAATTCCATTTAATAACCTGACCACCGGCATTTCCCGCTCGCTTCGGAATTTATACAGAGAGGTTGAGAGGGGATCTGAACATTCTGTAACCTACTGCTGCGGCAGACATGTTTACAACAGCATGATGCCGCCGCCAGAGCCGGCAGGGTGGATCAAAAAGACAGACGCGGTATGGAAACTGCCCAACGCCTGCGTGTTTACGCTTCGCAGTCTGCACCAGCTCTCTTATGAATGGTTTCTCAAAAGAGTGTGCAAAAAAAAAAAATATGACATTTATCATGAAACAGGATTTGTACCTCCACCAATCAAAAACGCAACTGTGGTTTACACCATATATGACTTATCGCTCAACACCTTACGTGATACCCATCCTAAAGAGCGGGTTTGGTTCTATAATTTTTTTCTTGCGAGGGGGTTAAAACAAACCGATCATATCATCACAATATCAGACTTTATCAAACAGGAGGTTTGTGATAAACTGAAAATTACTTCAGAACATATCAGCGTGGTTCATTTAGCCTCTGACCCTGTTTTCTATCGCAGAGAGGATACCTGGGTTAAAAAAACATTAACCCGGTTGAATATCCCTCAAGAATATATGCTTTTTGTCGGTTCAATTGAACCCAGAAAAAACATCAAACTGATTATAAAAGCACTGAAGCTCATGAAAAACAGGCTGCCGTTGGTGCTTGCAGGATGGTCGGGCTGGGGAGAGAAAGCCTGGCTTGAAGAGGTAAAAAGAGAGGGATTGGCAGACAGGATTATCATCACCGGCTATATTGATGATGAAACCATCGCCTGTCTTTATACAGGTGCTTCTGTTTTTCTCTATCCAAGTCTTTATGAAGGGTTTGGCTTGCCGGTCTTAGAGGCAATGGCGTGCGGATGTCCGGTTGTCTGTTCAAATGCTGCAAGCCTTCCTGAAGTTGCAGGAAATGCCGCCCTGTTTACAGATCCCCATTCTGAAGACCAGCTTGCCGCTTTGGTTGACAGGCTGCTTGAGGATTCCGCACTTCGCACAGATATGATCAAAAGGGGTTATGCAAGAAATGCTCATTTTACATGGCAAAAATCTGCCCAAGCAATGATTGATGTCTTTAAAAAAACCTCTACTGCGGGTATAATTTAGTGATCAGGATAGAAAATATTTCTAAAAAATTCAGGCTTTACCATAAACCATCCGACAGGCTGAGAGAAATAATTTTCAGAAAAACCCTACACAGGGATTTAGCGGCTCTGCAAAATATCAGTTTCAACCTCTCAGAGGGTGAAACACTCGGGATTATCGGGCAAAACGGTGCAGGCAAATCAACCCTGCTTAAAATACTCACCGGTGTTCTGTTGCCGGATTCAGGCGGTATTTTTGTTGACGGGAAGATTACGGGACTGCTTGAATTGGGAACAGGGTTTAATCCTGAGTTTTCAGGGGTTGACAATATTTATCTAAACGGTTCGCTTCTGGATATGTCAAAGCCTGATATAGAGAAGAATTTTTCAGCAATAGCAGATTTCGCAGAGCTTGGGGAATTTATTTATGAACCCATAAAAACTTATTCAAGCGGGATGATGATGCGGCTGGCTTTTTCGATTGCTATTCATGCAGAACCAAAGTGTTTTGTTGTTGACGAGGCTCTGTCTGTTGGGGATGCTTATTTTCAGCAGAAGTGTATTGAAAGGATAAAAACATTTAAGAAATCAGGGGGGGCAATTATTTTTGTTTCCCATGACATGAATGCTGTTAAGATATTATGTGATAGAGCAATTTTGATGAAAGATGGAACGATTGTCGAAGACTCAAACCCAGAGCATGTTATCAATGTGTATAATTTTTTAGTAGCAAAGATGAGTCAGGGGGAGAAATTATTATTATCAAAAAATGAGAAGAGCGAGTATGGCAACTATAAAGTAGTTATAAGTAAAGTTGCACTTTTGAATGAACACGGAGACAAAGCCAAATCAGTAACTTCCGGAAGGGCTGCTTCTGTAAAGATTTATCTGCAGGCGCGGCAGGCGGTTCCCAATTTCAGTGTTGGCATTCTTTTCAGGGATAAATTCGGGCAGGATATTTTCGGCACAAACACTCATCATTTAAAAAAAAGCCTTTCACTTAAAGCCGGTGAAGAGTGTATGGTAGAATATTTGTTTGATAAATTTGATATTGGGGTGGGAAAATATACCCTGACCGTTGCGGTACACACTGATGATACACACCTGAATGATTGCTATCACTGGGTTGACACAACCCTTGATTTTGAGGTTGTTCAAGAAAACGGCTTTGTTTTTATAGGCATTGTACGTCTTGAACCTACAATTACAGTTAACTGATTATACTAACCACGGAGCATTACTCTAAATGTCTAAACCACTCAATACAGATATTAATATTGATAAAATAATGCAAAAAATCAGACAGGAGGTGGAAAGAAGGAAAAACCAAAGACATGTTATTGACTCCGGTACTCAAACTTTTAAATCACCATTGTCTGATACTTCTTCAAAACAATACCTTAACCCCCTGTCACTACCTTGTTTTTCAAGCACTGCTTCTTTTGAATTTAAAGAATCCTATAAAATTGAAGATTTTTTAGTTCATCATGATGAGGATTTCCTTCATTTCGGATATAAAGCAATACTTAGAAGAGAACCTGATTACAGCGGATTTGATAATTATCTTACAAGACTCCGAAGCGGTGAACTGGATAAAACAGCAATTCTTCTAAGACTCAGATATTCTCCTGAAGGCAGGCAAAGGAGGGTTAAGGTCAAAGGTTTGCTGATGAAAGCCCCGTTCTATTTTTTATATACAATTCCTGTTATAGGGTATGTTGCAAAACTTGCAGCGGGCATCCTTGCGCTTCCTGTGATAATCAAAAACATAAAAACCTTTGAAGCTTATACAAATCTTAAAATCAATCAGGGAAATCAAAAATGTGATGAGACAAATAGTATATTAGCAAGCTGTTTAAACCAGCTTGCTGATCAATTATCATCTCTTGACAAATTCAAAGCCGATATGGGTCAGATCCAGCAGATCAACACCCGGCTTGATGAGCTGTCAAATCTTAAATCAGACACCGCTGCTGTGGATGAGTTAAAAACAAGACTTGAAGAAATCAATACATTAAAACTCGATCTTGATGCTCTAAACCAGATCAGCGCTCAGGTTGAAGCCCTTGACAGCAGCAAAGCGGCGCGGCAGGAACTCTCCGACACTGAGGCTGCAATTCGCACAGAACTCACCGCCAAAGCCGGCATTGAAACCGCCCAATCACTGCAGAATCAGATTGAAGAACTCAAAACAGGTAAAGTTGCGAATGAAATCTTTCACGGAGAACTTGTCCAGGTAAAAGGACAGATTTCAAGTCATAAACATTATATAGTTGATCAGCAACGCAGGCTTTCCGTACTGCTTGAAGAGGCAAGAAAACGGCTGCCCGACCCGATTGAACCTAAGCAGATTCAGAACATGCTCACAGAAGAAGACCACCTTCTTAATGCCATGTATGTCACCTTTGAAGATCAGTTCAGAGGAACCCGGGATGATATCAAACAGAAACAAAGCATCTATATCCCCGTCATAAAAGAGACAGCAGCCGGAACCATTGAAAGACCCGTGCTTGATCTGGGATGCGGCAGGGGGGAATGGCTTGAACTCCTGAAGGAAAATAAAATGACTGCAAAAGGGGTTGATTCAAACCGGATATTAACCGGTCAGTGCGATGAACTGGGGTTGGATGTTATAGAAGCGGATGTCTTAGCATACCTGCGCAGTTTAGCCTCCAACAGCATCGGCGCTGTGACAGGGTTTCATATTATTGAGCATCTGCCCCTAAAAGCCATCATCTCCCTGTTTGACGAATCTATCCGGCTTTTAAAGTCAGGAGGTGTTGCCATATTTGAATCCCCGAACCCTGAGAACCTGATTGTCGGCGCCTGTAATTTTTATTTTGATCCGACCCATATAAAACCCCTGCCCCCGACAATGACAAGCTATCTGCTTGAATCCCGGGGGTTTTCAAGGGTTGAAATCAAAAGGCTTCATCCATATCCTGAAAACCTGCATGTTCACGGATCAGATAAAATCTTATCTGACAGAATTAATGAACACCTTTACTGCGCTCAGGATTTTTCAATTATCGGCTATAAGGTTTAATTTTTTGTACATAAAAACCAGCAACATCAGGGATTTACCTCTGATTTCCAGCATATCCATGATAACCCGATTAAAAAGATTTTTAAAGAAACAGCGGATGTCTATGGCATAATCATGGCTTTTCTCTATGGATCCCAGGCAAGGGGGTTTCCCAAAGAAGCTTCAGATGTGGATATTGCCTTAGTGTTCAAGGATAAATCCTGCAGTGAGGATAAACTGTTTGATCTGATAACCAACATTTCATTTTCGTTATCCAGAGAAATCCCCCTTGAAATTAACTTCATAGCCATCACCAATATTTTCAGGCACCCGATGCTGTACTACAATGCCGTCGTTCTTGAAATTCCCGTGTTCATAAAAGACTTTGATCAATATATTGCTATAAAAAATGAGGTACTGATGCAGATGGAGGATTTCGGCATTTTTGGCACAGGTTGGCAGCTTGTCATAGCAAGGAAAAATTTAGAGGATGTACACCATGCCTGAATACAGATATGCCAAAGGCAGAATTGCCCAGTCCTTAGCCTTCATTTCCCGAGAGCTGAAAGAGTTTGAAGAGGGATATACCCAACCCGGACAGCCATCTTTTTGGTTCCGACTCGTCCGGGTTAGGTTTGAGGTTTTTTGACATTTTTAATTGATTTTGCAATTTGTTTATATCTGTTTAAATCCACCTGATATCGGCAATGTTGCACTGAAAAACGAAAAACCGGGTTTTTGCCGAAAGCCGATATCTGACAACGCGTTATAAGATAAACCAAACCAGACAAACCATATCATACATAGTTCATGAAACACTATGATCTTACCCCGAACACTGAAAACCGAAAACATCTCTCATGTTTCCCTGCCCCCTGCTCCAACAACCGGATGTCCCAATTTTGTTTTTTGGGTGCTTTCACCCGGTAGATTACAGTTTTTTTAAGCAAAGGAGATACAAGAATGAATACTTCAATTGGTGAACAATACGTAATTGATGAGAGAGGGTACACCACCGCGGTTATCCTTCCCATTGAAAGTTACCAAAAGATACTTAAAATGCTCCGCGACGCAGATGAGAAAGTGGAAGATCAAGTTGTTTTACAATCGCCAGAATTCAAGAGACTGGTAGAAAAAGCAATGGATGATATCAATATGGGTAAAACCAGTCCATGGAAGGATGTCTGGAATGAGCTATGAGGTCAACCTTACGCCAACCTTTCAGAAATCCATAAAAAAATTGGCAAGAAAGTACCCCTCCGTTAAAAATGATCTTTTGCATACGATTCAGGCACTCGAGAACAATCCAACCATTGGAGTCTCAATACCAGGATGGAACAACAAAGTATGGAAGATCAGGACCCCAAGCACAGATGTAAAGAAAGGGAAAAGTGGTGGATTTCGTACAATTTATTTTTGGGATCAAGACTGCAACTTGGTATATTTACTGCTGTTTACCTATGCCAAAAGTTCCAAGGCAGATGTAAGTAGTTCAGAGATTGCGGGGTTTCTTGATCGGTTGTTAGAGGAGTGAGTGCTGTTTAGCGGGCGATAGATATCGGATAATATTTTTTACATCTTTTCCCTTGACTATCCCCCTTCAACCTATAAAATGATCAATTTATCCCGTTCAGCTTATGAACAATACCCCCTGTTATCCGACCATTCTGTTCCTGACGGGTCGGAGCTGTGTCTCTTTGCCTGTCAGCTTGTTCGCTTGTCAGTTTTTACATCCTTCTAAAAAAATGGTTGCTGTTATCCCTATTTTTAAACACAGTGAGAGGTAAAACTTTATGAAAACCGGAAGTTTTGATGAAGCTTTGGAAATTATAGAACAATTTCCAGAAGAGCAAAAAGAATCAATTATAGAAATTATCAAAAAACGCTTATCAGAAGAACGCAGAGAACGGCTTGCTCAAACAGTAAAGGAAGCCCGGGAGGAGTATGCCCGGGGAGAAGTCAGACGTGGCTCAGTAGATGATCTCATGCAAGAGATTTTACAGTGAGAGCTCTGATCTGGAGTAATGCCTTTTCAAGATCACTGAAAAAATGTATGCGCAGAAAACCCGATTTGCATAGTGATGTGGCTGAAGTTTTAAGACTTTTGGTTCTGGATCCATTTGATTCTAAACTCCAGACACATAAACTTAAGGGAAAACTATCAGGTTCATGGGCGTGCAGTGTAGGATATGATTTTCGTATTGTCTTTGATTTTGTGAATGAGGAGAAAGGAAAAAAGGATGATATCCTTTTGCTGGGTATTGGAACCCATGACGATGTTTACTGATATTAAACTGCATATTAGCCTTTATGTTTTCCTGATACCTGACAGCCAACAGATAACTATTAACAATAACTTTTCACACTTTCCCTTGATCATTACCCTTTTAATTCTATATAATAAATAAATTTTGTTCACATAATGAACCATAAACCCTATACCAGTCTCTCTGTTTTACCGATAAAACCGGGCACCTGTCCCTGACGGGGCGGAGCTGTAGCTATGAAATAAAAAAAGTTTAAGAGTTGAAGTGTTTAAGAGTTTTAGTATCAACTGCTTTTCCTGAAACACTGAAAACGTTTTGTTACCTGAACACAGAACACTGAAAACAGAACACAATTTTTACCTGAAAACTTCTAATCTTTTAAACTTGCTTTATTAACGCCTTGACTGTCAAGAGTGTAGTTCTGATCCAGTGGCTTTTGTTAACAAATAACCCCATGGAACACTATTCCCTGTTTTTTTTAAAGGAGGATATTATGAGATTTCGCGTTCTGCTCCGACCAGACACTGAAGATGGAGGTTTCAACGTCAGTTGTCCCGCATTGCCGGGGTGCCATTCTCAGGGTGATACCGTGGAGGAGGCTATTGCCAACATTCGGGAGGCTATTGAGCTATGCCTTGAAGTGCTCAATAACCGTGCCCAGGCGAAGAATCCCACGGACCAAATCCTGGAAGTGGCTCTCTGAAATGACGCGGTTGGGCAGCTATGCCAGTACGGAGGTTATGCGGGCATTCCAGAACGCCGGCTGGAAGGTGGTCAGGCAAAAAGGAAGCCATGTCTGTATGGAAAAGCCAGGACATGAGGCAACCCTCACCGTCCCGATGCATAAAGGCAAGGATGTCAAGAAGGGGACACTACGTAATCTTATCAAAGATGCTGAAATGACGATTGCTGAATTTCTTGAACATATTTGAAGTGACGGTCTTGGTTGTTTTCATCTAAAAGGGTCTACGGGGAAAGGCAGCTTCCCCCTTACCTCTTTCCGCATATTCTTTGAGTTTCTTACCTTTTAGTGTCTTTTGTCTTCTGTTTTTCTTGCTCCTCGCTTTTGCTTAATCCCGCGAAGCGCGGGACTTAAGAGCTATTTTTTTGCTGACACCTGTTTCTAAACGGTAGCTGCTTTATTCCTGTTTTTGTTAAACTTTTAAACTTATAAACCTATAAACTTTCTTTTTAAACTTTTCAACGATATTTCAAAACATATAATGGGAAACGTTTTTACATAAAAGGCTCAAATCGTATTTAACAGGGTGAAAAGGAAAGGAAAGGGAAGACAAACAAAAAAAGAGTTCATCCAGTTTTGTTACATCGCCCGTGGCTCATTATACGAAACCATGACGCTTATGGAAATATTCAAAAGGAAGCAGTGGCTGACAGATGAAGTTTTCGCAGGCATAAAGAATGAAGGCCTACAAGTCGCCGCCATGATCAAAGGCCTGATAAATTCAATATACACCTCCATGAACAAATAATCCTTCTCTTTTAATCTTTAATCTTTGAGCTGCTTGCTTTCCGCTTTATGCTTTACGCTTCTTGCTTCTTTCTTTCACCATTAAAAACGGTCGCCGTCCCTAGTTTTCTCGTCCCTAGTTTTCTCACCATTAAAAACGGTCGCCGTCCCTAGTTTTCTCAGCAAACTATTATCAACAGATTGGTTCCATATTGATGAATATTCTTATATGCAATGAAAGATTTCTGTTCCGCTTCGGGGTTGACAGGGTATTAATCATACTTGCGACAGGACTTAAGCGTATAGGTCATTCCATAGCGTTTATGGCAAATAGGTTTGACAGTGATATTATAAAAAATATTACAGATGATGTTATTGCAGTCCCGGGTGCAGACCCTTATATTGATTCTAACGAATTTACGGAACAATGGTTAAAAACCAATTGGGATCGGCTTTTTGTTTCTAATAAGCCGGATGTTGTTATTGTCGGCGGATGGCCATTTTATTCTTCAATTCCGGTATTTAAGTCAAAGTGCTGTTCTGTTTTGGTAAGTGATCACGGCGCAGTTCCAATAGAATCCTTTACAGGGCATGCTTTTTCTATACAGGAAAAACTAAGATTGTTTAGACGCCGTTTTATTCCAGAGGCATCGGTGACTGTAGGTGTCAGCGATTTTATTGTAAATTCCCAAAGCATACCTGATTCAGACAATCTGGTTCCGGTTCGGACGGTATTAAACGGTGCTGACCACATGGAATTTAATATCTGGCAGGACAGATATCTCGCAAAAAACTCATCTGATAATTTGACACATATAAAAAAAATTCAGAAAAATGGAAAAAAAATTCTGCTAAACCTGGGCAGGTGGGAGCCGGATAATTATAAAAATTCAGGAGCAATTTATACTATTGCTGAACGTTTAATAAATATGGGACATAACTTTGCCATTTTTGTTCTATGCAGACCGGAGGATATCCAAATCCCTCCTCACCTCCATGATATTATCTTTCCTTTGGGTTTCCCTGATGATGGCGAACTTCAGGAGATCATGAAACGAGCCGACCTCGGTTTATCTGTATCGCTGTGGGAGGGATTTAATCTTCCAATAGCTGAAATGCAGTGGCTTTCCCGCCCTGTGCTTGCATTTGATATCGGTGCTCATAAAGAGGTCATGTTACATCCTTGGTTTATTTGCAGTAAGTTAGATGAAATGGTCAAAAAATCTGATGCTGTCTTAAATGGTAAATACGGTTTAAGTGAACAAGAATATGAACGGGCACTCAATAAATTCAAAGATTTCTTTACATGGGACCGCGCAGTTTCAGAATATAATGATATATTGTTCGAAACAAATAAATTGCACGATAAAAAAAAAGAAGGGATTAACATTATTATTGATGTTACCAATTCAACAAAAGATCCGGCAAATACAGGTGTGATTAGAGTCACCCGCAGAATTTCCCGTGAACTTCAAAAATATTGCGAGCCGATTTTTGTCCGCTGGGATGATGATCTCAATGAGTATGTATTCCCTGTGGAAGTGGAATATAATCAACTCTCACAGTTTAATGGTCCTGTAATCAAACGCAATTTCCCGATATCACCTGATTTCAACAACAGATACCGTCTTTCTGATTACAAATTATTTCAACAGGACATTCCTTCCTGGCTTATTCTTTCTGAAACCACTATGGAACAAAGAGGAAAACATATAAGAGGATTTGCAAGATCCGAAGGAATGCAGATTGCTACAATTTTTTATGATGCTATTCCTGTTATCAGACCTGAATTATGCCAGGACAGTATTATCAGGGAAAATCATTCTAAATACATGAAAGGACTTTCAAATTGTGATCTGATTATTCCTATCTCTGAATTCTCTGCGCAATGTCTGCTTGATTTTTGGAGAGATTGTGGTTTGGAAGGATGCGAGGTAAAAGCAAACCTTCTACCGGGTGAGTTCAGCGGTTCTGCCCGTGCGATATTTTCAAAAAGCCCTACCCGTAGCCAGATTAATATGCTTTGTGTATCCACCCTCGAGCCCCGCAAAAATCATCGCAGGTTGATTGAGGCATGTGAACTCTTTGAAAAGACCTATCCCGAAATTGATTGGAATTTAATATTAATCGGGAATAAATATGCCGGAGCTTTTGATATTGCAGATTTTATAGAAAACACCTGCCGCAAGAACCCGCGTATCAAATGGCTCGGAATTGTAGATGATAACCGACTCCACCGGGCGTATACAGATGCAACATTTACGATATACACCTCAGAGATTGAAGGGTTCGGCATGCCGGTTATGGAAAGCCTCTGGCATGGAAAACCCTGCATTTGCCATAATGACGGCGTGATGGCTGAACTGGCTAACGAGGGAGGCTGTGTTACGGTAGATGTTACAAATTCTCAAGCTGTAGCTGATAAGATTGCTGAATTGATATTAAACAGTGAATTATATACAAAGCTGACAGAAGAAGCCATGAGTCGTCCGATCAAAACTTGGCGTGAATATGCAGCAGATTTTTGGGACAATATCTATAACCGCACAAAATTTACCAATCAACATAATGAAAATAAATGCCAAATCAATACCAATAGCCCTACAACCACCAGTCATGAAACAGCATGGGATGAAATTATCTACAAGGGGTGTATCACAGACCAGTGGCAGATGAGCGATTCAGAACGCCTTGCCATTATGGCTTTCCTGCATCGGATTCAACCCGATTGTGCAATAGAGATAGGAACCTATCGCGGGGGGAGTTTGTCTTTGATTTCACAATATTCAAAAACAGTTTTCTCAATAGATATTGATGATGAAATACCAAAAAAATTTGGCTATCTCAAAAATGTATCTTTTTTGACAGGACCATCCAAAATTATATTGCCTGCGCTGTTGGCAGAACTCGACCAACACCAGATGTATCCCGATTTTGTCCTGATAGATGGAGACCATTCAGCAGAGGGCATCAAGCAGGATATAGAAATTATACTATCATATAAACCAAAAAAACCACTTTTTATGGTGATGCATGACAGTTTTAACCCTGAATGCAGAAGAGGCATGGAAGCCTCAAACTGGAATAATTCTTCCTATGTAAAATGGGTAGATATCGACTTCATACCTGGAAGGCTTGTAGAGCACGGGGGCGGATTTGACGGTGAATTGTGGGGGGGTATTGGGTTAGCGTTTTTGACTCCTGAAATAAGAACCGGTGATATTGTTCTTTTGCGCTCAGCAAAGCGGATGTTTGAAATTATTTCCCAGGACAGGATATGTTGATGAGCACTAATTTGACTGACAAAACCATTCTTTTCTGCAGCAATTTCTACCCCCCGTCATTTGTCGGCGGAGGGGAACTTATGGCTCATTTTCATGCAAAAAAATTGGCAAGCCAAGGCTGTAGAGTTCATGTATTATCAACAAAGTTTGATAACACCATTAAACCCTATTCCATTATCCAAGAAGAGTTTGAAGGCATACAGGTATTGCGAATAATTATGCCCCATGAAGATATGATACAGAGTTGTAGTAATTTTTTAAACCCCAAAGTTGATGTTCTGTTTCAGCAGGTCTTGAATGTTTTGAAACCCCATATTGTTCATGCTCATAATATCGCATGTCTTTCTGCAAATATTCTACTATTGGCTAAAGAGTATGGGGCAAAAACAGCAGTAACCCTCCATGATCATTGGGGATACTGCTTTCGTAACACCATGATGAAGTTAGATGGAACATTATGTAATGCTGGCAATACCTGCTCCGGTTGCGAGACAGAATTCCAATATAATAATAAAATATATCCCTTAGCTTTCCGCAAACATTACCTTCGCTATGTTTTCAACCAGGTTGATCTGCTTCTTCCCCCAAGTTCCTATCTTGGGCAATGTTATAAAAAATCCGGTATTTCAGGGCAAAGAATGCAGGTTCTCTGGTACGGAGTAGATAACAACCGTTATTTTTCAATTAACAGGATTCCCTCCAAACAAGTCCGGTTCACCTTTAACGGTTATCTTGGAGAACATAAAGGAATTCTCGTATTGATAAAGGCATTTTCCCATTTAGATAAAAACAGCGCGTATTTGAATGTAGCAGGCACAGGACATCTGGAGAAAGAAACGGCAAATCTTGTCAAAAAACTCAGCTTATCTGCTAATATTCGGTTTTGGGGCAAAGTTCCCAATGAAAAAATTGAGGAGGTTTATAAACAGACCGATGTATTAATTATGCCATCTATCTGGCCTGAAAATCAGCCGTTGAGTATTGCAGAGGGCTTAGCGTCTGGATGTCCGGTAATAACAACAAAGCTTGGGGGCAGCGTAGAACTTGTAAAGGATGGGTGTACTGGATTCTGTGTTGAGCCAGGCAACCCCCTATCCCTTGCTGAGGCGATCAACAGATTCATAGAACATCCAGAACTATTGCAAAAAATGGGGGCTGAAGCAAGGGAGTCAATGATCGAAAACTGTATGGATAAACGCATGAGACAGTTGCAATCCTTGTATGCAGAGCTGGAAAACATGAAGACAGACATCAGGGATAACGGTATACCCATATTAACCATCCCTGATTTTGACACTGAACTCTTAAGTCAGACACTTAAGTTTTATCAGGGTAATGATATAAATGTTTTCCCCATGGAATGGCTTCCGGGTACCTATAAACCTAAGAACCCCGTTTTCTGGCTTCATTACAATAATGTTTCCACAGATGATATCGTTTTATTGAGCCGAAAATACAAAGCAAAACTTTTAGTACCAGCCGGCTGTCACGATTTGGTTAATCATTGCAGGAAAAATAAATGCGGGCTGTATTATAGTGATCCAGCCGAAGCAGCCGTTTGTCTGGAATATATTAAATCAAATTCAAATCACTTTCACAGTTTTGATTAGCAAAAAATCAACACTGATTTATTCCGCGGAGTATCGATATAATGGATTTGAAAAAGTTGCATTTCACGTTTTTATTTACTATAATGCTGCTATTACCATCTATTGATATTTATACCAACTTTATTGCTACAAGAGACCAAGAATATTTTTCATTGAATTATTTAAGTGATGATTTTTTCTATTATGCTCAAATTGCACATAATCTTTTGAATGGTAAAGGATTATCTTTTGACGGGATTACACAAACTAACGGTTTCCATCCTCTATGGATGTTAATTTTAATAGCAATTTCTTACCTCACTACTGCAAAATTTTATTCTTTTTCACTTTTAGTCTTTCTGGTTTCAGTATTATTTTCTTTTTTTTCCTTTTATACTTGTTATAAATTGCTTAAGCATAAATTTTTTAATTCAAATTTTGCCTTAGAAATTGCTTTTTTATATTTCATTTATGTATATAAATTCTCCACTATGGGAATGGAGGTTACGCTGTTATTTCCTATAGTGCCTTTGTCATTACTGTTTTTCATAAAAACTTATGATGAATACGATGGGTTAAATAGATTTAACATAACCCTGATCGGTCTTTTTTCATTGTTAGCGGTTTTTTCAAGGCTCGACATAATTTTATACTATATCCCAACAATTATAGTTTTATTCATATATATGCTTCGTAAAGAGAGAAAGATTTTTTTTTCATCATTAATATTATTTGCTCTAATATTTTCTCCTTTTCTTCTATATTTAATTATAAATAAAATTAATTTTGGTTATTTTGTTCCCCTCTCAGGGGTTGCAAAAGGCATGATGCACGATTTTGTTTTCTCAAAATCAATGGTCAACTCTTGGTTCAAATATACAATAGATATTGCAAAACTTCCAGCATTAACCGTAGTTATCTCAATATTGTTAATGCCTTTTTTTATAATAAAACAGAAAAACATATTCAGTACTCTTTCCTTAACATTGATTTTACTGTTTCCAATTTGTTTTTATACAATTACTGGTTACAGGAGTGATTGGCCTATCTGGCCTTGGTATTTGTACCCAATTCTTTTCTCTTTTCCAATATCCCTCTTCATTACAGAAAAGACATTTCCGCAACAATTTATTTCTAAAAATATTATAAGACTTAAAGTTCTCGTTTTTTTATGTCTCCTGTTTATCTCTACTCAGAATATAGGAACTTCCGCCAATGCAGCTTTATATGCACATGCCAATAAATTCTTGCCATATAATAGTATTCTTGAGGCTGCCATCAAAATAAAGGAGTTTACAGACAAGAACCCCGGCACCTATGCAATGGGGGACAGGGCTGGAGCTGTAGGCTATCTTATAGATTATCCCTTAATTCAGCTTGAGGGTTTGGTTTGTGACAGCAAGATGATTGAGTTTATCAGATCAAAAACACCGTTAGAAGAAATTTTTCAACATTATAGAATTAATTATTATATTGCAACAAACCCATATTTTGATGATTCAACAGGTTGGTCAGTAAAGGAACCTGTGCATGCCGGGATAAATGCTCCGCATATAGTATCAGCAGTAAATCTACCCGCTGTTTACAGATATATTAGTAATAGCGGACATACTAATGTTATTTTTAAAGTGGGTAAGGAAGAATTTTCTTTATTAAACAAAAAAATTGAGTTTTCAAGCAATAATTACGAGTCTTACAATTATCTTATCCAAGGATGGCATCCAACTGAATCATGGGGGGTATGGACTTCCGGGAAATTAGCTAAGCTTGCCCTTCCAGTTCCAGATACAATAAACCATGATTTAACTTTATATATTGAAGGATTAGCTTTTGCAGTTCCTGAACAAAATCTTTGCCAAAAAATTACCATAAATATTAACAGTATAAAAATGGCAGAGGATGACGTTTGCACAAAGGATCGGTTTATCTCGAAAATACATATTCCAATGAATTTATTAGATTCTAAACCTTTTATTTTATTAACCATAGAAGTTTCCAATCCTTCTTCACCATACAGCCTTGGTCTTTCAGATGATGGCAGAAAACTTGGTTTTGGGTTGTGTTCTATAGAACTATTATGAAGCAGAGGGGTCACCCATTAAAGGCTCCCTGTCAAAAGAATAAAAGGAGAGCATTAGTTAGGTAGCTCGTAGCTGGTAGCAGAACCTTTAAAGGCAGTTGTCTGAGATATCATCAAAAACAATAAAGAGCTGATAAGCAAAATTCTTCAAAACCTATGCTTGGTTTATCTGGTCTGTTTGGTCCGTAAAAAATCAACCTTAAAATTTGACTTAAATCTTAAAACCTAATTTATGTTAAACTGTAAACTCTAAAAATAGTTGTACAAAGGTCTCAACTTATACTGGAGAAAAAAATGGCATATCAACAACACCTGAATAGGATTACTGCAAATCCTGAAATTTTTTCCGGAAAGCCAATCATCAGAGGAATGCGAATTTCAGTTGAAATGATTTTAAGCCTTCTTGCCCAAGGGGCTTCGGTACAGGAACTGCTTGAAGATTATCCAGGTTTAGAAGAAGATGATATTCACGCCTGCTTAGAGTATGCCCATGCCGTTATCGCCCATGATTCACTTGACAGTTTAGGTTTGAAGCAGACAAGTCTGATTAAAAAACTTGTCAATTCAGGCTGTTATTAAAAATACATGACAAAAGGCATGATATTTATTCAAATCCGCATAATGGCCGGCAGGCACCGGTTCCAAGACATGCAGAAATTAAAGAGACCCTGGTGAATCTGGTGTTGAAGCAATTGGATATTGATAAATAATACGCGGTACTCTGAATGCAACCTGTATCTTGCTCCTTGCAACTTACTGTCAGCCTGTAAATAAAGTAGCCTGTTGTCCCCCTTAGGAACATTTAATTTATGAGAATTATTTTTCAACCCTTGTTAATCGCCAGTTTCCAAGATAAAAGACAAGTATTCTATGATCTGTCGGTTCGTGAAACGGCACAGCGTTAGATGAAAAACTGATTCTAATATTTGATTTGGGCGGAAGGGTAACTTTTTGTCTAAAAAGCATCACCTCTTCTTCAAAGAAAATTGTTTCAGTAAATTGATGGCTTTTAATTTTAAGTGAGGAACCCGGTTTTGAGAAAATGTCCGTTTCAACAATAAGCTCCAGAGTCTCTTCTTCCATATGGGAGGCGATAATCACATCCCCCGTATTGCCACACCATCTAAAATTTTCGCTTTGAGAGCCTTGAAGAGTGGAAAAATCAGGCAGAAAAAGCTCTGAATAATCCTTGCCGCCCATTATAATATCTTCAAAAAACCTTTTGGTATTAAAGGTTTCATCAATGTCAAACTGATAAATAGAAGTCCCGTCTTGTTTAGCTATTTTTGAAAGCATTGGTGATTCATCAAGATAAGACAAATCATACTCAAACGAGTGAAGTCTGTGTTGGCGGTGGTCTGCGGCAATATAGCGTATCCCCGCAGACATCAACTCTTTAAGCACCCCTTCTGTGGGTTTATTTACTTTTCTTGCAAACTCTTCACATTCATCGGTTCTTAATCTTCTGTTTATCAATGGTTTATTATGAAATAATCTATTATACAAATATTTATAATAGAACCAGTTTGTGGTGTGCCAGTAGGGAAGTTCTATCAGATAGCCGTCCGGTCTATCCCTTAAGGTACGGTATATCTCCGTGTCCGGTAACGAGTATGCATTCAACGGGGTTAAAACCCGCAACCTTTTTTTTAAACTCAGGGGATAGCAATATTCAAGCAACAGTCTGTTAAGTTCATATAAACGGTATATTTTTTCACTTGTATCCATGTTCATAATTTTGGAGGCTTCCTCTGGAATATCTTCACTGTCTTTAAAAAAAAGGTTAAACTCATCATCTTTCTGAAGAAAATCGTTAAAAGCCCGCATAAATTTTTTATCAATATTGTGACCATTATAATAAGAAGAAAGTTTGTTCCATAGATATCTGCCTGCAGGAGAAGTATCTTGTTGTATCCTGTAGACAAAACCATTTTTTATATCGCCATTACGAAAAGTATAGGCATCTATTGCCCCTCCGGATACATCTACAAGAGCCGTAAATGAGAACAGAAACAATAGAGATATCATGCAAATTTTCAGAGCATAATTTTTCCTCTCCAGTGCCCATTTAAAAAACCTGTCCAAAGAAAACACAAAAAGCGTAATCACAGCAATATCAACATAGAGAAAGGCTCTTTCTCCATTCCTTAAAAACGGGGCAATTTTGAAAGTCAGGGGTACCAGAGAAAAGCTGTAACTATCTGGCGAAAGACCGAAAAGAGAAATGAATATCACAGTCGGAATGAAAAGCGCAAAGATAAATAGAGCCTCGTTGGAAAGACCTTTCCATGACGGTTTTAATGACGGAAAAAATCGTATAATGAAAAAGAACAGAAAGGAAAAAGAGATAAAAGCAACCGGAAGAAATCCGATTCTAAAATTTTCAGCACGATAAGTTCTTGGTTCGAAAGAAAAGATGTCAGGTAATACGGATGCAATCCAGGATATCCCGGGTTTGAAGAGGGCAATAAAATTTGTTGTAGAATAGTATGTAAAGATGCGATAGCCGTGGGAATGTTCTGTAAAAAAAACCATCTCTTTTGGTTCAACCGGTAAAAAATTACTCAGGATGGCAGTGAGGTAACTTGTTGCTATTGTCGGGTAAACCAGAAAAATAAACACAGAAAAAACAGCTGCCGCCACTGCTGTTTTCCAGACAAATGAATAGAAGGTTTTCTTAAAAGAAACAAGCTCATGGTTTTTTATACCGTATCCTGTAAAAAAGCTGATAAACAGAACAGATGAGAAAAAAAGCCCAAAATACCCATAATAAGGGCTTGCTGCTATGTTCAAAACAGCAAAAATCCCAAACAGAAACATGTTGTTTATCGAAGGGGTTTTACCTGTTTTTACGCATGCCCATGTCAGGAAAACAGGAATATAAAAAGCCCCTAACCCGATAACATGACCAAAGGCTCTTCGATGAAAGTTGTCTATATTCACTAAAAGTATGCCAGCAAATATTGCATAAAACGGTGAGACGCCCAGCTCTCTTGCAAGAAGAAAACCGGCAAACCCGATAAGGACAAAACCTATCAGACCGATCATGTCATAGACATTGTCGGGTGAAAAGAAATGGTTCAGAAACCAAACTTTTGCAGCCCAGTATTTATCAGCACGAACAGCGCCGCCATATATCTTTCCCATCTCACCGGCAGCAGTTCTAACGTCACCCCTCAAACCAAATTTTATCAAAAAGGTAGGGCTTGTTATCAGATTTGCTTTTACCTTCTCCCAGAAAGTCAGCTCATAATACCCCGGGAATCTTGCAGATCGCCATCTGTAAGCAGCTATACCGGTTATTGTATTTAGTCCGTCTCCTGATCTTGCTATGGTATAACCCTTTTCAAACAGGGCATTCTGGAACTTCCATAACCCGTAACAGGAAAACAGAAGCAGCACCATCAGGTTTAAAAGAAGAACGTTTGATGACAGCTTTTTAAGCTTTTCTTTAAAGGTGACTTGCATAAATTGATTCTTGTTAAAAAATGTATCAGAATTTGTCACCGACTAAACCATGACAGACCCGGAAAAAAGTCAATAGTGATGATCCCGTAAAAAGCCAATAACACCCGTTTTGTCATTTCAAACCCGCGCTTCGTGGGTGATAAATCTCGTTTTTTCAGTACGTTATGAGACCTCTCCCTTCGGTCGAGGTGACAGTTGGGGACTTTTTACCGGTTTGTCAATAGTGGCTTAATCTATAAGAAACCGTGATAAAAACAAGGGTAGTGGCTCCTCTTTATGTCAGTCTATCATAGTTTAAAAATGGCAAAAAAAGGACAAATTGTCAATTTCTTTTATCAACCATGAAACATCTTATCCTGCTCCGGAGTTTATGTATGCAAATGTTGTCATATTTTAAAAAGAATATTTTATTATTTGCTGCAATCCTTTTTTTAATTCATGGATGCGGCAACAAAAACGAAACCCCCTGTTTTCCGGTGGAGCTTGATTTCTCAACCTACGGTTTTCCCCTATGTGTGGCTGCCTTTGAAGGTATAGCCGGTTTTGATAGCAATGGACGCAGAACTGTGGGCGAAATAGCATCAATAAAATTTGACACAGCACTGCCTGAAAAATTCACTCTTTCTGTTACAGCTTTTTCCTTTGGCCCCAATTCAAAAGAGCCTGTAACTGTAAAAGCGGGAAACATGGAAAAGAGAATAACCCTGCAGCCCTGGAAACATTCTTCACATACACTGGTTTTTGAAACCGAAATACCCGCTGATACGATAGAATTTATAATCCCTGTATCCGGACTGCCCCAAGACTTGCCCCAAAACCAATACGGCATCAGAATCAAATCTATAAAAATAGAAGAGGTTCGGGATTCCCCTGAAAAAAAACCAAATGAATAAATTAATATCCAATTTTATAATCTTTTTTTTCTCCTTTGACATTTTACTCTATGATTATTTATAATAAAAACTTTATACTGTTCTATATACCAAAGCATATTTAATCCATATTAAGCATTCTCTAAAAACAGGCACCTGTTCCTGACAGGGCGGAGCTGTATCTATGGAAGAAAAAAAGGTTTAAAGGTTTAAAAGTTGAAGGGTGTTAGGTTTTTCTCAACTCTTCAACTTTTCAACTGCTTTTTTTAACCTCTTAAACTATCTTTATTCTTTCACCTTTAATAACGGTCGCTGTTGTCCCTATTTTCCTGTATTTTTCAAATACGTTATTTTTTGTAAGGAGACATAATGATACTTCAATTTTCAATCCATGTTTGGCAAAAATTCGGCTGGTTCGTGGCAAAATGCCCTGAACTGGATTTTGTTTCTCAAGGCAGAACAAGACAGGAAGCACAAAAAAATCTGATGGAGGTGATTGAAATTCAGTTTGAGGAGATGTCCCGTATGAATACATTAGAGGAATACCTTGAAGAATGCGGTTATGAGTACGACGGGAGAATTGCTGTACCCCGGGCAGAAATGGTCGGATTTGAAAAGCTTGACATGCAGGTTCAGTGATGCCCAGACTATGCCCAACGGACTGGAGGACGCAGATCAGGATTTTTGAACTTTTCGGATGTCAATACAACCGCAAGAAAGGTTCGCACCATATTCTCCTTTTTACGGGTGCCAAAAGAGCAGTTGTAATTCCTGAATATGATGAAATCGATGTTGATATTATTAAAAATAACATGCGAACAGTAGGCATGAGCAGGGAGGAATATTTTGAGCTATTGGGCAAGGTCTAAGCTTGCTATAGAGATTCTCAACTTTTCAACCTGCTTTATTAACACTTGAACTGTCAAGAGTGTAGCTCTGACCCGGCTACTTTTCCTGGTTTTTCCAAAAATAAAACCTTTTTATGGAGATTTACATGGATATAACATTACAGTTAGATGTTAAACCAGAGTATATCATCGAGGCAGTTAAGAACATGAACAAAGAAGATAGGGATGCTTTTATTGAAGAACTGTTAGCTGTTACATCACCTGAGTATATTAACAGTATCAACGAAGCCAGGGCAGATTATAAAGCCGGTCGCATCAGCACACACTTCGAGGTTTTCGGGAAGTGAGTTTCAATCTGATTTATACCCAAAGAGCAGTTCGCGATATCAGAAAGTTGGAAAAACTGATTAAAGATCGTTTAGTAGCTTACAATATATTTTTTTGCATTTACTGGCAAAAAATATTTCAGTGTAGAGAAATAGCCTTTATTATCAATGGGTTTAGGTGCTTTTTTCTGAATCCAAATTTTAAAATTTTTGCTTTTGCTACGAGCTACCAGCTACGAGCTACGAGCTAACCCGGACATTGTTTTGGTTCCGGCTTGTCCGGGTTGGGTAAAGCCCTTTTAAAAATGAAGGAAGATCCTCTGCAAACTGCTGAAAAAATCCATGATATTAAACTTGGTTCTTACCGCTTCAGTGTTGGTGACTATAGAGTGATATTTGATATTGAAGACGAGGACATCATTATCTTGAGAATTGGACACAGACGCAATATTTATAAAAGATAAATGTAATCCTATAAGCTTGCTTTTAACGGTTTTGTCTTTGTTTTTCCTGATACCTGACAGCCGACACCTGCTTCTAAACGGTCGCTGTCCCTATTTTTGTTTTTTGGGAAAGGTTTAAAAGGAAGGGTTTGTAACTACTCCCCCCCCCCC
>CAZMHH010000024.1:0-46124 GCA_964566035.1 uncultured Thermodesulfobacteriota bacterium
TTTACGCCATCACACTGCAAAATCTGCTCAAAATGCTTTTCCGTTCACGCACTATATAGTAAAACGGGTTCTTTTCAGCACACAACACCGAGCTGTTTTCCTTTTTCATTTATGACATTTAAAAGATCTTGGAAGGATTTTTCAAAAGTTTTGACCCCATTTTGTTCAAGGCTTTCATAAACTGCTTTCATGTCAATCCCGGCTTCGCAAATATTTTGAAGAATCCGGGGGGCAGTTTCTATACCTTCAAAAATTGAGGCAAATTCTGCATTGCCATGATCAGCAAATGCCTCTATAGTTTTAGGCGTAAGGGTAGTTACAGTATCAGGAGCAATCAGGCTGTCAATATACTTAACATCAGAATATTCAGGATCTTTTGTGCCGGTGCTTGCCCACAGAAGTCGCTGAATGTTTGCACCTTTTTCCTTTAAAATGTTGAAACGATCAGAGCTAAAAAGTTCCTGAAAAATTGTATATGTAACCTTTGCAACATTTACAGCAGCCTGACCCCTTAATGTTAATAGATCTTCTTTGTTAATATCCATGCAGTCAAGCTGTGAATCTACTGAAGTATCAATTCTGCTTATAAAAAAACTTGCAACAGAATATACATCAGATATTTTTTTCCCCGAATCCATTGCCTTTTCAAGGGCGCTAATATAGGCCTGGGCAGTCTCTTTATACCTTTCAGGGGAAAAAAGCAGCGTAACATTTACATTTATTTTTTCAAGAATAAGCTCTTCTACAATCTCTATTCCCTGCTTTGTACAGGGAACTTTTATCATTACATTTGGGAAACCAATTATTGAACTTATATGTCTTGCCTCTGTTATGCTCTTCTCAACATTAAAAGCATGTCGGGGGTTTAACTCAATTGAAACAAATCCATCCTGCCCCCTTGTTTCCTCAAAGACCGGCATAAAAAGCTTTGCTGCTTCTTTAATATCACTTATGGTTATTTTTTCATATATCTCTTCCGGCAATAATCCCTTGGAAATCATTTCTTTAATCTGTTCGTCATAATCACTGCTTTTTGTTATTGAGTTGAAAAAAATAGTTGGATTTGAGGTTATCCCACTCACCTCATATATATCCATCATATTTTTTATTCCTCCGTCTCTTATCTCACTTCGCTGAATATTATCAAGCCACAGACTCTGATTATGTTTCTTTAACATTAATATCGGTTTCTGCATCTTCTTGTCCTCTCATTAATAATAGCTGTTAAGTTTGTGGTCACATAAAGCACAGGATTGATAAACCTGTAAAAAGTCCAAAAAACTCCCTCTCCCTGAAAAAAGCTGATGAGCTAAACAAGCAGATCTCAGGTGTCAGCAAAAGCATTAAAAACCCGTCAGGCAACATTGTTTTTACTGACATCTGATCCCTGATATCTGATAGCTACTGATGAGGGTTATATAAAAGCAATTACAATATGTTACAAATATCGTTCCCGCAACCCCTTTTGGCAATTTAAGAAAAAATCGACTTTTTACCGGTTTGTCAGGATTAAGCAACATAAAAACCTTAAACTTTGAGGGAATAAACTATTACAGGATAAGCTACCGGACTGCTGATTTATGATGGCTGTCTTTAAGCCTCTGCTGTTAGTCAACAACCACACATACTGAGGGGTAGCTTGGCTCGCTCTGAAGAGGAGCGGGTCAAAAAGACTTTGTGTGTTAATTGCACTTTCAAGGCAACCATATCCATAGGTTCTTTTTTTTCTTAAAACTATTAAACTTTTATTATGAGCCAACAACTCTTAACCCAGAGGCAGTTTAACTCTAAAAACAGTCCAGTTATGTTCAGCTGAAGATTCAAACTCAAAAATTCCGTTGTGCATGAAGGTAAAAAGTTTTACGATAGAAAGCCCAAGACTACCCTTTCGATCTTGTCGCTGAATCGGTTTGTTCTGATAAAGAAGTTTCCGGACATTCTCCGGTATTTTTCCACTGTTACCGATTGAAAAAACAGCATAATTGTCTTCGGTAAAACAATATATTTCAAGTACTCCTTTTTTCATTTCTTCAAGTTTTTTATGAGCATTGTCAAGAAGGTTTCCTACTATCCTGCCTACTTTCTTTCTATCAGCATAAATGAAAATTTCTCTCTCATCGGCATTATGTCTGACTTCAACATCTGGTGGAAAATAGTATGCATCTATCCTTTCTGCAACAACCTTGTTAAATTCAAATTCTTCCTTCTGGGCAAAGGGTACCCTGTCTGCAACAATATCTTCAATAGCGAGCATGCTTCTGTAAAGTTTTTTGTACAGCTTGTCAAGTTCATCCTTGGGAACTTCAGATTGTGAAAGTTTTTTTGTATAAACCCTTGCAATAGCGCCAAGAGAATATATCTGATTTAAAAAATCATGGCGTTCCTGAGAGCGCCTTGAAGTCTGAATACAAACCTCTATATCATTTATAAGAGCATTTAAGAAAAAGATATCATCCTGTTCCAATGGTCTTGTCTCATCACCGTCAAGTACTATAACATTAACAACTCGGTCCATTTCATCTTTCACAGGTAAAAAATAGACATTTTCAATTTTTTCATGAAGATACAGCTGATAGCTTGCTTGCATTCTGGGATCGTGTTTTGCATCTTCAACCAAGAGGTGTTTCCCTGTTTCATAAACCTCTCTGAAAGCAGGGTGTTCTTCAAATGTCAGAGTTATTCCATACCTGTGGGCAAAAGGCTCCAGGGGATACCCTGCAATTAAAACAGCAAAGGGTTTTTCAGCAGCATCCTTATCAATAGAAAAAAGAGAGCATCTTTTGACATTAATTGTTTCTGCAATCTTTGTAACCAAAAAACTCAGAACCTGATCAAGGGATTCTGTCTGTTTGAATATTGAAAGAATGGCTTTACGGCTTTCTTGAATAATTATGGATCTTTTCTGAAGGGATAGTTTTCTCTTCTGGGCAAGGACATAGCTGAACCTGCTCACAATGCTTTTAATAAGCTGAATCTGTTCAGGATAGAATGTTTTCTGTTTCTCCTTAAAATAGAGCTGCAGGGCTCCTATAAGCACCTCTTTTTTTTCTGCTCCCTCATAATCTATAAGCTGAATAGGGATGGCAAGCATGGAATTAATACCCATTGATAAAAGCTTTTCTTTCTCCTTATACATAGGTTCATTGGCAATGTCAGGCACGCAGAAATGAGTCCTTTTTTTTATAACCTGTCCTGCAATAGAATCAGAATAAGGTATTTCTTCTGTCCTGCTTGTATTCCAATTGTAGTCTCCTGATGCGATCATGCTGTTTTTAACAGGATCATAAGTGCGGCAGGTGGAACTGGTTGCATTAATTATATAAGCTGCGTCCCTGCATAGTCTGTTGAGAAGGGTATCTGTTGATACATCAGGGGATATATTCATTATCCCGTCAGCAATTTTTACTATTTGTTCAAGATCAATCCAAGGATTTTTAAGGAGGTAGTTTATTCTTGGAAAATTCCGGTTGATTTCCCCGAGCAACTCTCTTTTTTGAGGATCCTCAAGCAGAAGGCGGGCATCCTCGTTTTTATTCAGAAAGTTTTCGATTTCTTTTATTTTTTCTTGCTCTGTCATATCAGTAATAAATTGATCTATTGGGTGTTTTTAAATTCATTTATTTTTTAGAATATATAACAAACAAAAAAAATATTAAAGAAAAAAAATGAACCAGGACACTGATTTTCAAGATCAACTGCAAATTTTTGATAATTATTGAAAAACATGTAAGAACAGATCACACAAGGAGAGGTGACTCCAGCTGTAACAAGCACAATTCAACAACCGTCCGCATAGCCGGTTACTTGAGATAGCTTTAAAAAATAAAATTAATAATGAGTCATTGTCTGTTTATATTTACAGGAAGGATGAAACTTAAACATTGCAACTGAATTCTTTCAAGAAGTCTTCAATTATTTGAAAAGGTTACAGCGCCAAAAGCATCAACAAGTCCAAATCCGTACTCTTCATTCCAGCCCTGGCCTCCGATATCTATTGCGCTTTCAATTAATGCTTTTTTTATCTCTTCATGTCCCCAGTCCGGGTGAAGAGATTTAATAAGAGCTGCAATGCCTGCAACATGGGCTGATGCCATTGAAGTACCTGAAAATGCCCATATTCCCCAGCCAAGTGCAAACCATTCAAACCCTAAATATCTGTAAAAAGCCTCCTGTGCTATCCTGCTGCCAGGCGCTACTACATCAAGCCCTATGCCTCCATTAGAATAAAATTCCCGTATATTTTCACTGTTAACAGCCCCTACAGATATAGCATACCTTGATGAAGCAGGATAGCTTACAGGAAACAACTCTTCTTGGGTTGATGAATTTCCTGAGGCCGCAATTATTGCAACATTTTTATCATAAGCATATTTAAGAGCTTCCTCAATCGGCTCAATTATCTGCGAATCAGAACCAAGACTTAAATTTATAACATCAGCACCATTATCAGCAGACCACATAATTGCGGATGCAACAGAATCTGAAGTTCCCCATCCTGCCCTGTTAAGAGCCTTTACAGGCATAATCAAAGAATCAAAAGCAATGCCTGCAACCCCTGCAGAATTATTTGTCTCCTGACCTATTGTTCCTGCCACATGTGTTCCATGACTGTTTTCATCAACCCAACTATATTCTATCTGCCAAAAACTGTTAAAACCGTTCAAAAGCCTTGTTTTAAATCCATCCCTTCCATAAGGACTTACTCCACTGTCAATTACTGCGACCACAGCCCCTAAACCTGTTGCAACCTGCCAGGCTTCTTTTATAAATATCATTGAAAAATTATACTGCTCATAGAAATATGGATCATCAGGAAACCCGCAGGCATACAATATATAGTTTGGAACAGCATAAATAACATCTGGATTTTTTTTCAAATTATCAACTGTTTCTTTTACGCTTCGATCCTTTATGCTTATTGTGTAGAAACTGTTTTTATAGGAAGCTCTTATTTTTTCTGCATCTACCTGTTGAAAAAACTCTTTTTTACGCTCATGGGATATTTCTCTTCTGAATTTTACGATCACTTCATTATTCACATAACTGCCATGCTCTAAAGAGAAAACAGCCCCTGAAAAAACAAGGAAAAGAGCACAGAACACGACGAACCAGATTATAGCAAGTCTCATTTTTTTCTACACCTCTACTAAACAAATAGAGCCTTAAGGTCATTTTAAAACCCTAAGGCTCTATTGCTATATGAATTAAACCATAAAACTAAAAAATCTTAATTGAGAGAGAATGTAGTTGACATTGTCACAGGCTTATATATTCCCCAACCGACAAATGTGATAAGCATTCCAAACCCTATATCAGGCATAGCAACCTGCTGTGATATGCTTCCTGTACTCCAGGAATAGTCAAATATGGGAGTTAACCCCATAAAACCTGCAGTAAAAAACATAGAGTAAGCAGGCATCTCTGAAACCCTTGAAGTTCCAAAGGACAATTGTCCGCTTCCAAGAGTAAAAAGCATTGATACATGAAAACTTTCAAAGTTATCAAAGATATTACTGTCCAAATTATAGGTAACAGTCCTGTAATGTCCGGGGGTCAGAAATGTTACATCATAGTTTGTTCCCAGATCCTGAGCAGACTGAGAAAAACCTGCTGACGGGAACATAATAAGCACTGCTGCAAGCAATATTATTATGTATTTTTTCACTGTCTTCTCCCCAATAAAGATTAAATATTTCCTTCAATTAAAACAAATCAAAGTAAATTCTGCTTTTTACCCTGCGTCTTTCGATATCACTGTTTGAATCAGATAAATAGGCTCCAACATAGTAAAGAGCAAAAACTGAACCTCCTGGATAAGCCATGTTTATCTCTGCCCAATCAACAGGCCATTCAGCCTTGTAATTATCACTTTCAAAGCCCGCAGCTGAATCAATACCAAAGCCCATAAGATTAAGATATGTTTTCGCATTTGGTTTTATTGTTAAAAATTCACCAACTGTCATGTCGTCAACTCTTTCAACATCATATTCAACAGCAACAGTAGAACCAGTCGTTGTAGAGTCAACAACAAGGATAAGGTAACCTGCCACAGGTGAAAGCGTCAAGAAATCAAAATCATTAGATAATACAAAAGTACGTTCCTGAATGGGTTTTGAAGTTGGTGTTAAAACAATGAAATCCTCAAATGCCTCTGTTTTTTGCGGAACTGCTGCAAAAGAAAATGATACAACCAATGCAAGAGCAATAATGCATGTTAATGTTTTTTTCATTTCTTCCTCCTTCTAAGGTTAAAAATAAATTGGTTACAAAAAAAATATATATAGCTTTATAATTTTTTCTTCCCTTGCATCCCTCCTTTCTAATTTCTATTTATAATAGACGTAAGAGGTTTGATAATTTTTTAATAAATAGATACAATAAATTTACTATAAATGTCAACAAAAAAATTAATTAATTTTAAGTTAATAAAGGATTTTTACCATGAAAAAATCTAAAATTGTCTCAATCCTAGCTGACACACATGACAATAGATTAAATATACAGAAAAGTATTGAACTTTTCAACAAAAAAAATACAGATCTTGTTATCCATGCAGGAGATATTATTTCCCCATTCACAAGCCTTGATTTCAGGCACTCAAAAGCACCTATGGAAATTGTTTTCGGTAACAATGACGGTGAAAAGAAAGGACTTACAAAGGCATTTAAAAGTATTGGTAACCTTATTCCAGGTCCAAGAGAGTTTACCTTTGAAGGTAAAAAATTTGTTTTGATGCATGATGACAGCATGCTTAAATTTTATAAAAGAACAAAAAATATTGATGTCATTATTTACGGACATACCCATAAACCCCTTATAGAAATCGGCAAACCCCTTATAATAAACCCTGGAGAATGCGGAGGATGGCTCACCGGCAAATCAACTGTTGCTCTTTTAAATCTTGATACAATGGAAGCAGAAATAGTTGAACTTCCAGCTTAATCCTTTTTTTTTGTCAGTTCTCTGAGAATTTTCTCTGCGAACAGACTCAGGGTATCATCCCTTGCTCCCATAACAACAACTATATCTCCCTTGCAAGACCTGTTTTTGATAAAAGAGAGTGCCTGCTGCCTGTCCTTTACATAAAGAGCATTGGTACCTTTTACACTTCTGACCAGGTTTTCTGATGTTATTGTTCTGTCTGCAGTACCGCCGGCATCAAAAATATCAAGACAGAGAAAAAAATCATCTTTTTTCAATCCATTACTGAATGAATCTGATAGTTCCTTCATAAGAAATTTTGTAGGTCCATATCCATGTGGCTGAAAAACCACAAATATTCTGCAGCCCATCTGCTGTATTGCTGAAAGGGATGCTGAAACCTTGTCAGAATTATGCGCAAAATCATCAATAACTGTAACACCTCCAGCTTCTCCTTTTATATCAAGCCTTCTTTTTATTCCTTTAAATTGTTCCAATCCTTCTTTTATTACGCCTAAAGGAATACCCAGCTTTAAACAGACAGCAACTGCTGCAAGACTGTTGTAAAGGTTGTGAACTCCCGGAACATAAATATTAAACTCTACACCGTTCAAAACAAATCTTGTCTCACGGACAAAAATTTCAAATTTTGAGGGCCTAATATGGTTCTGGGTACTGAGTCCAAAAAAACAGCTGTTACTTGGTGCAATAGAGCTTATGTTTTTACAATCACCGTTGAGAATAAGATAACCGGTTGTTTTTTCTGAAAACCCCCTGAAAAGCCCTATAAGTTCATCCATTTCCTTATGATCTTTTGTGATATTTGTAATAACTCCTATTTTAGGAGAAAAATTCACGATACTTCCGTCGCTTTCATCAATTTCTGCAACAAAATATTGCGATTTTCCGTACCCTGCATTCCCAATATTTTGCTCATTTTCAAACTGCTTGATTATCCCCCCGTTTACAAATGTCGGATCATAATCTGCTGTTTTAAGCACAGATACAATCATTGCAGTTACAGTCGTTTTACCACTTGTACCTGCTACCCCTACTCCAAATGACTTATTGAACAGTTCTGCCAGCAGTTCTGATCTGTGAACTATCTCAATATTTAAAGACTTTGCTGTTTGTATCTGCCCAATAGAATTTTCAACCGCAGTGGTAACAACAACGCGGTTTATATCTTCCGGCAAAACACCGTCTGACTGGGGAAAAAGATCTATACCCTCCCTTTTCAGTTTTGAGAACAGTTCCCGGTTTAAGTTTCTGTCATTGCTTCTGTCAGAACCGCCAACCCAGTTCCCCCGCTGCTTTAAAATCTGTGCAAGCGGGTTCATTCCGGTGCCTCCAATTCCGACAAAAAAATATTTCTCTTTATCCCTCATAACACTCAAATCAAATCCTTTCTGCCTTAAGACCAGGCTATAAACTACCATATTTTTTTTTAACAAACAATAAACTTGACAAAATCTTATAAATTGAATATTTTACTTATCTGCAACTATGCAAATCAAAAAAAGGAATTCTATTAACATGGACTTTAAAGAAATCGGTGAATCCCTGGGTCTTGAAGAAGAAGAATATATTGAAATGCTCGAGATTTTTCTTGAATCAGGTGAAACGGATATGAATAAATTAGAAGAGGCTGTTGCTGTAAACGATACCCAGAAGGCTCACGAAGCTTCTCATTCTTTTAAAGGTTCTGCCGGAAGTCTCGGGCTTGACAGGCTTTTTGAGATTTCAAAGGACATTGATGATAAGTGCAGAAAAGGGGAGGTTGACGGAGTCAGTAATATGTTTAAAGAGTTGAAACAGGAATTCGATGCATTTTCAAAAAAGTTACGGTCAAAAATATAATTTATATGGTATCAGATTTCTTATCAACAGCATTAATTCTGCCTGCATCTTTAAAAAAAAGTTTTTGAATTTCGGGGTCAAGCTCTACTGCTCCAGTATCAATCTTCTGAAGAGCACTTGATACAACATCTATCTTTTCCGATAGATAAAGTCCCTTGTCAACAATTATCCTGTATTGCCCGTTTACCATACAGAGACCACCCTTAACATTGTAAATATATTTTCTCAGGTTTACAGTCTGAATCTCAACGTTGAGATTTTTAGCCGTCTCTTTGAGCTTTTCCAGTAAATCAGATTCTTTCATTTATCCATTCCAGATTTTATCAATATTTTTTTTACCTTCAATCAGTTTATAAGGTTTTACCTCAAGAGTAATTGTTCTGTCAAAACCCTTTTTCTTCAGGTTCCCAAGAATCGATTCAAAGTCAATAACACCATCGCCTATAGCCAGATGCAGATCATCCTCCGGAGTAATTCCGCCTCTGTTATCATGGACATGGGCATGATATATCCTTTCAGAACAGTTGCGGCTGAAATCATAAGAATTGTTTATATCTGTAAGCAGCTCTGCATGTCCTATATCAAGTGTCATTCCAAGAGAATCTATCCGGTCAAAAGCAGATGAAAAATCAGAGAATCGTTCACTTAAATTTTCTATGCAAAGCTTTATACCTTTTTCATTTGCATAACTTGCCATTTCGGCCAATATTTCCAGTTTGTCTTCTAAAACACGCTCAGATATAAATCTCCTGTCTATCCAGAAATGTATTGTAAAAATATTTATAGAAAGCTCAGCAAGACAATCAAAAAGCGAAACAATCCTTGGCAGTAACTCCTTTCTCAGAATAGAGGGTTGCCATGCATTTCCTTCTTCAGGCCCATGCCCGAGATAATAAATACCGTATTTTTCCTTTAATCTCAAAAGATCTTCAAGCTGATGACCAAAAAAATGATCGGAATCTGTTATGCTTATTTCAGCAAAAGCAAGACCTGCTTTTGCTACAAGTTCAACCTCCTCAACAGTGTGGGCGCGTCCTCCAATTACCATGGTTTTTTCCTGTAGATTAAAAAACGGGCGATGCGGGACTCGAACCCACGGCCTTTGGCTCCGGAGGCCAACGCTCTATCCACCTGAGCTAATCGCCCAACAAAATATAATCTAAATACTATAGTTTTTCTTATACCTTCCGTCAAGCTCTTTTAATTATCGAAAACTATTGTAATAAAAAGAATAATTTTTTATCATTATTTATTATGAACCCTTAAATGGTAACCGGCGGTTTTAAAAAACAAAAAAGGAGAAAAAACAAATGAACAGACAAAATTTTACAATATTCCTGGCAACCTTACTCTTTCTTTTTACATCACAACAAATATTTGCTTCCGAGTCGGGAAAAATACCTTTTGAAAAGGAAAAACGTTTCATGATTGAAAACGATCTAAAAGCAAGGGACATAAGCTGTCCTGAGGTATTAAAAGCAATGGAAAAAGTGCCCCGGCACCTTTTTGTCAGCAAAAAATACCGCAAACATGCCTATGCAGACAGGCCCCTTCGGATTGATGTGGGGCAGACCATTTCTCAGCCCTATATTGTTGCTCTTATGACACAAAAGCTTCAACTTAAAAAAAGTGACCGGGTGCTTGAAATAGGCACCGGCTCAGGTTATCAGGCAGCTGTACTTGCTGAGATAGCAGATAAGGTCTACACAATTGAAATACATGAAAAGCTAACTGTTCAAGCCCGGGAACTTCTCAAATCCCTTGGCTATAAAAACATATTAGTAAAATCAGGGGACGGATTTTTTGGATGGAAAGAACATGCTCCATTTGATGCTATAATGATAACATGTGCTGTAAAGCAAATACCGCCTGAACTTGAATCACAACTCAAAGAAGGAGGAAATATTATACTCCCACTTGGTGAGCAACACAGAACACAGACGCTTATTCTCGGCACAAAAAAGGGGGGGGAAATACAAAAACAGACCATAATACCTGTTCGCTTTGTGCCAATGACCGGAGAAGCTCAAAAGTAGCGTGGGGTTAATCCCCGATTTCTATGAATGATTTCATATGTCTTGTGGGAACCGTTCCTTCTTTGAAGCTTTCAAAAATTGTTTCTTCATTTCTGTCAGAAGGGAAATATCCTGTCTCAGGATTTATTCTCACAAACACAATTTTTGCAGGAACCTCAAATTCTTTCGGAGAGGTATCCTTTATTGCTTGGTGCATGAAATCAAGCCAAACAGGAGCTGCAGCAACAGCGCCTGTTTCATTTTTGCCAAGGGGTCTCATGTCATCAAAACCTACCCATACACCGGTAACAATATCAGGGGTAAATCCAATAAAAAGAGCATCTCTCACTTCATTTGTTGTTCCTGTCTTGCCAGCACTTGGGCGTTTTAAAGCCCTAACCCTTCTTCCCGTTCCCTCTTCCACCACACTTCGCAACATGCTTGTCACCAGATAAGCTGTTTGAGGACTTATAACTGTTGTCAAACCAGGCAAACCTTCTTTAATAACATTGCCTTGCCTGTCACTTATTTTCAACATCATTAGCGGCTCTGTTCTGATACCTCCTGCGCAGAACACTCCGTAGGCTCTTGTCAGGTCTAAGAGTGAAACCCCGCATGTTCCAAGTGCAAGTGTAAGATCATGGTTAAAACTGCCTTCAATTCCAAGTTTTTTAGCGTATTCAATAACATATTCAACTCCTATGTCCTGAAGGATTTTTATTGTAACAACATTTCTTGAAAAGGTAAGAGCCTGCCTCATGGTAACCGGTCCTAAAAAATTCCTGTCATAGTTCTGGGGTTCCCAGAATTTATATCCATCAGTATCTTTCATGTTAAACAAAACAGGAGAATCAATAATGATACTTGCAGGTGTAAAACCCTTGTCAAGAGCTGCTGCATATACTATTGGCTTTAAAGCTGATCCTGCCTGTCTCTTAGCCTGCAGAACCCTGTTAAACTGACTGTCCTGAAAATCTCCCCCCCCCACCATTGCTTCTATCATTCCGGTAAAAGGATTAATTGCTACAAGAGCCGCTTGAACACTTTCACCTTCTTCTTCTTCAATTTTATTCCTCTCCCTGTATGCCTTAATCCCTCTCTCAACAGCTTCTTCTGCAGCCTTCTGCTTATTTATATCAAGGGAAGTCTCTATGCGAAAACCTTCCCTGTAAAGAGATAGACCATATTCTCTTTCAAGCTCTATTCTGAGTTGCTCAACAAAATAAGGAGCCTTTGATACTGTTCTATCTTCCATATCGATAAAATTAAGCGGTCTGTTTGCAGCATTGATAGCCTCTTCTTCCTTTATATAACCCTGCTCAACCATTCGCCCAAGAACATACCACTGACGTCCCTTTGCCAGATTAAGGTTTTTAAAAGGAGAATAAAGGCTTGGTGCTTTGGGAAGCCCTGCCAAATATGATGCTTCCTCAAGGTTCAGATCTTTGGCGCTTTTACCAAAAAACACCCTGGCTGCAGCCTCAACACCATAAGCTCCCTGACCAAAAAAAATCTGGTTAAGATAAAGTGTTAAAATATCATCTTTTGATAAATACCTCTCAATTCTCATGGAAAGGATTGCTTCTTTTACCTTACGCTTGAAACTTTTTTCAGGTGTTAACAGCAGAGACTTTACTATCTGCTGGGTTATAGTGCTTCCCCCCTGTTTTATTTCCATTGACTGAATATTTTTTACGGCTGCCCTCACAATACTGAAAAGATTTATTCCCTTATGCTGAAAAAACTTGTCATCCTCTGCTGAAACAATAGCTTCCACCATAACAGGCGATACATCTGATAAGGGAACACGGTAACGCCTTTCTGTAAACAACTCACCTATAAGTTCTCCCTGTCTGGAATAGACCCCTGTTACAAGATTAGGGCTGTAATCATCCAGCGAGGAAATTTTGGGCAGATCATAGCTGAAATAGAGGTAGGCTCCATAAATGGATATGAAGGGAACAAAGACAACGGTAAAAAATATTGCTGCAAGTATTAATTTTTTTTTTCTGCTTTTTAAATTCATTATTTATAATACCAGTTCAAAAGCATTTTCTATACAGTCAACGCTGTTATTTTTGCCTGATAAATTGACCGCAATTATGTCAAATCTTGCTTTTTGGTCCTCAAGTTTGTATCTTTGGATATATTCAAGAGCAACTCGGCTGAGTTTTTTTTGCTTAGCGGGAATAACAGATTCCTGAGGAGTTCCAAATTGATTGGTGGTTCTGGTTTTTACTTCAACAAAACAGATGGTATCTTTACATAAAGCTATAATATCAACCTCGCCAAAACAGCAACGGTAGTTTTTTTTTAGAATCCTGCACCCCTTTTTTTTTAAAAAATCCGCTGCTATCTCTTCTCCATTAATACCTATATTCTTTCTCTTAAAGGTCATTAATTGATCAATCCCGACAGGTTGAAAACCTCCCTGTTTTAAAGCTCTTTCTGTGAAAAGGGCTGCAACCTAATTCATTCAATGCATCAATATGCTTCCTGGTTCCATAACCCTTATGCGCTGCAAAATCGTACTGTGGATAGAGCACATGATATTTTTTCATGATGTTATCTCTAACCACCTTTGCCATTATAGAAGCAGCGCCTATGAGAGGACTTATGAAGTCACCTTTTATTATAGCTGACTGAGGCAGGGGCGTATTAATGCTGTCTTTACCGTCAATAATTACAAAACCCGGTTTTACAGGAAGAGTTTCAACAGCTTTCTTCATTGCAAGGAGTGTGGCATTAAGTATGTTTATTCTGTCAATCTCCTCTGCTTCAACAAGAGCCCAGTTCCAGCATAAAACCTCTTTTGCCAGAATATTATACAGATCATACCTTCTTGATTCACTCAATTTTTTAGAATCCCTGATATCAGCGTTGCGCCATCCTTTTTTAAATATTACAGCAGCAGCAACAACAGGCCCGGCAAGCGGTCCTCTTCCTGCCTCATCAACGCCTGCAACAGGGAAATACCCCATGTCTTGGAAGTATTTTTCCGGTTCAATTTCTGTTTCTAAAAAAAAGGACGGGCAAAGACTTCTCATCCCTTTTGCTGAAATTTTCTTACCTTTACTTTTGCAGCTTTGCCTTTGAGATCCCGCAGGTAGTAAAGGCGGGATCTTTTAGCATTTCCTCTTTCAGCTACTTCAATTTTATCAATAGAGGGTGAATGAAGAGGGAACACTCTCTCAACACCAACACCATAAGAGATTTTTCTTACTGTAAAGGAAGATCTGAAACCACCTTTTTTCTTGACAATAACAACCCCTTCAAATACCTGGACCCTTTCTTTTTCCCCTTCCCTTATGCGCACATGAACCCTAACAGTATCCCCGGACCTGAAATTGGGAATATCTGTTCGCATACTCTCTTTTTCAATTAAATCAATTGCATTCATTGTAAAACTCCGATCCTTTTGCTTTTTTGTATTTCTTCTATAAATTCCATATCTTCATCACTCAACACAGCTTTTTCTAATAGATCAGGCCTTTTCTCAAGGGTCTTCTTAAGACAGAGACGCCTTCTCCATTTTCTGATCTTTTCATGATCACCGGAAAGCAGTATTTCAGGAACATTGAGCCCCCTGAAACTGCCTGGCCTGGTATATTGTGGGTGTTTTAGCACAAAATTTGAAAAGGTATCTTCAGCAACACTTGCACGGTCACCTACAACGCCAGGCACAAGACGGGAAACAGAATCACAAATTGCACAAGCTGCAACTTCACCGCCTGATAAAATAAAATCTCCAAGAGAAACTTCCTCATCGACAAAGTTTAAAACTCTTTCATCAACACCTTCATATCTTCCACATATGATTATTAATTGTCTGTAACCCGAAAACCTTTTAACATCGCACTGATCAAGGGCTTTGCCCTGAGGTGTTGTAAGAATTACAAGAGAACCCTGAGCATCTTTCCTCACAGACTCAATTGCCTTGACAATAGGATCGGGCTTTAAAATCATACCTGCCCCACCCCCGTAAGGAGAATCATCAGCAGTTCTGTGTCTGTCAGAGGTGTATTCTCTCAGATCATGGACGTGTATCTCAATAAGTTCTTTTTCCTGTGCCTTTTTAAGAATAGTTTCACTGAAAAAAGCTTTCACTATACCCGGGAAAAGGGTTATTATATCAAAACTCAACATGCTTTTAAAAAACAGGGCAAAAGAGCTTTTAACTCCTTTGCCTTTATAGTTTATTGAAAAAAATGTTTAACTTCTTTTTTTGAAAAAAAAGGGCAGAAAAAGAACTGCGACTAAAGCATACAATGGTTACTGCTTATTCTACTATTTCCAAAACAGCTCTTTTCTTGTTTTTTGCAGAAGCTGCTGACAGAATTGTTCTTATAGACTGAGCAGTCCTGCCATGTTTTCCGATTATTTTTCCAAGATCTTCTTTTGCAACCCTCAATTCAATAACTGCTGTCTGTTCACCCTCAATTTCGCTTACAGAAACTTCCTTTGGATTATCTACAAGAGCTTCAGCAATGTACTTAACTAAATCTTTCATAATAGCCTCCTTTTATCGTTAAACTGAGCAAATAAAAAACAATTACTTCCCGATTTTTTTAACAATTCAACTGCCTTATAACCCCTCCTTTTTTAAGTAAATTATGGACTGTCTGTGTTGGCTGGGCACCTTTCTTAAGCCAAGTCAAAGCTTTTTCATCATCAATTTTTATCTCCACAGGTTCACGACAAGGATTATAGGTGCCTATTATTTCTATAAATCTTCCGTCCCTGGGTGAAGTTTCCTCTGCAACAACAATTCTATAAAAAGGCTGCTTTTTCTTCCCTCTTCTGCTTAAACGAATCTTGACCGCCATTATTCTGTAATACCTCCATTACATAGTAATTTGATAAAAAATTAAGTCTTATGTTTTAGTAAATTAAAAATTTTAACCTTTATTGTAATTTTGTCAAGAGAAATTCTAATAATTAAATATCTTGAAAAGCAATTCAGCTTGTGCTAACTATTTTCCTATAATGCTTTCTTGCCTTTATTCAGTTTAAATAATGGCAATAAAAAACATAAAAATATCATTATTAAATAAGATGGACCCGTAAAAAGTCAATTTTTTCTTAAAATGCTAAAAGAGGCTATGGGGGTGGTATTTGTAACCTCCTGTAATTGCTTTATAATCACCCTCACCCCAACCCTCTCCCGTCGAGGGAGAGGGAGCTTTTTAGACTTTTTACCGATTCATCAAATAAGTTAAAGTTTATAATTTATAAACTCTAAATTTTAATATTAAACTATTATACAGCCTATGGCAACAAAAATTTCTATTATTAAAGTTAAAACAACCTCTGAAACAGATATAATTGACATAACCCCTGATATTGAGAAAATAGCATCTCAGGACTTAGTAGAAGATGGTTTTGTAATACTTTTTATTGCCGGTTCAACAGCGGCTCTTACAACCATTGAATATGAAACAGGGGCAATAGAAGACCTTAAAAAAGCAATAAACAGGATTGCCCCAAAAGAAATAGCCTATGAACATGATAAAAGATGGGGTGACGGCAACGGATACTCTCACGTTCGGGCTGCCCTGATGGGAGCCAGCCTGTCAATCCCTGTATTAAAGCACAGACTTGCCATAGGAACATGGCAGCAGGTGGTTCTTTGCGATTTTGACAACAGACCAAGAATACGTGAAATTATCGTTCAGACATATAAATAGGGTAATAGGCTATAAATTTTTTATCGTAATCACATCCTTTACACTCTTTGTTGATGGATTCGCAAAAAAAGTCCTCCAATGTCACCTCAAACGATGTTAGAGATCTCGTAACGTGTCGCAAAAGCGAGATTTATCACTTCGTTCGAAATGACAAAAGGCAGTTTTTATGACTTTTTACAGCTTTATCTTTTTCAACTTATATATTTTACAGACTGTCAAGTTTTTTTCTTTCATCAGCCGTATAAACCAGACAGGAAACGCATTATTTTGAATACTTTTAACGAAACACTATTCTTTGATGATATTTCAAACATTAAATCTCTGTGCGGAGAGCATGACTGCAATATAAAGACCATATGCAGCAAGCTTGGAGTGAGCATTGTTCCAAAAAGCAGCGAATTAAGGATTACCGGCTCAAACCAATCAGTTTTACTTGCAAAAAAGATTCTGCAGGAACTCTATTTCATTCTTGAGTCAGGATTCAGATTAAAGCCGGTTGATGTCATGCATGCAATAAAAATGATAGAGGATGACCCTGATCAAAGTCTAACAGAGGTCTTTCTTGACACAATAATAGTTTCATCAAAAAGGAAGTTGATAACCCCAAAAAGTTTTAATCAGAAAAAGTATGTCGATTCAATAAGAAAATCAGATATTGTAATCGGAATAGGCCCTGCCGGTACAGGTAAAACTTATCTGGCTATGGCAATGGCAATCTCTTTTTTAACAAAAAAATATGTTGACAGAATTATTTTAACCCGCCCCGCAATAGAAGCAGGGGAAAAACTGGGGTTTTTACCAGGAGATCTTTTTGAAAAAGTAAACCCTTATTTAAGACCTCTCTACGATGCCCTTCATGATATTATGGAGATAAACAAGGCTACAGAGCTCCTTCATAATGGAACAATTGAAGTTGCCCCTCTTGCTTTTATGCGCGGCAGAACTCTGAACAGCTCCTTTGTAATACTTGATGAGGCACAGAACACGACTCCTGAACAGATGAAAATGTTTCTCACAAGACTCGGGTTTAATTCCAAAGCTGTAGTCACAGGAGATATAACACAGATAGACCTCCCCTATGGTAAAGATTCCGGACTTATAACAATAAAAAAAATACTGAGAAACATTAAGGGGATTCGATTTTGTTCTTTCTCGGAAAAGGATGTTGTACGTCATCCGCTTGTTGAAGAAATTATTAAAGCCTATGAAGCAGCAGGTAAAAATGACCATAAAAAAACCTAACTTCTTCAAAAAACCGGAAAGGAAGAAAGCATCAAGGATTGAGGCTTCCCAAAAAACTTCTGTTTTTGGAAAATTATTTTTAAAACCTGTCCATTTTCAGGTTTTCATCTCAATCATTATCTCTGCTTTCGCTGCATCCCTTATTGTACCTAAGCAGTCCATACCAACATTTAATTATCAGCCTGGAGATATTGCAAGACAGGACATAAGAGCGCCAAAAGATTTTTCCATAGAAGACAAGGAGCTTACAGAACAAAGGCGGAGTGAAAAAGCAGATTCAATCCTTTCAGTTTATGATTTCAATTCAAGAGCTGCTGAGGAGACTGAAAAAAGAGTTGTAGGTGCCTTTGAATTTATGAGAGAAACCAAATCTGAAAACCCCGATATGTTCAATGACATTTCTCAATGTCTTGAACACAGAGATGTTTTTCAAAAACTTCTAAAAACACAGATTAATGATAACGATTTTGAACTTCTTTGCCGAAGGGGATTTAAAAAAGAAATAGAAAATTTTATCCTCGACCTTATTTTGCCCTTTACACAAAGGGAAATTGCTTCTTCAAGGGAGTTGCTCTTCAAAGAAAGAGGCAGAGGAATTATTCTCAGAGACATATATTCACAAGAGGAAATCCTGTTGGAAGATATCTCTCAAATAATTGATATAAAAGACTCAAACCTTCAACTAAAGCGTGAGGCAAGAAGAATTCTGCAAAATGTGAGAATAGATGTTCAGGCAACAATAGTATCCATCTGTCTAAAACTTATTGAACCAAATGTTAAATTCAACAAAATTGAAACAAACAAAAGAAAGACAGGCGCTGTTGATGAGGTTAGTCCCCTTTACTACCCTGTAAGAGAAGGCGAAATAATCGTAAGGGAAGGCACAAAAATAACCGATATTACTATGCTTAAGTTAAACGCTCTGTCAGAGCTGACAAATGAACGGGGTTTTATTATACCATTTCTTGGTTATCTTTTGCTTATTTTTGTTTCAATCAACATTCTTTACAGCTTTACCACTATGAGCTTAAAAACAAAACCCCAGTCAAAACTCTATACAAGGGATATTCTTTTTCTTGCATCTATTATAATAATCGGTTTTCTTTTTATTAAATTCAGTTTTGCAAGCGCCGATGTTTTCAGCAAGGCATATCCAGGCATTACCCCAAACACTTTTTTATATGTTATTCCCTTTGCATTTACCGCTATTGTCATCAGTATAGTTCTCTCCCCCCAGATAGCCGCTATATGTTCAATAATAATAGGTTTATATTCATGCTTTCTTGCAGACAGTCAGTTCAATACCTTTATTTTCTCTGTTGTAGGATCTTTTATAGGTTCAATTGAAGCTTCAAAAGTTAAAGAAAGAAAGACAATTTTCAGGGCAGGTCTTGTTGTAGGACTGGCAAACATTGTCATAATAATATGTTTAAGCCTTATGGAAGGCAGGTTTGCTCAAACTGAAATCCTTTTAAGCATTGCTTTCGGAATGCTTGGCGGCATTTTATCGGCTATTCTTGCGACAGGGTTAATTCCCGCTGTTGAGATACTGTTCAACTACACCACAAATATCAAGCTTCTTGAACTAGCGGATATGAACCAGCCGGTTTTAAGAAATCTATTAATATCAGCTCCCGGCACATATCACCACAGTATTTTAGTCGGAATTCTTGCGGAATCAGCAGCAGAATCAATAAGTGCCCATCCACTTCTTACCAGGGTTTGTTCATATTACCACGACATAGGAAAAATAAAAAAACCACTTTATTTTGTCGAAAATCAAAAAGCAGGCGAGAACAGGCATGACAAACTTCTTCCAACCATGAGCAGCCTGATAATTGTATCACATGTAAAGGACGGTGTTGAAATAGCAAAGAAAAACAGACTTGGAAAAACAATCCAGGACATTATTTCCCAGCATCACGGCACAAGCCTTATAAACTTTTTTTATCAAAAAGCAAAAGAATTAAGTTCAACAAGAGCCAATATCGTAAACGATAAGGATTTCAGGTACCCCGGTCCCAAACCACAGACAAAAGAAGCTGGAATAATTATGCTTGCCGATGCTGTTCAGGCTGCTTCAAAAACCCTTTCCGAACCAACACCCGCAAGGATTAAGGGGCTTGTTCAGAAAATAATTAATGCTATCTACGAAGATGGTCAACTTGATGAATGTGAGCTCACACTTAAGGATCTTCATCTCATAGCAGAAAATTTTGTAAGGATACTTAATGGTTTTTTCCATTCACGTATTGAATATCCGGACAAACAGGAGAAGGATAAAAATGACAACAGTACTGATAGAAAACCGCCAAAAATACCGCAGGGTCAAAATCCGCATGATTCGATCAATGGTGAGGGAAATAACAAAAGAATTGGCGTTAGAAAAATCAGAGATAAGCATTCTGTTGCTGGATGATGACGGAATCTCTGAGCTGAACCAGCAATATCTGAACCGGCAGGGTCCCACAGATGTCATCTCTTTTCCTCTTTATGATAATGAGTTACAGAATACAACAGAACCACTGCCCGATATGCTTGGCGATGTTGTAATCTCGGTTGAAACAGCAGAAAGGCAGTCTAAAAACTTTCAGTTGGAAATGATTCGCCTTCTAACACATGGAATTCTGCATCTTCTTGGTTTTGATCATGAAAAATCAACAGCGGATAACAGAAAAATGAAAACCCTTGAAAACAGAATTGTGAAAAAGGTGGGGACACGGTTAGGAGTAACAAAGGACAACTTTAATAAGAAACCCTGAACTGCCAATGCTGTTTAAGGCTCTGCAGCAAACCGAAACACATAGTAACCCTCAACTTTAATCATTTTCCTCAATTTTACGGTTCCGTAAAAAGTCCACATCTGTCATCTCGAACGAAGTGAGAGATCTCATAACAGACTGAAACAACGAGATTTCTCACCCTGCTGTCGCAAGGTTCGAAATGAGAATATGGTCGTTTTTGGACTTTTTACATGTCAATCAAGCTTAATTCCTTGACATTCCAATTTTCTCACCATCAGAATTCATGGATTACTGGTAATAGAACATCCTTTAACATTCCTCTTCTTTTAATCTTGCCCTTAGAGCACATAAATGGTAAATATATAATTTATGTATCGCAGTATTTTAATGCTTCATAAACAATATAGCGCTCTCACCCGGAATCCTGCGTTTCGCGAGATAATAGATCTCGCAATAAACCGAAAAGCAGATTTTTTGCTGCGCTGGAAAAGACAAAATGTTCATTTCCTGACTCTTTAAAAACAATCATCAAAAAAGTATTTATTCAAAAACCCTTATTGGAGAAAATTGCTATGCAGATTGATGAATATTTCATAACAAAAGCCATTGTTGAAACCTACAGCAAAAAGTTCATTGACAGTCTTGAAGTAGATGTTGCTATAGTAGGAGGAGGACCTGCAGGACTTGTATGTGCATACTACCTCGCAAAGGCAGGCAGAAAAGTATCTCTTTTTGAGCGTAAACTTAGTATAGGAGGCGGAATGTGGGGGGGCGGAATGATGTTCAACGAAATAGTTGTTCAGACAGAAGCAAAACGCATAATGGATGTTTTCGGAATAAAAACAAGCGAGTATAAAGAGGGCTATTTTACAGCCGACTCTGTTGAAACCGTGAGCACAATCTGCTCTTATGCCGCTAAGGCAGGTGCTAAGATTTTTAACCTTATAAGCATTGAGGATGTCATAGTCAGGGAAAACAGAATTACAGGAATTGTTATCAACTGGTCTGCGGTGGAAAAAGCAGGTCTTCATGTTGACCCCCTCTGCGTCCAGTCAAAATTTGTTGTTGATGCAACAGGCCACCCTATTGAAGTTGTTAAGCTAATTGAGAACAAATCAGGTGTTGAACTGCTGACTCAGACAGGACGGGCTATGGGAGAAAAATCCATGTGGGCGGAGGTTGCTGAAAAAACAACCCTTGAGAATACCAAAGAGGTTTTCCCGGGAGTCTATGTTACAGGTATGGCTTCAAATGCAACTTTTGGAAGTTTCAGAATGGGGCCCATTTTCGGAGGAATGCTTCTTTCTGGAGAAAAAGCAGCGCAACTTATTTTGGAAAAACTCTAAAAGTCCATTATCAGAAAAAGAGATAATGTGTTAAAAAAAATGATTTATCAGTAAAAATATAAGTTTTTTCAGACCGATAAACCTTTTAGCAAATAGAGCAAAGTGCAATTTCTCACCCTGCCAGGTACAGGGTGAGAAAACCTTTTTTCGGTTCTTTCCAAGAACATTACATTTATTGAAAGACAAAGTCCGGTTTTTTTGCACAATCTTAAATTTTGTTGTCTGCAGTTTGGCACAACCTGACGGCTATTTTTTTACGGATACCCTGTTGCTCAATTTTCCAATTCCGCTTATGCTTATTTCGATACCATCTCCCGGAACCATCTGCCCTATCCCGGCTGGGGTGCCTGTTGCAATGACATCACCCGGGAACAGTGTCATTATTTTTGAAATAAACGATACAAGGATGTTGACAGGAAATATTAGATCGGAAAGTGGCGTAGACTGTCTTTTGTCACCGTTTAGAAAACTTTCCACAACAACAGCTTCCAGGTTTAACTCTGTTTCAATGTAAGGACCTATTGGCGCAAATGTATCAAAGCTTTTGCTTCTGGTAAACTGCACATCCTTTCTCTGAAGATCCCTTGCCGTGACATCGTTAAAACAGGTATAGCCAAAAATATAGTCTTGCGCGTTCTCTGCACTGCATGCGCTGCACGTTTTTTCTATTACAACTCCAAGTTCTGCTTCATAATCAACCCTTTCGGACATTAAAGGATATATTATTTCCTCTTTATGGCCAATAACCGATGTAGGCGGTTTAAGAAAAATTAAAGGTTCATCAGGAAGTTTCATTCCAAGCTCTTCGGCATGAGATTTGTAGTTTAAACCCACTGCAATAATTTTGGAAGGATTGCAGGGTGGTAGAAATGCTGTTTCAGATAATTTAAATGAAATATCTGAAACCCTGTATTTATTAAAAATATCTCCATCAACCAGAAAAACCCGGTCATCCGACACAACCCCGCAGCAGTTTTTTCCGTTTTTTCTAAAACGCATTATCTTCAATGGAATCTCCTTTTTTGAAAAATAGATTTGTCAATTGCAAATAATAAATTTTGTGATAAATTAAAAGATAACAATCCCGTTAAAGTCTGTAAAAAACTACACATCAATTAGAGGTTGATAAAAACATGGGGGGTTCGATCTGTTAAAAACCCATGGCCTGGTTTGAGATGACCGTGCAGAACTTCTTACATATTTTTAAAGAATAAAAATAATTTTAAAATATATCAAGGTAAAAAATGTACTCCCCCGATACCCCTGAATCAGTTGAAAAATATTCTTCTGCAGTCACCCTTTCAGACATGGAGGTCTTTATATTTCCCGAGCTTCTTTTTTCCCTTGTTCTTGCAAACATAATGTCTCCTGTTATCTGGCAATGGAAAAAAAACCCATGGTTTAAAGATATTGAAAAAATGTCTCACTACCGAAGGATTTTGAGGGTTAAACAGTTTATTATCGACAACTTCATATTCAACCTCGACCTTGATACATGGGGTCTTACAACTAAACAGGAAGAGCTGAAAAGATTCTCATCCTTTATAGACCCTTCTGTACTTTCAGAAAGCAATGCACTGTTTGGTTATGAAGGAGATAAATACTATTTTGATATTGATATCCGTAAACACTTCGGCCTTGACAAGTACACCTCTGATGTTATTCCCTACTGGAAGACCGAAACCGTTGAAGCTATGGATGCTTTCCGATTCAAGGAAAACTATCACACAGGAGCCGGAGAATGTGTCTCCTTCAGTGCTCTCTACACAGCAGCTCTGCATATAATTGCAGGTATCCCCATAGATAAAATTTTTATGATTGCCACACCTCTGCATTCTCAAAACTTTATTGATATAAAAGACGGAATACTTACCAACAATCGCAGACTGGTAACCAAAACAATGTGGTTTAACGGAACTGAACTTTCAGCAAAGGCAAGAAGAGCACTTGAAAATGAAAAAGTTACATTTGTTGTAAGCAATCAGGGATACATTCATTCAATTTTTAAAAAAGCAACAATGCCTCCTGATGCATATAAAAACTTTTCAGAAAAACTCAAAAATTATTTAAAAACCGATATCAGCCTTGATGTTATTACAAGTTTTCTGAGAAAAACACCTGAACTTCACAAGTGTTTCCAGTTTTCACGTCAATGTTGCGGAAAAAAACGATTTATTACAGCAGAAAAAGCCTTTCTTTACGAAAAATCAAGCAAATTCAGAATCGGAGACAAATCCCAGCAAAAACTTCTTGAGGAAATTGACCCGGATGAATTTTATCCCGAACCGATTCAGGGCAGGGCTGTTTTAGATGACATAGAACTGTTTTTGAAAAAAAATAAAATTCGTATTGACAGCAGCTCCGACATAGAAAAACTAAAAACAAAAATAAGGCATACATGCTTTAACACGGACTGTTTCATAGCACAACTTATAAAATTTTGTAAAACAGAACCGCAAATGCCTTTTACGGATAAAGACTTTATACCTTATGATCCAATATGTATTGACCATCTTAATTCAGGAGAAGAGGTATTAAACCATCTTAAATCAATAAGAGGGGTTAATCCCACAGCAGACCTCGCCTTCACAGCATACCGTGACATGAAGCTGGCGCCGTGGAAACCTTTCGTAAAAGCTGCTGTTGAGAGAAATCCGGTAAGCATTTCTGGAACAAAAGACCTTGATATAAATACTGTCGGACAGTTTTTATCCGAGATGCCAAACCTGTCCATATACAATGGCAGCCGGGTAGCCCAGCCAGATGAGGTATTTAACTTCAAGCGCGGAGACGGACTTGAAAAAGCTATCTGTCTGCTTAACATCATAAAAAGCAGATGTCCGGATGATGACATAAAAATTAATGGGGATAAGGGCAATATCTCGGTTTGTCACAAAAACAGACATGAATTTAAATTTATTTCTGGGAAAGAAATTGGAATACCGTCAGAAGAGGATTTTGTATTTTAATTAGTAAAATTCGATTGACATCTCAGAGGTTTTTAAGTATATTAATTAAGATAAACCGGTAAAAAGTCCACAAAGCTCCCTCTCCCTGAAAAGAGCTGATGAGCTAATAAGCTGATGGCTGATAAGAGGAAAAACAAAAAAGAGTTTGCTTAATAGCTCAATAGCCAACAGCTTAACAGCTAAAACAGGGTTGGGGTGAGGGTGATTAGAAAACAATTACAGTATGTTGCAACTATCACCCCTCGCAGCCTCTTTTAGCATTTTAAGAAAAAATTTACTTTTTACGGAGCCATCAATTAAAATATGCTCCCCAGTAGCTCAGTCGGTAGAGCGGGTGGCTGTTAACCACCAAGTCCGTGGTTCGAGTCCGCGCTGGGGAGCCAATCATTACAAAAAACCCGGTCATTGCCGGGTTTTTTGTTTCCCGCCCCCTAATAACTGATAAAAACTGACAAGCTTATTGCAAAAACCTGCTGCTCAATTCCCTCATTTTAATTAAAATCGTTTTAGATCTCAATTAATTTTTTATCATATTGCAAGCTTAGCTGCACGGATGTGACAAATTATGTCATAAAGCGTGACAAATTATGTCAAATCATGTTTTTACTGTAATCACATCTTTTGCTAATATATTGATTTAACATGATAAAATTTAAAACTATTTAAAGGCATGATGATTGCAATATTTTAAAGTCAAGGGTAAAAGGAGGGAGGTTTTTTTAAAGTTTTTTAAACAGAACATATTTTATTAATTTTTTACACAGGAGGTATTAAAAAATGCTGAGTCTCAGAAAAGACAAAAAAGGTTTTACACTGATCGAGCTTATGATTGTTGTGGCAATTATAGGCATTCTGGCGGCAGTGGCTGTTCCTAATTTTATTTCCTACAGGAACAAATCAAGGGTTGCAGCCTGTACCGCAACCGCAACATCCATAAGAGGTGCTTTAGCCGGTTATGCATCTGTTCGTTCTGATACTTCATATCCTAATACTAATGCTATCGGAACATGGACGGATATGGCTGGGGTTGTTTCACAACATGGTGCCAATATTGATGCAACAGCTTCAAACCAGGGATTTGTCGCAGCCAACTTCACCTATGAAGCAACACCGGATCCTGATGACAATACAGTAATCGCTGACTTTAAAATGCTTTTAGAGGTACAGGGCGTCCCGGAGGATTTGACAGGAAAACTGATTGAGATTAAACCATCTGGTGTTAAAAGATATTCGAAATAATTTCATCGGTTAATACATGTTTTTGATAAAAAGCAAAGGTTTTAAAATACCTTTGCTTTTTTTGTTTGTAATCAGAGTGTTTAATATGGTTTAATAATTTTTATAAATTTGTTTAAAAAAAGCAGGAGCAGAATGAAAAATAGAGAACAGATCTGTTTTTTTTTGGTGAAGATTACGGATATCTGCCTTGTTTTCCTTATAGCCGTAATTCCGCTTATCATCAATCCCTTTGCTATGGATTACTGGTATAAACCAAAAATCGAGGCTGTCTATGCACTGCTTTTAATCATTATTTTAATTACTGTTTTTAAAACAGTTGTTCTAAAAACAACTTTTCCCTTAATAAAAAGCCCTCTGTTACTTCCTCTCTGTTTCTATGGGCTTTCTGCTGTTGTTTCAACTATCTTTTCTGTTTGTCCCGAGATGAGTTTCTGTGGTGATATGTGGCGGGAAGAGAGCCTCTTTGCCATTCTTTCATATTGCGCATTGCCGGTAGTTTTTGCAACATATTGCAGGTCTTATGAACACGGGTTTTACCTGATTAAAGCTCTGCTTGTATCGTCATTTATAGTGGCTCTGTATGGAATTGTTCAATTATGCGGCTATAACCCGACAGAGTATTTTATTGAGGAATTCAGAACAGAAAGAATTACAAGCACTATCGGCAATGCAAATTTTCTGGGACTGTTCCTTGTTCTTATTCTGCCTCTTTTTATAGCTGTTTATTTAACTGCAGAAAATCTTTTCAAAAAAATCTTTTATGCAGCAGGGGTTCTGGTATCCACAGCAACCCTTATTCTTACCTTTACAAGGGCAAGCTGGCTTGGGTTTATTATAGGTTGCCTGGTTCTGGTTTGTCTTGTTATCAAACAGACTAAAGACTTTAAAATAATAAAAAATATTTTAATCTGCCTGGTATTTATTTTATTATGCGCGTCTGTTTTGTTTTTTTATAAAGGATGGGAAATTTCTGCCACTGTTGAAAAAAGGGTAGAATCTGCCCTTGATCTGGAAAAGGGCATGGGCTCTGCAACACGCCTTTTTATCTGGAGCAAAACCTTAGGGGTGATAGCGGAAAAACCCATTATCGGCTACGGACCGGATACTCATATTATCGTGCTTGACAGCATAAGTTCAGAATACGCAAAAAAGTTCAGAGACTACGGCAGACTTGACGGAGCGCACAACCAGTATCTTGATATAGCCATTGGACAGGGACTATTGGGGTTAACAGCATACCTTGCAGTTATTACAGTTTTTATGATTCTGCTTTTGAGAGCTCTTGGCAGAGAAAAGGAGTTACAGAAAAAAATATTATTATGCGGTATTTTTGCATCATTTTGCGGATATATAGTAAATGGGTTTTTCAGTTTCAACGTGGTGTCAGTGTCGCCGACATTTTGGGCGCTGATAGGGATAGGATTGGCGATGATGAGAAGCAATGATAAGTTTGTTGGGACACGGATGAACATGGATTTGACGGATTAGAGGTAGCTGACACCTGACTGCTGATACCTTCTTGAATCCTGTGTTTTTTTGTGGCTGTGCATTTGAGTCAAATCGATAGTGAGTTTGCTGATCGTGATAATGACCGGTAAGGGGCAAGGGTGACATAACGACATAAACTTTCTGAAGGAATGGGTTTGGGTAAAGAGAATAAAGAGAAATCATGCAGGATACTGTTTGTGATACGGTATTTTCATCCATTTATCGGCGGGATGGAAAATAAAGCATTAAACATTGCAGCTTGTCTTAAGAAAAGGGGTGTTGATGTTCATGTTGTCACAAGCAGGTTTGAAAGAGATTGGAAGAAAGATGAATTTTTAAAAGGGGTTTCTGTTTCAAGACTGCCGTCTCCGAGAATTAAAATAGTAGGAGCTTTAATATTTCTATTCAATCTATGCATATATCTTTTTAAAAACCGTAAAAGCTTTGATACAGTTCATGCTTTTCAAATTGGTTATTCTTCAGCAGTTGCAATTTTCATATCAAAACTTATTAAAAAACCTGCCGTATTAAGTCTTGCTGCAAGCGGAAATGGCGGTGATATTAAACGGCACCTAAAGACTCCATGGGGTATTGTATTTATATTGCTGTGCCGTCTTGCATCAAAAATGGTGATTTTAAACAGGGAGATGGAAAAAGAGTTGAGAATAATACAATATAACGTTAAAAATATTGTACATATCCCAAACGGGGTTGACACAAAAATATTTTATCCGGATAAAAGACACAAAGGACAAGAAAAAAAGTTTCAACATATCATTTTTACGGGAAGGCTTACACAACAGAAAGGTTTGGAAACACTCATATATGCTTTTACAGATATTAATAAAAAATTCGATATAAAACTGAGTATTCTGGGTATGGGGCTTCAATATAAAAAGCTAAACAAGATGGTTAATAAGCTTGGGTTATCAGGAAGTATTGCTTTTTTAGGGTTAAAAAAAAATGTGCTTGAATATCTGCACAAGACTGATATTTTTGTTTTACCTTCCCACTATGAGGGTATGTCAAACTCCCTGCTTGAGGCAATGGCATGCGGATTGCCGGTAATTGCTTCGGATATTCCCGGGAACAATGATATTATTCGGGATAGATACAACGGGATTCTTTTTGAAGATGAAAATAAGGATGCACTTGCGGATGCCTTTACTTATCTGCTTCATCATCCTGAAAAAGCAAAGGATATTGGATTAAAAGCGAGACAATCAGTGATAGAGTATTACAGCATTGAAAAGATTGCTGAAAAACATGCATGTCTTTATCAACAGTTTTTTCCATCTAAGAGGTAAACAGCAATGCCTGAAAGAACAAAAACCTTGATATGTGTCGGCCTTCTGTTTTTAATGACAGTACTTTTTTTTGCACCTGTGGTCTTTTCAGACAAAACCCTGATTGCAAGGGACAATTATATATTCTACAATCCCCGTCAGTTTTATGCTGCAGACACAATGAAACAGGGAGAAATCCCTTACTGGAACCCGTATAATGCCTGCGGAGTTCCGTTTCAGGCAAACCTTCAGAACTCTCTATTCTATCCGGTTACTCTTATATATTATGTTCTTCCTTTTCAGACCGGCTTCAAGTATTACATAATACTGCACTACTTTCTTGCCTCTCTCTTTATGTTTATTCTCATGAGAGGGTGGGGAAAAACAAGGGGGGCAGGTCTTGTAGCAGGAATGGTGTTTGCTTTCGGGGGATATATGTTCTCCCTGAATGAGTATGTTGCGTTTTTAACTGCCGGGTCATGGCTTCCGCTTATCCTGCTTTTTCACCACTATGCTTTAAAAACATGTAAATTGTTTTATGCTCTTCTTTGCGGAATTACAATTGCAATGCAGGTGTTTGCCGGAGATATCTCGTTCTATTTCGGTGCAAGCATTCTTTGCACTTTTGTTTATACTATCTATTACCTTATATATAGAAGAGATAAAAGCTTGATTTTAAAATATTCTTGTTTCCTGCTGCTATCCTGGTTAGCAGGTATTATGATTGCATCGGTTCAGATAGTGCCTTTTGCAGAGTACATATACCACTCATGCCGTTTTGGGGGGCTTGCTTATGAGCAGGCAACCAAATGGTCTTTCAGCTTTATTGAAATTTTTCAGCTTTTTATTCCTCATGTCCTGGGAAATCTTGCCCCCCAGACAAAATGGGCAGGGCAGGTATGGCTTGATACCATATACTCAGGAATATTTACAATTATTCTTGCATACATCTGTGTATTCTTTTCAAAAGATGCTTTAAAATCATTCTTGCTTTCACTCATATTGCTCAGCATCTTTTTTGCCTCAGGAGAATACAACCCTTTATATAAATATTTTTTCGACTATATTCCGCTTGTACGAATGGTTCAGTATCCTGTAAAAGTTCTTTTTGTTGCTGTTTTTGCCCTTTCTGTTCTTGCAGGCATCGGGGCTCAGGAATTTTTAAAATCACTGAACGGAAAAGCAGAACAGAAGGTGTTTTTTTTAAGCCTGATAATATCTTGTTTATTGATCGGTTTTTTTCTTGTTTTTGTAACTTTAAAAGATGATGATATGTTGGGTCTTTTCTCATTAATATACCTTGAGACGGATTATCATCAACCATTTATGAAAGCCCAGTTTTACAAGATTATTGAGGGGATTTCTGTTCTTCTCGGATTTCTTGCTCTTTTTTCTATTCTTGCATACATTGTTATTATAAAAAGAAAGTTTAGGCAGTATTTTGTCCCAATAGTTGTGTTTACGGTTTTTTTAGACCTTCTTTTTATCGGTAAACCTGAAAGACCCCTTGTAGAAGAGTCATTGATAATGGAAAAACCGGAAACAGTTAAGTTTTTGGAAGAAGACGAATCCCTTTTTAGAATATACTCGTTATCACAATATGCGTCTCGCAGAAGTTTTCTCCATCTTTATTATATGCATTTTGAAAAGGTTTACAGAATGCTTAAAGAAGCACAGCAGGCAAACCTTAATATATATCACAAAATACAGTCTGCAGAAGAATACGCAGACGCCCGGAATGAAAATTTCTCAGATGTTTTCCGAAATGTAATACATTATTTCAGAACAAATTATCCTGACAGCAGTGATCCAAACTCATGGCAATATACAAAAAAAACATTTGATCTTTTAAATATAAAATATATTATCAGTCCATACAATCTTACTGAAGACGGTCTGGAGCTTGTGCAAACAGGAAAAGTCAATATATATAAAAACCCTGATTCACTGTCGAGAGTTTTTTTCTATGACAATATATTCATACTAAATTCAGATACCGAGGTTGTTGATTTATTAACAACCGAGTTTTTTGATCCTCAAAAAAGGTTATTTACAACCCATAATGAGATTAATAAAGCAGCACATCTTTTGGAAGAATCTTCAGCTTCGGGGAATAAACCTTTTATATGGAATGCTGAATTGACGGAACATGCACAAGGGGAAGAAAAACTGACAGTTCATCTTCAAAACGCGGACTCTGCTGACAGAAAAACACTGGAATGGAGTGCTGATTTTAAACTGTATTCAGCAAACAGAATAAAACTTGACGTTGATGTAAACAAATTTGCATTCCTTTTTATTTCTGACACGTACTATCCCGGTTGGAAAGCCTATATTAACGGTAGAGAAACACCTGTAATGAGAGTCAACCACGCATTCAGAGGTGTTGCTGTTGAGGAAGGCAGTCATACTGTAGAATTTGTTTTCAAGCCGTTGACATTTAAAATAGGCGCCTCTGTTTCGATAGTGAGTTTGCTAATCGTGATGGTGTGTATGATTGGGTTAAGAAGAAGAGAAAAGCATAGGTTGGAGCGCGGATGAACACGGATTTAGCGGATAAGGAGTAGGGAATTAGCTCGTAGATCGTAGCTGGTAGCTCGTAGCAAAAGCATAAGAGCTGTTAAGTCCCGTGCTTCGCGGGATTAAGAAAAGACCGGAGAGCTGTTGAGCAAAATCCTGTCGTGGTCGTAGGCGTGGTCGTAATCGTAATCGTAATCGTTTCTATTATCAGCTTTTGCTTTTGTCTTGCAACTATCTTCTGTTTTTTTGTGGCTTTTTGTGGCTATGATTTTGCAGCTTATTCTGAAAGCTAACACCTGACTGCTGATACCTTCTTGTATCTTGAATCTATATAAAAGGTAAAATATTTTGGCTATTTCCCGAACCCATATTATTTTATCCATTTTTATTTTTTCCCTTCTCTTGAGGCTCTGGGGAATCTGGTTTGGTCTGCCTGGAATTGATCACGGAGATGAAACAGAGGTTGTCAACCATGCACTTCGCTTCGGCAGCGGCGACTTAAACCCGCACAGGTTCCAATACGGTTCTTTTTTTCAGTACCTGCTTTTTATATTATACGGGATATATTTTTGTTTAGGTTACATGCTGGGCTGGTTCTCTTCTGTAAACACATTCGCTCTTGTCTTTATTCAAGACCCCACCGTATTTTATCTGATTGCAAGGTCTTTGTCCGCATTATCTGGTGCTGCTGCTGTATTGGTCGTTTATTTTACCGGAAAGAAACTTAGCAACGAGGCTACAGGAATCGGGGCAGCTCTGCTGCTTGCGCTGTGTTATGAACATGCAGTTCACTCCCACTACGCCACAGTGGATATTGCCCTGACATTCATGTTTGCACTTGCCCTGTATAGAAGTCTTATTACAGTTGAAACCCCTTCAATAAGAAACTGTATGCTTGCAGGGTTTGTTGCAGGTGTTGCAATCGGCATTAAGTTCAATGGCGTGTTTGCCACAGTTGGTGTGGTATATGCGGTTATTGCCGGACAAAAGAACCTGCCCTTTTTAAAAAGAATTTACTCGGCTAAGATGTTTGTAGCCATGTTTGCTGTTTTAGCCGGACATTTTATCACCTGCCCATATTTTTATATCAGTTTCCCCGCTGCGTTTGAAGAAATCCGGCAGTTGCGCACAATGCATGCATCTGAGGCTTTTACCCTTTTTCAATACATTTCAAAACTAATTACAAACTACTTCGGGATACCCGCAGGTGCATTGTGTGTAGCAGGATTTCTAAGAATGATGATACTGAAGGGCAGGCGGGTCTGGGTTCTGTTACTTCCTACTATTTTTGTAATTTTTTTCATCTCTCTTCATTCCTATGTTGAACCGAAATATATGCTTCAGACTTTCCCATTGTTGGCAGTTTCAGGGGCTTTTTTACTGAATGAACTTACTGGTCGGTTAAAGAATAAATTTTTGATAACAATTATATGGATTGCTGTTTTAGCGCATCCATTTTATCTCATTGTAAACTGGAACTTTGAGCATTCCAGAAAAAGTGTTGCCCTGCAGGCAAAGGACTGGATTGAAGAGAATATCCCTGTTAACGCAAAACTGCTTATTGACAATGCCGGCAACAGGGGACCGAATCTTGAAAATTCCCCTGAAAATATTAAAATTCAGTATAAAAGAGCCATCAAGCATGGTTTAATGAAGGCAGAATATCTGAAACTCAAACTGATGATGACCCCGAAGGTCTATTATCGGATATATGAGATAGCCAATCCCGCCGGGTTCAGAAAAGATGATTATGAGCGTTATCTTTTGTGGCAGGATACTGAAGAGATCGGCTTTGCTCCGGATTATTATAAAGAGCGGGATTTTGATTATATCATTGTGACCAACCGGTTCTTTAAAGAAATGGACAGACCGGGGTTTATTCTGCTGAAAGAGTTTAAAAGCAGGACAAGAGGGATAAGGATATATAGGGTTAACTCGTAGCTGGCAGCTCGTAGAAAAACCTTAAAACCTTGCGTGGCCGTAATCGTAATCGAAAAAACCATGATCACAACCGTAGCGGGGTAGTTAATGGCAGAGGATGCCAACAATTTCCTTGCAAATTGATGCTTGTATCATTAAAATGCAAGAAAAATATCCGGGCGGCTCCGTGGAATGTGGTCTGATGGTGCAGCGGGAATTGCTGAAAAACGATGGGTTGTAAGAAAGGAACTTATCTTGCAAAAAATATTGATTTTTTTTATCCGCCAAATCAGCGTTCATCCGCGTCCCATACCCCTCTTTGTTTTTATCCTCTGCGGTCTCTATTTCATTATGCTTGTTGCCACGGCAGGGGATATAGGCTGGACATGGGATGAGGTCTATTATTTTCTCTCCTCACAAAAGCAGTTGCAATGGTTTAAAACCCTCTTCTCATCAGCCTCTATTTCCGATTTAACCTATGTATTTTCAAGGGGTTTTGTTGACGAACACTGGCTGTGGAGCCCTGAGCAGAATCCCCACCCGCCTCTATACAAAATATTATCAGGGTTATGCTGGTGGTTTTTTAGTGATACTCTTGGAGATTTTACAGCATACAGATTATCATCAGCTCTGCTTTCCATCATTCTTATCTTTTTTCTATTCAGGGCAATTGAAAAAAACCGTGGTTTTATTCCTGCAATTTGCGGCAGTTTGACTCTGCTGTTAATGCCGAGGTTTTTTGGTCATTCACACATTGCAGCCACAGAAATTCCGCTTGCCTCATTCTGGTTTATGACCTGTTATTTCTTTTATAAAGGATTAACCGGCTCGCAAAAAGTCCCAATAACTCCCTCTCCCTTGACGGGAGAGGGCTGGGGTGAGGGTGATATAAAAACCAATCACAGTGCACTGCAAAACATTATCCGTTTTACTTTTTGGGGCAAAGTGAGGAAAAATCGATTTGTTGCAACATTTACAAGATTGTCCTGCAACTGGTCTGTATTGACAGCAGGTATTGTTCTGGGGTTTGCTTTTGCAGTAAAGTTTACAGCCATACTTATCCCTATACCCCTTGTTTTGTGGGCAATTATCTATCGGGAGAAAAAGGCGTTTTTGATTATTGCGATAATGCTTATCATAGCGCCTGTAATAGCATTTTCAGTAAATCCGGGATGGTGGCACAGCCCTGTGGATAAAATTTATGAATTTGTCTATCAGAGCCTTTCAAGGAAGGAAAACATTCCCATTTCCACCTATTTTATAGGCACAAAATGGAGTTTTTCTCCTCCATGGTTTTATGCGCCTGTCATGCTGCTTATTACCATTCCGCTGACAGCGCTTCTTGTCATGGTGGCAGGATTGCTTTCTCTGGTAAAAGAAAAGTTCTGCAGTTCTTCCGATGTTCTGTATCTTTTAAACATTCCTGTAATTATGGGAGTTGTAATGCTTCCCGGAACTCCGGTTCATGACGGGGTAAGGCAGTTTTTTTATGTTCTTCCCTTTCTTGCCTATCTTTCAGGACCGGGATATGGCTTTATAATAAATTCTATCCGATCCCTTGATGGCAGCAGCAAAATAAAAAATATTGCAGTTGCATTATGCCTCTTTATTCTTCTGTTTTCTCAAGCCTGGCAGTTGAAAAAATATCACCCCTTTTATCTTTCTTATTACAATGAGCTTATAGGAGGGCTTAAAGGAGCCTATAACAGGGGAATGGAGATAACATACTGGTTTGATGCTTGTGATAACAATTTTATTGCCTATATAAACAAACAGATCCCTGCACAGTCAAAAATCGGAGTTTTCCCCCCTAATATAGACTATTTTATTTTTTTGCAATATATTGGAAAAATAAAGGATGATGTTTTTTTCTGCACACCGGTTGAGCTTTCTTTAAAGGAAGATGATAATACTAATGAGTTTACAGATTCCAGTGAATATTTTATATTAATGTCAAGGCTTGAAGGATTTAGAGAATTTCAATGGGTAATCTACAATAATGTAGAACCGCTATATTCAACAAAGGTTGACGGGGTTCAGCTTATGGGGATATATGAGTGGTAGTAAAACAGGGTTAGCAATGTAGCAACGTAGCTGGTTGCAACATCAGGAGTCAGTTGTCAGCAAGGAGCAGCAGTCAGCTATCAGGTGTCGGCTGTCAGCAAAACCCTTTATAGCTTATAGTAAAATCAAAATCTCTTTCGTGGTCGTGATTGTAATCGTTTTCGTCAGTTTTACAGTGCTAAATTGCCACAAAAAGACACATAAATCACAAGAAATTATTAAAAACAACCTTGTATTTTGAAAGGCATTCCTTCAAAACAGCCTTGTATTTTCAAAGGCTTGTGTTATGATGATGATGATAATGTAAAACAGGTGACTTGGATAGCTATTTCTTCTTACGGTTAAACCATGAAGCGACATATTGAAAAGAAGTTATGAAGGTGGGAAGTGATCAATGAGAGATGAGGGAAAGGGTGGGACTAAACCTTTAAAGAAACAAGAAACAGTTTTACTATTTTAAATTAACTATAGGAGACAATATTAATGCTAAGACAAATCATAAAACCAAAAACCGAAAAATATTTGTTGAATATCCCAAAAGAATATTTAAATAAAAGAGTTGAAATATTAGTTTTGCCTTATGAAAACTCAGAAGACACAGATATGCCTAAAAAATCAACTGGTATAATTGCTAAAACCGCAGGTATCCTAAAAAACAAAAACATAGATCCTGTAAAATGGCAAAGGAAGATACGGAACGAATGGGATGGCAGAACATGAAGTACCTTCTTGACTCAAACATGATGGGACCCGTAAAAAGTCCCCCTCTGTCATCTCGACCGAAGGGAGAGGTCTCATAACATCTTGAAAAGACGAGATTTCTCACCCGCGAAACGCGGGTTCGAAATGACAACATGTTTGTTTTTAGATTTTTCACGGACTTATCAAAGAGTAACTGTTCACCCCATCCCTCTGCCATCCAAAAAGGCAGAGATTGAGGGGTTTAAAAACAGTTTTCAGCAAAGGCATTTTTAAGGTTGATTGTTTTTATCACCCTCATCCCTGCCTTCTCCCGTCAAGGGAGAAGGAGAAGGCCTGCAGCGGGGATTGCTTAAAAATGAAGGATGATACGCTGCGTCAATGATACAAAAGAGAAAAGATTTTTTATTAAGCCAATTATGCCGCTCTCAAACCGTTGTGATGGATACAGAATATGCCAACTCGTCCCCTCTACCCGCCGCGGGAGAGGGACAGGGTGAGGGGGATTAAAAAGATTTTCATAATTGCTATATGCGACTCATAGTAACCACTCTGAGGGGGTGAGTATAGTATGTTAAAACCTCGTAGAGGTGACATTATTGTAGAGTATCCAGGAATAATGTCAGCCCTACGGGCTTTTTAAACCATAACCTTGGGCAGAGGTGGTATTTTTGTATTTATTCCCTGTTGCTTTACAGAAGTTTCTGCTATGGCAAACTGATTGTGTGCGGCGTGAGTAGTTACAATAATAGATGATATGGATATCTTTGCCGGAAGATGTGTAAAAATGGGAAACAGGGGCTTGAGGAGTTTGATATACGGGACATGGTAAAGTTACAGGGGGCGCACTACAATAAGATGCAAGCGGTAAAAAGCAGGGTGCAAGTAAAAGCTGATTATCGGAACGAATACGATCGCGAAAGAGTTTGCTCATCACCCCAACAACTTAACACCTCAACAGTTTTTTTATTGCCTTTGCTTATCAGCCAATCCCGCAAAGCGCGGAACTTAACAGCTTTATTGACTACGAGCTATTTACCCTGTTAAATGCGAAGCAAGCCGGAGGCTATTTAACAGGACGAGCTTCCAGCTATGAGCTAACCCGGAGTGAGTAGTTGCTTTATGTCTTTGCTTAACAGCTTATCAGCCAACAGCTTTTTTGGAGTTTTTTTATGCACCTTTCTATAGTTATTCCGCTTTACAATGAAGAGAAAGTGGTTCCTCTTCTGTATGACAGAGTTAAAAAATCAATTGCCGACATTACCGATGATTTTGAGTTAATTTTTATTGATGACGGAAGTCGTGATGAGACCCTAAATAAACTGCTTGAGCTGAAAACCACAGAGAAACGGATCAGGATCATCGAGCTTTCGAGAAATTTCGGACATCAGGCAGCCTATACAGCAGGACTGAATCAGGCTAAGGGGCAATATGTTGTAATGCTTGACGGTGATCTGCAGGACCCGCCTGAAGTGATTTCTGAAATGTATGCAAAAATTATCTCGGAAGAGTTTGATATCGTCTTTGCCCAAAGAATTGCAAGGGGTGAGAAACTTCTTAAAAGAGTTGTTACAAAACTTTTTCACTGGATATTCAACCGGCTCAGCAATATGGATATTACCCATGATGTGGGGAATTTCTGCATTATGAACCGCAATGCGCTCAATTCCCTGCTGGAGCTGAATGAGCGTTCAAGGTATCTTCCGGGGCTTGTCTCTTCTATCGGGTTTAAAAAAGGCTATGTATCATATCAGCGACCCGAGAGGGAATCCGGCGATACCAAAATGAACTTCAGCAGACTCATGCTTCTTGCCTTTGATGCCATCTTTTCGTTTTCAAAGCTACCGCTTAAATTGTCCTGGATAATAGGTATCATCGGAATACTGCTCTCTTTGACCGGCGCTTCGGTGGTTATATATAAAAAAATAGTCGGTGTTGCCATAACCGGATGGACATCCACCATGCTCAGTATATTCTTTCTGGGAAGCGTTCAACTGTTTTTTCTGGGAATCCTCGGGGAATATGTTTTCAGGATTTTTATTGAAACAAAGGACAGACCGATTTACATCATAAGGAAACTGCATGAGTAAGCAGAATGGCGCTAAAACTCTCCGGATCTTGATGGTCATTTCTTATTTTCATCCATACAGGGCGGGTGCTGAAAATCAGGCATTGCTACTCAGTGAAAACCTGATCAGAAAAGGTGTTGAAGTTTCTGTGCTTACCCGGCATTTTAAAGACCGTCTCAATTTTGAGTATGTTAAAGATATCCCGGTTTACCGTTTTATAAGAACAGTTGAGATGGGCAAGCTGTTTGGAATAGCCTACTTATTCTATTGTCTGCTTTTCATGTTTTTAAAACGAAACAGTTATGACATTATCCACTGCCATATTCTGCACGGTTTTCATTCCATTGCCGCTTTATTGATTAAGCTTTTATTCAGAAAGAAGGTGGTGATAAAGGTCGCCAACACGGGTTTAAAGAGCGATTTTCTAACGCTTAAAAAAGTTCTTTTCGGATCTTATCTGGTGAAGTTCCTGAAACGTGTTGACGCTGTTGTTGCCCTCTGCAGTCAGTCTGTTGAGGAAGCAAAAGAAGAATGTTTTTCAGATAATCAGATAATGTGTATTCCCAATGGCGTTGATACCAGACGGTTTAAACCCTCATTCCGTTATCCGGACAAAAGAGAGCGGGTTGTCTGTGTCGGCAGGCTTGTTGAAATAAAGGGGGTGGATATCCTGATGGATGCTTTCAGACTTCTCCATGATGAAGGAATCCGGCTCAAACTTGAAATTTTTGGAGAGGGACAGGAAAAAAATAGACTTGAAGAAAAAGCCAGGTATCTTAGCATTTCTGAAGATGTGATATTTCACGGGGTGATCCAGGATTTGGAAAATTATTTGGACAATGCATGCGTGTTTGTTCAGCCATCATTGGCAGAAGGCATGTCAAATGTTATTCTTGAGGCAATGGCTGTCGGGCTTCCTGTTGTTGCCACACGCACAGGCGGAGCACCGGATATCATTCAGGACGGTGTAAACGGTCTTCTTGTTGATCCCGGAAGTGTTGAGCAGATACGTGATGCTGTTAAAAGAATTGTCTCAGATGAACCATTTGCTCAAAAGCTTGGCAAAGAAGCACGAAAAACAATTAAGGAAAAATATTCTATCGATATTGTGGCAGATCGGTATTTAGAGTTATATAACAAAATCCTTAATAAAACCTCGTAACTACTCACTCCCCCTTAGAGTGGTTATCGTGGGCAGTATATAGCAATTATAAGAATCTTTTAAACCCCCTCTCCCGCGGGAGACTGTGTCGTAATCGAATTTTATGTCATTTTGAGCGATAGCGAGAAATCTCTTTGCAAGCAAAATCAAGCACTTGAGATTTCTCACCCTGCGGTCGCAGGGTGAGAAATGACAGATTTGGCTATTACGACACAGTCTGGGCGGGTAGAGGGGACGAAGTTGCATCTCTGTTAGCAATAGCAACTGTGTTAGAGTTGTAGAATAAAATAAATATTTTTGTATATCCATCGCTACTTTTTATTAACTTTAGAATATGAAAATTCTTTATGTGATTACCAGCTCAAATGTTGGAGGTACTGAAAAAGCCCTGTTTGAGGTTTTAAAAAGAATTGACAGGGATAAATTTTCTGTATATGTGTGCTGCATAAAAAAACCCGGTCTGTTTGGAAAAAGTTTTGAAGCATATTCAAAAGGGTTTTACAGTATGGGTTTGAGCGAGTCGGGTGGTATCAAGGCGATTCTGTCTTTTATCCCTGCTCTGATAAAACTGATCTTTCTTATTTGCAGAATTAAACCCGATATTGTCCATTCATTTCTTTTCAGGGCAAACATCATGTCCCGGCTTGCGGCAAAGGCCGGAAGGGTTCCTGTTGTCATATCATCAATTCGCGTGGCGGAAAAAGAGCGCTATAAATATTTTATTGAAAAATTGAGTTCATCGCTTGTTACAAAATATGTTACAGTTACAAACGCATTAAAAAATGAGATGGCAGAGAAATCAGGCATTTCTGAAGAAAAGATTATTACTGTTTATAATGGAATTGATATTGCCGAAAATATAAAAACATCTCTACCCGAAAGAATTAAAAGCATTGCCATGATTGGGAGACTGCATGAGCAGAAAGGACATATTATCCTTTTCAAGGCGATGCAAAGGGTTTTGAAACATCATCCTGAAGCAACGGTTTTCCTCTGGGGGAATGGACAGAAAAAAAAGATCCTTGAAAATTATTTGCAACAGGAAGGCCTGTCAGAAAACATCCTGTTTAAAGGGGTATCCGACAATGCCGATAATATGTTTTCCGGTATTGGTATGGTTGTTCTCCCGTCACTATGGGAGGGGTTCCCCAATGTGTTGCTGGAGGCAATGGTTTATCAAAAACCTGTTGTCGCCTCCAATATCCCGGGAATTGACGAAATTATCGTTCATGGAGAGACAGGGTTGCTGACACCCCCAGGTGATGAGACAGCGCTGGCAGATACCATGCTTTTTCTGATTAACAATCCGGTAAAAGCCCGTGAGATGGCTGTGGCAGGCAGAAAACGGGCGGAGATGTTTTCGATTGATAAGACTGTCAAGGAGACAGAGCAATTGTATCAGGATGGGTAAGTGGGTATGGGGGTGAGAAGGTAGGAAGGTGGGAAGGTTTTTTTTGACTACGAGCTACCAGCTACCAGCTACGAGCTAACTTGGAGTTTTTGATGTTATACATTTTTCTTTTTATACTTTCATTTTCTCTCTGTCTTTATTTCACGCCTCTGGTACGGGATGCTGCCTTGAAATACGACATTGTTGACAAACCAGACGGCGAACTGAAAAACCACGAAAAGCCGGTTGCCTACATGGGAGGCATTGCAATATATATCGCCTTCCTTTTAACCCTTGCCCTTGCTTTTGATTTCAGAACAGAGGTTTTGGGACTGCTGCTTTCGGGAAGCATTATCATACTCATTGGCATGATTGATGATCTGAAACCATTAAGCCCTCAGATAAAACTGCTCGGGCAGGCGATTGCTGTGTTTGCCCTGATAAAATCGGGTATTTATATAAAACTTGTCTTCCTTCCTCATCCTGTTGCACTGGCGCTGACATTCTTCTGGCTGATTGCAATTATTAATGCTTTCAACATAATAGATGTCATGGACGGACTGGCTGCCGGCACAGCAGCAATTGCAAGCCTCTTTTTCTTTGTTGTGGCTTTGCTAACCAAAAACCCCCTCGTTGCAGTGATGAGTATTGCACTTGCCGGCGCTGTTGCGGGATTTCTGAAATATAACTTCAACCCTGCAAAAATATATCTTGGTGATTCGGGGAGCATGTTTCTGGGACTGATGCTTGGATCTTTTTCCATGATTATCAGCCATACTAAATTTAACACCTTTGCATGGCTGGCGCCCCTGCTGCTCCTTGGCATCCCGCTATTTGATATGATACTGGTTGTTTTCATGAGATGGAGAAAAGGTGTTCCAGTGATGCACGGAAGCCCTGACCACTTTGCGCTCAGGTTGAAATCCATTACAGGGTCAACCCGAAAAACAGTTATTATGACATACGCTTGCGCCCTGTTAATGGGAGTATGCGCCGCCCTGATGATAAGCACAACATCCAAGTGGCTCTGCCTGGGGATTTTTGCAGGGGCATTGATACTGATGATTTTTACAGGAGCAGTCATAGTCATAAAAAGCGATAATCGGTGAGAAAAGAGGACACGGATGGACGCGGATAAACGCAGATTAAATCGGTAACCTTTTTTTCTCTCGCAGAGATCACAGGGTCTCGCAGAGGAAATCTTCAAACCCTTCCTGAATGTGGCCTTTACCCCCTGCGCGAACCCCCTTTTTCGTTCACATGGCAGGATTTGGTGTAAATTAAATTTTACACTTGCAATTTACACCAGCCTCTCACAATTTCAGATGTTTGTAAAAATGTGTGCCGGTCGGATCGGACAGCTTCTTAATCTGAGCAGTCTTGGAAACGATATAGGTGTTTCTCACACCACAGCAAAAGAATGGGTGTCCATTCTGAAAGCAAATTATGTTGTGTTTACACTTGAGCCTTTTTTTGAAAACATCGGCAAACGGCTGATGAAATCCCCGAAACTCTATTTTTATGATACCGGACTTGCAGCCTTTCTTCTGGGGATCGAAAACCAGCAACAGGTTGTCACCCACCCGCTTTACGGGAGTTTATTTGAAAATATGGTCATCTGTGAGTTTATGAAGTACCGTTTTAACAGGGGGAAAACACAAAATCTCTCGTTTTTCCGGGACAGCAAAGGCAACGAGGTTGATCTGCTGTATTCAGTGGCTCAACACAACATACCGATTGAAATAAAAGCCGGCGCAACAATTTCTCCCGTTTTTTTCAAAGGGCTTAAATATTTTGAAACATTGTTTCCGGAACTGCCATACGGCAGGCTCCTTGTGTATGGCGGGAGCAATATTCAGCGGCGGACAGAAGCACAAGTCTTAACACCTGATGCAATCGATTCTGAACTTGAAAAGCTTAACGTGTAAAGCGGAAACCGGTTAATTCCCTACGCCGTACATTGATTTATTGTAACGACTCAACTTCTTTGAATCAAAAGAATGAAAAGCATTAAAAAAACCCCTAACCCTTACCAGCCGGAATCATTGAAGAAGGTATCAGCTATCGGCTTTCAGGTTTCAGCAAAAACTAAAAGAGCTGTTAAGTCCCACGCTTCGCGGGGATTAAGCAAAACCCTTTATAGCCACGTAGGTGGTAATAAAAGCTTTCGTAGGCGTGGTCGTGATCGTTTTCGTAACTCGTAAAAAATGCGGCTTTCAGGAAAGGCGATTTTAAGTTTGATGTTTTTTTATCACCATCATCCCACTATTAGCTGTTAAGCTGTTGGCTATTGAGCTATTAAGCAAATCCTTAAAGGCAAAAGGCTGAAAGCAATCAGTTGTCAGGTATTCTGCCTTTGCTTATGAGCCATCAGCTTAGTAGCTTATCAGCTCTTCTCTGGGAGATGGAGATGGGTTGCATCGGGGATTGCTGAAAGCTGACAACTGACTGCTGATACCTGCTTGAATCTTGTATCTTTCAACTTTCTTATGGCTTTTTGTGGCTATGTGCTATGATCAGGTCAAGGTTATGCACAGATTAACACTGATTAAATCGGTATTTGAAAAAGAGTTTAACCACTGACGATTAAAATTAAAAAAAGTTTTTGCTGTTGGATTTTGCTTAAAAGAATGGTGCAAGGCAGCAAATATGACGAAGTCAAATCTTTGGTCGAAGAATATCTATTACAGCATCTATGATTGCCTCAAACTTCGATTGCTTCAGTTCCCCTAAAATTCTCTCCATAAGAGATGTGCTGGCAGAGAAAAGTTTTCCCGGTCTTACATAGCTTGGACGAAAAAGAGAACCTGAATCAAAATCCAAATCAGTAATTTTTACAGCCCGGGTATCAGAATATGAGTTGCTGGTTATTTGGCAGGGATGCAATCATAGTAGTTTACTCTGGATAGCACAACTGCTGGTCGTAGTTTGCTGCTGGACAAGTCGGAAAACGGAAACTTGACCAGGACTATTGAGCCTGTTGAAGGTGTGACCATGCTTCATCTTCCTCTGGACGTTCCCAATCACATGAAAGGGACTGTTCACTAAGCAATGCTGTTTCGGGTATATCCTGCTCATCCATAATAGTTACAATAGCTCTGCATGGTCGTGTTAATCGTACAGGTTTGAGCAGTTGGATACTGCCATCAGGATTGATGGTGGCTTCTACAGATTTTATCATTTTTTACCATCCTCTTTTTAGGTATTTTTTGCCTTCAAAATTAATAAATCTTGATGATCATGTAAAAAGTCTAAAAAACCCCCCTCTCCCTGAAAAGAGCTGAAAACTAAACAAACAGGTCTCAGGTGTCAGCTTTCAGGAGTCCGCAAAAGCATTTAAAACCGGTCAGGCAAAATTGTTTTTTACTGACATCTGATCCCTGATATCTGATAGCTACTGATGAGGGTTATATAAAAGCAATTACAGCATGTTACAAATATACACCTTGCAACCTCTTTCACCAATTTAAGAAAAAATCGACTTTTTTCCGAACCATTCATCTTTAATACATATTATATTTTTTTACAGACCAATGCAAGATGCAAAAAAGCCGGCTTTGCTGAATTCTTAAAGCCTGCTTCCGCCGGTGTTCTCAGGTATTCCGGTAGGAGATGTGTTTATTGATCCGTATCATTTCATCTTCATATTGACGGCAGGTCAGGGAAAAAAAGGAGGCATACTTTTCATCATCCCTGCATGTCAGAAGTTTCCCTGAAATCGCCTCAAATGCAAGAATCGGGTCGCTGGTGTTGAGGATGGAAATGTCGATATTATCGAATTTAACAGCATCCTGACAGAGCCCGATAATTTCTGCAAGGATGTCTGCGGTGGGGGATGTTGAAAGATAGACGGCGATATCAATATCAGCATCTTTTTTTTCAAGCTTTCCGTCCCGGGCAGATCCAAAAATAAGGGAAAAAACAATCTGCTCATTTTTGTGTAATGCTTTTTTCAGTTTATTTATGCTAAAGGTTTTCATAGTTATTAATTTCCTGAATAAATTTCTTAAAATCCGGCAGGTTCTTTTTAATGATATTGTATAAAATTTCGGGGTCTATTGAATCGTAATTATGGACCACCAGGTTCCTGAACCGGACCATTTTGATATAAGTTTCATCATCCGCTATCACTCCAAGTTCACACAGTTTTTTGAAGGTGTCTGCCGCTGTTTTCTGGGCAGTTATCTGTTTCATCGCAATAATTCTCTCTCCGGTGTCAATCATGGCTTCAATCATCACCTGAAGGGAGCGCTCAAAAATTTTTCTCAGGCCCCAGTTCTTTTTAAAGTCCTCTAAAGAAACGGGCAAATACTCGCCAAGCTTTAACAGGTAATCTTCTATGATAGAGAGTTTTGACAGAACAATACCGTTTTTCATAGAGGGACTCCTTAATGATTCAAGTTTACTTAAAACTTTATCAGAAAAACCTGTCTGTTTCAAGATAATACAGAAAATGGGAGGCAAGGTGCAGGGATCGAATTTATCCCCTGTTCTGTTCAGGTTTAACACGAGAGGGATATTGGTCTGGATTTCCTTGAATCGGATATTTTTGTGATAATTATAGAGGTTGACTTGCAGTACTGTTTTTAGTATTATTGAGAATGTTATTATTAAACCATATTACAGGAACAGATGAGATGACTCAGATAATCACAGCAAATGAATTAAAGACAAAAGGCGTTACAATATTAAATGATCAAACAGCCGATGGATCAGAGGTAATCATTACTGTCAGGGGGAAAAGCAAATATGTTATTTTGCCCATTGAAAAGTATAATTACTTAAGAGAATGTGAACTTGACGCTGCTTTGCAGGAAACCAGAAATGATATTAAAACCGGAAAGTTTATAAAGGAATCGGTTGAAAAACACATAAAGAGAATAACCTGTGGCTGAAATTATCTATACTGAAAGCTATTTGAAAAGAGCAAAAAAATTCTTCAAAAAACATCCTGAACTTATTTTTCAGTATGAAAAAACATTAAAATTATTAGAGGCAAATCCAGCCCACCCTTCATTAAGGCTTCATAAACTTCACGGCAGACATTTTCAGCTCTATTCTGTCTCAATTAACATATCCTACAGGGTTTGTATTGACTTTATAGTTGACAGGAATGAGATAATACCTGTTGATATCGGATTTCATGATGAGATATATTTAGCAACGTAGCCGGTAGCTCGTAGTAAAATCATAAAAGCTGTTGGTCCTTCGCTTCGCAGGATTAAGCAAAGGAATAAACACTTTTTAGGCTTCTTCAAATAGGCCAATGCATATTGTTGCAGGTATTGATAAAGGTTTGAAAAAAATTTGGTAACTACTCACTCCGTCCACAATCAATTTGCCATAGCAGAGGCTTCTGTAAAGCAACAGGGAATAACCCAAGGTTATGGTTTTAAAAGCCCGTAGGGCTGACATTATTATAGAAAAAACGGCGTGCCCCCCCTAAACCGTGACTGTGTCGCAATTGATTTTTGTGCAATATATTTATTTACAATAATGATGT
>CAZMHH010000025.1:0-45001 GCA_964566035.1 uncultured Thermodesulfobacteriota bacterium
CGGTTAAAAAGAATGTGTCTGTTTTATCGTTTGTGTTTTTGAGATCATTGTACTTGTCAAACGCAATGATTTTAAGCCTGTTGTATAACCGTGATATCATTGTCTATTTCCCTGATTTCGGTTTCAAGATTTCTTATCTCGATTAAATCTTCCCATGCAGGATGCTCAGGAACATCTCCGTTTTTTATCTTGCTCTCCAGACCCTCAACCGTCGAAGCGCCGTACCTGGCAAGTATCTCAATCTTTTCTATCTGCATGGCACGTTTCTTTTCTCTCATGGCGAGGCATGAGCCAAGTTTAATAAATTCTTCAGGGGATACGGAATATTTTTGTGAAATTTTTTGTATAGTTTCCAGACTTGTCATAAAGCCTCCTTTTTTAGAATTCGTTATCGCTTTATATCGGGTTTCACTCTTGCTCAACCCAACCTCATTTCAGGCATAGCGTGATTTGGGTAAATAATCTGAAATATGAAGATGGGTGACCCTGAGTCTACTGAGTTCTATTCTATCTTTTTAAAGGGTGATAGAAAAAATGTTATCAGGTTATGTTGATGTTGTAAAGGGGAAATAGTCCGTGAGTTTCGTGGTGTTGAAATGTTGATATTTTATCGCCCGTTCGGGCAGGAACCTTAACTAAAGGTGGAAAAACCAAAAACCTGATTTTCGTTTCTTTACAGTCGAAACAATTTTCACTAAAATAGCCACCAATTCCTGAACCCCTGCCTGCAAAGGTCTCACCACCCCCCTGTCATTTCGAACCCCGCCGCAGGCGGGTGAGAAATCTCCAAAGTTTATCCCTAAATAAGAAAATCAGCCTGTCCCCTTTACTTTATTCCTGGTCGTGATCGTTCTCGCTTTATGTAGGGTTTCGCTCCTGCTCAACCCAACCTCATTTCAGGCATAGCGTAATTTGGGTAAAAAATCTGTGGTATGAAGATGTACTGCATGGTTTTGGGGTAAGATGATCAATTATCCGACTGTTTTTTTTCGTGAGATCGAATACGAACACCCTTTGGTGTTACTACTGTAAAGGATTTTGCTAATTTCCGAGAATACTTTCCAAGAACAGTTGATACGATTGATGCTTTCTTATCAGAATTCAATCCTGCCAATCTGATAAGCACAACTCCCGCAGATAGACGCCTTAAACGAAACACCAAGTTACCAAAATCTTTATCTGACGTTAACAATATAGACCCTTCTTTATTTGCCAAAATCAAGCACAATTTCATCGGATATACCCGGTTCCATTTCAGCAATGTAGTTCACAGAATATCCTTTTTCACGAAGGTGAAAAACAATCTGTTTGTCAATGCCTTCATCTGCAAGGATTTTCATGTGGTTGTCTCGGAGGGATAAACAATATCGCCACGCAAAACGTCAGTGGCATATATTAGTGCTGCCTGAACCGCTTCGCGTGTGAGGCGGGGGTGGGATTCGACTATTTGCTCTATGGTCTCACCACCTGCAAGTTTTTCCAGAATAAGTTCTACAGTAATACGGGATCCGGCAATTACTGGTTTACCCATCATTATATCAGGGTCTGAGATAATCATATTTGTTTGCATGTATTACCTTTCTTTTTAAAGGGTGATAGAAAAAATGTTATCAGGTTATGTTGATGTTGTAAAGGGGAAATAGTCCGTGAGTTTCGTGGTGTTGAAATGTTGATATTTTATCGCCCGTTCGGGCAGGAACCTTAACTAAAGGTGGAAAAACCAAAAACCTGATTTTCGTTTCTTTACAGTCGAAACAATTTTCACTAAAATAGCCACCAATTCCTGAACCCCTGCCTGCAAAGGTCTCACCATCCCCTGTCATTTCGAACCCCGCCGCAGGCGGGTGAGAAATCTCGAATAAAATAACGGTTGCTGTCCCTAGTTTTTACTAGTTTTTAATATCTATTGAATGTTTGTATATGTTTCGTCTTGTCGTTGCCATATCAATTCTTTCCTTGTGTCTAACGATCAAGCTCACCAGTGGCGCCAAGGAAATTGCCGCGTAAGCGCCGCTGACATCCTCGCCATCTGGTGAAGCGCCTGGTTAGTGGCTGTTCGATTAATTTTCCATTTTTTTAATTCTTGCTATTGACCTTTTTCCATCCCTTGAGGGAACAACTTCAAACATGACTCTGGAGTTAACACTAATTTTAGGTGTCAGGTGAAAATTGGCCGACAATGTAAAATAATATTCCTTGCTATCACATTTCAGGAAACCATCTTTCCCCCGTTCATTGTCGTTCAACAATTTCGAGATAACACCATGCAATTGCCCTGATTTACTTGTCCCTTGCTCATTGGGGACTAAGCTTTGCCAGTATTTTTTTAAATCAGACTCAAGGTTTTCTGTATTTATTGCTTGAACGTCTTCCTGATCAAACTTTTTCAGTCGGTCAATCAGTTTTTGCGGGATTTTCCATCCTTCTTTCTGACGGATAGTTTTTGAGAGAATGAAGTGCATTAATGCAAAGTCTGCCTCACCTTTAGACTATAATATTTCTCCCATCAGGTAAAGCAGATCAATTTTATACTCCAGGGAACCAAAGTTATTAATGGCATCCAGTGAGTACTTATAGGCCCTTTCTATGTTTCCGCTATCGAAGTAGAGTTCCGCCAGTTCTTTTTGAATAAACCATTCCTTTTTCCTGTTCAGGATACCCTCAAGCTCAGCGATGGCATCCTCACTATTGCCTAGATTTTTCTTTGAAAGGGCAACGCGCCTTAGAAACCACAAATCATTGGAGTAGTGGAAGTTGTCTAAAACATTAAGGGCTTCTTTTGACCTGTCGAAACATTCCTGCCACTTTCCCAGTTTAGACAGCGCCTTCGTCTTGTACGCATACCAACTTTCAAGATCAGAGGCCAACTCCATATCACGAAGCTGCCCTTTACGTTTAACTTGTATGGTAGAACATTCCCGGGAAAGTTGCCCTGGATCAAAATGATCGCAAAAATCATTAACTGATTGCCAGTTTGGCGTGGGCTTACATTTTTCGGTTTTTAGAACGACGGTAAAGAGATTGGATGTTAAAGTTCTGCAGAAGTCGCTATTGCGGCTTATCAACAGTGGGATGAGAATCTCAATTTTTTTGACAAGATCACTTTTGGTGTAGTTGACATTCTCATACGGAATAGCATCCTCATCGTCATCAAATTGATAATGTTGTTCATCTGGGGAGTTAGCATCTGCGTTATCTAACTTATATTTTGACCACAGCAACCATCCGTAAGCAGTTAGTATTCTCTCCTTGGTTTCTTCATTTATCTCAATTCCATAGGTTTGTAAGAACTGAAAGCCGGCATCTACAAAGTTTGCACGCCTGAGACAAGATAATATATCGGAAACCAGATACTCATTTCTCGCAATTTCTACATCATCAAACTGAACCTTGTTCGTCTTGAAATAATCTAAAGCCTCTTTATATTTCTTGCTGCTTGTCAGACTCCTTATGTGCTTACTAAAATCATAAAGTGACGGCATCTTTACCACTCATTTTATTTAATAGTTCCTTGAATTCATCCCACAACTCATCACAGCTACGATATGTACAAATGATACTGCTAAAAAAACCGTCCCCATCATAGTACATATCAACAACCAGGCTCGAATCATCTTTGGTTATTTTTACCGTGTCCTTATATGCCGTCTGAATGATGTATGTAATCTGGGAACCTTTGCTTATTAACGTATCATTAAGGGCTGTGTAGATATCTCTCCTCCAGTCATCACTGACGAAGGAAAAATCAGTTACCCCATTGTCACCAATAAGCAACCCCACAACCTCATCGCCAAATTGCTCTGAGCTGGCCTTCATTAAGGCTGGCATTTTTACATGCCCCTTTTTATTGTAGTAAAATGAAACCTTAGCAGATTGGCCGTCACTCCCTTGCAATTCATATATTTCTTGATAGCTGGCGTGGTTTATTGATTTGATCTTGATGCCTTTATGTTCAAGTTTGTTGGTCACAAATTGATACAATTGCATCAAGGTTGATGTATGATTGTCCTGTGGAAAATTAACTTTACTTGCTGACGAGCTAAGGATATCTGTCTCGGCATTTTCATCAGCAATAAAATATATTTTTTTATCTTCATGGCGCCCGGCACCATCGTCCTTATACTTAATCTTAAGTAAAATGGCCGGGGTCGGGCCACGCTAACATGTTGTTATTCATATTGATATGGCCAAACTATACCCTAAAAACATGGCTATATTGCCATTTTGGGGTCAAAAAAGAGCGATATAGAGATTAGTGCAATGGCAAGAGCAAAGCGACATTACATTCCTGGTCAAGTGTGGCACATTACCCATCGCTGTCACAAAAGGGAATTCTTGCTTAAGCTGGTCATGGATCGTCGGAGATGGGTACAATGGCTTTTTGAGGCAAAAAAACGTCATGGCCTGGTGATCCTGAACTATACCGTCACATCCAATCACATTCATTTGCTGGTGGCCGATGACGGAGATCGGGATGACATACCAAATTCAATCAGGCTCGTGGCCGGAAGAACCGGACAAGAGTTCAATATTCGGAAAAACCGAAAAGGAGCATTTTGGGAGGATCGCTATCATGCCACGGCTATCGAAAATGGTGAACATCTTTTGAGGTGCCTCGTATACATTGATCTCAATATGGTGCGTGCAGGTGTTGTAAAGCATCCATCTGCGTGGCCTTTTGGCGGATTGATTGATTCTTCTGTTTCTTCTGTAGCATCTTTTGATGCAGGAATGAATACCCACTGCATATGGTTAGCTAATCTATTGGGTCCTTTACTGACTCCATAGAATTGATCTTCGCTTGGAATCAAATCACAATCATCAGGATGGACCGCCTCATATGTTTTGAGAGCATCGGCCATCGCAGCTTTTGTTCCTGGGTTAGGTAAGTCAGGGTATTTATTTTTCAAGTCTTGGTAAATAAGCTTCAATTCTGAAACTTTCTCCCCGTTTTTATCTGCTTCAAAATATTTCCGAAAATCCTGTAGGCCTAGACGATTTCCATATTGTCTCACCTCTGCACAATCTGTTGCTGAATCATATTTTGCTACAGAAGAAACAATCAACTTGTCTTGCCTTACGTAATCAGACAAGTCGTCTTTTGCAGTGTCAGAGAGATCTGTGAAAGTGACTGTAATTTTTACTGGGTTTCCTGTCTTTTTGTGATGAAAATCTTCACTGGTCAGTTTACTGAGATCTGTTTTGCTGTCTTTATACTGCCTAAAGAAAACATTTAAAGCATTCAAAATAGTTGATTTTCCTGAACCATTTGCACCGACAAAACAAGTATAATTATCAAACTTGATTGTTTCATCCTTGAAGCTTCTAAAATTCTCTATTCTTACAGATTCGATTTTCACGGTTATTCCTTTTTATTTACAGCTAACAAGGTATTAGCTGGACGGAAACCGTCCTGCTAATACGCATAATTGCGGTGTTATCGATAAAAGCAATAATAATGCCGAAAGTAAAGTTTTTAAGTCCTTCTAAAGCCAGAATAAAAAACTTTGATTTATCAGATTTTAAAGTTTCTTATTTATTACTTAGATAGCATTGTTATTAATAGTAAGTCAAGAGGACATCAGCGGGGTCACCTACACTCTTGACAATACAAGTTCTGGCAAAATCCTGGCGATTCTTCTTTGCAGTGCCGTGTCTTTCTCAAGTTGCAGCGAAACTCGCCGGCTTGCCTGGGACATGCCGGATTCAAAAAATCCCAAAATACACCTATATCAAATGTCAATTAAATAGAACCGTCCCTTTTATCACCCGCTGCCATAAGCAATTTATGTCCCTTTCCCTTATAAAGCTATCTCTGTTCCTGTTTTTTTTATCTCATCTATAAGCATCCCACCGGCAGAAAAATCCTCCGGTCTGAAAGGCATTGGCTCTATCTTACTGTCTATACCTCGTCTGAATGGCACTATCAGTCTCCTGTCTGAATACCTATCCCCCTTGAATTGTTCTGATATTATTGCGATATCAATATCACTGGACTCTCCTGGTGTTCCCTTTGCGTATGATCCAAAGAGAATCGCCTTTGTAACATGAATATTATTATTGTTTAATCTGTTTAGATATTTTCTGATTATATTTTCAATGGAAGTTTTTGAATGAGCCATTCTCTTATCTCCTCAATTTTGTTTAACTTGTTTTCTGCAAACTCTTTGGTGCATTTCCTGAAAAATGAAAATTTATCATCAGGGTATCTCGCTTCAAGGTTGAAATCAGTTATTTCTTCAAGCAGTTCTATCTTTTCTTCTGATAACTCAATTTCTGCTTCTTCTGCTAAGTATATGAGATTATGGGAGAAGGGCGGGGTGTCTTTATGCTGATTAACAAAAATTGCTTTCAAAACTTTTTCAACAGTTAAATGACCAAAAAATAAAGCATAGGTGTAATCCCCTTTTTCAAACAAATGCTTTGATACTGTCCAATCCTGATGGGAAGTTTTTAACCAATATTTTATTTTTTCTTCGTTTGTCATGGTATCCAATCTATGAACCTTATAAAATTGGAGCTATCCTTAATTTTTTTCTGTGTTAATCGGCGCTAATACGTTTCCTATAACTATACTTTTAAGAAAGCTGGCTTTTATATTTCGAGTAAGAGAGACAACTCCTATCTTCATTCAGTAATAGCATGTACCGAGATTTGACATTTGCATAGAAGCAGTTCCTCTGGCAAAAGGTTAAGAACATAACCACAAGGCTTTTATTAATCACATCGGTTTTTGGTCATTTTTTTATTATCTATGGTTAAATTCTACTTATAAAACAGATTTATATCAAGCGGGAAATGGGCTGATTATATCCTGATTATTCCATTGCGATTCAACCCCAAGCTTTAAGCGGGTTCATATTTCTTTTTATCTTTATTATTCGCCTTAAAATCATATTACAAATAAATAGTAATGATTGTCAAGCATGATGGTGATGAGAGCTGAATTTTGCCTTTGCCCCAACAAAGCAAAAAAAACTTCCCTTTTTTGTCCAGATTCATGGGTTTTGAAGGATTTTGCTTATTAGCCCTGTTAAATAACCTTTGGTTGCTTCGCATTTCACAGGGCAGGCCAACAGCTCTTTATTGTTTTTGCTGATACCTGGCAACTGCTCTTACGACCTCGAAAGGTTTTGCTTTTGCTATGAACTATTTACCCTGCTTGCCAAGCCAAAGGCAGGGTTAAATGGTGTTTTGGGTTTATTTATACAAGGCGAGCTACGAGCCAAAGTACTATTCTTTTATTCCCTTGACAGGGTGCCTTTAATGGGTGGCCATACAACATAAATATACTGATATCCCTAATCGGTTGAGCCGGTTGAGTTGAGCTAACAATAAAACGGGGTTTCTCAGTCGCTCCGCTCCTTCGAAATAACAGACGGGGTTGAGTAGTTACCAGAAAACTGCATTTTATATGGACTGACGCCTGCCGCACTGGGGTGCGGCGCTCCCGGGGGGAAGGAGAGTTGATCAAGCTATTAAGCAAAAGCATAAAGGCAGATGCAAAAAACTGCTGATAGCATGAATAAACACAGGAAACCGGGCAAACAAAGGAGGGCTGCCAGCAGATCTTCTGCTTTTAACAAAACAAAATACCTGCGACATTAAAAATTGCGCAGGTATTATAAAAATATGTGAAAAAGGGGCAAACTTTTTTAATGTTCTATTTTTTTTGCCACTCTTATCTTTGCCTCAGCAACCTCGAGGTCTTCTTTAAGTATTTTTACCTCGCTGTCCGAACTGCTTTCAGCGATAAGTTCCTCGGCAATTTTCTTAGCCTCTAAAGCCTTTTCGAGATCTATCTTTTCAGCAAGTTCGGCACGTCTTGCAACAACTATGACCCCTTCTCTTGAGATCATAAAAAAACCGTTACCAACAAATATTTCATACTCTTTTTCAGACCAGGAACGTATCCTTATAATACCTGTCCGGACTATGCCAAGTAGCGGGGCATGGTTGGGAAGTATCCCGACAGGACCTGCCTCAGAGGGAATAATTGCAAAGGAGACCTTTTCTCTGATCAGTGACCTGTCTTGGGTAATTATTTCAAGATTGAAGCTTTTTTCACGTTCCATATCAGCCTCTGAGTTTCTTTGCCTTTTCTACAGCTTCATCAATGTTGCCTACCATATAAAATGCCTGTTCAGGCAGTTCATCATGTTTGCCTTCTATTATCTCATTAAAACCCCTGATTGTTTCATTTAAGGGAACATATTTGCCCGGAGTACCTGTAAAAGCCTCTGCAACAAAGAACGGCTGTGAGAGAAAACGTTGCATTTTTCTTGCCCTTGCAACTGTTACCTTATCATCATCCGAGAGCTCTTCCATTCCAAGTATTGCGATAATATCCTGCAGCTCTTTGTATTTCTGAAGAATAAGCTGGACGTTTCTTGCTGTATTGTAGTGTTCATCCCCGAGAATAAGCGGGTCAAGAATTCTGGAGTTTGAGTCAAGAGGATCCACAGCTGGATAAATTCCAAGTTCTGCCAGGGACCTGGAAAGAACTGTTGTTGCATCAAGGTGTGTAAATGTTGTTGCAGGTGCAGGGTCTGTCAGGTCATCGGCAGGAACATAAACAGCCTGAATTGATGTAATAGATCCCTTTTTTGTGGAAGTAATTCTTTCCTGGAGATCCCCCATCTCGTTTGAAAGAGTTGGCTGATATCCAACAGCGGAAGGCATTCTGCCAAGAAGTGCGGATACTTCGGCTCCAGCCTGAGTAAAACGGAAGATATTGTCAATAAAAAGAAGAGCATCAAGGCCTTTTTCATCTCTGAAATATTCTGCAACTGCCAAAGCGGACAGCGCAACCCTGAGACGGGCACCCGGTGGCTCATTCATCTGCCCGAAAATCATGGCGGTCTTATTTATAACTCCGGATTCATTCATCTCAAGCCACAGGTCATTTCCTTCTCTGGTTCTTTCCCCGACACCTGCAAAAACAGATATTCCACCGTATTCTGTTGCTATATTCCTGATAAGCTCCATTATAAGAACTGTTTTGCCGACACCTGCTCCGCCGAAAAGTCCGACCTTGCCTCCCTTTGAATACGGTGCAAGAAGATCTATTACTTTGAGTCCTGTTTCAAATATTTCAATTGATGTTTTCTGCTCTTCCATGCTTGGAGGATTTCTATGTATGGGATATTTCTTTTCAGCATTGACCTCTCCTCTTTCATCAATAGGCTCGCCAAGAAGATTGAAGACCCTTCCCAGCGTTGCATCACCGACCGGCACGGAAATCGGCTCTCCTGTATCCTGAGCCTTCATGCCGCGGACAAGACCATCTGTTGGAGACATGGCAACCGCTCTTACCGTGCAGTCTCCTAGGTGCTGTTCAACCTCAAGTGTCAAATCAATGCCATCCTCTTCATTTTTGATTTTTAATGCATTAAATATTAGCGGCAGGTCTTCTGTTGGAAATCGAATATCAACAACAGGTCCAATTACCTGAACTACTTCTCCTGTCCTCAAGGTACTATCCTCCAATTCATAAATTAGCTGTTAAGCTCTTTTCTGATAAGCTGTTAAGCAAAATCAGAATCCTAAATTGTATTTTTTATTTTCTATTACTTACCTGCTTATCACATTATCCTTTTAATGCTTCAACACCGCTTATGATATCAATCAAATCTTTGGTAATGCTTGACTGACGAGCCTTGTTGTAGCTTAGTGTCAACTCCTCTATAACCTCATCTGCATTATCGCTTGCATTACGCATGGATACCATCCTCGCGGCATGTTCACTTGCAAGTGACTCAATTATACAATGATAAAGCTCTGCCTGAAGGTAGCTTGGGGTGAGCTCTTTTGCAAATTGCTCCATATCAGGCTCTATCAAAAAATCAGATGATTTTTTAAGATGATGTTTCCATTCATCCTCTGTAAGCGGCTCTATAGGCAGATATTGAACAAGGGTGGGAACATGGGTTAAAACATTTTCAAAACGGCTATATAGAAGATATATGGCATCGGCTTGTTCTGCTTCAAAAGTTTCAACAAGGTTTGCGCTTAACTGTCTTGACTGATTCTGCAGCTCCTCTCCCCATGGAACAGGGTAAGATCTTTCAATATTATATTCAAGTTTTTTTAGGGATTCGGAGCCCTTTTTGCCTATACTGGTTATTGATACATTTAAATTTTTAAGGCTGTTCTCTTCAATAAATTTTTTAGCAGTATTAATCAGGTTAATATTGAATGTTCCGCAGAGCCCTCTGTCTGAGGTTATGATAATAAGCTTGATATTTTCAACTTCTCTTTTCGTGAAAAAGGGGTGTTCAATATCATTGATTGAAAAACAGGCACACAATGCTCTCATAATAAGTCCTATATTTTCTACATGGGGTCTTGAGTTCTCTGCCTGTGCTTTTACCCGGGCAAGTTTAACAGCAGCAACCATCTCCATAGCTCTGGTTATCTGCTGAGTGGACTTTATTCCCTTTATTCTTCTAAGTATCTCTCTTGGGGTTCCTGCTGCCATCTGTCTTTACTGTTCCAAAAATCGTTTAGTATACTGGTTGCAGGCTGAAACTATTTTTTCAGTTATGCCGGCGTTAAGTTCTTTGGAGGTTTTAAGCTCTTCTTTTACCTCAGAATGTTCATGGGAAAAGAAATCAAGAAAGTTTCTTTCAAACTCTTTTACCTTTTCAACTGGCACACTGTCTATAAGTCCCTGTCCTGCAGCATAAAGAATAATAATCTGATCCTCAGTAAGAACGGGTTGGTACTGAGCCTGTTTAAGTATTTCAATTAAGCGCATACCTCGATTGAGCTGAGCCTGTGTTGACTTGTCAAGTTCAGAACCAAATTTTGTAAATGCTTCCAGTTCCCTGTACTGTGCAAGATCAAGTCTCAAAGTTCCTGCGACTTTTTTCATTGCCTTGTTCTGGGCATTACCGCCCACTCTTGAAACAGAAAGTCCTGCATTTATAGCAGGCCTAACACCTGAATAAAAAAGATCTGATTCCAGATAGATCTGGCCATCTGTGATTGATATAACATTTGTAGGAATATATGCAGAAAAATCTCCAGCCTGAGTCTCTACTATCGGAAGCGCGGTAAGAGATCCGCCTCCATGTTCATTACTTAATTTTGCCGCTCTTTCAAGCAGTCTTGAATGAAGATTAAAGATATCGCCCGGAAAAGCTTCTCTCCCCGGAGGACGCCTCAGGAGAAGAGAAACCTGACGGTATGCCACCGCATGTTTCCAGAGATCATCATAGATAACAAGTGAATGTTTGCCATTATCCCTGAACTCTTCGCCTATTGCACAACCTGCAAATGGAGCTATATACTGCATGGGCGCAGGATCGCTTGCACCGGCTGCAACAACAACAGAGTATTTCATTGCATCGTATTTTTCTAAAGTCTCAACCACTCTCATTACTGTTGACTGTTTCTGCCCGATTGCCACATAGATACAATATACAGGGTTGCCAGATTCAAACTCTGTTTTCTGGTTTATAATGGTGTCTATTGTTATGGCTGTTTTTCCGGTCTGACGGTCTCCAATTATAAGCTCTCTCTGGCCTCTTCCAATCGGAATCATGGCATCTATTGCCTTAATGCCTGTCTGCAAAGGTTCTTTAACCGGCTGTCTTGCAATAACATTTGGGGCATCGTATTCAACCGGTCTCATCTTATCGCTTTGTATTGGACCTTTTCCGTCTATGGGTTCTCCAAGAGAGTTTACAACGCGTCCCAGAAGCGCATCTCCTACGGGAACAGAAATCACCCTGCCTGTGCATTTAACACTCTCACCCTCCTTTACTTCGCGACTGTTTCCAAGAAGAACCGCTCCCACAGTATCTTCTTCCAGATTAAGAGCTAATCCGTGAACCCCGCTCTCAAACTCCAGAAGCTCTGAGGCTTTGCATTCATCCAATCCATAAATCCTTGCAACACAATCTGCCACCTGCAAAACTGTGCCCACATTTTCCATCGAAAGTTTATCTTTATAGTTTTCAATCTCTTTTTTTATTACAGATGTTATTTCTTCTGCCCTGAGTTCCAAATCCTTAACTCCTTTTTTAGCTGACTTTTTTTAACTGCCCTACTCCCAGATTAAGAAACCTGTGAAGGTTTTGAAGTTTTGTTTTCACACTGCCGTCTATTATATAGCTGTCCACTCTGACCTGAAGACCCCCGATAAGCTCATCTGCAATCTCATGTTCAAGGATTATCTTTTTATTAAACAACTTTTCAAGCTGGCGTGATAAAAGCTGTTTCTCCTCTGAAGATATTTCAGAAGGGGATTTTACCTTTGACCGGATAATCCCATTTATTTGATCAGCAAGTTTCCTGTAGGTTCCGTGAATATGTTCTAGTATCTTTTCTCGTTTTTTATCAATGACAAGTTCAATAAAATTTCTGAATATTTCAGGGTGCCTGCTGCCAAACACCTTAGAGAAAAATTGCTTCTTAATTTGGCGTGAAATAGAAGGATGGTATAGAACAGATGCAGCCTCGGGACTATTTCTCAGAAAATCCTCTGTCTCTTTGACAGCCTTCTGTACTTGATCAATACAGTCTATTCTGCCGGCAGCAAGTATTAGCGCATGCACATAACGATTAACAACCTTTAGGTTAACCACTACTTACTCAACCCTCCGATTTCATCTACTAAATTTCTTGTTATTCTATCCCTGTCCGCCTTGTCTATAGTTTTACTGATAATTTTTAAAGCAATTTCCATTGACAGATCGACAACCTCGTTTCTTATCTCAGACAAAACCCTGTGTCTTTCCAGGTCAATTTCTTTTATCCCTTTTTCCTTTATTTGGGCTGCTTCTTCCCTGGTTCTGTCAATTATCTCCTGACCTGCTTTTTCAGCCTTAAGCTTTGCATCCTGAATAATGGAATCAGCCTCCAGTTTTGCATCGCGGAGACGTTTTTCATAATCAGACTTTAAAGCTGTGACCTCATTTCTGGTCTTCTCGTTTTCCTGATAAATACTTTTTATCTCATCCCCGCGTCTCTGAATCATTGTAATAACTCTTCCCCAAAGGAACTTCTTAAGAAGCCAGAAAAGCAACAAAAATCCGAAAAGCTGGATAAGGAAAAGTTTAAAGTCAAATCCTAAAGATTCTAACAATTCCATGAGCTTTTTTTATTCTAATCTAAATTTAGTTTAATAGAAATAGTTACATTGCACCACTGACTGCTTTGAATATATCAAGAGCTTCTGATGGCGTAGGAAGTTTACCCATAAGAAGAATTCCTATAACCAGTGCATATATTGTAAGTGATTCTATAAGAGCTGCGCCGATAATAAGTGTTGTCCTGATACTTCCAGCAGCCTCGGGCTGTCTTGCTGAAGCCTCAAGAGCTGACGAGCAGGCTCTTCCGATACCAGCGCCTCCTCCAAGAGCCGCGAGTCCGATTCCAAGACAAATGCCAAGTCCAATCAAACCAAAATAAATCATAGCCTAAACCTCCATAAAAAATTAGAGTTAATTAAGATAATAAAAAATTAAATACTTTTTCTGCTAATGCTCTCCTTCTTCTACAGCAAGGGCTAAATAAATTGCCGAAAGAAGAGTAAATATAAGTGCCTGAATAAGACTAAAAAGAATTGCAAGAAGCACCATTAAAACGTGAAGCGGAACAGGTATAATGCCGAATATAAACGGGGTCAGGGCAACAAGAAGGGCTAAAACCAGTTTTTTTCCGGTAAGGTTTCCAAAAAGACGTACAGAAAGCGCTACAGGTCTTACGGCCTCGCCGATAACGTGAAGGGGAAACATTAAAGGCGCCATGAAATACGGTTGAAAATAGTGTTTGAAATAACCAAGCTTCTTTCTTCTTAACCCTTCCAAATTGTAAAGAACAAATACAACAAGAGCAAGGCTCAAAGTGGTATTTATCTGATCTGTTGGAGAGTGCATAGCAGGCACAAGCCCCCACAGGTTCATCAGCAGTATGTAAAGAAACACCGAACCCAGAAAAGGAAGGTATCTTGCAGTCTCTTTGCCCAGGGTATCTGAGATGAGATTATACAGGCTTTCCACAACAATCTCAAGAAAAGCCTGAGCTCCTCTTGGTATTTTTTCCATCCTTCTTGTTGCCCACATTGAGAAGAGAACAAGCAGAAGCCCCACCATAAATGACATCATGATTGGCTCCCATTGGTGAAGATTGTAGCCCCAATAGGTCTTATGCATGTCAAAGCCCATAAGCTCAAGAAAAGAGGGCAGTGACATCACCATCTCTGAACTGTTTTCTGCGTGTTCTGCTGCCATATCAGTTTTATTACTCTATCTGTTTTTACTGCTTATCATTTTATTCAATCCTGCTATGAGTATTGCCACCTGTGTTACAGATATCCCTCCAATCAGAGCAAAGGGATTGATAGGCATAAGCTTGAAGGCATACCAGAGACCAACTCCTAAAAGGGGGAACTTAAGAATAAAAATCTTAATTGCTAATACAGCAAGCAGGGGATTTGAATCTTTATCTTTTTTGCTTTTAACAATTACACTTATTGTCCACCACGTAACGAGAAAAAAAATAATTCCGACACCTGTGCCAACCGCAAGCCCGTTTGTTATAGAGCGATCATCAGAGAAAAAAGATAGAAAAATTAGTATTGCCGCAATATAAACAGACAAAAAAAAATATTTTTTGGGGTATCCAAAACCAGTGGCATTTTTTATACTATTCTTTATCGTTATTAACTTCCCTGACTGACTGTAAAAATTTAATAAAAGCTCCTGCCATAAAAAGAATCAGGAAAATCAGCATGAACCATGGCGAAGTACCCAGTTTTCCATCTATATAGCAACCAAGATAATAACCTATAAATATGGCTGCTGCCATTGTAAAACCAAAATTTGCTACAAGAGAAACTGACCTGAGCGACTTTTTTAAAACCTTTTTATCTGTCTTCAAGGGTGTTTCACAATTTTAATACATTAACTTGTTTATTTAACGGAAAAAAAACAAATTGTCAAGTTGTTTTAAATAGTTGCCAATAATATTTTTCTTTATATAAAACAATAAAACAAAATTTTTATTAATAATGCATCAATATCTTGATTTTCTTTTTTTATAATATCTAAGACTCTGCAATATGCTTCCCATAATAAAACCAAATAATATTGCTGAAGCCCCTGCTACAAACCACATAAAATTGCTTCTGCTTCTAAGTACCATGTTTTCTTCTGAGAGTTTTTCTAATTTGAGCATAGTCTTTTCCATCTCTTCTCTCAGAAGTTCATGCTCCTGCCGCAAGGTCAGATATTCAGCAGAAGCTCTTTTAAGCTCATCAAGTTCGTTTTCAACCTGTTTGAGTGCTTCCTTCTTTAACCTCAAATTGTTTTCAAGAATTCTTCTGTCTTCATGGAGTTTTGATATCTCATCTGATGCTTCCTGTTTGTCTTTACGAAGTTGTTCAATAGTAGTTTTGAGTCTGTTTATCTCCTGACTTTTCGGAAGAGATGAGGTAAGATAGCGTTTCAGCATCCATCCCTCAACCCCGTTTGGGCATCTTATAAAGGCATATTCTCCTTCCGTGCTCAAAACCTCTACTTTTTCATCTGTCCTGACAACTGCAACAATTCCATGCTCCATACCTTTGTTTGAACGTACAGCAACCTCTATTCTGTCAACTACATACATTGTTTCTGCATAAACGTTTTCTGAGTTACATAACAGTATGAAAATCGTCATAAATATAGTTAAATAAAAACTTGTTTTCATCTTCCGAATTCCCCTTTGCCTTAGCTTTAAAAGGCTAAATCCATTGACAAAAAGTGCATAAATATACCCCGCGCGAGGTTACAGGGCTTTGGGGTTTTCCTATAAACTATCGCCCATAACTTTATCCTGTCGTTAATTATTACATAAAAGCAGATAATTTAACAGAATATTTTTTTGAGCATTTATTCTTTTTTTATTTAATGAAATTTATGTTATATTTATAAATGACAATTCCGGGTTCTGGTTTTTTTTATAAACTGAAAAGGTAATTTAAAGGTTTCTATATGGCTTTGAAAATACTTTCACCTCTTGACAGTTGCTCAGAGGTTGAACCACTTGTAAATGCAGGGGCAGAAGATTTTTACTGCGGTCTTCTGCCAAAAGACTGGAGAGAGGATTTTAGCGTTGCAGCCTGCCTTAACAGACGACAGGAGGATAATCCTGAGCTTGGCACAAGTCCTCACATGAAAACCTTTGATGAGCTTGAGAAGAGCTGCCAAACAGCCCATCAACATAAAGCCCGTATTTTTCTGACTCTGAATGAACATTACTACAGTTTCGGACAGTATCCATACCTTACAGCATATATAGAGAAAGCCTGTGAGTCAGGTATTGACGGATTTATTGTAGGGGATATGGCAATGATCCTTACCCTTCGTGAAATAGCCCCGCATGTTTTAATACATATTAGCACAGCGGGAACCGCCTTTAATTCAGAAACAGTCCATTTCTACAGGGATATTGGGGCTTCAAGGGTAATACTTCCCCGACACTTGAGCCTTGAAGAGATTGAGCAGATAGCCGAAAACACAAACGATATTGAGCTTGAGGCGTTTATTCTCAATTCAAGATGTGCTAATGTTGATGGATTCTGTACTTTTCAGCATGGTCTTGCAGATTTAATCCATCAGAAGGATGAGAAGAGAAATTTTGAAAATGCGTGCATGATGCTTTATAAAATTACGGCTGCTGTGCATGGTGAAAATGAGGAAACGGCTGAAACAATTCTTAAGGAAAAAGTATCATGGGAAAGACAGCATTTCTGGTCTGCCATGCACATTGACGAGCGCCCCTGCGGAGCATGCGCAATGTATGAGTTTGAAAAGCTGGGGCTTGCAGGCGTAAAGATAGTTGGCAGACAGAACACAACTGAAAAAAAAATAAAGGATGTAAAATTTATTAACTCTGTTTTAACCTTTATGAGAGATAAAATACCGGATAAAAAAGCTTTCAGAAAGCATACACAGAAGCTTTACAGGGAAAAATACGAAAGACCCTGTATTATTTTCAAGTGTTATTATCCGTCAGTTCTTTTATAAAGGTTAGATTAAATAGAGTAATAACATTATTGTGCAATCAAACATGGAACCCTCATACATCAAAGCATATAATGAAAACATTCTGCAGCAAAGAGCTGAGACTACTCTTGCAATGCTTGAAACCTGTACTTTGTGTCCACGAAAATGCAGGGTAAACAGACTTAAAGGAGAAAAGGGGGTATGCAAAACAGGGCGTAATGCAATTGTGTCAAGTTTTTCGCCTCATTTTGGAGAAGAGAGCGTACTTGTAGGCAGATACGGATCAGGAACAATCTTTTTTACAAACTGCAACCTTTTATGTGTATTCTGCCAGAACCATGAGATAAGCCATGAATCACAAGGCGTTGAGACAGACAGCCATCAACTTGCCCAGATGATGCTCAGTCTGCAAAATATGAAAGTTCATAACATAAACTTTGTGACCCCGTCTCATGTTGTGCCGCAGATACTCGAGGCTTTGCTGATTGCTGTTGAAAAAGGCCTCAGAATTCCTCTTTTATATAATTCAGGTGGATATGACTCAGTAGAGACACTGGAGCTTCTTGATGGTATTTTTGATATATACATGCCTGATTTGAAATTTTCCAGAGACATTCCCTCAACCCTTTATTGCAAGGCTCCAGACTACCCCGATATTGCAAAAAAAGCCATAAAGGAAATGCACCGTCAGGTAGGAGACCTGAAGGTTGACAGTAAAAACCATGCTGTCCGGGGACTTCTTGTCCGTCATCTTGTCATGCCGGACAACCTGGCAGGAACAGAGCTTGCAATGGAGTTTTTAGCAGATGAAATATCAGAAAACAGCTATGTGAATATAATGAACCAGTATAGACCCTGCGGCGAGCTTTCATCTTTTCCTGAATTGAAAAGAGGTATAACAGATGAAGAGTTTGCTGAAGCAGTCGGGGCTGCTGAAAAAGCAGGGCTGACCCGCCTTGATGACCAAAACAGAGGGGTTCTGCTTCACTGGAGATAGCCGGCAACAAAAGCTTAGTTGCTGTTAGTGGCGGGTTGTTGTGTTATATTTTTTTTGGTATGCAGCTTTAATTTTATACAGGGAATAAGCTGTTTTTCCGGAAAATGCAATAATAAATAATTTTGCAAATCCTTCCGATATTTTAAAGCGTTAATACTATACGTAAAATTTAAATATTTCACAGTTGGGTAAAAAGCCCTAAAATAAAAGTTGTGTCATTTCGAACTCGCGGGTAAGAAATCCCTTTTTTTCAGAGGATGATGAGATCACTTTCGTGCCGCGCTTTACGGTATTCTATGTGCCGGTTTAGGACTTTTTTACGGAACCTTGAAACATAAGCCATAAATACTCAGCAAGGGAGATAAACTTTATGGAGATATATGGAAATAAAGCAATACTGACAATAGACAGAACACCCTGTGAAAGCTCTGATGATCTTTTTGAAAGTGAAATTTTCAACGAAATAATAAGAATCTATATTGATAAACTTGCCACTAAGAACTCGATGCTGCTTGATTTTTTCGGCAAGGAGGATAAAGGCATATTCTCAAAACTGATAAACCTGCTTACATTAAAAAAACCCGTCCCCAGAGGGAAAACAGACTTAACCCAAAAAAGAGATATCCCGGAAGAACAGATTAACCTGCTTATTGAAACCATCCGCTTTCTTGCTAAACTTAAAAGCGAAAATGTTCCGGGGGTTGTGAAGGGCTCTGAAAACCTGCTTAAAGACAGAGAACTGCTTCTTGAATTTCTAAATGCCTTCTATTTCTTCTGGCTCTCATACGACAGATTTATGATATACAGAACAGAAGGAGAAAACCAGAGCATAAGACCAAGAAGCATAATAAAGGAAACCACTGAAAGGCTTGAAAGTCTTGTAAGAAACATACAGAGGGATATCAAGGAAAACCTCTCAGAAGCTGATCCAAGAGTTTACAGACAGACTCGTGCCGGCGTTGATATCACAGCACTTACAAAAAAAAACGAGGGGGTTATGAATTTCGGTGCCTACAGAATGCTTGACAGAGTGCCTTTTATTCGGCAGATCATCCTCTCTCCACCCCTTATACTTAATCCAAGCATGAACAAAAGAACCGGCTCATTTGAGAAAATTGATAAGAACCCATTTACCCTCTTTGATGTAAACTGTGATGACTGGCTATGCTTTCCTGCTAAAGTGGGTCCCCTTCTTGTTTTTGTCTATTTTCATAAGATGTTTATAGATCTTGGGATGTCTCTGTGCAACCTTTTTGAATTGGCAGATGATGAGGAAATAAAACAGAAGCCCGATGCGATTTACGCTTTCGGTGTTCAAGGTGAAGGGCTTGACAGTATCGGAGTCTTTCCAACTGTTTTTCATGAGGATACTGAAAATGATATTCTTACAGCAGCAGTACCCGGAAGGGATGAGTTCGGATATTTTGGTTATCTCAAAAAAATGGTGCTCACCCTTCATAATATTAGGATGATGAAAATTGGCAGACTTCCTTTTCACGGAGCTTTTGTTAGAATAATCCTTAAAGGGGGCAAGGAGGCAAATCTTCTTCTTATCGGAGATACAGGGGCTGGAAAATCAGAGACCCTTGAGGCTTTTTCTATTATTGGCGATAAGTACATTCAGGATATTGTTATAGTAGCCGATGATATGGGCTCAATTGCCCATGGAGAAAAGAAAACCCTTCTTGGCTACGGCACTGAGATAGGTGCATTTTTAAGGCTTGATGATCTGAGACCGGGTTATGCCTTTGGAAGGCTTGAGGGTGCGATAATAATGAGCGCAGCACAGACAAACGCGCGTATAATACTTCCGGTAACCACTTACAGCACCATAATGAGGGGACACAAAATCGACTATGTTCTTTATGCCAACAACTATGAGAAACCGGATGAGGATAAACCTATCATTGAAAAATTCAACTCCCCTGAAAGTGCACTTTCCGTTTTTAAGGAAGGCAAGGTCATGAGCAAAGGAACAACCACGTCAACCGGAATAAACAGCTCCTATTTTGCAAATATCTTCGGCCCGCCGCAGTATATGGAAACACATGATGAAATAGCAGAAAGCTATTTTAGGGAGTTCTTTACCAAAAGGATTTTTGTGGGACAGTTGCGAACAAGACTTGGCATAGAGGGATGGGAGAGAAAGGGGCCTGAGGCTTCAGCTAAAGCCCTTCTTGAAACAATACTATCGAGGTAATTAATGGCGCCATTTATTAAAAAATATAAGGACAAGGTTGGTCTTCCACCGGGGACACTTATCCATGTTGGCAGAGAGAGCTCAGAACAAAGCAAAATTACAATTTTCAACTATGATGAAAAGCAGTTTGAAGAGCAAACGGTAAATACGGTTGAGGACTGTTTACCTTATATAGACAAGCCCGGCAAAACCTGGATAAATATAGCTGGAGTTCACCAAACTGAAATCATAGAGTCAGTAGGAAATCATTTTAGTATCCATCCCCTTGTTCTGGCTGACATTGTAAACACCCGACAACGCCCGAAAATTGAGGATTTTGAAAATTACCTCTTTGTCGTTCTGAAAATGATATATAGCGGGGAAAACGGACATAATATCAAATCTGAGCAGGTATCCCTGATAATCGGTTCAAACTATGTCATCTCTTTTCAAGAACAGGAAGGAGATGTGTTTAATCCGATAAGGAACAGAGTACGGGGGGGCGGTGTTCGTTGGAGGAAGATGGGGACTGACTACCTTGCTTATGCTTTGATTGATGCCATTGTGGACAACTATTTTGTTGTCATAGAAAGTATAGGGGAAAAGGTGGAGGAGATAGAGGAGAAACTGCTTAGTAATCCCAACGAGGAAACGATGCAGGCAATACACAGCCTTAAAAGAAACTTGATTTTATTGCGAAAGTCAGTCTGGCCATTAAGAGAAGTCACGAGCGTTTTGGAGAGGGCAGAATCAAAACTCATACACAAATCCACCCGTATCTACCTCCGGGATGTTTACGATCATATAATCCAGGTAATTGACTCTATTGAGACATCAAGGGATATACTTTCAGGAATGCTCGATGTTTATCTTTCCAGTGTCAGCAACAGAATGAACATAGTTATGAAGGTACTTACTATCATAGCAACCATATTTATACCTCTTACTTTCATAGCAGGAATATATGGAATGAATTTTGAAAATATGCCCGAACTTGGATGGCGTTTTGGCTATCCTGCTGTTTTGCTTTTGATGACTGTTATAGCAGCAGTAATGCTGCTGTTCTTCAGAAGGAAAAGGTGGCTGTAATAAGATAGTCTGTCTCTCGCATTTTAATGTTTGTAATAAGGAAAAGGCTCAGTATCGGAAGGTGGCTATATTGTTAATAAGATAATGAACCCAGACTGGTTTTAGACTCAGATGAGTTCATTCGTGAAGCATTATTTAAAGCAGGGGATTTTAACCCGTAACGGCATTGCCACCGTCCTATTATTGTTCGCGATAGAAACACAAATCTTGGCGGGATCATCCCACGCCTCAGGGTAAATTTTGAACATGGCGAGGATAATGTTATAGATGAAGATATCATTCTTTTATGGAGAGATGAGAAAAAGGTTATAACCGGATCGGATATACTTGGCAGACTTCTCCGGGGAATAGACAGGAATAAAGCAGTTGCTTTTGAGCATATGAAATAAGATGTAAAAAAATATATAGGGTATCGCAATTTAAACAAAGTACAAGGGGGCACTTTTATGAAACGAAAAATATTACCCGGCAAACCCTATCCGCTTGGTGCAACATGGGATGGTAGGGGTGTAAATTTTGCACTTTATTCAGAAAATGCTGTGAAGGTAGAACTCTGCCTGTTTAGGGATCGCCATGCAGACAGCGCAGACGAAAGCATTTCCTTTAATGAAGTAACCGCTCATGTCTGGCACGGATATATTCCAAACATACAACCCGGTCAACTCTATGGTTATAGAGTGCATGGACCATACAAGCCCGAAAAAGGACATCGTTTTAACCATCATAAACTCCTTATGGATCCATATGCAAAAGCAATTGCCGGTGAAGTAGGCTGGGAAGCGCATGTTTTTGGTTACCAGTTTGATAATGAACAGAAAGACCTGTCGTTTGATGAACAGGACAGCGCAGCAGGAATTCCCAAGGGTGTGGTCATTGATACGTCATTTGACTGGGGAAATGATCGTTATCCGAAAATATCCTGGAATAAAACGATTATATATGAAGTGCATGTAAAGGGTGCAACAAAACTTCACCCCGATATTCCGGAACATCTGCGGGGAACATATTCCGGCATGGCATCGGAGCCATTTATCAACCACCTTAAGGAACTTGGGATAACAGCAGTCGAACTTCTCCCTGTTCATGATTTCCTGAATGATAAGCATCTTGCTGATAGGAGATTAAGTAATTACTGGGGGTATAATACAACAAACTTCTTTTCACCGACCTCCCGGTATTCAAGCAGTGGAGATACGGGAGAGCAGGTTCGTGAATTCAAAGAAATGGTGAAGGTATTACACAGCCACGGAATTGAAGTGATACTTGATGTTGTTTATAACCATACCTCTGAAGGCAATGAACTTGGTCCTACACTAAATTTCCGGGGCATTGATAATACGGTATATTACCACCTTTTAAAGGATAACCCCAGATATTATATGGATTATACCGGAACAGGCAACAGTCTTAATGTGAACCACCCGCAGGTTCTGCAACTGATTATGGACAGTTTACGTTACTGGGTTAACGAAATGCATGTCGATGGTTTCAGGTTTGATCTTGCCTCAGCCCTGGCAAGGGAATTGCACGAGGTTGACAAGCTTGCCGCGTTTTTTGATATTATTCATCAGGATCCTGTTATTTCTCAGGTAAAACTTATTGCAGAGCCCTGGGATGTGGGTGAAGGAGGATATCAGGTAGGTAATTTTCCTGTGCTGTGGACCGAATGGAACGGTAAATACCGTGATACTATACGGCGCGCAATTAAGGGTGATGAGAATCAATTGGCTAAATTTGCATATAGAATTACAGGCAGCAGCGATTTGTATCAGTATGATGGGAGACGTCCCTTTGCCAGTATAAACTTCGTTACGGCTCACGATGGCTTCACTCTAAATGATCTTGTTAGCTACAATGATAAGCACAACGAGGCAAACGGTGAAGAGAGCATGGATGGTTCGGATAATAATATGTCCTGGAACTGCGGTGTTGAGGGCACATCTGAAGAGGATGTGATTATAAAACTTCGTGAACAACAAAAACGCAATTTCATGACTACCCTGCTTCTATCCCAAGGTGTTCCGATGCTTCTCGGCGGAGATGAACTGAGCAGAACACAGCATGGAAACAATAACGGATACTGTCAGGACAACGAGATAAGCTGGTTTAATTGGGAACTGAATGACAGGGAAAAGTATTTTCTTGAGTTTACAAAACATATTATCAGGATCCGTAGAGAACATCCTGTGTTTTGCCGGAGAAAATTTCTGAAAGGAGAAAAAATAAACGGAGCAGACATAAAAGATATTCAATGGTTCCTGCCAGACGGTAATACTATAACTGAAAAAGAATGGCAGATACCAGATATCAAAACCCTGGGGTTCATCCTAAGCGGAGATGCTATCGATGATTATGATGAAAAAGGCAAGTTGCAAGCAGATAATACTTTTCTTGTTTGGTTCAACTTTCATCATGAGAATGTACCGTGCCGGATACCTCCCATACCAAAGAATGCAAATTGGGGATTGGTTATTTCAACATTTAATGATAATAAAACATTGGAGGAGTTGCATTTCGCGACTGGAGATGTTTTGGATGTACATGCACGGGCTATAATGGTATTGCAAAAAAAATAATGTATTATTAACTCTTATATAATGCAGGCAGGTATGTTATGATACAGGCAGGTTTCTCAGATCAAATTCAGCAGTGGTTTCAGGCAGTAAATATCTGGGCTGAAACCCATGTGCTGCAGTTTTACACATTTCTCCAAATATCTGTTATTGCTGCGGCTGTCGTTACGGGGGGACATATCGGTAGACGTATCAGAACACATTTTGCTCAAAAAATCAATGCCCTCAACCTGCAGCAGATATATCTGGCAAATCTCTGCAAAGCTTTGGTTCAGCAGATGCCGCAAATCATGGTCCTGATTATTCTATGGCTGGGCATGATCGGTCTGCGCGATGTTTTAAAAACAACCTTCTTAATGACACTTGCTGTTAATCTTCTGTTTGCATGGCTTCTTATACGACTGGCAACATCTGTTCTGATGGATCGTTTCTGGTCAGGGCTGGTTACAACAATGGTATGGATTCTGGTTGCACTTAACATCCTGGGCATACTTGGACCGGCTATTGGCTTTCTGGAAAAATTCGGGGTAACCATAGGATCTGTTCACATCACCGTTATAACTGTGGTAAAGGCTTCTATTGTATTGATACTGCTTTTCCGTGTGTCAACGTGGTTGACCGAACTTCTGGAAAAAAAGTTGCATCAGGTTCCAAATATAACCCCATCCACACATGTGCTGCTGAGCAAAATTATAAAAATCACCTTGTTTTTTTTCATATTTTTGGTAGCGATAAACTCTGTGGGGCTAGACCTGACAGCACTTGCTGTGTTTAGCGGTGCGGTTGGTGTGGGCGTAGGTTTTGGTTTACAGAAGGTTGTTGGAAATTTTGTGAGCGGTATAATCCTTTTGATTGACAAGTCGATAAAACCGGGTGATGTTATTCAGATAGGCGATACCTACGGATGGATAGTCCAGCTTCGCGGACGCTATGTTTCGGTCAACACCCGGGACGGCAGGGAACTTTTAATTCCAAATGAGGATTTAATCACACAGCAGGTTATAAACTGGAGCTATTCCAACCCGTTTATCCGGCTTAAGGTTCCCGTTGGAATTTCCTATAAAAACAATCCGCATCATGCGATTGCCGTCATGCTTGAAGCTGTTAAGAGCGTTTCCAGGCTTTTGACAGATCCGGCGCCCAAATGTCTTCTGATGGGGTTTGGGGACAGTTCTGTGGATCTTGAGCTGCGTTTCTGGATTGCAGACCCCCAAAATGGTATAAACAGTGTCAGAAGTGATGTTATGTTAAAAATTTGGGATGCTCTTCAAGAAGCCGGAATTGAAATTCCATTCCCGCAACGCGACCTGCATCTAAAAACTGCTACTGTTCCAATCAATGTTATGGGTAAAGAAGAGGCGATTACCGGTTGTGATAAAGGTGAAAGGAAAGTTTAATCTGGAACAGACTAAAAATTGATAATATTTTTTGCTGCGAGTCCCATACTTCATGGGCTGACGTGCTATTATTATTATGCTCTATTATTCATTCAACTCCTTCCTGAGAGAAAAGTTTGGGGAGAGGGTTCAAAAAATAACCCTTGATGCCGGGCTTACCTGTCCGAACAGAGACGGCACCAAAGGAACAGGCGGCTGTATCTACTGCAATAAAAAGGGCTCCGGCACAGGCAACTGGCTAAAATCTCCTGATTTAAGGCTCCAAGCCCTAAACTCAATTGAATTCTTATCTAAAAAATACAAGGCTCAAAAATTCATTGCCTATTTCCAGTCTTTCTGCAACACCTATGCCCCGGCAGATAAGCTTAAAAACATGTATGAACAGGTTTTGGATATACCAGGCATTGTCGGTCTTGCGGTTGCTACAAGGCCCGACTGTTTAAGTCCGGAAACACTCCAGCTTCTTTCATCATATTCAATGGATTTTATGGTGTGGGTTGAACTTGGGCTTCAGTCATCAAATGACAAAACCCTTAAACTTATCAACAGAGGACATATTTTTAACGATTTTCTGGAAGGGTTTGCGCTATGCAGACAGTATGAAGTTCTTACCTGTGTCCATATAATAATAGGACTTCCTGGCGAGACAGAAAATGATGTTCACAGAACCGCACAGCATATAGCCAGGATAAAACCCGATGCCTTAAAAATCCACTCTTTATATGTTTCAAAAGGAACCGTACTTGAGAAGCTTTTAAATGAAGGCAAATACTCACCCTTTGATCAGAATGAATATGTGAACCTTGCCTGCGACGTGCTTGAGATAATACCTGAATCAATCGTGATTCAAAGACTCACCGGAGACCCTGATCCGATGGAACTTGTCGCCCCCAAATGGTCTTTAAATAAACAGCAGACCCTTAAACTTATTGAGGAAGAGCTTAAGAGAAGGGGAACCAGACAGGGAAGAAGATACACTAAATAATATCTTGATTTTATCTTGCACAATTAACACAGTATGGACTTTCCGGTATTGCGAGAATTCTTGCAACCGGGATAGTTTGTCCACATCTTATACATATTCCGAAATCAGAGGTTCCAATTTTTGACAGTACATGCTTCAGCTTATTCAGCTTATCTTCTGCTTTGTTTAATGAGACTTCCATTACGCTTTTGTTGACAATTGCATCCATTCTGGAAACTCGCCCTATAGCATTATCAGGCGCTACGGGCCTGGTCTTTTCTTTATAGTCTGAAACCAGTTTTTCAGTTTTAGCAATTGCTTCCAGAATCCTACCTTCTATATTTTTCTGTTCCATTTTTATACCCCTTGCCTGTTGGTTCATTCCTGAACTTTAACTTTACAGAATTGTAGAAAAAAAACAATATTTTTAAATTTTTGCCGATAAAGACTTAGGAGAAACAGGGGAGTTGTACAAGTAGCAAAGCCCAGGGATTGTGTGTAAAAAACTGTTTCGGTTTGAACCCTGCAACCTTTTCTTGGCATCCCTAAAATTACCGCAAATCCGCCTTTACAGTCTGCACTTCCGAGGGTTAAATCATGGTCTATATTTTATTTAAAGACTATGTCACTATTGGTTTTGCTGTCATTTCCAGCGATAGAAAGAAATCTTTTTTTTTCAGTCCCGTGCTTCGAGGGATTCAAGGTAACAGCAGGGATTTTTTTGCAAATACATACCTCTTCAAACCTTTACAAATAGTCTGTATCTCTGCATGATACATGCAAGAATTAAAAAAACTGTAACAAAGACAATTGCTCCTGCAAGCGATGCCATCTGGTCAGAGGGCATCAGTGAGAATAAATTCTCAAAAAGCCACTTTTTCAAATTCAAATTTTCCCTCACCTTAACTGCTGACAATATTTGACCAAGCAGGCTTGAAAGACAGAAGAGAAAAAGCGCATTCATTCCCATTGCAATAAATGGATTCGCTGCCCTTTTATAATTTTTAATATCCATTATAAAATAACTTGCCCCAAGAAAAGCAAGGGCAATTCCTGCTGTAAAGAGCACATAGGAGCCTGTCCAGAGGGTTTTATTGATTGGAAACACAAGGTTCCATAACAGCCCTGCGCCTGTCATTACAGCGCCTGTGAGTATAAAACAGCTTGTTTTAAAACTGGAACTGCGCCTGCTTTTAATAAAACTTCCGGCAAACATGCCTATGATGCCTGTGCCGACAGCAGGGATTGTGCTTAATATTCCTTCAGGATCAAAGAGCCTTGTTTCACTCCAAAGATGCCCTCCCAGAACAAGCCTGTCAACCCATGCAGCAAGGTTTGTGACAGGGTCAAGGTTTGCATTTCCTATTCCTGGAACCGGAACAATAGTCATTAAAAACCAGTAAAGAATTAGCAGTAAACTCCCGATTACAACCTGTCCTCTGTATCCTGTTTTTAAATAGATTATTGCGCAGAAAAAATAGACAATGCCGATTCGCTGAAGAATCCCCGGAATACGCCATGATGAAATGTCAAACTCCGGGAACCCGTTTAAAAAAAGCCCCAGGCAGCAGAGTATCACGGTTCTTCTTATTATTTTCTTTAGAAGTTGTGCATGCAGGCGCTTCTCTTTCTTTTTCTCAAAAAATGAGCAGACAATTGAAACACCCATGATGAATACAAAAAAGGGGAAAATAAGATCTGCCGGTTTGCAGCCGTGCCAGCCTGCATGCCGCAATGGTGAATAAACAGCAGCCCACGATCCTGGATTGTTCACAAGAATCATTGCAGAAACCGTAAAACCCCTTAAAAAATCAAGGCTTGCAATTCGTGCTGATTTTAAATTCCTATCCATGCTGCGCCAAAGACACCTGCTGAATCACCAAGTGAATTTTTTAAGACAGGGGTTTTTATATTTTTATGAAAAACATGGTTCTTTACCTTTTCTACCCCTGTTGTGTAGAGTGCTTCAATGTTTGAAAGCCCGCCTCCAAGCACAACCACATCAGGGTCAAGTATTGAGATAAGCCCTCCAAGACTTCTCCCAAAATCTTCCATAAAACCTGAAAATATTTCAACGCACTCAGGGTTTCCATTGCTGTAACCATCTATGATTTGCTGCATTGTGAGCCTTTGGTTGAACTTTTTGAAGAACAGATTTTCCACTCCCTGCCCGCTTATTTTTGTTTCAACACAGCCCCTGTTACCGCAATAACAGGACTCTCCTTCAGGGTCTATACTGATATGACCCCATTCCCCGGCAATTGCGTTTTGTCCTTTCCAGATTTGTCCGTCAAAACATATTCCACCCCCACAGCCTGTTCCCATGATTATCCCGCATACAAGTGCGTATCCCCTGCCTGCCCCCAGCTTGCTCTCAGCAAGGGTAAAACAGTTTGCGTCGTTTTCCATACCTACTTTTCTGCCGATCCTCCTTTCAATCTCCTTCTGAAGAGGCGTGTCTATAAGACAGGTTGTGTTGGCGTTCTGAACCAGATCAGTTAGAGGATTTACAGAACCGGGAATTCCAATTCCTATGCTGTATTCCAAATTACATGGCACAAGGCTTGAGGTTTCCTTTATCATTGTACATATATTTTTAACTATCGCCTTATAGCCCTCGCTTCTAGGGGTTTCAACCCTTCTGCGGGTGATAACACTATCATCCGGGGCAATCAGTATTGCCTCTGTCTTTGTTCCTCCAAGATCAATTCCTATTCTATATTTCATTTATGCTTTCTCAGATTTTACAACAGCCTCTGCTTTTATTCTGTCAAGCAGTTCTGCCAGCACCGGCTTAACATTTTCTCTTATATCACCTGCTACGATTATGAAGAGAAGATCATCGCCCGGTCTTAAGTTCCCGGATCTGGCTTCAACTGCAATTTTATAAATTCCGGGTTTCTGTTCATACTCTTTTCTTAAAGCTTCAATCCTGTCTCTGTCAGGGGAAACCTCAACAGATGAGACACTGCTTCTGTCCTTTCTTGACCAGGCTCTCACGACACCGTTATGAATGAGTATCATCCCGACGTTTTCTGCAAACAGAGGATCTTTTTTCATCTCTGCAATGGTTTTTGTAATGTCCATATCGCCAGCAACTCCTTTTTTAAATATTTTTTTTAAGGCAATTATTTATAATCTTCCATGCCTGTTCAATATGACGCCGCTCTGTTCTTATGTTTCCTATGGCAAGACGAAGTACAAATTTACCGTTCAATACAGTATGAGAAAGATATGCTGCTTTTGAACGGTTTATATCTTCCATCAGTTTCTGATTAAGTATATTTAAAGCCCCCTCATCCTCTGTTTTGGAAGGATTTGCCCTGAAACAGACGGTGCTGAAGGGAACCGGCGCCATCAGCTCAAAATCAGAGCTTTCTTCAACCCATCCGGAAAAATTACGGGCAAGCAAAATATGATTTCTTATAAGCGAGGCTATACCGTCTGCACCGTATAACCGGATAACAAACCAGAGTTTAAGAGCTCTGAAACGCCTTCCAAGCTGCAGGCTATAGTCCATAAGATTATCCACTTCACTGTCTTCAGGGGTTTTAAGATATTCCGGGACAAGGCTGAAGGCTCTGCGCAGAACCTCAGGTTTCCGTGTATAAAAAGCACTGAAATCAATGGGTACAAAAAGCCATTTCTGAGGATTGATTACTATTGAATCTGCATGCTCGCAACCCTTTAAAATATGCCGCATTTCAGGCACTACTGCTGCCGAACCGCCATAGGCTGCATCAACATGAAGCCACAGCTTTTCCTGGCCGCATATAGAGGCAATTTCCTCAACAGGATCAATGCTTGTAGTGGATGTTGTGCCGACTGTTGCAACAACAAAAAAAGGGCGATAACCATTTTCTCTGTCTTCTTCAACAGCCTTTTTCAAAAGCTCCGGGATCATCTGAAAATCACTGTTCACAGGTATCTTTCTAACTCCCCGAATGCCAATACCAAGGGCAATGGCTGCTTTTTCAACAGATGAGTGAGTCTGCTCTGATATATAGATACGTAGAAGAGGAATATCTGTTCTTCCAGACATTCCCTTTTCTCTTATCTCTAAATCAGATAACTCTTCCCTTGCCGCTGCAATAGCGTGCAGAGCACCGATTGAGGCTGTATCATAGACAATACCAAATAGTTTATCCGGAAGTCCTGTCATTTTTCCAAGCCAGTCAAGGGTTACCTGCTCAAGCTCTGTGGCAGAAGGGCAGGTTTTCCAGAGCATCGCATTTACATTGAATGCAGAACTTAGGAGATCGGCAAGGATTCCGGGGATGCTTCCTGAAATCCCGAAATATGCAAAGAAACCTGGGTGATTCCAGTGTGTCATACCTGGCATTATTATCTTGTCAATGTCTTTCATAACGGATTCGAAGGACTCTGCCTTTACCGGAGGATCAGCCGGCAGTTTTGATCTGATCTCTCCCGGTTTCACGTCCGTCAGAGGAGGTATTTTATCAATGTTTTTAAAATATTCTGCAATCCAGTCTGCAAGTCTATATGAATATTTTCTGAATTCTTCCGGTGATAATTCTTTCATATCAGTTTCTTCCAACTATTTTTTCGGTTTTTATTTCGAGTCCCTTACTGGTTTTCAGCAACGCCTAAAAATTTTTATATATCCGCAACAAAACCTGCCTTCCAGAGGTTTATCTCTTCTTCTATATATAAATTGTGATAGGTGACTGATTTAATAACTGTCTTTGGAGAAAAACCGGCCGGGATCTGATTCCCGAAAGCTTCTGCTCTTAAGAAATTTGATTTAATATCTTTTATATCAGACCGGAAAAATAAGAGTGCCTCTGTATCAAAATAAAAGAGCAGACTGTTTAACCATTCAACCAGAAGCTCTTCCAGAGATTCTCTTTGGAGTATAATTTTTTTTTCTATCACAGACTCTGCATCGGGAATCTCTCCCCCGATTATGTCAAACAGAGAAAAGGCCGCATTTTCAAATAACTCCTTGACAGTGCCACCGTAAACTGTAACTGCAAGATCTGCGGTATGGTCTGAAAGTTCATACTTTTTCATATAACATAAACAGGCAAACAATAAAAAAAGGGGCTTTATCTAAAAGCCCCCTTTTTATAACGGGTTAATCAGCAGAAGTATTTAGAGGGGGGAAACTGCTTTTCTTTACCCCGGAGCTGTTTTTTTCAGCTTTTCCTTAACAGCTCTCTTATATTCCCGCCTTCTGTCTGAGAATATCAACCATATCTGTTTTCTCCCAGGTGAAGCCGGGTTCTTCTCGTCCGAAATGACCATAAGCAGATGTGTTTTTAAAAATTGGCTGTAAAAGGTCAAGATGTTTAATTATCATCTTCGGTCTCAAATCAAACACCTCATCAATTATCTCGGCTATCCTGTCAGGGGGTATTTTGCTTGTTCCAAAGGTGTTTACCATTGCTGACACCGGTTTTGCAACACCTATTGCATAAGAGAGCTGGACCTCACAGTGTGTGGCAAGCCCTGCAGCCACTATGTTTTTAGCAACATAGCGTGCCATGTAGGAGGCAGAGCGGTCAACCTTGGAAGGATCCTTGCCTGAAAAAGCACCTCCGCCGTGGCTACCCTGACCACCATATGTGTCACATATTATCTTTCTGCCTGTAAGCCCGCAGTCTGCCTTGGGTCCTCCCATAACAAAACGGCCTGTGGCATTAATATAAAACTTGGTTTTGCTGTCCATAAGATGTTCTGGGATCGACTTTTTTATGACCTCTTCTATTATGCCCTGTTTAAGGGTATCATATTTTACAGAAGGTTTATGCTGTGCGGCTATTACAATAGCATCAACACGAACCGGTTTTTTATCATCATATGCTATTGTGACCTGGCTTTTCCCGTCCGGTCTCAGGAAATCAAGGGTACTGTTTTTTCGTACCTCTGAGAGTTTTCTGGTTAAGGCATGGGCAAACTGTATCGGCATTGGCATAAGCTCAGGGGTTTCATCACAGGCAAAGCCAAACATTATTCCCTGGTCTCCTGCTCCCTGTTCACGTTCGTCTGTTTCGGTAACCCCCATTGAAATATCCGGAGACTGCTTGTCAATTGAACTCATTACAGCACATGTTTCCCAGTCAAATCCCATCTCAGAGTCATTGTAACCTATATACTTAATTGTTTCACGAACAATGTCGGGAAGCTCTACATAACAGTCTGTTGTAATTTCGCCTGCTATTAAAGCCAAGCCAGTTGTAACCAATGTTTCGCAGGCTACACGGCAGTTTTTATCCTGCTCCATTATTGCATCAAGAACAGCATCTGAAATTCTGTCTGAAACCTTGTCAGGGTGCCCCTCTGTAATTGATTCAGAGGTGAATAGATATTTTGTCATTGACATTTCTGTAACTCCTTTCGATAAAAGAAAAAATAATTAATTTGGTTATTGTAAAACAACAGGTGTCATAAGTCAAACCAATATTGAAAAAAGCTTTATTATTTTTATGATTTATGATAATAAAATCTTTTTAGTGGTTAAATGCTTTAATCTAATGTAGCTTATAACAAAAAAAATTGAGTGAAGACATATGTATAAAACCGCAGAGAATATTGTTAAAGATGCCGGAACTGTCTTGAAAGAGAGATTTGGCAAGGTCAAAAGCATCTCATATAAGGGGAAAATTGATCTGGTAACAGAGGTTGACCATTTGATAGAAGATTTGATAGTTGATAGGCTTGAAAAAGAGTATCCTGATTTTGGAATTCTTGCTGAAGAACGAGAAGAGGTAAAAAAACTCTCTAAGTACAGGTGGATACTTGATCCTCTTGACGGAACTACTAACTTTGCCCATTGGTATCCGTGTTTCTGTATTTCTCTTGCCCTTGAAAAAGCAGGGTCGGTTGTCTGGGGGATGGTCCTGGATCCTTTAATGGATGAGATTTTTATAGCTGAGAAAGGCAAAGGAGCATTTTTGAATGCTGAAAAAATAACGGTTTCTGAAACAGACATTATGGACAGGGCTTTTTTGTGTACCGGGTTTCCCTACGATGTTCATGATACAGAAGAGGATAATATTGATAATTTCAGGAATTTTGTTAAATCTGCCCAGGCAATACGAAGGGATGGTTCTGCTGCTCTTGATCTGTGCTATGTGGCGGCAGGAAGATTTGATGGTTTCTGGGAGATGAAGCTTAAACCCTGGGACATTGCTGCAGGAGCATTGATAGTGGCTGAATCCGGAGGAATGGTTACAGGGTTTAAAGGAGAAAATCTTCATTTAGACAATGGGGATGTGCTTGCCTCCAACGGCTTTCTCCATAATCTCATGGTAGAGACTCTCTCAAAAAAACAGTGAGGTGGTAAGTGTTTATAAAAAAACTGATACTCTGTACCACTTTTTTTGTTGCCTTTGCCCCTTTTAGTGAACTTTGGGGAGATATTTACAGGTATGTTGATGAGAACGGCGTTGTTCATCTTACAAATCTTCCGAAAAATTCACAATACAAGCTGGTATTAAAAACCGGCGATGGCATATCAAATTATGTAGACCATTCAAAATATGATATTATTATTGATAAACTCAGCAGAAAGCATGGTGTAAGTTCTTCCCTTGTCAAAGCTGTTATAAAAGCAGAATCTTCATTTAATCCGGATGCTATCTCAAAAAAAGGGGCTCAGGGACTTATGCAGTTGATGCCTGAAAAAGCAAAAGAACTCTCAGTGGATGATCCTTTTAATCCGGGACAGAATATTGATGGCGGTGTAAGGCTTTTGAGAAGCCTGCTCGACAGGTATGACGGAAATTTAACATTGGCACTTGCTGCATATAATGCAGGAGAAAATGCTGTTACAAGGTATAATAATACAATACCTCCTTTTCAGGAGACACAGGAATATATTAGAAGGGTTTTAAAATATTTGCAGGAGTTTTAATTACAAACAATGAGCACAAATTCAGAGATACTTGTTGAGGTTACAAGAGGGGGAATTGCTGAGAGTGTTCACAGAGGAAGCATTGCTGTTACGGATGTTGACGGAAGGGTGGTCATGGGTAGTGGCAATCCTTATGTCTTAACCTCTATGAGATCATGTGCAAAGCCTCTCCAGGCAATGTGTGTTATGTTATCAGGCGCCTGTGAGAAATTTGTTTTTGATGACAGGGAAATAGCTCTCTTCTGCGGCTCTCTTAACGGTCAGGATTTTCAGGTAGATGCAGTCCGGTCTGTTTTGAAGAAAATAGGGCTTAGTGAAGAAAACTTGAAATGCGGTGTTCACTACCCTTCTCACAGGCAGACTGCCAATTTACTCAGGGCAGAAAACATAAAGCCGGGTGCTGTTCACAACAACTGCGCCGGCAAACATGCGGCAATGCTTGCGCTGTGTGTTTATAACGGCTGGAGTGTTGAAGATTATGAAAAACCTGAACACCCTGTACAGAAGCTTGTTTTGAATATGATTGCAGAGATGACCGGAGAACGTAAAGAGGATATACAAATGGCAGTTGACGGATGCGGAGTGCCTGTGTTTTTTACTCCTCTGAAAAGTCTTGCAAGGTCATATAGTCTTCTTTCAAAAGCATTTGAATATGATCAAACAGGCACAGTATTTGAGAGGGCTGTCAACAGGCTTATGACAGCGTCACTTGACTATCCTGAAATGATCGCAGGTGATGGCAGAATTTGCACAGAAACAATAAGAATATGCGGAAGAAAGATTTTTGCCAAGACCGGAGCCGAAGGCGGGTATGCAATGGCGCTTTTTGATAAAAAATATGGAGTTGCAATAAAGATAGATGACGGTAGCCAGCGGGCATACGGACCTGTTATTGTGGAAATTTTAAATCAGCTGAACGTTCTCGAACCCCTTGAAAAGGAAAAGCTGCAAAACTATCACAGGCCTCTGGTAAAAAATCACAGGGGAGACAGTGTAGGAGAGGTTAGAGCAGTCTTTACGTTGAGATAATAAATGAAAAAAATTGAAGTAAAAATAAGAAGAGAGACAGAGGATAAGGATATACCCCTTCCCGTTTATATGACTGCTCATGCGGCTGGAATGGATATTCATGCTGCAATAAATGCGGATGTGGTTTTAGCTCCGGGAGAGAGATATGCTGTGCCGGCGGGTTTTTCAATAGCACTTCCTGAAGGTTTTGAAGCCCAGATTCGTCCACGCAGCGGTTTGGCGCTCAAGCATGGAATAACCCTACTAAACTCTCCGGGTACTATAGACTCTGATTACAGGGGAGAGATAAAAATTATTCTTATCAACCACAGTGACAGTCCTTATACGGTTAAACGAGGCGACAGAATAGCCCAGATGATTATCGGAAGTGTTGTAAGAGCTGAATTTATCTGTGTGGATGAATTAGAAGAGACAGAAAGAAACAAGGGCGGGTTTGGACATACGGGGTAGCAAGAACAAAAAAACTATGGCAGTATGCTATACTCCTATCTCTTTATTTAAAATAAATCACAAAAGTACTTTTGTTTATTACCAAAATAATAAACCTAAAACTCTATCACTTTTTATTTCGAATTTAAATATATGTATACATTTTTTTTTAAAAAGATATTTTTTGTAATATTTTTTATTTTCTTAGCCTGTAGTCCGGAAACACCTCGGATATGCATGGAAAAGTCAGATGGAAGCAGGGTCTGTGTGGAGGTTGAAGTTGCTCAAAAACCAGAGGAAAGAAAGCTTGGGCTTAAATACAGAAAAAGCCTTAAAGAAAACTCGGGTATGCTTTTTGTGTTCGGGGAGGAAGGAAATCATTCTTTTACAATGAAAAACACTTATATACCTCTTGATATTATTTTTATCGACAGTTCAAAAACCATAAAAGGAATTATTAAAAATGCTTCGCCAATGACAGACGGTCCTTACAGTATAGAAACAGAATCCCTATATGTGCTGGAGGTAAATGCTTTATTTTGCGATAAAAATGCTGTCCGCACAGGAAGTAAAATTATATTAAAAAATTTTTGAAGTGAAAAACAATGCTTGTTAAAATTTTAATCAGCATATACAATAAATTTGTTAACACCGTTCTTCAAAAATTATATTTCATTTTTTTTTAAAATTTGGTATTTAAAATTTTCAACCAAAGGTAACTTTAACCTGGAGGAAAAATGAAAATCGGTCTTCGAGAAAAGTTTTTGTTCCCGACCCTTATCCTGGTTCTTATTGGAACCATGTCCACTGCTGTTGTATCCTTTATCAACTCAAAGAAAATGATGGAAGAATCAATAACATCCCAGCTCAGTCAGAATGCTTTTTCAACCGTAGAATATATTGTGACGTGGGTTGATAACAGAAAGCAGGATACACTGCTGTGGTCTCAGCAGGGAAACATTTCACAGGCTATACTGCTCTCGGGTATGGATGATGAAGCGGGATCAGCCATATTTGTAAGAGAAATCTATGAGGTGTTTCTCAGTTATCAGGAGGCCCACCCATATTTTGAAGAGATTGCGCTTGCAATGGATAACGGGGATATTTTAACCACAAACCTTGCAACCGACCATGGCGGTATGGTAAGAGACAGATCCGTAAAAAACACAGATTTTTTTCAGAAATCTGTAAAGGGAGAGATTTTTGTTTCAGATGTAAGAGAGAGCGCTGTTTCAAAAAGACCTGTTTTTGTAATTTCAGCGCCGGTGAAACATACTGATGACGGTTCTACCTTTAAAACCATTGGAGTTTTTTATACGGTTGTTGACCTTCTTTTCTTTACAGAGCGGTTTATTGAACCAATTAAGATAGGGCAGGAAGGCTATGTCTATATCGCAGACAGGCAAGGGGTTGTGATAGCCCATCCTGACAATCAGAATATTATGAGGCTAAATATTCTTAAAGAGACCGAGTATGGAAAAGATATTATCGGAGAGCAGGAAGGACAGGTTGAATACAGGGCTGGAGGGCATACCATGCTTGCATCATTTAAACGTGACGATGCAACCGGATGGACTGTTATAGCTGTTGCTGATATGGATGAACTTATTGAGCCTATCTGGGATCTTGCAAAGCTAAATATGCTTCTGACGCTTCTGATTTTAGCGTTTGCAACTGCTGTAATATTCTGGGTTGCTGCAAAGATAGCAAATCCAATAAAGAACATTACAAGCTCTCTTAATACTGTGGGGCAGGAGGTTACTTCTGCTTCTCAGCAGGTATCAGAGTCCAGCCAGCAGCTTGCCCAGGGAGCATCTGATCAGGCCTCATCAATAGAGGAGACCTCAGCTTCTCTTGAAGAGCTCGCATCAATGTCCAACCGCAATGCAGACAATGCCCATGAAGCAGCGAATCTTTCCGGCGAGGCAACCCAGAGGGCAACCGGAGGGGCTGAGTCGATGGATAAACTTATGAAAATAATGGAGGGTATTAATCAGAGCAGCAGGGAGGTTGCAAAGGTTGCGAAGGGAATAGAAGAGATAGCTTTTCAGACAAATCTTTTAGCTCTGAACGCAGCAGTCGAGGCTGCAAGGGCAGGCGAGGCAGGAAAAGGGTTTGCGGTTGTTGCTGAAGAGGTTAGAAACCTTGCACAGAAAGCATCTGAACATGCAAGGACTACAAGCAAGCTTATTACAGAGAGCAGAACCAGGGCAGAGGATGGGACCGCCCAGGCAGGAGAGGTTAATCAAACCCTTGCTTCAATACTTGAGAGTATAGAAAAAGTAACAAGTCTTGTTGGGGAGATATCAGCGGCAAGCAAGGAACAGGCTCAGGGAATTGAACAGATAAACGTTGCGGTGTCAAGGATGGATCAGGTTGTTCAGCAGAATTCTGCAAATTCTGAGGAATCAGCATCTGCAAGCCAGCAGCTTTCAGCCCAGGCCCGCTATATGAAATCAATTGTAAATAAACTTGATATTATGGTTACAGGAACTGAAACCAACTCAATGAATGAGTCTGAAAAAGAACCCGAAATACCTAAAAAGGAACTTTTTACCAAGACATTCAAAAAAGAGACAAAGCCGGCAAAAGCGCCGCTTCCTGCAAAAAAAGAGGGGCGTCCTGAAGATGTTATTCCTTTTGATGAAGATGATGAGATGAACGATTTTTAAATTTTTACATATTTAAACAGAAGAGTTTTACTCGCTGTATTTAGGTTTAAGAAAAAATCAGTGGTTCTGCTCTTTAAGGAATCAACAGCTTTTATCCCTGGAAAATATTGTTTATCGTCTTGTTTTTTTCAACTTCTAAAAACAGGTTCTTACCGGAACCCCCTGCTTGAAATAGAAATGTTTTGCCGTTATACTATCCTCAAAACAGTTCTAATATATATAACTTAATTAACAAAACAACCATGCAGACATTTAAAGCCGTTAAGGAAACTTTTTCTGAGGTTTATAAAACCTTGCCGGTGCCTGTTTTTCTGTTTGATGAAACAGCAAAAATGGTAGAGGCAAACCATGCTTTTCTTGAACTTGCAAAAATAAATTCCGCTAAGATAACCGGACTTCCAATCTCGGATTTTTTCAGGGTTTTGAAAACATACAGATTTCCTGTTCCAGAGCGCTATGTTACGGAACTGATTTGTACTGACGGAACATCCGTTCCGGTAGAACTTAATTACACAAAATTCAAAGGTGATACTTCCGGATCGCAAGGCTGTCTTGTTTTTTTGAACAATTTGCAGGAAATCCGTTTTCTGAAACAAAAACTGGAACAAACCTCTATTGAAAAGGGCGCTCTTGAGCTGCAGCTCCAGGGAGACATCCCGGACAGCATCTTAAAAGAACGGATTCACCTTGAAGTGCGGTTAAAAGAGGAGAAGTCGTTTTTTGAAAATGTCATAGATTCCTGCGGTGACGGAATTATTATTTTTGACGGAAAAGGAACCATTGCCCGCGTCAATGACTCCTTTGCAAAAACAGTAGGCAAAAGTAAAAATGAGATTTCTGGCAACCTTTATGATCTTGGTCCCATATCAGGTACCTTTACATGCTCAACCGGTGAAACCATAAACCTTGATGAATCCTACCGCGAATATACATATAAACAGGTTGAGAGATTTATTTCTCTTGATGACGGAGAAAAGCTTGAAAACTGGGAATATTTTGTTTTTAACACAAAAGGTGAAGTTGTTCCGCTTGATGTCACGGCAACAATGCAGAAAAACTCCGAGGGTTTAATAACAGGATCGGTATGTGTTCTAAGGGACAGCACGGAGAGAAAAAAAGCTGAAAAGGCTATAAAAGAAGCCTATATGTTCCGAAGCCGTTTTTTTGCAAATATTACCCACGAGTTCCGTACCCCGCTTACGCTCTGTATAGGTCCTGTTGAAGAGCTGCTGCGCGGTTCATGCGGCAGACTCAAAACAGCAGTTACGGACAGACTTATGCTGATCCTTCGGAATTCCAGAAGACTGCTTAAATTGATCAACCAGTTGCTTGATTTCAATATGCTTGAGTCAGGGGCACAAAACCCGGTTTATGAAAAACGGGATATTAACAGGTTTATATCCTCTATAATTGACTCCTTTTCACTTATTGCCCAGAAAAAAGGCATAACCCTTCTGTTTGATATGTGTAAGGATATTGATTCAGTTGCCGTAGATCCTGGAAATCTCGAGAAAGTTCTCTTCAACCTTATAGGCAATGCCTTTAAGTTCACTCCTGAAAAAGGCTGCATTACTGTAGGCGTGAGGATGCGCACCGATCTGGCAACCACCGATCTTTTTCCCCCGGCAACACACGGCAATGTTCTGGAGATTTTCATAACCGATACCGGCATAGGCATTGAAAAAGAGCATATAGAGACAATCTTTGAACGCTTTAACCGTGGAGATATGAGTTCCGGGCAGGGTTCAGGCGGTGCAGGTATTGGACTTGCCTATGCAAAAGAACTAGTGGAGGCTATGGGCGGCAACATAAAAGTAGAAAGTCATTATAAAAAGGGGTCAACATTCACTATATCCCTTCCGATAAAAGCGTTTTCTGCAGAACCTTCTTCTATTCGTAAAAATTTATGTTTGGAGTCTGAGCTGGAACTTTCTGATGTTATTGAAGATGAAAAATCAGAGGCAGAATTTATTAAAGGCAGTAAACCCCTTGTGCTTATAGTTGATGATAACCCTGATGTGAGACAGTATATAGCCGGAATTCTGGAGTGTGACTATAATTATATAACAGCATACAACGGCAAAAGAGCATTGGAAAAACTCAAAAAACACAGACCCGACATCATTCTTTGCGATGTAATGATGCCAGAGATGGACGGATATGCTCTGCTTAGAAAATTAAGATCAACAGCAGGACTTGAGACAATCCCTTTTGTTTTTCTGACTGCCCGGGCTGAAATTGAAATGAAAATTGAAGGCTTGGAAGGAGGGGCAGATGACTATCTTGTAAAACCTTTTAATGACCTTGAACTGCTTGCCAGAATAAGATCTCTTCTGCGTATTCGCGACCTGCTTAGCAAAACAGAACAGCAGGAAAAAGAGATAACAGGACTGAACCAGAAACTTCAGGAAAAATACTACTATGGTAACATAATCGGAAGCTCTCCTTCCATGCGAAAGATTTATCAGCTTATTGATGCTGTAAAAGACAGCGATTCAACAGTTCTTATAAGCGGTGAAACAGGAACCGGTAAGGAACTTATAGCCAATGCCATACACTACAACAGCCAGCGCAAAAAAGGTCCCCTGGTATCGGTCAACTGTGGGGCGGTTCCAAAAGAACTGCTTGCCCGGGAGCTTTTTGGTAATGTAAAAGGTGCATATACAGGAGCGGTTGAAACCAAAAAAGGATATTTTCAGGAAGCTGACGGAGGAACTCTCTTTCTTGATGAAATAGGAGAAATGGATAAAGACATGCAGGTAAATCTCCTGCGGGTTCTTGAACAGGGCGAGTTTGTGCGTATAGGCGACACCCTGCCCGTTAAGGTGAACGTGAGACTGATTGCCGCAACAAATAAGAATCTTCTGGAAGAGGTAAGAAAAGGCTCTTTTCGGGAGGACCTGTACTACCGTATTCATGTTATACCCATCCACCTTCCCCCGCTTCGGCAGCGCAGAGAGGATATACCCATGCTTATAAATCATTTCCTGAAAAAATACCGTTCAAAATTCAAAAAGAATATTGCTGATTTTTCCGAACAGCAGATGAATATGTTTATGAATTATCACTATCCCGGAAATATACGGGAACTTGAACATATAGTAGAAAGATTCTGTCTGCTTGGCAGCGGGGTAGAAAACCTCTTTGAAACACTTTCAGAAAACACTACAGATAGTTTTTCCATAACAGAATGTCTTTCTTCCCCTAATCCTCTCAGGGCAAAAAGCCAAAGTGCAAAAGAAAAGGCAGAAAAGGAGATTATAACACAGGTGTTAAAAGGCTGCGGCGGAAATGTCACCAGGGCTGCAAAAAAACTCAAAATAACCCGTGTTTATCTTCATGAAAAAGTAAAAAAATACGGGATTATAAGCAGACAGATGTAATATTTTTGTTTATACTGTTAACTTTTCGATTACATCAAGAAAAGGTAAGTAAAAACAATGTCTTTAATTGTTATAAATTTAAAAACCCACATAAAAACCTTACCACTTCCTTCTCTGAACTTCTAAGACACATTCTCATAACCTCCTAACCATTTATAATTTAATCACAATTTTTAATAACAGAGATGGCATTGTTAATGCTATATAAACCTTAATTAAGGTGCAAACCTCGATTGAACTGAAAGGTCTGTTTTATATGACCAATTTAAGAAGTTTTTGATTATGGTTGCAACAGATGAATCCGCAAGCAATGAAAAACACCTTTTGTCATTTTGAATTAATTGACAAACCGGTAAAAAGTCTAAAAACAACCATATTGTCATTTCGACCGCAGGGAGAAATCTCCTTATTTCAGCATGTTACGAGATCTCTCACTTCGTTCGAGATGACAGCGAGGGACTTTTTACGGGGCAATCACAAATGAACGGAGAGGATGAACAGTAAAATAAAAATTTAAAGAGATTGAAAACATGAAACTTTTTGAACCGGGATATATCGGAAAGATAGAAGTTAAAAACCGTATAATTATGGCCGCAATGGGTATCCGGGGGTTATGTGACCCGGATGACGGGTATTGGGGAAAGCGGGTTCGGGCATATTACGGAGCCAGGGCTGCCGGAGGTTGCGGCATGATAACAACCGAAATGGTGTTTGTCTCTCAGGCGGTAGAGCCTGTTGCAAATCAGCTTTTAAATCTTTCAGAAAACAGACATTTTAAAGCGGTCAGAAAGCTTGCCGAAACCCTTCATGGTTTTGACTGCAGGCTGAGCATTCAGCTTACAGCAGGATTCGGGCGAGTGATACCTGCACCGGTTGTGGAGGAGGGGGTGATACCTGTATCAGCATCAGAGAACACAAATTTTTATGTCCCCGATTATGAAGGGTTGAATTCCAGGGCGCTTACCACAGAAGAAACAGAAGAGCTTGCACGCTCATTCGGATATGCTGCCAAATGGTGCCGTCAAGCAGGGGCTGACTGCGTGGAACTGCATGGTCATGAAGGATACCTGATGGATCAGTTTATGACTGCACTCTGGAACAGGCGTGATGACCGTTATGGAGGAACCAGGGAGAAGAGGCTCACCTTTGCCCGCGAGGCGATAGAGGCAATTCAGCATGAAGCGGGGAGGGATTTTCCGATTATTTACCGGTTTGGAATCACACACTACCTTGAAGGCGGCAGAGATGAGGAGGAAGGGCTTTGGATTGCACGAGAACTTGAAAAAATGGGGGTTGCGGCATTGCATGTTGATGCAGGATGTTATGAAACCTCCTGGTGGCCCCATCCACCTCAATATCAGGAGCCGGGGTGTATGGTAGAATTAGCTGCGAAAACAAAAAAAGAGGTCTCAATCCCTGTTATTGCGGTAGGGCGGTTGCAATACCCGGAAACCGCTGACAGGGTACTCTCTGAAGGGAACGCTGATTTTGTTGCAATCGGCAGAGGGCTTCTCTCTGAGCCGCAGTGGGCTGATAAAGTAAAAAACGGAAAAGTTGATGAAATTTGTCCGTGCATAGGCTGTCATGAAGGATGTCTGTGGCAGATGATCGCAGGAGAACCAACCAGTTGCTCTCTCAACCCTGCTTGCGGGCATGAGACTGATTTTGTAATTACTCCCATCAAAAAGAAAAAGTCTCTTCTTATTGTCGGGGGCGGACCTGCAGGAATTGAGGCTGCCCGTGTCGGAGCAGAGCGAGGTTTTGATGTTACTCTGTGGGAAGCAGCAGAGCGGCTTGGAGGAAATCTCCGCCCGGCTGCTACCCCTCAGTTCAAACGCGATATTGCAGATTACCTCAAATACATTAACAGGCTTGCTGAAAGATTGCCTGTTGATGTTGTTAAAAACAGAGAGGCATCCGCTGAAGACGTAAGGGGGTTCGGGACTGATTATGTCATACTTGCAACAGGCGCCAGAATGGAACCTCCGCCGCTTAACGGTAATAATGTTTTGTCTGTGATACAGGTGTTAAACGGAGCAGAGCCTGCTGGTGAAAAGGTGCTTGTTATGGGCGGCGGGGTTATCGGATGTGAAACAGCACTTTATCTTGCACGCAACGGCAAACAGGTAACGGTCTGTGCGCGTGAGAATTCAGAGCACCTGGACATGGATACGGTTGATCACAATAATCTGCTCATGCTTCTGAGGCTTATCCGTGAAGCCGGAATAACAACAGTTCGGGCAGCTATACCGTTCGCACTGAAAAACGGTTTTGTTGAGGTGGATGTAAAGGGGGAGGTAAAAGAGGTTGAAGGGGACAGCCTTGTTTTTGCAGGGAGGTTGTTTCCGGACAATCAGCTTGCAACGTCACTGGCGGATTTATCCAATATTGTCTGTATCGGAGACTGTGTGGAATCGGGAACTATTATGGATGCGGTCTGGGGCGCGTTCAAGGCTGTAATGGTGATGGAGTGAAAGGCGGTAGGCAGGAACAAAAACCGGGGTGGCGTTTAAATATATTGTAACTTTAACAACAGATTCTTGGTAACCAATCACAAATGTTATTTACTGCAATAAGGAGAAAATGTTATGGAACGGGTTGATTTTAAAAATATGATAAATTTTGTTGATGATATTGTCGAGAAGCCGAAACTTTTTGAAGGACTTGAGCTTGAACCCCTTGATGAGTTTCTGGGCAGGGACATAAGACCGGCCCGTGAAATCAAAAAGCCCATGGCTTCTGCATGTTACCGGGCATTCAGAATTAAAGAATCAGACAAGATAGAGAAAATAGCATACGGTGAACTGCTCTATATGGGCAGGGCAAAATACTGCGCCATGAACATGACGGTTTCCGATGACTATGACCTGCCTATTTTTTCCTGTGAATTCCTTGAAACAGCCAAAAGACTTTCCATAACCGTCGATTTTATGCCTGTTGTTGACACAGCCGTTCATCCTGAATACCGTAAAAAATACCTGGATACGGTTGTCGGTGCATGGAGAAAGTATCGAATAATTCCTGGTTTTACAGACGAGGAAGGAAGATGCCTTGTGCAGCGAAGATATCATTCCTGGCCCTGGGCACGGGCAGGTCTATCTCATTACCCGCTTGACGGCAGGATTTCAAGCGCTGAAGCCAGATTGAAAGTTGTTGAAGCAATAATACAATATGCAAAGACCTGGATAGCTCTTTTAAAGGAAGCTCAACCCATAAGGGATGAGGCCTATAAAAAAGAGATGCTTAAACGAAAACAGACGCTGCAGCATTATTACAGAACCCTTGATCCGGGAGGCGGAGTTATTAAAAAACTTATAGGTGAAGAGATGGAAAAATTAATTGTAAGCTTAGCGTTTTAAAGGAAAGGAGACAGGCGATGAATACACCTTATTATGAGAAGATGAGAGAACTTT
>CAZMHH010000026.1:0-44066 GCA_964566035.1 uncultured Thermodesulfobacteriota bacterium
TTTTCTGTCAAAATTATGATGAGAATACTTTTACACCTGAACATCCCAAAATTCAATAAATATAAGAATCTAATATATTTTTTTATTTCCTTAAAAAAAATTTGACAATATATTATACATAACTTATATTAAAAATGATGTTCATGTAAAATATCCTTAATGGCACATGGAAACGCTGGAAAAAATCTTGTGGGATGCTGAAAACACGAGATTTATCTCCTCGTTTTAAATGACAATATGGTTGTTTGTTTGACCTTTACATGTCCATCAGGAAAGAGTTATATCAGAACTATTTTATTAACAAAAACAGACCAGGAGAAATCAAAATGAATTTTTTTATTAAAAAGACAGTCAGGTTAATGAATCTACCAATTATCACATCATTTCTGTTTATCATGGCATTAGGATTTGCAAATCCGGCATGTGCTTCAGAAAATAAAGATTCTTCAACAATTGTAGAGGTTAACGGGAAAAAACTGACAGAAACTGATTTAAACAGTCAACTTGACAAAGTTCTCACATCCACAAAGGGACAGTTTCCACCTGATCAGATTGAAACGGTTAAGGAAGAAATCAAAAAAAATATAATTGAAAACTTCATTCAAAGAACAATTCTTGAAGACGAAATTCAAAAATCAAAAATTACAGCTGATAAGACTGAAGTTGACAATGAACTTGACGAAATCAAGAAAAGCCTTCCTGCCGGAATGACCCTTGAGTTTGCACTTCAACAAACAGGAAGATCAATGGATGAAATGACCGATGATATTGCATTCATGGTAAAGGTAAATAAACTGCTTGATTTAAAGATGAAAGACACCCCTGAACCTACTGCTGCTGAGATTGAAGAATTTTACAATGAGAACAAAGATCAGTTTATCCAAGAAGAGACTGTTTCCGCCCGTCATATTCTTATTAAGGTTGAAGAAGACGATGATAAAAAAACAAAGGATGAAAAATTTGCAAAGGCAAAATCGGTAAGAGAAAAACTGATAAATGGTGAAGATTTTGAAAAACTTGCTTTAGATTCCTCTGACTGCCCAAGCAAGGAAAATGGTGGAAGTTTAGGAGATTTTACCAGGGGACGTATGGTTAAACCCTTTGAAGAAGCAGCCTTTAGCCAGGAAATTAATGAAATCGGACCTGTGGTTGAAACAAAATTCGGCTATCATATTATTCAGGTTCTTGATCGTGAAGAAGAAAAAAGCCAGACACTTGCCGAAGCCACTCCTGAAATTAAAAAAATTCTGAGAAATCAGCAAAAAGAAAAATTTGCTCAAAGCTACATACAGGATCTCAGAAGCAAGGCAAAAATAATAAAATAACATCCCTCATTCATCTTCAGGGAACGGCCTAAAAACCGTTCCCTTCTCATTTCTCTCAAGAAGCCCTCTACATTTTGTGCTGACAATTAGATAATATTTCATACAATGCTCGATTTAAGAAAATACAGAAAACACTTTTTTGCGGGAATTATTGCCGGCATCTCCGTATTTGCAGTACTTCTTATTATTGCTGATTTTAAAGAGGTTTTAAAAGTTCTTTCTGATATCAACCTGGTTCTCCTTCCTGTTATTTTAATTCTTGCTCCGCTTAATTATATATTCAGATTTATCAAATGGAATTATTTCCTGAGAATATCAAATCTGCATCCGGATAAGAAAATAAACAGATACATATTCATGAGCGGTTTAAGCATGACCATTACACCAGCCAAGGTTGGAGAATTACTGAAATGCTATATGCTGAAAGAACATATAAACGCTCCTGTCAGCAGAACATCTCCGATTGTAATGGCTGAAAGACTCACAGACGGTCTTGCAATGGTTATCCTGGCTGCTCTCGGGTTTCTTGCCTATCCTTATGGAATTACAGTACTTACTATTTCATCAATACTGCTTATCCTTTCGATTACCATTTTCCATATGGACTCTATTTTTTATTTTGTGATCAACAAGATAGAAAGCATGACTGAAAACAGAGTTGTTAATAAAATGCTATTATTCATTATTGAATTTAAAAAGAATGCTAAAAATCTGTTTTCAACAAAAAGTCTCGTCTATACAGTCTCAATAGGGGTTGTGTCCTGGGGGCTTGAAGGGTTTGTAGTATATTTTGCAGTTATGGCTCTGGGAGGGGAAATTTCAATCCTCGGCTCAATTTTTGTTGTATCTGTATCATCACTTCTCGGAGCTATTTCCTTTCTGCCCGGGGGACTTGGAGTTGCGGAAGGAAGTATAATGGCTATTCTAATTCTAACAGGAACAGACAGGGAGATTGCTGCTGCTGCAACCGTAATAACACGCTTTTCAACCCTCTGGCTCGGGGTATTTGTGGGGATAATAGGTTTGGTTCTGTCACAGAAAGAATTTGGAAGGACTTGAAAATAAATAACAAGGCGGATTTCATGGTCAATCCGCCTTTAGCTTAAACATAAAAACTTATTACTTCTTGGTTTTTGCTTTTACAGCAGTTTGTTTTTTAGCCCCTGCTGCTTTTTTAGCAGGCGCTGCTGCTTTCTTAGCAGGTGCTGCCTTTTTTGTTGTTGGCATTGTTTCTCCCTTCCTTTTTGTTAATTTTTACCTGTAATATGCCCCCTGAAAAAGTGGAATGAGGCGAGTTCCGGATACGCAACATTTTCAATAATTTGATCGGATATTGACGATAAAAACTTTAACATTTTTTTATTGTTAAGATTTTCTTGGAATAACAATCCACAAAAATAAATATAAAATTATTCCAGGTATACCTCCCGGCAGCATTAGAATTATGAATATGATCCTGAACCACCAGGGATTTATCCCGAAAAACTCTCCTAATCCCCCGCAAACCCCAAAAATTCCATCTTGAAGTCTTAACTTGTTTTGCCTCATTAATTTTTTCCTTTTTAGAAATTTAACTCAAACCTGTTATCCAAAAAAATTTCTTAACTCAACATCCAGAGTTTCAATGTTTGTAATAATTTTTCCACCGCTTAAACTAATAAAATATTCTACCTGAAGATTTATAAGGCAGCCTTCATTATCAGAAGCAAGTCTGAAATCATTTCTGTAGCCAAGTATTTTTTTCCCGATACCTGATGCAAAACCAATTTCTGCCGCAGTTCCACTATCAACATCTGTGCCGTCAAGAACAGCAAATACTCCGCCAGACTGCTTAATTGCTTTTTCATTATTAAACCCTATGATGCTGTTAACAGACTTCCATCTCTCCTTTTTCTCCAAACCATAAGGCAAGTCATTTAAAGATGATATAATATCATCAGGGGTTGAGGTCCACGGATCAAAAAAAGTCAATCCTGCCTTATTGAATGCAGGAACTATTTTTTCATACAGAAAAAGTCTCCCCGCTTCAGAAAAACCAAGTCCGGAGGCAATATATATTTTTATTTTTTTACCCATATTTTTTGTTATATACTATTAATAACAGAATTGGCAATGCTTTTTATAAGCTTTTTATATGCTTATATTAAAAATGGTTCCGTAAAAAGTCCAAAAACAACCATATTGTCATTTCGAACCTTGCGACAGCAGGGTGAGAAATCTCCTTATTTCAACATGTTATGAGATATCTTCCCGCGCTTCGCGGGATTCGAGATGGCAGCGGAAGACTTTTTGCAGAATCATTTTAAAAATACAAAATCATAATTCATATTTATACACAATTTGTTGATCATATCTTCCGGAAAATAACAATATATTGTGTTAAATAGATTTTTTTTCTTTACACTGCCTTATTTCTCTGATATTATCAAATAAATTAATCATTCCTTTTTTATATAATAATTAAAAAAACACGGATTATTGAATAGTAGAAGTTTTTAACTTTCATTAAGAGGGCATAAAATGATTATTAAAGAGATTGAACTTTCCGGATTCAAAACCTTCGTTGATAGAGTTAAACTTAATTTCAAACCCGGTATTACTGCATTTGTAGGTCCAAACGGTACTGGCAAAAGCAATATAATTGATGCACTCAGATGGATTATGGGGGAACACAATGTACGCAACCTGAGGGGATCAAGACTTGAAGACCTGATATTCAGTGGCAGTGAAAGAAGAAAACCCATCGGCATGGCTGAAGTCTCCATTGTTTTGACCAATTCAAACGGAAACGGCAATGGCTCATCCAGTTCCCATCCAACAGAACTTATGGTAACCAGAAGAATCTTCAGGTCAGGCGACAGCGAATACCTTATTAATAAAAGACCCTGCAGACTTAAAGATGTTATTGAACTGTTCCTTGACTTTGGAGTAAGCACAAAATCCTATTCAGTAATAGAACAGGGCAAAATAGATTATATACTCGGACTTAAACCTGATGAAAGACGGGTTATCGTTGAGGAAGCAGCAAACATTTCCAAATATAGAGGCAGAAAAAAGGAAGCTCTATCAAAACTGCAATCTACAAAAAACAATCTGCTGAGGGTTCAGGATATCTTAGTTGAAATGCAGAGCCGCATGCACACCCTTGAACTACAGGTAAAAAGGCTTAAGAGATACAACAAACTCTCTGATGAGATAAAAAATATTGATATTCTAATTGCTTCAGGCAGATATGCAGGTCTCAACAAATCATCCAGGGCTTATGAAGCAGAACTCAAAAACCTTAAAGATGAAGAGTTACAGACTATCACAAATCAGAGCTCTACCGAATCCAGTCTTGAAAAGAACCGCCTTCAACTGACGGATCTGCAGAGAAATCTAAAGGAACTTCAAGAACAGTTCTATGATGTCAAAAACAGAATAACCCAGGAAGAGAATCTTTTAAACTTCAATAAAAACGAGATAAAAAATTCTGAGGAACTTATAAGTAAAAATGCTGTATTGTCAAATGAGCTTGAAAATGAAATTCAAAAAATACAGGACAAAATAATATCAAGAGAAAATGAGCTTAAAAAACTGAACGAAAAAATAGTTGATATCAGGCAGAGCTTTGACAAGTCATCAACAGAACTTTCCTCTGCAAAAAATTTAATAACAGAAATTAAGGATTCTATAGAGACCGAAAAAAAACTGCTTATTAAATCAGAATATGAAAAAACAGACGTAAGAAACCAGATTTACTTAAATAATAAGCAAAAAGATGAAACAGATATTAAACTTGCAAAAACCTTTAATGAGGCTCAGCAGTGTGGAAAGGATATTGAAAAATTAAAACACCAGTACTCTGAGCTTGAATCCGAACTCAAGGCCACAGAAGAATTAAAAAGCACAAAGAAAATCGAAGCAGACAGTCTCAACGATAAAATTTCAAACCTGTCAAATCTGCTTTTCGAAAAAGACAAATTCCTTAACGATCTAAATGAGCGCAAAAGAAATCTTAAAGCAAAACTTTTCTCCCTTCGGGAACTACAGAAAAACCTTGAGGGTTTTGACAAGGGTGTTAAAACAATCATGGATACATACCTGAAAAATAATCCTGATTCGGGCGGTATTGTTTCACTTCTTGCCGACAGCATGGAAATCATACCCGAATATGAACGTGCTCTTGAGGCTGTACTTGAGCGCAAAATTCAATCTATAATTGTTAACACCCCGGAAGATGCCTTAATGGCTCTTGAATATCTCAAAGACAGAAAACTGGGAAGAGTATCATTCATTGCTCTGCAGTCTGAAAATTACACATCAGCTAAAGTTGATAATAATGACATTTCTAATCACGGAATCAAAAAGATTATCAGTTTTATTAAAGTAAAACAGGGAATTGAAGATGTTGTTGCAAAAGTCCTTTCTGATGTTTTTGTTGCTGATGACTTAAAGACCGGTCTTCAATTTCAGAAGGGTACAGACCGGAAATTAACGGTTGTAACACTCGATGGCAGTGTTATTGATTCAGTCGGTATTATTTCCGGTGGAGGTCCACATGGATCCGGCACAGGAATTCTTCAACGAAACAGGGAAATAAAGCTGTATTCTAAGGAAGTTCAAAAACTTGAAACTGATTTTTCACATTTTGCTTCTGAAAGAGAGACATTATACCAGGAAATTCAAACAGCAAAACAGAGCTATCAAAAGCTTATATCCGATATCCAGCAACTTGATATTCTTCTTGTTGAACAAAAGTCAAAATTAGGACAACACCTTAAAGAACTTAAAAACCTGGAAGATAAAAGCACTGTTTTATCAATTGAAAAAACTGAATTTCAGGATACTCTGGAAAAACTTTCAAAATCATTAACCGAACTGTCCCTAAAAGAAACCGAGCTAAATGAAAATATTAACAAAAAAAAGCAACAACTTGATTTGCTTCTTGAAAAGGAACATTCTTCAACACAGATACTCAACTCAGCAGAAACATCTCACACTGATTTAAGGATAAGACTTGCATCCGAACAGCAAAAGATAGAGCATATAGAAGAAGACCTGAATAACGCCCATGAATCAAAGAATACTGCTGAATTAAAAAAGAAGAGACTTGAAAATGAAGAAAAAAACCTTCATGACAAGATTATAAAACTTAAGCAATCTATCGAATTATCTACGGAAAAACTCAAAAACCTGATAGACCAGAGTAATCAGCTTGAAACTACAATAAATGAACAAAACGAAAACTTTCAGACCTTGGAATTTAAAGTTAGCAATGAAGATGCATCTATTAAACAGCTTCGCTCGAGACTTGACGAGCTTAAGTTGAAAATACATGAAATTGAGCTGAAAGTTTCAAACAACTCTGTTCACATTGAACATTTACAGTCTGAAATAAACGGTAAATACAATTTAAACATAAAAGATATACCCGCACCTGAATGCGAAACATTTGATGAAGAAAATCTAATAGAACAGCTTGAAAAACTTAAAATAAAAAAAGATAACATAGGTCAGGTAAACCTTGGAGCTTCCTCAGAATATGATGAACTTAACACAAGATATAACTTTTTACGCTCACAGGAAGATGATTTAAATCAGGCAATTGAGTCTCTTCAGAAGGTGATTGCTAAAATAAACCGAATAACAAAACAGAAGTTTTTAGAAGTTTACACTAAGATCAATGAAAACTTTCAACAGCTTTTTCCTGTTCTTTTCAATGGCGGCAAAGCCTACCTTGAACTTACCGATGAGACAGACATTCTGGAAACCGGAATTGAGATTTTAGCTCAGCCACCGGGCAAAAAAGTTCAGGGTCTTGACCTGCTTTCCGGCGGGGAAAGAGCATTGACAGTTATAGCTCTTATTTTTGCTGTTTTTATGACGAAACCAAGCCCATTCTGCCTTATGGATGAGATTGACGCCCCTCTTGATGATTCTAATATCGACAGGTTTATAAATCATCTTCATCAGATGTCTGGCAATTCCCAGTTTATTATAGTTACACATAACAAGCTTTCCATGCAGGCTGCAAATCTTTTATATGGAGTTACAATGGAAGAAAAAGGTGTTTCAAAAATAGTATCTGTAGAACTTAACTGATATAAGGGACTTTAAGAATTTATGAGTTTTTTTGAACGATTAAAAACAGGTCTTACAAAAACAAGAGAGACAATTGTAAAGAGGCTTGATGAGCTTACTTTCGGCAAAAGAACAATTGACAAGGAGCTGCTTGACCATATAGAGGAAATTCTTATTTCCGCTGACCTGGGCGCAATGACTGTTCAGAGACTTATGGACAGTATTCGATGGCAGATAAAAAGAAACGAGCTTCAAAGTCCCGAAAAAATAAAACAAGCTCTTAAGAATGAAATCGGGAATATACTTATAAGCCATCAAAATAGCTTTAGAATTGATAAATCAAAAAAACCTTATGTGATATTAACAGTTGGGGTGAATGGATCTGGTAAAACAACCACAATTGCCAAAATAACTAATGTTTTAAAAAAGCAGGGTTTGAGTGTGATAATGGCTGCCGGGGATACTTTCCGTGCTGCTGCAATTGAGCAGCTTGAAATATGGGCAAAGAGGGTTGATGCTCAGATTGTGAAGCACAAACATGGTTCAGATCCTTCAGCAGTTGCTTTCGACGGTGTTAAGACTGCTCTGAATTCAGGCGCTGATGTGCTGATTATAGATACAGCCGGCAGACTCCATACCAAAGCACCTCTTATGGAAGAGCTTAAAAAAGTAAGCAGGACGGTTTCAAAACAGATTGATGGAGCCCCGCATGAGGTTCTTCTTGTTCTGGATGCAACAACAGGGCAGAACGCTATAGCACAGGCGAAAATTTTTAAAGAAGCTCTAAACATAACAGGTATTGCTCTTACAAAACTTGACGGGACTGCCAAAGGCGGGGTAATAGTTGCAATTTCTGAAGTGTTGCAGATCCCTGTCCATTTTATTGGTGTCGGGGAAAAAATTGATGACCTAAAACCCTTTAGTGCTGAAGATTTTGTCGAGGCGCTGTTTAACGATTCAGAAAACAAACCTGATAACTGATGAGTAAAATCAAAGAGCTTAAGCAACAGGTTTATTAACATATTTATTCATATTTTATTTCTATTGTTTGCAGGTATTCAATAAGGCTTTCAGCTGTCTGTTCTATCAACTGACTCTTTTTTTCTATAGCAGCATTTTCCATAATCAACCCCTTATCTGTTATTTGCTGAATTCCGTATCCTCCTCCGGAACCTTTCATCCTGTGTGCAAGGGTTCTGACTGTTTCAAAGTCACCTTCACCAATAAGATGCAATATTGACTTTAAATCAGAAATTATGCTGGATACATAATCGGGCACTAATTCTTCCAAATCTTTATCAATTATCAACCGTATTTCATCACTATTCATTTTTTTATCCTTTTGAGGTATAAACTGATAACAAGAAAAAAAGCAGTTATTAACACGACTGTTTTTTCCCTTAAATTTAAATCATATTATTTTTATTGTCAAATCCTAAAATAAAAACCTTGACTGAAAAAACATATTAAGATTTAATATTAGATATTGAACAGAAAAAATTTAATTTTTAAAGTAAAAAGGATAGAAGATGTCAGCAAACAGGCATGCAGGAATAGACCTGGGTCTTACAGAAAAAGAAAAAAATGAGCTTTACAGCATTGCAATAAACGCGATAAAGGCAAAACTTGGGCAGCATCCCCTTCCTGATATAACAACCGAGAGTGAAACACTGAAAGACAAAAGGGGCGCTTTTGTAACTCTCCATAAAAAAGGAGCCCTCAGGGGGTGCATAGGCTATATACAACCGACAAAACCGTTATATGAAACTGTTCAGGAAATGGCTGTATCCGCTGCTTTTAATGATTATAGATTTGAACCTTTAAAGGCAGAAGAACTTTCTGAAATTGATATCGAAATCTCAGTATTAACACCATTCAAAAGGATATCAGATATAGAAGAGATTGAGGTCGGAAAACACGGATTAATGGTCGTAAAAGGTAATCACTCCGGTCTTTTGCTTCCCCAGGTTGCTGCTGAGTATGGCTGGGACAGACAAACATTCCTTCAACACACCTGCTTGAAAGCAGGTCTCCACCCCCTTGAATGGAAAGATAAAGAAACTTCACTCTATATTTTCTCAGCAGATATATTTTAAACACTGTATCTGCCGCACTGCCAAACATAATGAAATTATCTATTTCAACGATTTTTATAATTCTTTCATTACTTTTAACATTTCCTGTATTTGCATCGGAATACTCATGTAGAGACTGCTATGGAGATGCTATAATAACCGGCACCATCGGAGAACCAAGCGTTCTGCTTCCTCTTCTTGCATCAGATTCTGCTTCTCATGATGTTACAGGCCTTATTTTCAACGGGCTTGTGAAATATGACCCGGATTTAACACTAACAGGTGACCTCGCAGAGTCATGGAATGTCTCTGATGATGGGCTTGTAATTACTTTTTATCTTAGAAAAGATGTCAAATGGCACGATGGAGTTCCTTTTACTGCACATGATGTTATGTTTGGTTATAAAACAATTATTGATCCCGGTGTTCCTACTGCCTATTCAGGAGATTTTCTGCAGGTTGAAAAGGCAGAGGTTATAGATGATTTTACCTTCAGAGTATTTTATAGAAGACCGTTTGCTCCTGCACTCGGAAGCTGGGGAAGCCTTCCAGTCCTGCCCAGACATCTTCTTGAAGGCAGAGAGATTACACAAAGCCAGCTCTGCAGAAATCCTGTCGGTGTAGGACCCTTTAAATTTGTCAGATGGCTTCCCGGAGAAAAACTGGTCATTGAATCAAACCCCTCATACTTTGAAGGCAGGCCTTTTCTTAATAACTATGTATTCAGGTTCATACCTGATTCTTCAACGCTTTTTCTTGAACTGAAAGCCGGATCAATCGACATGATGGGACTTACCCCCTTGCAGTTCAGCAGACAGACAGATACGGCCTTTTTTAAAAAAAATTTCGACAAATACAGATATCCTGTTCACAGCTATACATACCTTGGATTCAACCTTCTCCACCCATGGTTTAAGGATAAAAGGGTCAGACAGGCAATTGCTCATGCAATAGACAAACAGGAACTTATTGACGGAGTACTCTTAGGGCTCGGGAACATATCAACTGGTCCATATATCCCGGGCACATGGCCACATAACCCCTCTGTAAAACATTATGAATACAATACTGATAAGGCATTGAAACTTCTTGCCGATGCAGGATGGACGGACCCTGAAGGAACTGGTACCCTTAAAAAAGACGGAAAACCATTTGAATTTACAATACTCACAAACATGGGCAATCCATTAAGACTTAAAACCGCAACAATTATTCAATGGAGGCTTTCCATGATCGGAATAAATGTAAATATCCGTGTTGTTGAATGGGCAACCTTTATAAATGAGTTTATTGATAAAAGAAGGTTTCAGGCTGTAATTCTTGGCTGGAGTATAGGGCTTGACCCTGACCAGCATGATATCTGGCATAGTTCTAAAACAGCAGAAAAGGAACTTAACTTTGTTTCCTATGTTAACCCTGAGGTTGACAGACTTTTTGAAGAAGGCAGATCCACCTTTGATATCAAAAAAAGAAAAGAAGCATATCACAGAATTCATGAAATACTTGCAGAGGATGTCCCGTATGTTTTTCTTTATGTTCCTGATGCACTTCCCATTATTCATAACCGGTTCAAAAATATAAGACCTACCCCCCTGGGAATAAGATATAATATAAACCAGTGGTATGTTCCGGAACAGATGCAGAAACATAAAGTTATTCCCTGATAAGAAAAGGAGTCGGTTAGTGGTCAGTAAAGTAGAAAAAAGATTAAGCTGAGGAATGTTATGTATTAAGCAAAGGCACTTGAACCGGTTTTATTTTTTTCACATATAGCATCACATTTTAGTCTTATTTAACGGATACGATCACTAAAAACAGACAACATATGCTAACCTATATTATAAAAAGAATTTTTGCAATGATTCCGGTGCTGATAGGGGTTACGCTTATCACTTTTTTCATCATTCAGCTCGCACCCGGAAAACCCACTGATGTTTTAACAGAGCTGAACCCCAAAATAACCCCTGAAGCGCGTGAAAAACTCGAGCAGTATTACGGCCTTGATAAACCTATAATGGTTCAATACTGGCTATGGTTAAACAGGATTGCAAGACTTGATTTTGGCAATTCATTCTCATCTGATGCAAGACCTGTTATAGAAAAAATATGGGACCGGAACGTACCTGTGCCTGACAGAAAACTTTCAATTACACTGCTCATTAATCTACTCTCCATGATGATTGTTCTGTTGATTGCTTTGCCAATCGGTGTTTATTCTGCTGTGAAACCATATTCACTTTTTGACCGCGCCTCAACTGTTTTTGTATTTATTGGTTTTGCAGCCCCCGCCTTCTGGATAGCACTGCTTCTTATGATGCTTTTCGGGGTTGTCCTTGGCTGGCTTCCGATTTCAGGGCTTAAATCCCTCAATTATGCTCAACTCTCAGGTACAGAACAGCTGCTTGACAGGGCACAGCATTTAATACTTCCGGTGTTTGTTTCTGCTTTTGGTGGTATTGCAGGCATGTCAAGATTTATGAGAACAAGCATGCTTGAAGTTATGCGCGCTGATTATATCACAACTGCAAGAGCTAAGGGACTGTCTGAAAGAAAGGTTATATATAGACATGCTATTAGAAATGCCCTGCTCCCAATAATAACCATTCTTGGTCTGTCAATACCCGGACTTGTGGGGGGCAGCGTAATATTTGAGACAATTTTTGGTATCCCTGGCATGGGACAGCTTTCATATCAGGCCATAATGACACGGGATTATCCCGTCGTAATGGGACTTTTATTTATAACGACCATTTTAACCCTCGCAGGAAATTTTATGGCAGACATATGTTATGCCTTTGTTGATCCGAGAATCAGGGTAAAGTAATGAAAACTGTATTCTCAAAGATAAAAAAAAACATTCTTGCGCTTGCAGGTCTTGTTACAGTTATACTGCTTTTTGGCGCTGCGCTGTTTGCACCTATTATATCCCCTCATGACTACAGAGAAATAGATGTAAATGCTATTTTAATGCCGCCTTCACTAAAACATCCCCTCGGCACGGATGATCTCGGCAGGGATGTGTTGAGCAGAATACTCTGGGGATCAAGGATTTCAATATCTGTAGGTTTCGTAGCTGTCGGAATATCAACCCTGATTGGAATAATACTTGGCTGTCTTGCCGGGTTCTACGGCAGGTTTGTTGACAGTATAATCATGCGCTTTGTGGATATAATGCTATGCATTCCAAGTTTTTTCCTGGTGCTTTCTGTAATTGCTTTTATCGGGCAGAGCATATTAAATATAATGGTTGTAATTGGTCTTACCTCCTGGATGGGTGTTGCAAGGCTTGTCAGAGCTGAATTTTTGTCATTAAAGGAAAGAGAGTTTGTTCTGGCTGCAAAAGCTACAGGCGCAAACAATTTCAGAATTATATTCATACACATTCTTCCAAATGCGCTTGGTCCGGTTTTTGTTTCTGCAATACTTGGAGTAGCAGCTGCAGTTCTGATAGAGAGTTCTCTGAGTTTTCTCGGACTCGGTGTTCAGCCCCCTGTGCCAAGCTGGGGCAATATGCTTTCTGAAGGAAAGGATAATATGGAGATTGCATGGTGGCTTTCAGTATTTCCGGGCATTGCAATCCTGATAACAGTACTTGCCTATAATCTTATGGGCGAGGGTTTCAGGGATGCTCTTGACCCAAAATTTCAGAAGAATAAATCTTGACAGATTGAGAGAAAAATAGGAATATAACCAATTAGCTCCTAACAATACAAAAACATATTAGACAGAGTCAGTTGTTGACAACCGAAGACAGAATAACGATAAAATTCTTAAAGCTCGGGCTTTCTGTAATTTTTCTCTTTTTAATCTACACATTAAAAAACAGGTAATTGTTTAATGAAGAAAAAAACACGCATAGTTGTTGACGCAATGGGCGGAGATAATGCCCCGGAAGCTGTAGTAAAGGGATCAATAGATGCCTGCAGCGATTTAGGGGTGGAGATAATTCTTGTCGGAAAAGCCGATGTATTAAAAGCCTGCATGAAAACACTGCCCCCCCCACTTCTGCCTATAACAATACAGGATGCCCCGGAAGTTGTTACCATGCATGATAAGCCACTTGATGTTATAAGAAAGAAAAAAAAATCATCCATAAGCATAGGAATGGAGCTTTTGAGAGATAAAAAGGGTGATGCATTTATAAGTGCCGGAAACTCAGGTGCTGTTGCATCTGCTGCTGTTTTTATACTGCAAAGAATACCGGGCATTGAAAGACCTGCAATTATAACTTTAATGCCTCTATTAAACGGTCATGCTCTTGTGCTGGATGCAGGAGCAACAAACACATGCAAACCGCACAACCTTGTTCAGTTTGCAATAATGGGCTCAGTTTACTGTAAACATTATCTTAAAATCCAGAACCCCAGAATCGGTCTTTTAAGCAACGGAGAGGAAGATACAAAAGGAACTGACACTTTAAAGAAAACCAATGCTATTTTAAAACAGACAAAAAGCATCAACTATAAAGGTTATGCAGAAGGAGGCGATGTTTTTAAGGGGAAAATTGATGTGCTGGTCTGTGACGGTTTTACGGGAAATGTTTTTCTTAAAGTCGCAGAAGGCGTTATGGAGACAATGGGAGCAACCTTAAAAAAGGAACTGAGCAGCGGGTTAATTCCAAAAATTGGAGGACTGCTTACTAAACCCGTTTTCATGAAATTAAAGAAGACTTTTCACTATTCAGAAATTGGGGGAGCTCCTCTTGTCGGAGTAAAAGGACCTGTGATTATAAGCCACGGAAGATCAAATGACTATGCAATAAAAAATGCTATTAAAGCAGCCCGGGATTATGCCAACAGCATGGTAATAGATTACCTGACACAGGATATTGACATAAACCATGACATACAGAATTTAGGCAGAAAACCCTCTATTCTGGATAAAATGTTTCATTAAATACATCTTAACAAGTTTGATGAATAACAATGATCTTCTATCAGATAATCATTATCACTTTGTTTATCATATGCCTTTTGTTTACATCTTATTTTTTATATCAAAAATATCTCGAGAAAAGGCGCAGAACAACTTTTTCCTTTGCCGGCAGAATTACAAGCTCTACAGATATTATAGAACTGCTTAATTCAGTCAAAAAGAACCAGACAAGGATTCAAATGAAATTAAACGCACGAGGTCCTTCTTTTTATTCCTCACTTCTAAAGATAGATAAAAAACATATTATCATTGACTCTCTTTTTCCAAAAGAGGGAAACAGTTTAATCAGTGATTCAGATTTCATCGAAGTTGAGTTCACGGCAAGAGACAGTGACAGATCACTGGATCATCTCCCGTATATTTTCACAACAAAATATTTAAGTACTCAGAAAACCGAGGGTTGGACATCTTTTAAAATATCCATGCCCCGTGAAATTGAGAGAAATCAGAAAAGAGAATATATGAGGATTGAACCCATGGTAAATGAACCACTTTTCTTAAGTCTAAATACTGATAACGATAAAAATTTAAAAAAAATTGCCAACATAAGTGCCGGTGGACTCTGTTTTTATACCCAAAAAGCTGACGATTTTTCAAATGGTCAGTCAATTGATTCCGTAAGATTTGTCCTGCCTGATGGAACTGATATTAACACCGCCATAGGAATACGCAATATAATAAGGGTTCGACCACCTGTTGTTATCAACAATGTTACACACTTTTTTCGATGCGGGGCGGAATTTTTAAACATTGACAACCTAAGCAGGGATAAAGTATTCAGGTATGTTATTGATAGAGAAAGAAAAGAACTAAAGAGAATCAGCAGAGAGTTTGAGTAAAAAACAGTTTTCATAATTTTGTTAAACGGATCGGCTAACTGATAATAATGGCTGGATTTTCCTTCTGCAAACCCACTGTCTCTTTTTCAAAACTCCAGAAATATACATTCATTGATCCTTGAAAAGAACTTCAACAGACAATAAAGGCTTCAACATTACAAAGATTTATAACTGTTTACAGGATTTATTAAAAAATGAGCGTAATTGTTATAGGCTGCGGCGAAATTGGTTATAACGTTGCAAGGAAACTCTCCCTTGAAAAAATGGATGTCACTGTAATCGATAAAAACCAGGATAGAATAGACCGTGCCCAGGATCTGCTTGATGTCCAGACTGTTGCAGGTTCAGGAAGTTCCCTTGATGCCTTGCAACAGGCTGGCATAAGTGATGCAGACATGGTTATTTCCGTTACAAACAGCGATGAGGTTAACCTGGTTTCTTGCCTTATATCAGGAACCCAGACCACAATTCCAACCCGTATCGCAAGGGTTAAAGATCTTGAATATATAAACAACCCCGAAGTGCTCAAGAAGGCAAATCTAAATATTAATCTCATCATTAACCCTGAATTTGAAACAGTTACAACCATCACAAAACTCCTGCAGGTACCGGGCGCAACAGATGTTGTTGACTTCAATGACGGCAGGATTAAGCTTATCGGTTATAAAGTTTTAAACCCCCAATTTGACAGTGGAATTAAGCTTGAAGACCTCCAGAAAAAGAGTGGCATTGACAATATGGTTGTGGTTGCTGTTTATCGTGACGGCGAAGTAATTATCCCAAGGGGCAAAGACAGGATATTCTCAGGCAACCTTATATACACAATTACAACTGAAGATAATATCAGTAAAACAATGAATTTTTTCGGAACAGGTTTTCAGGAAATAAGAAAAACCATGATAGCAGGGGGAACAACAATAGGTGTGCTTCTAGCTCAAAGTTTTGAGAATACAAAGACATCTACTAAAATTATTGATTCCGACCAGAAAGTCTGCAGAAAAATATCTGAAAAGCTTGATAAAACACTTGTTCTTCACTGCGGATCTGAAATTGATGAATTATTCGCAGAGGAACACATTGAAAACACAGACCTTTTTGCAGCACTTACTGATGACGAGGAAGACAACATTCTGATGGCTCTGATGGCAAAGCAGATGGGAGCTAAAAAAACAATAGCCCTTGTTCATAACATAACCTATACTCAGCTCGTCTCAAGACTGGGAATAGACCTTGTGGTAAACCCCAACCTCTGTGCAATCAACCGGATACTGCATTTTATTCGAAAAGGCAAGATCCTCTCTGTTACCAGCTTCTATGAAAAAAACGCTGAAGTTATTGAAGCTATTGCAATGGACACATCAGAGATAGTAAACAAACCCATCGCAAATATAAAATTTCCTAAAAATGCAATAATCGGCGCAATTATTAGAGATAATAATCTGATAATTCCAAGAGGAAAAACCATTATAGAACCAGATGATCACGTAATAATATTTGCCCTTTCCAGCGCCGTTCCCCAGGTTGAAAAGGCTCTAACTGTTAAACTTGAATACTGGTAAATATCCTATATGTCAATTAGTCTAATCCTAAGAATACAGGGTTTTCTGCTGCTCTTTCTTGGACTTGCCAACGGCTTTCCTGCAACTGTATCCTTAATCTATAAAGACAGCGGGCTTTATCCTTTTATCATTTCAGGGATAATAACAGCAGCTACAGGTTTTCTATTAATACTGATATTTAGACAGCCTGCAAAAAAAATATCCCAGAGTGAAGGATTTATAATTGTATCTTTTGCATGGGTGCTGGCAACAATTTACGGCAGCCTCCCCTTTGTCCTTGTTGATCTGTTTCCTTCAATTCTGGATGCATATTTTGAGTCTGTTTCCGGTTTTACTACAACAGGGGCAACAATTCTAACAAACATAGAGGAACTTCCCCACTCAATTCTCTTCTGGAGAGCAATGATTCAGTGGCTTGGCGGGATGGGAATCATACTTTTTTCAATCGCAATTCTTCCTCTTCTTGGAATTGGAGGGATGCAGCTCTACAAGGCAGAAGTTACAGGACCGGTAATAGAAAAATTAAAACCTCGCATTGTTGAAACTGCCCGCTCATTATGGATAGTATATATTCTTCTTTCCGCTCTGGAATTTATTCTTTTGATGTTTTTTGGAATGGGCACGTTTGATGCCATAACCCATACCTTCACCACAATGCCAAGCGGAGGATTTTCAACTAAAAACTTCAGTATTGAATCTTTCAACAGCCCTGCAATTGAATGGATAATTACCCTTTTTATGATAGCAGCAGGCATAAACTTTACCGTGCATTATGCCCTGTTATATGGAAAATTTGCAAATATAAAAAAAAACAGGGAACTTCACTTTTTTCTCTGTATAATTATTATTTCAATTATTCTTATAACTTTATCTCTTCAGCAGAATTCAGTTTCCGACTTATCAACAAATCTGCGCCATGCAGCCTTTCAGTCAGCTTCAATTATAACTACAACAGGTTATTCTTCAACTGATTTCAGTGTATGGCCCACCTTTGCACAATATCTACTTGTTCTGCTTATGTTTTTCGGGGGGTGCGCAGGCTCCACCGCAGGCGGAATTAAATGTATCAGGGTTCTTCTTGTTTTGAAAATCGGCTATAGAGAAATATTCTATCTTATTCACAGACATGCAGTGGCAACTGTAAAACTTGGAGGAAAGAGTGTTCCGGAAGGAGTTCTCAGGGGCATTGCTGGTTTTGTGATTGTCTATCTGCTGATATTCATTACCGGTGTATTCGGAATGTCTCTGTGCGGTCTGGACACTATTTCATCATTTTCCGCAGCAGCTTCAGCTATAGGAAACGTGGGTCCCGGGCTTGGCACTGTTGGACCTTATGAAAATTATCTGTTTTTACCATTTCAGGGAAAACTGCTTCTGATTTCAATGATGCTTCTCGGACGGCTTGAAATATTTACTTTTCTTATACTTTTTGTTCCTGAATTCTGGAAAAAATAGAATATAACTATTCTTTGTTGACAACTTCTCTATTCATTCTATAATAAAGAATTCTATTTTTTATTATACATTTCTCAGCAGGTAGCTTCTCGACTATCTTCTGTTATACTAACAACTAATAACCGGGTGCAAACTAAACTGCTATTTATATAAACTTCAAAAACAAGGATTAGAATAATGATTGAAAGAGGATTTAAAACAGAAAAACTCGACATTGAATCTTTAGCTTTCCTCAAAGAGCTTTCACTAAATGCAAGGGGGGACATTCTAACCATGACAACTCTTGCAGGATGCGGGCATCCCGGTGGCTCCATGTCATCAATTGACATTTATCTGACCCTTTATTGTACTGCAAACATATTTCCTGAAAATCCCTACAATCCAAAAAGGGACAGAATAGTAGTAAGCCACGGGCATACCTCACCAGGTGTGTATGCGGCCCTTTCAAGAACAGGGTTCTTCAGCCCTGAAGATGCAATTGCCGGATTCAGAAAAACAGGATCTCCCTTTGAAGGGCATATTGAAAGAACGGTTCCAGGAGTTGAATGGGCAACAGGAAACCTCGGTCAGGGACTTTCAGCCGGTTGTGGATTTGCTCTTGCAAGCCGCATTAAAAAAATACCCTATCAGACATTTGTATGTATGGGGGATGGAGAGCAGCAGAAGGGACAGATAAGTGAGGCAAGACGATTTGCAATAAAACATAACATCTCAAACATTACAGCAATAATTGATAAAAACAACCTTCAAATCTCCGGCAGTACAGCAGACATAATGCCTCAGAACATAAAAGAGAACTTTATATCCGACGGGTGGAGGGTTATTGAGATCAATGGACATGATTTTAATGAAATTTACGATGCTTTATATAAATCAGTACAGGACACCTCATCGCCGTGTGCTATAATTGCAAACACTGTAATGGGCAAAGGTGTCTCATTCATGGAAAATGTTTCTAAGTTTCATGGGGTAGCCCTTAACGAACAGGATTATTTAAAGGCAATGGATGAACTTGGGGTTGAACCATGGATAGAACGATGCAAAACCCTCAGGAATACAAGCATTGATTATATTAAAGTAAAACCTGAGGTTTTCAATGAGCCTCCTCCTGAATTTGATACAGGCAAACCTTTTCAATACACTGCCTCTGATAAAACAGACAACAGATCTGCCTTTGGGAAAGCACTGAAAGATATTGCTTCAATAAATAGCAACAATACGCCCCCAATAGCTGTGTTTGACTGTGATTTGGCTGGTTCTGTTAAAACAGACGGCTTTGCTGCTGTGCTTCCCAACAACTTCTTTCAGGCAGGAATTCAGGAACACAACACTGCATCAATTGCAGGTGCATTGTCAACACAGGGGATACTCACATTTTTTGCGGATTTTGGAGTTTTTGGAATCTGTGAAACCTATAATCAGCACAGACTTAACGCCATTAACCATACAAACCTAAAAATTGTCTGCACACATATTGGACTTGATGTTGGCGAAGACGGTAAAACCCATCAGTGCATTGACTATATAGGACTTTTAAATAACATTTTTGGTATCAAGGCAATAATTCCTGCTGATCCCAACCAGACTGATAAAGCAACAAGATTCATATCATCTAATGAAGGAATTTTTATGCTCGGAATGGGCAGATCAAAAACCCCGGTTATTCTCGATTCTTCAGGAAATCCTTTTTTTGGAAATGGATACACATTCTGCTATGGCAGATTAGACACTGTCAGAGAAGGAAACAGTGCTGCTATTATAACCTGCGGAGGGATGCTTCAAAGAGCTGTAAAAGCACATGATATTCTACAACAGCAGCAAATATCTGTAAGGATCATAAATGCAAGCTGCCCACTTGATATCAATGAGAATGATCTGGCAGAAGCAGCCAAAACAGGCATTATATTCTCTTACGAAGATCACAATGTAAAAAGCGGGATAGGAAGCATAATAGCCGATAAAATACTATCCATGAACCTGCATGTTAAACTGATAAAACTTGGGGTGACCGGATACGGACTTTCAGGCCCTCCGGACGAACTCTACAATGAAGAGGGCCTTGATGAAAATAAACTTGCTGAAACCGTAAAGAATCATTTAAGTCAGCAACCATCCGCATAGCGGTTTTACTGAAATCAATAACAGGATCAGAGGTTATTTAAAATATGCTTGAAGTAATTTCAAATGGATTTAACAAAGCCCTTGAGAGATTAAAAGGCAGAGTTGAACTTACAGAAACAAACATTGAAGATGCATTGGGTGATATAAGGCTTTCTCTGCTTGAGGCTGATGTAAATATCGGAGTCGTAAGGGAATTTATCACAAACATAAAAGAAAAAGCAATTGGGGAAATTGTTGATACACGTGTTGCACACAAAGGCAGGAAGGTAAAGGTATCACCAGGTGACCATTTTATAAATATTTGTCATGAGGAACTTGTTGCCCTGATGGGAGATGGTGACTCGGAAATAAGTTACAGCTCCCGCCCGCTTTCAATCATAATGCTGATAGGTCTTCAGGGATGCGGAAAAACAACAACCGCCGGCAAAATTGCCCAGTATTTAAGAAAAAAAGGGGGAAATCCATTACTGGTTGCAGCAGACCCCTACAGACCTGCAGCTGTTGACCAACTTCAAACGCTTGGAAATTCCCTTAACATCCCTGTTTTTTTTAAGCCTGACACCCCACCGCCTGAGCTTTGCCGACAAGCTATTGAATATGGCAGGCAGAATGGCCTGGACACAGCTATATTTGACACGGCTGGGAGGCTTGCAATTGATGATACATTGATGAAGGAGCTTCAGGAGATAAAGCGCAATACAAGCCCTGAAAACATATTCATGGTATGTGATGCAATGATAGGTCAGGATGCCGTTAAAACCGCTGACCAGTTCAATTCATTACTGGATGTATCCGGTTTCATTCTCACAAAGCTTGACGGAGACGCAAGGGGCGGTGCTGCCCTTTCAATTAAAAAAATTACAGGAAAACCTATAAAGTTTATTGGCACAGGCGAATCACTTGACAGGCTCGAAGAGTTCAGACCTGAAGGGCTTGCATCAAGAATACTGGGTTTTGGTGATGTTGTTGGTCTCATGAAGGACTTTGAAGATGTTGTAGATGAGAAAAAAGCAGAAGAAGATGCAATGAGAATGCTCAAGGGCAAATTCACTATGGTTGATTTCCTTGAGCAAATTCAGTCAATAAAGAAAATGGGGCCATTGCAGGATCTCATCGAGAAAATTCCGATGCTCTCAAAAATGACTGGTGGAGCATCAGTAGATGACACAGAGATGGTCAAGGTTGAAGCAATTATAAATTCAATGACTGCTAAAGAACGCCTCAATCCTGATCTAATACATGAGAGCAGAAAACAGCGTATTGCAAAAGGCTCGGGGAGAAAGGTAAAAGAAGTTACAGATATTTTGAAAAGATTTTCAAAAATGCGCGACATGATGAAAAACATGGGTAAAAGCGGTATGCTTGATAAATTCAGTTCAGGATTAACAGGTATGCCGGGAATGGGCAACTCCCCTGAAATCGGTTTAAACAGCAGCCTTCTCCCCGGCAGCACCGCCATGCCTAAAGCATTTTCAAAGGATGCCAAAAAGAAACTGAAACAAAAAAGGAAACAGGCGAAACAGGCAAGAAAAAAAGGGAAAAAGAGGTAAGAAAAGAGGCATGTAACAGACCAGATTAGAAGTCTGATGTTGGCATGCTGATACCTGTTTTTATGGGATTTACTGAAGCCTGATAACTGCTCTATCGGCCACAAAACCCTTTGCTCTGTTTTTTTTCGCGAACTACATGTATAACCCTTTAACATTCTTCAAGGAGTTTTAAGATATGCCAGAATTAAAAAAAATATATAAAACCATAATGGATGACAGTTTTCCTGATAAAATAGATATAAGTTTTGGTGATCAAACCCTTTCCTACACTAAAAAAACCTGGAAGATACCTGATGAAAACGGAAATCTGGTAGAAAAAGGTCTTAGATACGGAGAAAATCCAGGGCAGGAAGCTGCCATGTATGAGCTTAGCAGAGGCAGCCTTGTGCTTGGAAACTGCCATTTTATTGATCCCGGCAATGGAATGGTAAGCGCTATTTCGGAAAATGATATGCTTCAGTCGGGCAAACATCCCGGAAAAATTAATTTAACAGATATTGACTCAGGTCTGAACATACTAAAATATCTCATACAGAGACCCTGCTCCGTAATAATTAAACATAACAACCCGAGCGGAGCAGCCTATGGTAATAACCTTGCGGAATCATTAGATAAGGCTTTAATGGCTGACAGAATTGCAGCATTCGGTGGATGCTGTGTCTTTAACAGAGCTGTTGACATGGATACAGCGCACAAGCTCAGCAAATACTATTTTGAGGTTATTGCAGCGCCTGAGTTTGAAGATGGCACATTGAATATCCTGAAAAAAAGAAAGAATCTCAGGATCATAAGAATAACCGGAATAAACAATATCAGCAGATACAGAAATTTAAGGTTTGCAGATTTCAAATCTCTCATGGACGGAGGATTTATTGTTCAGCAATCTTCTTTAAACTCCATTGAAAAAAAAGAGGATTTCCTGCCGGCTGAAGCTAATTACAAAGGTTGTGAGTACAAAATCAATAGGCATCCAACAGATAAGGAGTATGAAGACCTTCTGTTTGGCTGGGCGCTTGAACAGGGCGTAACCTCAAACTCGGTTCTATATATAAAAGACTGCTGCACTGTCGGGATAGGAACAGGTGAGCAGGACAGAGTGGGTGTTGCTGAAATTGCAATATTTAAAGCTTATACTAAATATGCAGACGCTCTCAGTTTTCAAAGACACGGCTTATCATACAAACAACTACTGCTTGAGATTAAAAAAGGCAATCAACCCGACAAATTAAGGGAAGATATTGACAATGAGACTATATCAGTTAATGGAGGTCTTGCCGGTTCAGTTATGATATCGGATGCTTTTTTTCCGTTTCGCGACGGGGTTGATGTGGCAATTAAGGAGGGAATTACGGCAATTGCACAACCCGGTGGCTCTGAAAGAGACTTTGAGTCAATTATTGCATGCAATGAGGTTAATCCTGAAGTTGCTATGGTATATACAGGACAGAGAGCATTTAAACACTGATTAATCGATGGAAGCCCTGTAATTCATTGCCTGCCTGTTCAGGATAAAATGAGAAGGATTAACATTTTTGTCATTATCCATTACTTCGTAATGGAGATGATAGCCTGTTGACATACCGCTGGTGCCCATATATCCGATAACATCGCCTCTTGATACCTTATCGCCTTTTTTGACCGCGATGTTTTTTAACATATGTCCATAAAGGGTAGAAAACCTGCTGTCATGCTTAACCACTACATAGTTACCAATAAATCTGTTATGTCCAACCTTTTCAACCGTTCCGTTTGCAGGAGTAATAATAGAAGTGCCCCGCCTTCCTGATATGTCAATTCCTTTATGAAACTGCCTCTGCCCCGTAAAAGGGCTTTCCCTCCATCCAAAGCCAGATGTTATCCATATTTCATCACTTAAAACAGGCATAACAGTAGGCCTGCTTTTTAGTTTTTCAGTCATTTTTGAAAGGATGGAATAAAGTTCATCAACGCTTTCGCTCAGATATTTTACCCTTTCATGAAGAGGTTTTTCACTGTCTATATCAGCAATTTCGGATGCAGCTTTTAAGTTGGAATCGTCAAAAAAAACATCTGGTTCATCACCGCCTTTTCCCATCCTTTTATTAACATCAAAGTCAGAACCAAGTTCTTCAATTCCAAGAAATGCCCTTATAATCCTGTCCTCTTTCTGTATTTCTTCAATTTTGCTGTTAACAGTGCTTAATCTCCACACATCCCTCTCAAGTTGATTGATCTTTGTTGCAATTGCAACATTATCCCTTATATGTATGCTTCCATTTACACCAAATAAAACAAGCAGTACAGCCCCGATAAAAAAGAAGAAAAAAAATCTTTTTGGAAATGAAAGAAACTTTACAGACGGCATCCTTTTCTTATAAGATGAATATTCAGATTGAACAATAACCGTAATATGTTTCTTTTTCATATAGTCACCTTATTTATTAATTTGCTTCTTTTACTTAAAACATAATCATTTAAAAAAGTCAATAGATTATTTGTGGCGTTTTATTAAAGTTAACCTATTATAACATAAATATAACAACTTATAGAAAACATTTAATAATGCTATCAAGTAATATCAGAGCCTGAATATGGGGTTGTTTTTTTGCCATCAATTATGCTCTATAAGAAACAGACGACATCTCAGTTATCAGAAGAAACCTCTGACTGTCAAAAAACTATTGCAGTGATTGTAAAGTCTTTGTATAATAAACTATTTTTATTTCTCTCTTTGGATCTAATTAATGTTAAGTTTATCCTGCATGAGATTACAAATAAGCATTCTCGCTATAATATGTGCCTTTTTTGTAACCATCTTATACCCTTTTCAACGTGCACAATGCTCTTCAACAGATGCACATCCTGACGGAATGGTTTTTATTCCTTCAGGAGATTTTATTATGGGTTCAGACAGGGATGATGCATTTGATAATGAACAACCCGTTCATACTGTGTTTGTAGATGGTTTTTATATGGACATTAAACCTGTTACCAACAGACAGTATCAACGGTTTGTAGTAGAAACAGGTCATCCCCCTCCATTTCTTGATAGACAATGGGCTTCTGAGTTTAACTGGAAAGGATTGAATTTTCCTGAAGGAATGGATGATTTACCAGTTGTTCTTGTAAACTGGCATGATGCACAAAGCTATGCAAAGTGGGCGGGTAAAAGACTTCCTACTGAGGCGGAATGGGAAAAAGCTGCAAGAGGCGGATTGGTTCAAAAAAAATTCCCTTACGGCGATAAACTCAGATTTAATCAGGCAAATTTTGATAAGGGTTATTTCCGCAAAAAGAGGCTTGAGCCTGTAGGAAGCTATCCTCCCAACAAGTATGGACTTTATGATATGGCAGGGAATGTTTGGCAATGGTGTCAGGACTGGTATGGTGAAAACTATTATTCTGCATCTAAAAAGCATAATCCAAAAGGACCTGTTGAAGGAGTTTACAGGGTTTTCCGTGGTGGTAGCTGGAAAAGCCTTAAACGATTCCTCAGAACTTCACAGCGTGGTAAAGACATACCTGAAGTAAAATGTGTAACAATTGGTTTCAGATGTGCTCTGTCTCAAGATAAAACCCCTGGTTTAAAATAATTTTTTATCAGATCCTGTTCATGAAAAAATGCTATGTTATTCTTAATTACTTAAAGGAGCATGCAGTAAAATGAAAAAAATTATAATTGCCCTACTTTTTTGCTTTTTATTAATTCCACTCAATCATTGTTTTGCCGACACAAATGAAGACCTTTCGCCCATTGAAAATGACCATGATTTCTATGATCCATTTGATAAAGATAACCACTTAATATCAGATCCGCTTGAATCATGGAACAGACTTGTTTTCAGATTCAACTACAGATTTTATTTCAAGGTTTACAAACCTATTGCCAAAACCTATAATAAAATTGTTCCTGAATTTTGCAGAAAAGGAATCCGAAATGCTTTCCATAACGCCTCAACACCTGTAAGATTTGTCAACTCCGTACTTCAATTAAAACCCCGGTCAGCCGGCATTGAGCTTGCACGTTTTTGTGTAAACTCAACTGCAGGTATCGGGGGGTTATTTGATATTGCAAAGAGAGACCATGATCTTCTTATGCAGGATGAGGATTTCGGACAGACTCTTGGTTACTATGGACTTGGAAACGGCATTTATATAGTATGGCCATTTCTTGGACCATCAACCCTTAGAGACAGTGCAGGTCTCATCGGCGATACCTTAAGTGCGCCTGAACATTTTTTCTTAAGCTGGCCCGTTTCATTTGGCATTTCAGTATTTGAATTTCATAATAGAAACTCGTTCCGAATAGGTGAATATGAAGCTTTTAAAGAAGATGCCATTGAACCATATTCTGCCATGAGAACGGGATATATTCAGCTTAGAAACGATAAGATAAGAAGATGAAAATGTCAATCAACAGATAGAGCTTTTGAACCCCTGCGGTGAGACTGGTATGAAAGCTCTATAAGCTTCACACAGTTTAGGGCTTCCCTTACATTATCACTGAAAAAGTCGCCTGTTTCAATATTTCGGTAAAAGCCATCCATAACAGGCTTCATCCATTCAGGGTGATGCGAACCACCTGAAAGAGGTTCCTCAAACAGGGTTTTTGACTTTTCCTTTCCTGCAACAGACAGAACAACATTGTCATCATTTAGAAGCAGCTCTGCCTTTTCCCCCTTTATAACACCAAAGTTCCTGCGGCAATCCGCCTGCCATGTAAGATAAAGTCGCGCGGGTGAATCTTTGAAAAGCATATCAACCTCGGCGGTCTCTTCAATAATCATGGAGCCGTTCTCCACGTAACTCATCTTTGCAGAAACAGTATCAGGCATTGCATTCATAAGGGAAAAAAGAATATAGAGATGGTGCCAACCATGGTCTACCATGATACCTCCGCCTGAAATATCAATACACTTTCTCCAGTTTGTCGCTCCTCCTCCTGAATTCTGAGGTCTCAGAACATTGAGAGAAGCAGAATGTATCCTGCCTATGCCCCCCTTGTTAATTATCTCAAACACCTTTTTCCAGATTGGAGCATATTTCCAGTTATTTACTGTATACAGAACTTTCTTTGATTTTTCAAGCTGCATTATTATCTGATTTATCTCATTCAGAGAGGTTACAAGTGGTTTTTCACAGAGCACATGCAGTCCAGCCTCTAATGAGATAAGTGTTTCCTCAAGATGACAGCATGGGGGTGTGCAGATATCAACAAAATCAATCTTAATGTTTTTGATTAACGAATTCAGATCAGAAAAAATTTCTGCATGGGGAAGAAGTTTTCTTGCGATTCCTATTCTGCTGCTGCATTTTTCAACTACTGATACTATCTCAAATTTATCGCTGTTTTGGAAGTTCTGCAAATGTGCATTGGCAGCCACATTGCCAAACCCGATTATAGCGCCTCTCAGTTTCCGGTTCATAACCCCCTTGTCACTTCCCTTACAGCACCAGTAAAAATATCAACACAGGCTTCTACCTCACTCTCGGAAATTACAAGAGGAGGATTAATCCTTATAACAGGGTTATAGCACATGCTTACAAGCCCTCTGTTCAGACACTCGTGAAAAAGTCTGCGGGTAATTTTCTTGTCAAGGGGTTCTTTGGTTTTGCGGTCTTTTACAAGTTCAACACCTATCATGAGTCCCTCACCTCTTACGTCTCCTACAAATGGGCATTGCTGCTGAAAATCAAGAAGTCTATCCTTTATCAAGGTTCCCACCTTGAGAGCATTATCAACAAGTTTCTCTTTTAAAATTATTTCAAGCGCTGCTCTTCCTGCAGCAGATGCAAGAGGGTTGCCCCCATAACTGGATGAACTGCCGCTTGGATTGCCAAAGGGTTTTGCATTTGTGTACTCCTTCTTTGATACAACAACACTCATTGGGAATCCCCCTCCTATGCCTTTGCCTAAGGTCATAACATCAGGCACAACCCCGTCATGATCACATCCCCACATTTTTCCTGTTCTTCCGAACCCTGTTATCATCTCGTCTGCTATAAGAAGAGCATCAAACTCCTCTGCAACCTGTTTAACTGCTTTTAAATATCCTTTAGGCGGAACAACGTTTCCCGCAGTTCCCTGTATGGGTTCAATTAAAATTGCGGCAAGTTGATGACAGGTCTGAGTTTTAAGGCTTTCCCTAAAGAAATCAACACATGCAAAGCCGCATTCAGGATGACTGGTATTGAAACGGCACCGGTAACAATAAGCAAAAGGACCTGTAGCATAAACACCCGGCATTAAAGGACCAAGATCTTTTTTGAACCCGGTGTCTGCCAGAAGCCCAAGCACTCCCCCTGTTTTTCCATGAAAACCACCCCAGAATCCTGCAAACTCATATTTTTTTGTAACCGACTTTGCAAGCCTGAGTGCCGCTTCAACAGCTTCTGCACCGCTTGAATACATCTGGATGCTTTTTAAATCCCCGGGTGTAATTGATGAAAGAGTTTTTAAAAAAGCAACCCTGTTCTCTGTGCAGAAACTTCCAAAGCAGGACTTTGCTATCTGATCTGTTAAAACATTGACATAATGAGGATGACAGTGTCCGATGCTTCCAACCCCAATTCCGGCAGTAAAGTCATAATAACTGTTTCCGTCGATATCATAAATGGTTACGCCTTTTGCTTCCTTTACAACTATCTCCGAAAAAAGAGCAATTGACTGCAAACCCGGAGCCATATACTCGCTTTCAATTTCAAACATCTCTTTAGAAACAGGTCCTGGTATATTTTTAATCCCTTTTTGCATATATTATCCTTTAAGTTATCAATTTAACACGTACCAGTTAGTACACAGCAAGACCGATATTTCCAACCCCACCTTTTGGCTCTATCTGCTGCATTGATGTTTCAAGCCTTGAAACAATATAATCAGAGATAAAGTTTGAGGCTTCATCTCTGAAAAGAGCAAAACTGGGCCAGGCATTCACATCAATCAACCATAGTTCTCCGGTTTCTGAAACAATCACGTCTCCTCCAAATATTTCAAGACCAAGTCTGTCTGCTCCTTCTTCACAAACTGTTTCCAAAAGCTTTTCGTCAAACAGATATCCTTTTAAATCCTGATTCTTGTGATAAAACCAGTGAAACCATTTCGTGCTGTTTGAAAAACTGTCTCTGACACCATAAAATTTTATTAAGTCACCACCAACATGATCCTGAATAAGGGCGGAAGCAATACCCCTTGCATTGAATTTCTCCAATATTTCTGTTACTTTTCGGCTTGAATCAGCATATACAACATCCTCTTTTTGTATGGCATGATAATCGCCTCTTTTTACCCATACCCTTTCAAAACCATTTGGGCAAGGGTTATCAGTAGAAACCTTGACTGTTCTTGGATAATTAGAATAATCAGAAAGAATTTCAAGAGTATTTTCCCTGAATGTGTTTTTAACCGACTCAACATTGTTTACAAATATTACACCACTATCCTGCCATTGTGAAAACAGGTTCAAAACCGGTTCCTCCTCACACATATAAAAAATAATATCCGGCAAAGAAGAAAAATTATTTATCTGGTTAGCAGGAAAAACAGTTACATCTATATGAGCATTTTGTCTCAGTTTATCTGCAACCGCATATAAAATAGCGGCATCGTCACTTACTCTATCAGGAGAATGATCCTTTTCTCTTAAAATTCCCCAGCATTTGAACTTTACCATTATCCCTGTCCTCGCTTTTATAAATTATTGAATATACCACCAAGCAGCAAGATATGCAATTGATAAAATTATAAATTTCTAATGTTTTATTGACATTACCCTCTTTATGAAATATATTAAAGTAATTTGGTTTTTTATAGTTTCTTCATTACAGTTACCTTTACCTCATTAATAACAGGAGACATACAAGCATGTCAGACAAAAAGATTGAAATTAAAGAAACAAAAGGCAAACTCGGTGTCCTTATCCCCGGAATGGGTGCTGTAACGACCACATTTCTTGCCGGAATTGAAGCTATAAGGAGGAAACTATACCCTCCTTTCGGTTCCCTATCTCAGATGGGTCATATCAGACTTGGCAGAAGAGACGAGGACAGACAGCCAAAGATTAAAGATGCCGTACCTCTTGCAGACATTGATGACATTGTATGCTGCGGCTGGGATATTTTCCCTGACAACTGCTATGAGGCGGCTAAAAGAGCCGGGGTTCTTAATGACTCACAGATTGACTCCGTAAAAGACTACCTTGAATCAATAACCCCCATGCCTGCTGTATTTGATAAAAGATATGTTAAAAAACTGGATGGTCCTAATGTTAAAAAAGCATCCACATGGTGGGACTACCATTTAATGCTTGAGGATGACATTAAAAAATTCTCCTCAGATAATTCAATTGACCGTATGGTTATGATCTGGTGCGGCTCCACAGAAGCCTATACCACCCCTTCAGAGGTTCATCAAAACATTGATGCTTTTGAAAAAGGTTTAAAGGACCATGACGAACATATATCTCCAAGCATGGTATATGCCTATACTGCAATCAAAAACGGTATTCCTTACATAAACGGTGCTCCTCATCTCTGTATTGATATTCCAGCCATGACAGATTTGGCAATAAAAAAAGGGGTCTCAATCGCAGGCAAGGACTTTAAAACCGGGCAGACCTTAATCAAAACAATACTTGCTCCGGGACTTAAAGCAAGAATGCTTGGAGTTGACGGCTGGTTTTCTACAAATATTCTTGGGAACCGTGACGGCGAGGTGCTTGACGACCCTGACTCATTCAAAAGCAAAGAAGTCACCAAACTATCTTCCCTGGATGCAATTTTTCAGCCTGAGATATATCCTGAATTATATAAGGATTTGTATCATAAGGTAAGGATTAACTATTACCCCCCAAGGGGTGATAACAAAGAAGGCTGGGACAATATTGACATATTCGGGTGGATGGGAAGGAAGATGCAGATTAAAATTGATTTCCTGTGCCGCGATTCAATCCTTGCAGCGCCTGTTGCCCTTGATCTCGTCCTGTTCACAGACCTTGCTCAACGGGCAAAAATGTCTGGAATTCAGGAGTGGTTGTCATTCTATTTCAAAGCGCCTATGACCGATCCCTCAGTTTATGCAGAACACGACATTTTTATTCAGCTAACAAAACTCAAAAACACATTGAGATACCTGATAAACGAGGATCTAATCACACATCTGGGCATTGAGTATTACAATTATTTTGAGTAAAAATTTAGCCATTCTTGGGCTTTGATAACATCTTCAGGTGTGTCAATATCAAAGGTTTTATCCATGGGAAACCCGAAAGCAGGAACTCCGCTTTCAATCAACCCTTTAAGAAAGTACCTTAGAGATGAATATCTTTTATTCTTCACCTGTTCCATAACACCAGGGTTCAGATAATATAAACCACAGGTTACATTACCAGATTTTTCCGAGCCAAGCATTACTACCCTGCTGTTGTCATCAACCTCAATATAGAGTGGTTTTTCATCATCAACATAATCTGTCATTCCAAGCACAATGGATCCATCTGGAATATTTTCAGCAAACCTCAGAAACTGATTCATCATTTTATTCTGAAAAATTGAATCAACTGTTGAGACGACAATACTGCTCTCCCCTGCCCTCTTAACAACCTCACAGAAACTCTCAAAAGATGATTCAGTGTCTTTGCATATTATTTCAAAATCGATACTTGAATAGTTTTGCTTTAAATAATCTGAACACGGACCGCATCCTCTGCTGTTAAAAATAACTGTTATATCTGCTATGCCTGCTAAAATAAAATGATCAACTGTATATCCTATCAAAGGTTTTCCTGAAATTTCAATCATAGCCTTAGGAATGGATATTCCTTTACTCTGAAACCTCTCCCCAAGACCAGCGGCAATTATTCCACCTTTAATATTTTTTTTCATAAACCAGGCAACCCCTCTATTTCTGCTAAAGATGATATAACAGGATCATCCGTACAGCAGGATCCTGCGTCCGAAAGTCTATCCTTTGAAACCAGAAAAACATGTGGCATGCCCGCATTCTTTGCCCCGAGCATATCCCTTTTCAGAGAATCCCCGACCATAATAGAATTTCGGGCTGACACCCCAATCCCGTTTAAAGCAAATTGAAATATTCTGATATCCGGCTTTTCAAAACCAACCCTGTTTGAATCAACGACAATATCCATAAGTTCAATAAGCCCGCTGTCAGCACTAATTCTTTTTAAATTGCCATAATTATTTGAAATTATTCCAAGCTTAAACCTTTCCTTCAATCTCATTAAAACAGGTATATTTTTATTGATCTTCTCTATTGAGCTTTGATAAAACACTCCTGCTACTTTTTCCTTCAATTTAATATCGTTCATTCCCAGATTTTCAAGAACCCGTCTGACCTGCTCATGCACAATCTCCTCATAGGAGAAATTTTCAGGGTCTTCAAGGGTAAGACTGTCGTCGGCATCATAGAAAGCCCTGTCAAAAACATGTTGTTGAATATTCAGTCCGTTTTTCTGGTAAATTGAAAAGAATCTCTCCTTCCACGCAATCCCGTCAGAATCAAGTGTCCCGCCAAAATCAAAAAACAGCGCTTCAATATTTTCAAATATCTTCACCATAAATCTATCTCTTTTCATCGTAGAAAGCGGCTATAGCAGGATCATTGCAGCGTACAGCAACCACTCCTCATTCCTTCATATTTGCGCGCATTGCATCTGGAGCCTTTTACTTTGTTGAATTATGCGTATGCAAGACGTCCTTTTGGCTGTGGTATGGTACGCCCTAATTTTTCCGCTGTTTCCAGCCATTCATCTATAATACATTCAGCATTTATAAGGGCTTCCTGGTAGGTGGCTCCGTCTGCCATGCATCCCGGCAACTCAGGTACTTCAGCAATAAACGCATCATCGTCAGTGCTCCAGCAGATGATTATTTCATATTTTTTGTTCATTATTTTTCTACAACACGTATATTATATTTTACCTAATCTGAGCGATTATGTACAGACCTGTTGCGTCGAACAAGGCATTCGCAATGGTTTGCAGCGGATTCATGTCGCACAAAGGTTTCACCTCCGATGGTGAAACGTGCGACATGCCTCGGAGACAGGCATGGATGCCTGTCGAGAATGAGCGAAAAACCGTTGCGAATGCCTTGAAAACTTGAAAATCGCTCAATTTAGGTTTAAGTTAATATTACACTCACCAGAGCCAAGAATATAAGAGTTAAGAAACGGGTTTCCTACTTATGGAATATGGTTTTGTATGGAACATAGATCCTGCACTCCTGAAGCTTGGAACATTAGAGATCAGATACTACGGCATATTCTTTGTTTGTGCTGTGCTTACAGGTTACTTATATATTGTTAAATACTTCAGGAAAAACAATATTACCGAACAGACTGCAGACAGCCTTCTTTTCTGGGGAATACTTTCTGTTATAATCGGAACCAGACTTGCGCACTGTTTTTTCTATGAACCGCAATATTATTTTAACAACCCGTTTGAAATTATTAAGGTATGGAAGGGAGGACTTGCAAGCCATGGTGCAGCAATAGGCCTTATTACTATGGCTATAATCTTCTCCCTGCTCAAGAAAATACCTGTCCTTGTTATTTTTGACAGTATTTCCTTTGCCGCCGCATCAGGTGCTGCATTTGTAAGGATAGGAAATTTTTTTAACAGCGAAATTATAGGCAGAATTACCGATGTTTCATGGGGTGTAAAGTTTCTCCGTAATCAGTCTGATTTTGCTATTGCAAGCGAATCTGCTGCAGGGGTTTGCAACATCAGGCATCTGGACTGTCTTATAACACACTGGCCACTGAGACATCCGTCACAAATATATGAAGCAATCGGCGGGTTTTTAATTCTTCTTATGCTGATAATCATAAACAAAAGGATGAAAAATATCTCCCCTGGTTTTTTGTCGGGGATATTTCTTGCGACATATTTTCCGTTCAGGTTTTTTGTTGAATTTTTTAAGGAGTACCAGATTCTGCATGATGGACTTACAATGGGGCAATGGCTGAGCATCCCGTTTGTTGCAGCAGGTATTCTGCTAATTTTCAAGAGAGAGTATCTGTTCAGAATAGATCCTTCGTATCAGCATTTTATTTCACTGCAGCAGCAGCGTGAAGTAAAAGAGAAAAGAAAATTAAGAAGTAATGGTAAGCTGTGAACAGATAAATATACAGATTAGCCTAGGGGGTTAATCTGCATAACCGTTAATCTTTCTACTCATATATTAACAGACAGAAACCCTTTAGATTTAATTTTACACACATCAATTGAATAAGAATAAAAAAGGAGAAGTAAGTTATTATGAATCACGCAGCATTTAAAAAAACAGTTGAACTTATTGATAAGCAGAACCAATGGAGATTAAGCACAATTAACCTTATTGCAAGTGAAAATGCCGTAAGCAGAACTGTCAGTTCATTTGCAGGCTCAGACTTTGCCCACCGTTATGCGGAAGGACATCCCGGCAGGCGCTACTATTGCGGCACCAAATACATAGATGAAATTGAAGCAGATGTAAATGCAGCAATAAAGAAGCTCTTTGGCGCACAGCTTGCCGATGTGCGTCCGATAAGCGGAACAAATGCAAATGAAGCTGTGTTCAGTAAAATTGTAAAAAAAGACGATATAGTAATGGTTAACTCCACACCGGGCGGAGGCCATATAAGCCATCACAGAATGGGTGCTCTGGGTAAATTCACAAAGAATATTATAGACTTCCCCATTACTCCTGATGGTTATCACCTGGACGTTGAAAAATCAAAACTTCTGATAAAAACAGTCAAACCTAAAATTGTTGTTTTTGGAAAAAGTCTTTTCCTTTTCCCTGATCCGGTAAAGGAACTTGCAGATGTTTGCAGGGAAAATAAGACAATTATAATGTATGATGGAGCCCACGTTTTAGGACTAATTGCAGCAGGGATTTTTCAGCAACCACTTGAAGAAGGTGCTGCAATCCTTACCGGCAGCACCCACAAAACATTTTTCGGTCCTCAGAGAGGAGTAATCCTGGGAAATGTCGATGAAGAGGTATGGAAAAAAATAGACAGAGGCGTATTCCCCGGATCATCAAGCAATCATCATCTTCACACCCTTGCCCAGCTTGCCCTCAGCGTTTATGAGGTTATGGAGTTTGGAACAGATTATGCGGCACAGGTAATTAAAAACGCAAAGGCTCTTGCTGAGAGCCTTGACAAAAAAGGGTTTACCGTTGAGGCAAAGGAGTTTGGTTTTACAGAGAGCCATCAGGTTGCCGTAAACGTTAAAAACTTTGGGGGCGGAAGCAAGGTCTCAACCCGGCTTGAAGACAATGACATTATACTTAACATGAACATGCTCCCCCATGAACCCCTTAAAAATCACTTGAACCCCGAGGGGCTTCGCATAGGTCTGTCTGAAATGACACGCTTTGGGATGAAAGAGGCTGAGATGGACAATATTGCACAGCTTATGAAGGAATGTATTATTGATCAAAAAGATGTAAAGAATGAGGTCAACCGGTTCAGGCAGAATTATCAGAGCATTAAATACAGTTTTGATGAATAGGAAGCAGCCCACGGGTTGTATTTTTGCATTTATCAGCAAAAAATTTTTTAGCTTAGAGAAATAGCCTTTGAAAACAGAAGTCAGAATTCAGGAGCCAGAAGAGACTGTACATGCTTTTAAGAATTTTGCTGAAAGCTGACACCTGAGAACCGATAGCTGCTTATGGCTACCAGCTATGAACTTATGAGCTAACCCCTAACATCATGATTATCGACGCTCACACGCATATATTTCCGGACAATCAGGCTAAGTCAATTCTTGCAAATACTGCCCGTATGTTCAATGTCAGAACCTACGGTACTGCCACTGCCGCTGACCTTTTATCTCAGATGGATAAAAACGGTGTACACTATTCTGTCATACACATGGTAGCGCCGGGACCATCATCGGTTAGGGATTTAAACACATGGCTTATAGGTCTTAATCAGCAGCGGTTCATAAAGTTTGCAACCCTTCACCCGCTTTTTAAAGACTACCGGAATGAAATATCAAGGCTCAAAGACAGCGGTGTTAAAGGGGTCAAGTTTCAACCAGATGTTCAATGCTTCACTCCGGATGATAAAACCGCTGCATATCCACTATATGAAGAGCTTGCAAAAAAAGGGTTGAAGGTAATGTTTCATGTGGGGGGAGAACCTCTGCCCTCCCCTGACAACCGATCAAGACCTCACATGATTGCCCGTATTGCAGATGACTTTCCTGAACTTATCATAATAGGAGCTCATCTTGGTGGGTTGAACATGTGGGACGATGTATTGGAGTTTATTGCAGGAAAGGCAAATATACATCTTGAATCTTCCCTTAGCTATCCATTTATAAAACCGCTGATTGCAGAAAAAATAATGCGAAAACACGGACTGGAAAAGATCTTTTTCGGAACCGACTATCCCTTTGCATCAATCAAAGACTCTCTCAAATCCGCCCGGGCTGTACCTTTTTTAAGCCCGGATGAAAAAGACGAAGTACTCGGTGCAAATGCCTGCAGATTCTTTTTTTCCTGAACAGCTTCTTAAAATTTCTTATACCTGACTGATGAGCATAATGTGTTGCTTATCAGCCAACAAGTTAACAGTTCTTATATACCCATAAATTATCTCATTTCAATACCTTTTTGGTCTTATTTATATACCAGAGAAGCTGTCTGAAAACCCCGCGTATCATTTGAACATCTTTTTCCGTCAACCCCGCCCTTGTAAGAATTCTTCTAAACATCCCTATAACATGATCTGGATTTTCAGGATCAGCAAACCCAATTTCAAGCAAAGCACTCTTTATATGTTCATACATTTCCTCTACCTTGCCCGCAGGTGCAAGAGCAATCTGATTCTCTTTTTTAGTATAACTTCCTGAAGCAAGGAATATCTCATAACAGACAATCATCACAGCCTGAGCTATATTAAGAGAAGCTGCATCATCCATAGTAGGTATATTAATAACCTCATTGCATATTTCAAGCTCTTCATTGCTCAAGCCCTTGTCTTCAGGTCCGAAAACAACGGATACGGTATTTGCATGTGCAAGACTGACCGCTTTTTTAGCCATTTCACAAGGGGTAATAAAGTCCCGCCACCTCCTGTCTCTGGCAGTTGTTCCAAAAACAGATGCAGACCCCTCAACAGCGTTTAACAACGATGGGAATATCTTTATGTTGCCAAGTATTTCCTCTCCATGGGTTGCCATTATATAAGCCTGTTTATCAACATCGCAACACGGATTAACAAGTTTAAGCATTGAAAGACCCATGTTTTTCATAGCCCTTGCGACAGAGCCAATATTTCCTGATTGAAGTGTTCCAACAAGAACTATTTCAATGTTTTTCAATTTCATCTCCTCTGCTAAATAGTCTTTTTAATAAAATTTGATGGTTCTTTAAAAAATCTCAAGAAAACCCTATTATCATTGCGAACCACTCCTCTGTCATTTCGAACGAAGAGAGAAATCTCTTTTTTTCAGCACCTTATGGTAAGTCTTATCCCGGGCTTCGCAGGATTTGAGTTGACAGCGCAGGGCTTTTAACGGGATCATCCGAATTAAAAAACTACCACTTTCAATCAAAATTATCAATTTCATTATTAGTAGTCCATAAAAAATCTGGGCTTCATTGTGTAATGCTTTAACAAAAAATAAAACTTTATTTTTGACTATTTTGAGAATAAATGATAAATTTTATAATTGATTAAATAATCATACGGAGTATTTAGAAAATGGATGTAAAAGAGATAGAATGCTGTAATGGAGAATACCATATCTGCGTACATGGAAAGTTCTACTGTACAGCTCCTCCAAATATCAAATGTCAGCAACAGCTTAAAGATGTAGGAAAATTCACAAGAGGAGAGAAGAAAATATTGTATTGCGAAAACCACCAGAACCCATGCTCTGAATGTGATCCTCCTCCTGCCAGACAGGCTTCTTAATATTGAAAATAAAACATTTTTGCCAGCAATAATAACATAAATTGACATTTTTTAATGAAAAGCCTATAATCATTTATTGACCTGAAATAACGCCCCCGTAGCTCAGCTGGATAGAGCGGAGGATTCCTAATCCTTAGGTCGCACGTTCAAGTCGTGTCGGGGGCATAAGTAAAATCAAGCACTTAGCCAATTTCAGGGTTAGGTGCTTGATTTGTTTTTGGGGTTTGTTCACACTTTTTTAGTTCATATATAGATTTTAAACATTTTTTTACCTATGCATGACATCTCTTTTTAAATATTGTCAGATGCCCTGTTTACTGTAACACAATAACTGCAAGGAGATATACAATGATTGATCATGAAAAAATAATAGGTTGTGCTGAAAAACCGCTGACTGATTTCTGCCGGCGAATGAGAAGTGATATTGGAGACTGGGAACCTTTTCTAAGAATATCTGAAAAAATATTGGCAGGTGAAGAGGTAAGTCGCGACGCGGTTCAGCCCGAAATGCGGTTTCTGGTGGACTGGTGTAATCTGATTATGGATGAAACCCGTCACGGGCAGTGGAACTGGAACAGCCCTGATGAGCAGGCTATATATCAGCAGTATGCGGAAAGTAAAATGTACAGAATATTTGCTGATGCCCTGGTCGGCATTGTCGTAAATATTTTAAAAACAGGGCAGATTGGATCGGTTGTTGAAATAGGCTCCGGTCCCGGAAAGATGACGGAGGTACTTTGCCAAGAGATGAAAACAAATAATATCTCTATCCCATTTATACTCTCAGACGGCGCTCCGGGCATAAAAAATGTGGGCAACTCTATGAGAGAACGTTTTCCGGAACTCACTATTTTTGATTTTGTCTGGGATATTACCCAGGACCCGCCTGAAATGCTGATTGAAAAACTTACACCACCTGTTCTGGTTTATGAAAGGTTCTGCATACCTTACGGCGGATATGCCTCCATAGACCGTATTGCGCCAATAGCCGATGTGCTTATTCTGCTGGAGGACTTCAACCTGACAGACAGAAAGGATGCCTATGATATCATTTTTGAGAAGATCGGGCTGCAGTTTTTTACCTGTCAGGAAACCAGAAAACATCTTGACAAACATTTTAAGTTTATTAATGCTCTTAATACCGACAGGGCTGCCAATATTCCGGACACCTGTTTTTTTATGCTTGCATCTGACAACCGTAAAAAAAACTTGAGCGGGCGCTTTCAGTAAAAATATTAAAAATTGGGACAGAGCCCGTTTATTGCTATTCATAATCGACATACAATAGTTACATGAAGCAAAAAAGGCACCAATCCAAAGGCTTGCGACAGCCAGACTATCGTCTGAGATGAAAGTGAAAGGGTCTGTGTTCAGAATAACCTGGATTTGTTGTTTTCTTTTTACCTTATACTTTCACTCCGCTGTAAACGGGCTGCCCTGATGAATAAGAGATTATTTCAATTAAAAGAGTTTTTATTAAGACAATTATCTTGCTCTCATACCAATGTGATTGATACAGAATATGCCAACTCGTCCCCTCTATCGGATTTAGCTGTTAAGTTGTTGAGCTGGTAAGCTGATAAGGAAAAACATCAAATCAGTTGCGTAGGTTGGTGTTGAGTGGAGCGAAACCCAACTCAGAGCAGGTGTTGGCTGTCAGGTATCAGTTGTCAGCACAGATAGTTGCAAGCTTCAAGTTCCAGGTAATTAAGGGGATAATAAAGGGGGTTCTGTTTAATTGATATGGGACAGAAATTGCTTATGGCAGCAGTGATTTTATTTGAATGTTAACCCGAAAGCATTATATTTCTGGTTAAAAGAAACTGCAGGGTAGTCCCAAAAATACCAGGTAACATAACAAATAGAACCGTCCCCTTTTTTAGTCCCCTTTTCTATACATAGAAAAAGAGTAGTTAATATCTATGAACTGTTTCCAGAAGAAAAAAATATGTATAAAGGAATCAGGTCTTGCACAATTCGTGAATACGACCTTTTAATTACAATAGTCTTAATGGTCAGTTTGATTGTCGGTTTATTCATTGTCGTTGGATTGATCCTTATAGCGATTGTTCATTAAACCCTTATGGAGGTAGGAAAAGATTTTATTCAAGTATATTGTGTAATTCGCTTGGGGATGTAGCTCAGTTGGGAGAGCGCTGCCTTCGCAAGGCAGAGGCCGGGGGTTCGAATCCCCCCATCTCCACCATTTTTTCATAACCTAAAAATAAGTTTAAAAAAGAGGATATAATAGAAGTAGCAACAGAGCTCTTATAGTTATATGTAAATTTTCAAACCAACGGCTTTTAACACGGCACAGAACCGAACCAACTTCATACCCCGAACCCGCAGATGCTTGGCTACGGTTAGTCTGTCAAACTCTGACATGGTTGCCTCTACCCCGGAGCTATACCGATAGACATCCTTGAACTCATCTGTTTCTTCATCTGCCCTGCGCTTGGCACGAGATAAACAGATTTATATTTTGTTTTTACTTGACTTTTTTTTATTAATGTTATATGAAAAACTTTAACCATTTATATTCAATTCCCGGGTTCTGCAACTACCCAATACCTGCTAATATCAGATAATCCCTGATGGAGGCTTCTTAAATATCCAAAAAAAAATCATAACAACCAAACAGGAAAGGATTACCATGTCAAACATCGCCAAAATAATCAAAGATGAAATTCAGCGCATCACCAAAAAGGAACTGAACCAGATAACAAAACTATTTAATCAATCTACCGCAGCACTTGAAAAGACTATTAAAGAACAGTCCAAACGGATAGCGGCTCTTGAAATAATTGCTCAACCTCCTCTTATACCTGAAAAAAAGATAACACCGGTTAAATCAAAACCTGCTCAGAAAAAGAAATCACCCGGTAAACCGATATCAAAAAAACCTAAACAGGATGGTGATAAGGTTACAGCTCAGGATATTATAAATTTAAGAAAGAAACTTAATCTTTCCCAACATAAATTTGCTAAGTTAATAAAGGGAAGTCAGAGCAGAATATCAGAATGGGAAAAACAAAAAGGTGTTATTAATATTACAGATGCTAAGGTTAAAAGAGCTATCCTTGGGTTGATGCGAAAGCAGTGAAAAGTTTCATCATAAATATATCTTAATAATGCTCTTAATATTTACAATGTTTAATTACCAAAGAAAGGCGCTGTCGTGAAATTTGTACGGCTGTGTTTAAGTCAAATCAGGATGCACTGAATACAGGGTATCGACCTTGTGGAAGGTGTATGAGGTAGGATTTTTAACTAAAGGACGTCGATATATGTTTAGAAAGTGTGCCGGTTGGGGAATCCTCCCTTTCTTCATATTTTTTGGCGTCCTTGTTTAAACCCAACACACTATATTCAAAAGGAACTGACATGATAGATTTAGTAAAACAGATTGTTGAGGCTCTGGTTGATAATCCCGATCAGATTACTGTAACTGAAGTCAAAGGTGAAGAGACATCTGTAATTGAACTACGGGTTGCAAAAGATGATATCGGAAAAGTAATCGGTAAAAAAGGCAGAACTGCTCAGTCTATAAGAACCATATTGTCGGCTGTTTCTGCAAAACACCGGAAAAGAGTTGTATTGGAAATAGTGGAATAAGCCCTATATAATAAGGGCTTACATTACCTTTTTTCTGTGATTTAATATCCGGGCGTTATAGCTAATGTTTTTTACCAAAATACCACTTTCATAAAATACCAAAAATCCATTGGCATACTCCGCCTATGCGAAGGTTAATCATTTAAAATTGCTATAGCGCCCCCTTTTTCCTTATAATATAAATCCTGTTCAATATATATATACTTTTCTCATCAAGAAATATAGCTATCGAGATGTTTATTCCGCAAGCAAAACCCTGTCAGTTAATAGATCTGACAGGGAATTCTTTCCGATACAATTATAACAAATAAAAAGGGTTACTTTAACCTGGAATACATCATACGGCTAAACACAAAAAATAACTTCTAACACACTATTCTCCAATTAATAATTTGGAAAACCCATCTTTGCTGCCGGTTTTATAAGCTGTAAAACATTATCCGGGTTGAACATCGACATTTTCTTGGCAAGAGCCGGGCGTTCCTCCTGGATTTTGTTCAGATTAGGTTTAATACCCTGACTGATACGTTCATAGAGTTTAAAAGGGTTAAGTGTCCAGGGAAGTTTTTGGGATACTATATTATGGAGATAGTTGTATTCATCCTCTGTAAACATCCTGTTAAAAAGTGGGTAGCATAGAAAGTCCCTGTAGTCATGGGTATCAGTCCAGCTCTTTTTCCACCAGGAAATATAATTCTTAACCCCCTCACGGTTTGCCATACCTCTGTGAAGAGCTTCACAAACGGCATTTGCTGCTTTGTGTCCTGACAAAAGCGCACCCGAATTCTCTGCTTCTGAAAACCAGCAGCTGTCTCCAACAAATAAAATATTATCCTTGAAAGGTTCTTTTGCAGGGCTCCAGTTATTCACAACACATGATCTCATATGAGTAATTTCAAGGTTGGGAAACCACTTTTTGAAGTTACTCTGTTTAGTTAAAAAATCAAACTGTTCCTCCCCGCTGACAAAAAACCAGTATTCATCTTCACTGTAAACACTGGGCATAAGGCAGAATGGGACAGGTCCAAGTTTTGTCTTGTCCCAGCTTATTCCAAGAAAAATAGCCTCTGAACGGTCAAATTCTACTCCGGTAATATAGTAGCTCAGACATTTCCTGGTATTGATAAAAAGCCTGTCTTTATTCAGCCCTGAAACACGCGCAAGACGGGAGTTGATACCGTCAGCAGCAATACAGAATGTTGCTGTAAATCTGTCCCCTTCTGCTGTCTTTATTTCAACACCGTTATTTGTACTGCTGACATGGGTTACATTTCTTTCAAGAAAAAATTCAACTCCTGCCTCAACACCCTCTGTATAAAGCCCTTCAAGAAGCTCCCCTTTATCAAACACTGCAGCAGGTCTTCCGACTCCGGAAGCGTTTGCCTCGTAATCCCCTATCTCAATCCTGTCCTCTGCATTTGGAGAAATAAAATGACAGGCATAAAAATCTCTGTATCTGCCCTTGTAATTGACTGAAAAATTATTTACAGGAAAGACCCATTTATTCCTTTCTTTTGAAAAATACATATGCTCATTGTAAAAACTGTCCATGTTCATAAGAAACATCTGGGCACATGACCTTTGTATCTTTGCCGGATGGCTCTTCCTCTCAAGCAGCGCTACCTTCAGCCCGTTTTCTGCTGCTGTTTTTGCAGATTCAAGTCCCGCCGGTCCCCCGCCTACAACTACTAAATCATAATTAGCCGCCATAACAGATAAAACTCCTTTTAAATATTATTTTCGTCTTGTCATTCATAAAAAAGCTTAAAAGACTCTATAAACACTATTTTCGATTCTTCACCATTGCCTTTATAAAGAGACATAAAATATAATCATAGAACAAGTTAAATCTTATATTACATGCATACCTACAAAATAATACATTCTTATAACCTACTACTTTTCCCATGTATATGTCAAGATAAAAAGGAATTTGCCCAAGCAAAAATCTTTTCTGTTGGTTCTCATTATAACTTTTCAAAATCTCAACAGAATAATTTCAGTTTTTTTATCTTTATTCTTGAAATACTTCCAACCCCATAAACAAAGTAGGCGCAAGTTCATAGTCTATCATGAAAACTCCGAAACCTGTAATGATACTTCCAATGGGAGTAAAAACGGAGAAACCAAACCCTTCAACGTATTGTATGTCAATGCCGCTTCGGTTGTTAAAGATAAAATAGAAAAAGTTGTTGAAAAAAAGATAATATTCGCCTTTTCCGTAGTTTTCAAGCTTTTTCAATACAAAACTCCCGTCACTATTAAAAACAAATACTTCATTATAAAAAGGAATAGCGCCCGTTGAGATACCAAATGTGACATACTGTTTCCCCCTTACACTGTCAAACAGTGAGGACTCTGTTTCTGCAGATACGTTCGATGCTGAGAACATGGTAAAAGAAAAAAAGAGCCCCAGGATAATTGCTGATACTTTTTGCTTGTTCATATTTTTCCTTTCTGTCAAATAAGATGGACCCGTAAAAAGTCAAATTTTTCTTAAAATACTAAAAGTGGCGGCGGGTGGTATTCGTAACGTCCTGTAATTGCTTTCTAATCTTCCTCACCCCAACCCTCTCCCGTCGGAGACTGTGTTGCAATTGCAATTCGCTGGGA